>NZ_AP022612.1:652950-1305901 GCF_010729895.1 Mycolicibacterium confluentis
CGAGCATGTCGGCCAGGTGCCTGCTGTGCCGCCCCGCGAGTTGGATCGCGGCGTCACGAGCGGTGTCCGTCATTCCCGATCCGTCGGTCAGCGCGTCGACCAGCGCGTCGAGCGAGGCCACGGGCGTGCGGAACTCGTGCAGCAGAACCTGCAGGCCCTCCTGTTGTGCCTCGTAGGACCGCAGCAGCCGGGCGCGCAGATCGCGTTCCTCCTCGGCCGCGGCGTGCTCGGCTTCGGCCTCCACCAGCGCGTCCACCCGGAAGCGGTGTTCACGTTCGATCAGGACCGCCAGGCCGCCGCTGAGCACCGCGACGAACACCGTGAAGATCGCCCACCACAGTCCCTGGGCCAGCGGGGCCAGGGTGGCGGCGTCCGCGGGTTCCCAGATCAGCACCACGCCGAGGTAGCTGACGCCGAGAAGGGCTGCCAGAGTGAGACATTCGACGAAGGTGAGCCGAGCCGCCGAGGCGATCACGACCATGGCCAGCACCGAGACCACCGGACTGGCCGCGCCCCCGGTCAGACCGATCAGCGTCAATGTGAACGTCGCGTCCACCACCGTGACCAGCCAGGCGTAGCGAGTGCGGCGCACCTCGTAGCGCGGATACGTCATGAGCACGGCCGCCCAGGCCAGGGCTCCGCCCAGGACGACGGTCAGGGCCACCGGATGAGCACGCATCCATTCCGGACCGAGCAGTGCCAGCACGACGATCGACAGCACCACCGCCGCGCGCACGGCCACCACAACTCGGGCCATGCCGTAGTTGTCGCCGGTGGGCACCACGAGCGACCGGAGTCGATGCGAGCTCTTCACGGGCCGACCCTAGACCCGCAGTCGGGGATCTCGGCGACGATCCGTGTTGCGCGCACTACGATCCGGCGGGTGACCCCCAAGCCCGGACGCCAGCCTCAGGTCGTCGTGATCATCGATGATCACGAACTCTTCGCCGAGGGGCTGGAACTGCTTCTGACCCGCGACTGGGGTGAACAGTTCGTGATCGGTGGCCGGACGACGTTCGTCGAGGAGGCCGCTGAACTGGCCATCTCGTGCGATGCGGACCTGGCGATCGTCGACCTGTCGATGCCCCCACTGGGCGGTGTCGCGGCGATCCGGCATCTGAAGGCGCGTCATCCGCGCACGCGCATCCTGGCGTTGTCCGGCACTGGCGACATGGAACTGGCCGAGGACGCGCTGCGGGCGGGTGCCGACGGATTCCTGTCGAAGACCGTGCGGCCCGAAGCACTGGTCGGGCCGTTGACGACGATCGCCGCAGGACTGCGCGTGGTGGATCCGGTGCTGCTCGACGCGCTGCTGTCCGGCACGCGTAAGCCGCCGGGCGACGTGCTGACCTCGTTGACGCCGGCCGAGCTCAAACTGTGGTCCCTGCTGTCGACGGGAATGGAGACCGTCGACATCGCGACCCGCATGGTGGTCTCGGAGCGCACCGCCAAACGCATGGTGGCCTCGCTGTTGAACAAGCTGGGGGTCAGCAACCGGATTGCCGCCGCGGCGTTGGCCGGGCGCAGCGGGATTCTGGATGACCTGACCGAAGGCTGACGTCAGATCTCCACGCGCAGGGCCTGCGCCGGGCACATCGCGGCGGCGCGGATGACGGCGTCGTACTCGTCGCGCGGCGGATCCGGGTCCAGCACGACGACGTGTTCTGAGTCGTCGGGCAGGTCGAAGACATCGGGCGCGGCCATCAGGCACTGACCGTGTCCGTCACAGAGGTCGTAATCGACGGTGATCTGCATGGCTGTGAGTATGGAACCGCCCCGCATCGGGCGGTCCGGACTGCGCGCGCCAAAGATGGCCTGTGAGTGCCAAACTCGTGGGAGCCCAAACTCTCCGCGAGCGTCCCACCATGACTCCGCGAGCGTCCCACTTTGTACGCGAAACGCGGCGTGTCGCTGTACAGACGCGCCCGCTCGCGGGAGTTGCGCAGCCCGCTCGCGGGAATTGCCCAGCCCGCTTGCGGGAAGGAGCTCAGCCCCAGGCGTGCACGACGTTCTGCGCGGGCTCGACGCCCTTCTCGATCAACAGCTCGGTCGCGTCGGCGGCCAGCTCGCAGATCGTCGGGACCTCTTTGCGCTCGGCGGCGTTGAACTGCTCGAGCACGAATGCCGCACCGGACTTCTGCCCGGGCGGGCGGCCGATGCCGACCCGGACGCGGGCAAAATCATTGCTGCTCAACGCCGAAGCGACGGAGCGCAGGCCGTTGTGGCCGGCGACGCCGCCGCCGGCCTTGAGTCGGATGCGACCGAAGTCGATGTCCAGCTCGTCATGGATGACGATCACGTCGGCCGGTGCGACGGAGTAGAACTTGGCCAGGGGACCGACCTGACGCCCGGACTCGTTCATGTAGACCCTGGGCTTGGCCAGCACAATGGCCCGGCCGCCGAGGCGGCCGGTGGCCACCTCGGCGCCGGAGCGCTTGTGCACTTTGAACGATTCGCGCATGCGGTCGGCGAGGATGTCGACGACCATGAACCCGATGTTGTGCCGGGTCTTGGCGTAGTTCGGTCCGGGATTGCCCAGGCCGACCACCAACAGGGGCTCGGCCATGTTGTCGGACAACCCTTCGGCGAATTACTCGGACTCGGACTCGGCGGCAGCCTCGGCCGACTCCTGGGCGGGGGCCGCGGAAGTGGCCTCCTCGCCGGAGCCCTCGGCCTCGAGGTCCGCGGCGGTCGGCGACGTCACCACGTTGACCACGAGCAGTTCGGGGTCGGAGATCAGCGTGACGCCCTCGGGCAGCTCGATGTCGGCCGCGGTGAAGTGGGTGCCCGCGGGGACGCCCTCGACGGACAGCGTCAGGTGGTCGGGAATCGACATGGCGTCGGATTCGATCTCGATGGTGCTGGTCTCCTGGTTGACCAGGGTGTCGGGACCGGCCTCACCCTCAACGTTGACGGTGACCTCGACGCTGACCTTCTCGCCACGGCGGACGACCAGCAGGTCGGCGTGCTGGATGTTGCGGCGGATCGGGTGGATCTCAAGCGCCTTGGTCAGAGCCAGCTGCTCGGTGCCCTCGATGTCGAGCACGAGGACGGAGTTGGTGCCGGTGTGGCGCAGGACCGCGGCGAAGTCGCGGGCCGGCAGCAGCAGGTGCTGCGGATCGGTGCCGTGGCCGTACAGCACCGCGGGCACCTGGCCGTCGCGGCGGGCCTGGCGCGAGGCGCCCTTGCCGGTCTTGGTGCGCACAGTGGCGACGAGATTGTTGGTGGTGGCGGCGGCCTTAGCCATGATGTTGCTCCTTGTGAAACCGTGTCGAGGATGTGGAGCACGGCAGGAGCAGACAAAACCGCATCGGATGCGGGTCCCCGTCGATAACGGTGGTCAAGCCACCCTCGCCGTGACGCCCGGCAAGACTAACGCATCGGCGAGTCAGAGCGGAAATTCAGTACCTGTGAGCTGGGCGGACAGCTCCCACAGGCCCTCCGCCTTGGCCGCGCTGCGGGCCAGTGGGCTGCGGAAGGTGGGGCCCGTCGGCCCCTGCTGGCCGAAGCGCGGACCGATGAGCGTGTCGCCGGGGACATCCTGCGAGGCCGCGAACAGCGTCTGCCTGGCCCCGAAGTCGGCGTCGGTCGCGAAGTACCGATTGCCCATCGCCATGAAGCGGGAGCTGAACGCCCCGGTCGAGTGTGTCTGCAGGTTGGTCGCGGAGTAGCCGGGGTGTGCCGCCACGGCCCGCACGCGGGATCCCACGCCGTCGAGGCGACGCTGCAGCGCGCTGGTGAACAGCAGGTTGGCCAGCTTGGACTGGCCGTAGGCGCCCCACGACGAATAGGGCCGCGTCTTCCAGTTCAGGTCCTTGAGGTTGACCCGGCCGAACAGGTGCATCATCGACGACACCGTGACCACGCGGTCGCCGATCTTGGGCAGCAGCAGGTTGGTCAGCGCGAAATGGCCGAGATGATTGGTGCCGATCTGGCTTTCGAAGCCGTCCCTGGTCAAGGCGAACGGCACGGCCATCACGCCGGCGTTGTTGATCAGCACGTCCACGTCCTCGACGCCGTCGGCGAACTCCCGCACCGACGCCAGGTCCTGCAGATCGAGCCTGCGCACCTCGACCTCGCCCGGCATGCCCGCCGCGGCGACCGCGCCCTTGTCGGTGTTGCGCACGGCGAGGATGACCGTTGCCCCGACACGGGCCAACTCGCGCGCGGTGATCTCCCCGAGACCGCTGTTGGCGCCCGTGACGATGGCGGTGCGCCCGGCGAATGACGGCAGGTCAGCAGCAGTCCAGGAGGTCATGGTGCCACCCTAGCCGCGCGGTGACCGCACAACCCCTGCGCCCACAGCCCGCGAGCAGACACAAACTCGCACGATTGGGCCGCGATCCATGCGAGTTTGTGTCTGCTCGCGGTTAAGAGAGGGTCACCTTGAAGCCGCCGATGATCGATTCGATCGCATCGGAGTCGGCGACGGCCTGATCGGCCAGGCTGGTCACGGTCAGCTGCACCAGGTAGCGCTGGAAATCCGGCGCTGGGGTGACGGGGATGACGATGCGGCTGTAGGTGTGCAGCCTGCGGTCGTTCGGGCCGGTGTAGCTGCCCTCGATCATGGCCGACGGGAAACCGTCGAAATCGTTGAAGGACTCGTTGAGCTTCTTGAAGCCCGGCGACAGCATGGCGTCGGCGTTGGCGTGCCGGATCGCGGCGGGGACGTCGAAGCCGCCGTGCAGTCGGAACACCAGCACCTGTGCGGTCGGGTAGGTGTCGTTCTTGGCGATGGCCTGGGTCTGCGGCAGCAGGTTCTCATTGCGGTACGGCTTCCATCCGGGCGGTCGGACCAGCGTGACCTCGATGTCGGTCAGATCGGCGGGGGCGACGGGCACACCCCGCACGCCGCGGCCCTCCAGATACTGAGAGAAGGGCACGACGGGAGGCGGTGTCGTCGGCACGGCCGACGTCGTGGCCGAGGTCGACCAGGTGGACTGATAGTCGGGGGCCGGGGCGCCGCACGAGACAAGCGCCGCCGAGGCGACGGCGAGTGCCAGGGCCGGCCGCCAGATCACAGAATCTCGTGCACCGCGTCGATCGGTCGGGCCAGTCGGGTGCCCTTGTCGGTCACGACGAACGGGCGCTCGATCAGGATGGGGTGCTCGGCCATGGCATCGAGCAGTTCGTCGTCGCTCGCGTCGTCCAGGTTCAACTCCGCATACAGCGACTCGCGCTTGCGCACGGCCTTGCGGACCTCGATCCCGGCGTCGGCGATCATCGCGGCCAACTCGGCGCGTGACGGCGGGGTCTTGAGGTACTGCACGACGGTCGGCTCGATGCCGTTCTCGCGCAGCAGGTCCAGCGTCTTGCGGGACGTGCTGCACTTCGGGTTGTGGAAGATCGTCGCGTCGGTCATCGGCGCTTAGGCGGATCCGTCGAAAAGTCCGGTCACGGAACCGTTTTCGAACACGGCGCGGATGGTGCTGGCCAGCAGCGGCGCGATCGAGAGGACGGTCAGCGACGGGAACTGCTTGTCCTCGGTGATCGGCAGGGTGTTGGTCACGATCACCTCGCGGGCACCGCACTCCGCCAGACGCTGGGCCGCCGGATCGGACAGCACACCGTGAGTGGCGGCGATGATCACGTCGGCCGCGCCGTCCTCCTTGAGCAGCTTGACCGCGCCGGCGATGGTGCCGCCGGTGTCGATCATGTCGTCGGTCAGGATGCAGGTCTTGCCCTTGACCTCACCGACGACGCGGTTGGACTTGACCTGGTTGGGCACCAGCGGATCGCGCGTCTTGTGGATGAAGGCCAGCGGAACGCCACCGAGGGCGTCGGCCCACTTCTCCGCGACGCGGACGCGGCCCGAGTCGGGCGAGACGACCACCATGTCGTGGTCGGCGTAGTTCTCCGCGATGTAGCCGCACAGCAGCGACTGCCCGCGCATGTGATCGACCGGGCCGTCGAAGAAGCCCTGGATCTGATCGGTGTGCAGGTCGACCGACACGATGCGGTCGGCGCCAGCGGTCTTGAGCAGGTCGGCGACCAGGCGGGCCGAAATGGGCTCACGGCCGCGGTGCTTCTTGTCCTGACGCGCATACGGGTAGAACGGCAGGATCGCGGTGATCCGCTTGGCGCTGCCGCGCTTGAGCGCGTCGATCATGATGAGCTGCTCCATGAGCCACTGGTTCAGTGGCGCGGGGTGGCTCTGCAGGACGAAAGCGTCGCAGCCACGCACCGATTCATCGAACCGGACGAAGATCTCACCGTTGGCGAAGTCGCGGGCGGTCTGCGCGGTGACGTGCACGTCGAGCTCTTTGGCCACCTGCTCGGCCAGTTCGGGGTGCGCACGACCCGAGAACAACATCAGATTCTTGCGGTTGTCGGTCCAGTCGTGACTCACTGCTGCGCTGCCCTTGCGGTCGGGGATTGGTACGGGGCAATGGTACGTAGGTTTGCGGGCACAGCGTTAACCGCTCGCCGGATTGGCCAGAACTGCTCAGCCCTGCTCGGCTTCCAGGGCGCGGCGCGCGGCCTCGGCGGCGGCGCTGCCGGGGCGTTTGCGTTCGACCCAGCCCTCGACGGTGCGTTGTGCGTTCTCGGACACAGCCAGCGCTCCGGGCGGCACATCTTCGCGCAGCACCGTGCCGGCGCCGGTGTAGGCACCGTCGCCGACTCGGACCGGCGCCACGAACATCGTGTCCGAGCCCGTGCGCACGTGAGAGCCGATCGTCGTCCGGCGTTTGGTTTCGCCGTCGTAGTTGACGAAGACGCTCGAGGCGCCGATGTTGCTGTGCTCGCCGATGTCGGCGTCCCCGACGTAGGTCAGGTGCGGCACCTTCGTGCCCTCACCGATGGTCGAGTTCTTGACCTCGACGAATGCGCCCAACTTGCCGTCGACGCCCAGCGTGGTGCCGGGACGCAGGTAGGCGAACGGACCCACGGTCGCGCCAGCCCCGATGACTGACTGCCCGCCGTGCGTGCGCACCACCGAGCAGCCGTCACCGACGCTGACGTCGGCCAGCGTGGTGTCGGGGCCGATCACGCAGTGACTGCCGATCGTGGTGGAGCCCAGCAGTTGGGTGCCGGGCATGATCTGGGTGTCGCGGCCGACCGTCACGTCCACGTCAACCCATGTGCTGGCGGGGTCGACGATCGTCACACCCGAGCGCTGCAGGCGCGCGACCAGGCGCCGGTTGAGTTCGGCGCCCAGCGTCGACAACTGCACGCGGTCGTTGACGCCGGCCACCAGCACGTGGTCGTCGATGTGCTTGGCGTGCACGATCTGCCCGGCCGCGCGGACGATCGAGATGACGTCGGTCAGATACAGCTCGTGCTGTGCGTTGTCGGAGGACAGTTGGTCCAGCGCACCGCGCAGCGCGGTGATGTCGAAGGCGTACACACCGGCGTTGACCTCACGGATCGCACGCTGCTGAGGCGTGGCGTCGGCCTCCTCGACGATCGCGATGACTTCGCCGTCCTGCGTGCGCAGGATGCGGCCGTACCCCGTCGAATCGGCCAATGTCGTGGTCAGCACCGTGACCGCGGCCGGCTCGGTGGCGTGCGTGTCGGCCAGCGCGGCCAGCGTCTCGGCGTCCAGCAGCGGAACGTCACCCGAGGTCACCACGACGGTGCCGGTGAAATCGGCGGGCAGGGCCGACAGGCCGCACAGCACCGCGTGGCCCGTACCCAACTGCTGGTCCTGCACGGCGATGTCGATCCGGCGGCCCAGCGTGCCCGCCAGTTCGGTCACGACGGGGGCGATGCGCTCGCGTTCGTTGCCCAGCACCACCACGAAATGTTCCGGTGCGACCTTGGCGACGGCGTGCAGGGCATGCGAGAGCATGCTGCGACCGCCCAGCGTGTGCAGCACCTTTGGAGTGTCTGATTGCATCCGGGTGCCCGCACCCGCCGCCAGCACCACCACTGCGGACCCGCGGTGTGTCGTCATGGCCCCTCTTTCTTCACAGCCTCGGCGCCTGGCGCCGCCCCCAGCGTGTCATTGTGCGCGCCTCGGTCGCAAAACTGGTGCACGTTGGAACGGAGCGCTCAACGGGCTGCGTGAAGGGCCGGAGTGCGGCTGCGATCTGCGCGTTCCGTCGCCAGGACTCGAACCTGAACTATCTGAACCAAAATCAGAGGTGCTGCCGATTACACCACGACGGACTGACGCGCCCACGGAGTCTATCGGGTGTCTATACGCTGGTATCTCGTGGGAGCGCCGGAAAAGCCCGAGAAGGATGTGCGTGCACCGCGGACGCGGATGACCGGCAGCGAGCGTCGTCATCAGCTCATCGACATCGCCCGTTCGCTGTTCGCCGAGCGTGGTTATGACGCCACCTCGATCGAGGAGATCGCGCTGCGCGCCAACGTCTCCAAACCCGTCGTCTACGAGCATTTCGGCGGCAAGGAGGGGTTGTACGCGGTGGTCGTCGACCGCGAGATGTCGGCCCTGCTCGACGGCATCACCTCGTCGCTGACCAACAACCGCTCCCGGGTTCGGATCGAGCGGGTGGCGCTGGCGCTGCTGACCTACGTCGAGGAGCGCACCGACGGATTCCGGATCATGATCCGTGACTCGCCTGCCTCGATCAGTTCGGGCACCTATTCCAGCCTGCTCAACGATGCGGTCAGCCAGGTCAGTTCGATCCTGGCGGGTGACTTCTCCCGGCGCGGATTGGATCCCGACCTGGCTCCGCTGTACGCCCAGGCCCTGGTCGGGTCGGTGTCGATGACCGCGCAGTGGTGGCTCGACACCCGCGAGCCCAAGAAGGAGGTGGTGGCCGCCCACCTGGTCAACCTCATGTGGAACGGGTTGACGCACCTGGAGGCGGACCCGCACCTGCAGGACGAGTGATCGGGGCTTCTCGGCCGCCGACCTCGGCTTCTCAGCCGCCGAGATTGCACGCAGGGCTGTGACGACCGCGCACGAACAGCCCTGACGGCAATTTCGATGCCGGGAACGTGAGCACGGTCACGGCGCGGGCCCGTCTTAGAATGGAATCCATCATGACCGCACCGGGGCACCAGTATGTCCAGACCCCGATAGCGGGGCTCGTCGAGGCGGTGCTGACCGCACCCACTTTCACCGAGCTCATCGAGCGCAGCGCCGACAAGCCCGCCGAGCTCAGCCTGGTCGGACCTGCCGCGGCCCGGGTGTTCGTCGCGGCCGCGCTCGCTCAACGTGAGCCGCTGCTGGTGGTCACCGCGACCGGGCGCGAGGCCGATGACCTGACGGCGGAACTGCGCGGGGTGTTCGGCGAGGCCGCGGCCCTGTTCCCGTCCTGGGAGACCCTGCCGCATGAGCGGCTGTCCCCGGGTGTGGAGACCGTGGGGGCGCGGATGCTGCTGTTGCGCCGGCTGGCACACCCTGATGACGCGCGACTGGGCCCGCCGCTGCGCGTGGTGGTGACCACCGCGCGGTCGCTGCTGCAGCCCATGACCTCCGATCTGTCCACCATCGAGCCGGTGACGCTGTCGGTCGGAGACGAGCCGGGCTTCGACGAGACCATCACCCGCCTGGTCGAACTGGCCTACACCCGCGTCGACATGGTGGGCAAACGCGGCGAGTTCGCGGTGCGTGGCGGCATCCTCGACATCTTTGCTCCCACCGCCGAACATCCCGTCCGCGTGGAGTTCTGGGGTGACGAGGTCACCGAGATGCGGATGTTCGCCGTGGCGGACCAGCGCTCGATCACCGAGATCCCCGTCGACTATGTGGTTGCGGTGCCGTGCCGCGAGCTGCTGCTGACCGAGGACGCCAAACGCCGCGCCGCGCAACTGCTGGACTCCGGCCCGCAGACCGACAAGGCGATCAGCGGCAGCGTCGGCGACATGCTGGCCAAACTTGCCGAGGGCATCCCGGTGGACGGTATGGAGGCCCTGACCCCGGTGCTGCGCCCCGATGACCTGGCCCTGCTGACCGAACAGCTGGCCCCGGGCACCCCGCTGCTGATCTGCGATCCGGAGAAGGTGCGCACTCGGGCCGCCGACCTGATCCAGACCGGTCGGGAGTTCCTCGAGGCGACGTGGTCGGTGGCCGCGGTGGGTGGCGACGCCCCCATCGACGTCGAGCAGCTCGGCGGGTCGGGTTTTCGTGGGTTCAGCGAGGTGCGCGAGGCGGCGGACAAGGGGGGCCATCCCTGGTGGACGCTGAGCCAGCTGCCCGACGAGTCGGCGGTGGAGCTCGACATCCGTCCGGCCCCGTCGGCCCGTGGCCAGCAGAACATCCAAGAGATCTTCGCGATGCTGCGCGCCCACGTCATGACCGGTGGGACCGCGGCTGTGGTGACGCCCGGCACCGGGACGGCGCATCGCGTCGTCGAGCAGCTTGGCGAATCCGATACGCCCGCAACAATGTTGGCCGACGGCGAGGCGCCCCGCCCGGGTGTGGTCGGCGTTCTCAAGGGGCCGCTGCGCGACGGTGTGGTGCTGCCTGGCGCCGGCATGGTGATCATCACCGAAGCTGACCTGACCGGTAACCGGGTGACCGCCACCGAGGGTAAACGCCTGGCGGCCAAGCGGCGCAACACCGTCGACCCATTGGCGCTGGCCGCGGGCGACCTGGTGGTGCACGACCAGCACGGCATCGGCAAGTTCGTCGAAATGACCGAGCGCACCGTCGGCGGCGCGCGCCGCGAATACCTGGTGTTGGAGTATGCCTCCAGCAAGCGCGGCGGCGGAACCGACAAGCTGTACGTCCCGATGGATTCGCTCGATCAGCTGTCCCGCTATGTCGGGGGTCAGACACCCAGCTTGAGCCGGCTCGGGGGCAGTGACTGGACCAACACGAAGACCAAGGCACGCAAGGCGGTTCGCGAGATCGCCACCGAACTGGTGGCGCTCTACGCCAAGCGCCAGGCCGCTCCGGGGCACGCGTTCGGGCCGGACACACCGTGGCAGGCCGAGATGGAGGATGCGTTCGGTTTCACCGAGACCATGGACCAGCTGACGGCGATCACCGAGGTCAAGGCCGATATGGAAAAGCCGGTGCCGATGGACCGGGTGATCTGCGGCGACGTCGGCTACGGCAAGACCGAGATCGCCGTGCGCGCGGCGTTCAAGGCCGTCCAGGACGGCAAACAGGTTGCGGTGCTGGTCCCGACGACGCTGCTCGCCGATCAGCACCTGCAGACGTTCAGCACCCGGATGGCCGGATTCCCGGTGACGGTCAAGGGCCTGTCCCGGTTCACCGACCCGAGCGAGTCGAAGGCCGTCATCGAGGGGATGGCCGACGGTTCGGTGGACATCGTCATCGGCACGCACCGACTGCTGCAGACCGCGGTCCGCTGGAAGGACCTCGGACTGGTGATCGTCGACGAGGAACAGCGGTTCGGCGTCGAGCACAAGGAGCACATCAAGAGCCTGCGCACGCACGTCGACGTGTTGACCATGAGTGCCACCCCGATTCCGCGAACCCTGGAGATGAGCCTGGCCGGCATTCGCGAGATGTCGACCATCCTGACCCCACCCGAGGAGCGCCATCCGGTGCTGACCTATGTCGGTCCGCACGACGACAAACAGGTGGCGGCGGCGCTGCGCCGCGAACTGCTGCGCGACGGGCAGGTCTTCTACATCCACAACCGGGTGAGCTCGATCGACTCCGCGGCGGCGCGGATCCGGGATCTGGTGCCCGAGGCGCGGGTGGTGGTGGCCCACGGTCAGATGCCCGAGGAACTGCTGGAGAAGACCGTCGAGGGCTTCTGGAACCGGGAATTCGACATCCTGGTCTGCACCACGATCGTCGAGACGGGTCTGGACATCTCGAACGCCAACACCCTGATCGTGGAGCGGGCCGACACCTTCGGGCTCTCCCAGTTGCACCAGTTGCGCGGTCGGGTGGGACGCAGCCGGGAACGCGGTTACGCCTATTTCCTGTACCCGGCCGAGATGCCGTTGACCGAGACCGCCTACGACAGGTTGGCCACCATCGCGCAGAACAACGATCTGGGCGCCGGTATGGCGGTGGCGATGAAGGACCTGGAGATCCGCGGGGCGGGCAATGTGCTCGGAGTCGAACAGTCCGGGCATGTCGCGGGCGTGGGTTTCGACCTGTATGTGCGGCTCGTGGGCGAGGCCGTCGAGGCGTACCGTGCCGCGGCTGACGGCGAAACCGTCACGGGGCCAACCGAACCCAAGGAGGTGCGGATCGACCTGCCGGTCGACGCGCATCTGCCGCCGGATTACATCGGCAGCGACCGGCTGCGGCTGGAGGGGTACCGGAGGCTGGCGGCCGCGGCCGACGACACCGCGGTGCTCGGTGTCGTCGAGGAACTCGTCGACCGCTACGGTCCGCTGCCCGAGCCCGCGCAGCGTCTGGTCGCGGTGGCCCGGCTTCGCCTGCTGTGCCGTCAATACGGGATCACCGAACTCTCGGCCACCGGGTCGGCTGGGCAGCCGTCGACCCTGCGGATGTCCCCGCTGACCCTGCCCGACTCGGGACAGTTGAGGCTCGCCCGCATGTACCCGGGCGCGACGTACCGCGCCACCACGGCCACGATTCAGGTTCCGATCCCGCGCGCGGGCAGCGGAATCGGCGCACCGCGCATCCGCGACCTCGATTTGGCTCAGATGGTGGCCGACCTCATCCTGGCGTTGGACGGCAGACCCAAGGGCGAGGTCGATCTGTCCGCCTTGCCTGACCCCGTCGCCGGCACCCAGCCGGGCTAGGCCTTTCCCCGCGTCGGTGGAGTAGTCCCGTCCGGTGGACGTCCGGAAGTGGGGTAGTTGCGCCCTACATCGGTAGGTCGTCGCAGATGTAAGCGTTCATCCAAACGCGTGTGCATCTGGTGACGACTGAGGAGTGGGCTCATGGCTGGTAAGTGCGCAACGTCGGCGCAGCGTCGGGCGCGTAGGTCGCGACGGTCGGCCGGACACCCCGTCATCCGCTGGTTGCAGGCCGGCGCCGTTGCCGCCGGGCTCGGGGTCGTCTTCACCACGGGACAGGGCGTCGCGCACGCGGAGGAGTCTTCGTCGTCGACCTCGTCTGGGGCGTCGTCGTCACCATCGTCGCCGGCCTCGCCGTCGTCATCGTCGGGGTCCGCGTCGTCGTCTGGCGAGGAACGCCGGCGTGGGCCGCGGGTTCGCGCCTCGGATGGGTCGGTCTCGTCGGGGTCCGCGTCGTCGTCAGCGGGTGAGGACGGCCGGCGTGCGGGGCCGCGGGGAAAGAAGCGGGATCTTGTCGACCGGGCCGGTGCGTTCACCCGGGATCGGTCCGACGCACAGCCGACCACCGGTGAGTCGGCATCTGCGGAAGCCGATGGTCGGACGACCGTGGTGAGCACAGTCCCGTCCGCCGAGCCGGGCGAGAAGGTCGTGTCGGAGGCGGCGAAAAGATTGGCCCGCCTGGACTTCCCAGTCTTCGGCATGGTGATGGAGACCGTTCTGGACCGCTCCAACGCTCGTGCGGGTGCCGCTGCGGACCGCCAGGGCGGTCAGAGCCGCGCTGTGGTGCGCTCGGACGTCATCGAAGGTTGGCGTCCACTGGCGACGGTGCCGCAGGCACCGCGACCGAGGCTGGTCGGCCCGGGAAGGACGTTGTCCGCGTTGCGGTCCGGCTCCGTGGCCGATGCGGTCCGGCCGGTCCTGTCGGGTGCGGTGGACACCCAGATCGTGGGGCGGCCATCGGAGCGGCCGAGCGGGACGCGGTCGGTCGA
Source organism: Mycolicibacterium confluentis (assembly GCF_010729895.1). NCBI lineage: Bacteria > Bacillati > Actinomycetota > Actinomycetes > Mycobacteriales > Mycobacteriaceae > Mycobacterium > Mycolicibacterium confluentis. The sequence continues at coordinate 666,552 of NZ_AP022612.1, forward strand.
CGTGCCGGCACCTGCGGTCCGGTCCGTGGTCGATCGTCTGCTGAGCGCGGTCGGAATCCAGCCCGTCGCGGCGTACGGCAGTGGCGTCTCGACGGACGCTCCGCTGGGATGGATGGTGCTCGCGTTCGCCAGGCGGCAGGTCGGGAACAGGGAAATCTCCGAAGCGGTGGTCATCCGTGAAACCGGAGGCTCTGTTCGTATCGCTGTGACCGACAGCGTCGGCGATCTCTCGAACCGACCGGAAGCGCTGGAGGCCTGGAGCTCGGCGGTGACCAAGCAGGTCCGCCCGATGATTGGGCCCGGCGGCTGGCTGATCGGCAACGGTCTGGACGCGGCCGACGATTGTGAGGGCGCCGCGTGCAACGGCGGCAATGGGGGCTGGTTGATCGGTAACGGCGGCAAGGGCGCCAACGGTGGCAAGGGCGGTAACGCCGGCCTCATCGGTACCGGTGGTGCCGGCGGGGCGGCGTTCCTCGCGGGCCAGAACGGCGGTGCCGGTGGCCGGGGCGGGCTGCTTCTCGGGCGCGGCGGTCAGGGTGGTGCTGCCGGCGCCGGTGGTGTCGGCGGTGCGGGTGGTCGCAGCGGCCTGTTGATGGGCACCGGTGGTGCCGGAGGTGCGGGCGGCGCCGCCCTGGACAGCGGCGGCACGGGTGGCGCAGGCGGTGCCGGTGGCGCAGGTGCGTGGTTGATCGGATGGGGTGGCGCCGGTGGCGTGGGCGGTGCGGGTGCGTTGGGCGCCAACGGCATCGATGGCATCCCCAGCGCCCCGGGTGAGGCCGGCCAGGCTGGAACCGCGGGCGAGGTCGGCGGGATCGGTGGCGCCGGCGGTGCCGGTGGCCGCGGCGGTTGGCTCCTCGGATTCGGTGGGACCGGAGGCGCCGGTGGTGTCGGCGGCGATGGCGGGTTCGGTGGTGTCGGCGCTGCGGGCGGTAAGGGAACCTTCGACAAAAGTGGTAGCGGCACCGGAGGTGCGGGCGGCGCGGGCGGCTCAGGAGGAACCGGCGGGTCCGGTGGCGCCGGTGGTGTCGGCGGTGCCGGGGGCCTGCTCGGCCGCATCGGGACGCTCGGAGTCGGCGGCCACGGCGGAAACGGCGGAGCGGCGGGCATGGCCGGTGACGGTGGCGCCGGTGCCCATGGCCACGAATCCCTCATCATTGGAGTGGGGGTGAACGGTGGTGCCGGTGGTGCCGGTGGCAATCCCGGTGAGGCCGGTCTGGGTGGTGCCGGCGGTGTCGGCTCGGTCGTCGGTCAGCACGGCGTCTCGGGCGCCGCGGTGACCAGCGGCGGCAACGGCGGTCGCGGCGGCGACGGCAGCAACGCCTTCAATCTCTCGATCCTTGGTGGGCCCGGCACTGCCGGTGGTGCCGGCGGCAGAGGCGGCGACGGCGGACTCGTGGGTAACGGTGGTGCCGGCGGCAAGGGCGGCAACGGTTCGAGTGCAACTTCCGGGCTGTTCCCTTCGGATCCGGGAACCGATGCAATGGGCAACGGTGTCGTCGGAGCGGCCGGCTACGAAGGCGGGCGCGGCGGACACGGCGGCGCCGGCGGCAACGGCGGAGCGCTGGCGGGTAACGCGGGTAACGGAGGCGACGGCGGTTTGGGTGGCAATGGCTCCAGTGGTGGCGTCGGTGGTGCCGGAGCAGCCGGCACGGTACTGGCTGGAGGTGCCGGAGGCGCCGGTGGTACGGGCGGCCTCGGCGGCGCGGGTGGTGCCGGGGGCGCCGGTGGCGACGGCGGACTGGGCGGCATCGCCTTGGCCGGCGGCATCTGGCAGGACGGCACCCGGGGCATCGGGGGCAGCGGCGGAAACGGCGGCCGCGCGGGTGCCGGTGGCGATGGCGGCGCAGGTGCCCACGCCCAGGCGGGTTCGGGGGCCGCTGGTGGCGCCGGCGGTCAGGGCGGTGATCACGGCGCCACGGGGCAGGGCGGATCCGGCGGATCCGGGTCCACTCAGGGCGCTGACGGCGCCGACGGTCTGCCCGTGCTCAGTGGCGGCAACGGTGGCAACGGCGGCAACGGTGCTGGCGGGACGACTGCGGGTGCTGCCGGTGGGGACGGCGGCGCCGGCGGAGCGGGCGGCCTGGTCGGCAATGGTGGCAATGGTGGCGCCGGTGGCAACGGCACCAACGGCTCCAATGGTGCCAACGGCGGCAACACTGCTGCCGGCGACGGCCTGAATGGCGGCGCCGGGCAAGCCGGCGGTGCCGGTGGTAATGGCGGTGCGGGTGGCGGTGGTGGCGCGTTGGCCGGCAATGGTGGCAATGGTGGCAACAGCGGCAATGGCGGCAATGGCGGTCACGGTGGTACCGGCGGCGCGGGTGCCTCGGCAACCGTCGCCGGCGGCGACGGACGGAACGGGGGCAACGGGGGCGCCGGTGGAACTGGTGGTGCCGCCGGAGCGGGTGGTCTCGCCGGCGCGGCGCAGGCCGTCGGCTGGGCCAGCGGCAATGACGGCAATCGCGGTAATGGTGGAAACGGCGGCCGCGGCGGCGGAGCCGGGGCTGGCGGACACGGCGCCGACGGGGCCGACGGCACGGACCGGGATTCCGAGAACGACGCGGTTGCAGGAACAAACGGTGGTCACGGCGGCAATGCAGGTGCCATTGGGGCCGGCGGTGCGGGCGGCGCCGGTGCCGTGACCGGTAGCGCCGGCCAAGCGGGCCAGGGTGCCGCAGGTGGTGACGGCGGTGACGGCGGTGATGGCGGCAACGGCGGCAACGGCCAGGGCGGTGAGCCGGGCGCCCAGGGTGGAGCGGGTGGCAACGGCGGTCAGTCGTCCGGCGGGGTCGACGGCGGAAACGGCGGTCACGGCGGAAACGGCGGTGACGGCGGCTCGGTCAACATCGGCGGCGTTGGCGGTGCGGGCGGTAATGGCGGCAACCGGGGCAACGGTGGTGACGGCGGCGCTGGTGGTGTCGGTGGCACCTGGGGCACACCCGGCGGTGACGGTGGCGCCGGTGGAGCCGGCGGCGCCGAATTCGGGGCCGGCGGCGACGGTGGGCGCGGTGGCAACGGTGGCAACGGCGCCACCGGCTTCAGCGCGGTCGGTAGCGGATCCGGAGGTGACGGCTGGTCCGGCGGCGCCGGTGGCAACGGCGGCGCCGGCGGCAGTGCCACCTCTTGGAGCAGCAGCGCCGGCAACGGCGGTGCGGGCGGCAATGGTGGCAACGGCGGGCAAGGCGCCAACGGCGGCAATGCGACCACCAGCGGCGGCAGCGGTGGTGACGGGGGTGATGGCGGCAACGCCGGCGCGGCAGGCGCCGGCGGGGCTGGAGGCGCGGGTCCCTTCTCCTGGGCGAACGGTGTCACCGGCGCCAACGGAGTTCGTGGCAATGGCGGTGACGCCGGGAACGGTGGCAACGGCCGCGCCGGTGACGAAGGTGAAGCTGGCGGCGACGGTGGTAACGGTGGTAACGGCGGCTCGGGCACGCTGGGCGGCGACGGCGGGCGCGGCGGCAACGGCGGTAGGGGCGCCGACTGGGGCGGCCCATTGGGAGAACACTCCACGCAAGGTGGTGCTGGAGGCCGGGGCGGCGACGGTGGTCATGGCACTGATAAGGGCGGTGACGGCGGACTCGGCGGAACCGGCGGCCGAGGCGGTGACGGCGGAATCGGCGGCATCTTCGGCAGCGACGGCGGCGCGCCCGGTGGCGCGGGTGGACGCGGAGGTGACGGAGGAATGTACGGCGATGTCGTGATCGGGCTGGGCGAGAACGGTAAGCCCGGCTCGGCTGGAGGAAACCCGGTCGGCACTACCGGAGGCGGCTCCGGCGGGACAGGCGGCGCTGGCGGGCAGGGCGGCCCGTTGTTCTAACGCGGCCCAATGTAGTTCCCATCTGCTAAACACCTTGACGCAGAGTCTGTTTCAAACCCGAGCACGATCAGCGACCACCTGACACACTGACCCCCATGGTCGGGACGCCGGGCGATGTCGTGCGCCCGACGGTGCCGCGATGGCCGCTCACCGCGCGGGAGAACGAACTCGGCGCCATCACCGAAGTGCTCGACCCGCTGGGCCCACCCGGACTGCTCATCGTCGGGTCGCCCGGCGTGGGCCGGACCAGGCTGCTTGAGGAGGCCCTGGACTCAGCGACCAGGGCCGGGTGGGTGGGCTACGGAGTCCGGGCGGTATCCGCCGGAAAATGTGTTCCGCTCGGTGCGCTGGCCGGTCTCGACACGAATGCGGCCGTCGCCGAAGTCCTCTCGGCATCCGAGCGGATTGACGGGGCCCTGGCGAAACTTGCGGCCGTCACCGCCGGTCAACCCGTGCTGCTCGGCGTCGACGACGCCCACCTGCTCGACGACATGTCGACGTACCTGTTGGCTCAGGTGCTGCACCGAGGGTTGGCGAAGGTGGTGATCACGACCCGCCGCGGCCCTTCACCGTCCAATGCCCTCCTGCGGTTGTGGAAGGACGGGTTGCTGCGCCGGGTCGATGTCGATGCACTGCACCGGCACCGATGCGACGAACTGGTGTGTGCGGTGCTCGACGGCTCGGTGGCGGAGGGATGTCTCTCTGCACTCTGGGATCTCAGCAGGGGCAATCTGGTCTACCTGAGACACCTGCTCGAACAGGAGACGCAGCGCGGCAACCTGGTCGAGGTCGACGACTGCTGGCAGCTTCGGGCCGAACCGAACGTGTCCCCGGCGTTGCGTGAGTTGGTGCTGGTGGAAACAGGTTTCACCGCCGGGCCGGTGTGGGATGTCGTCGACGTCGTGGCTGCGGCGGAGTGGATCGAACACCGTCACCTGGCTCAGTTGGTCGACCGGCAGGCCATCGCCGACGCCGAGCGTGCCGGCCTGGTCACCACGATCGATGACTCCGGCGAGATCATCGTCGTTTCGCATCCGCTGTACGCAAGAGTGTCGCTGGCGCAGCAGGGACCGCTGCGGACCCGTCACCTGCGGGGACGCGTCGCGTCGGTCCTGTCCGTGCCGGACGGGGACCGCCGTGTCGACCCGGTCAGACTCGGATTGCTTTGGCTCGATTCGGATTTGGCGCCGAACCCGGTGGTGTTCTCGGAGGCCGCGGAAGCCGCCCTGGCGCGGATGGACCTGGCACACGCGGAAACCTGCGCGCGGGCCGCGATGGCGGCCGACGGGGACGACAGGTCGCGGGTCCGGTATGCCTACTGTCTGGCGCTGCTGGGCCGCGGAGGTGACGCGGCGGATGTGCTTTCCGAGGTCTCCGCGACGGTGTTGGACGACGACGTCTACCGGCGGTACGTCAATGCCCGGGAGTTGACCGCACTCTCGATGCTCGCCGGTCGGACCGGTCAGGAATCTCCGGAACCAGCCGCGCCCAGGGCATGCCGTCGTCAGGAACAGCAGGCCGACGTCATCCGGGCACTCTCCTCCGCCTACGCCAACGATCCCGCGGGGATACTTGAATCCATCGAGACTGTGGACTATTCGGACCTCGATGCATTGGGGCGGTCGACCTTCCTGGCGACCCGGGCGGTGGCGTGCGTTGAACGCGGGCAGCGGGATTCGGTGCTCGACGACGTCGATCATGACTGGGCACGCCTCGAGAGTGCCGGTGACCCGCTCGGCATCGTCATCGCGGTGGAACTCTATGTGCGGGCGTTGGTTCTGGCTGGCCGGACCGCTCAGGCCGCGGCGGTCACCGAACGAGCCGACGCGGCGTTGACCGGCGCGTCCGAGCCGGCGTGCCGACTGCTTTCGGCGGTGAAGGGCGTCACCGCGTTGGCTGCGGGGGACATCGGCACCGCGGTCAAGCGTCTGCGTCCGGCAGCCGTCGATCTCGGGGAGAGCGTTGTCGCGCAGGCGTTGTCGTACCGTTACCGGCTTCTCTACGCCATTGCGGCGGCACGTGCCGGCCACGCGGACGACGCCGCCGCGGCGCTGGAAGCGGTCCGCGTCAGCGGCAGGGTGAAAGCCGACGGTGACCCCGTTCTCGCCCTCGCTCGCGCCTGGGTCGCGGCGGCCCGAGGGGAGCTCGATGTGGCCTGCGAGGCCGCCAGGACCGGCGTGGAGCAGGCGCGCCACAACGGTCAGCTCGCCAGCGAGGCGATGTGCTTACAGACCTCGGCGCTCCTCGGCGACACCGATGCCGCCCCAAGGCTGACGCACCTGGCCACCGAGGTGGGGAATCGTCGGGCCAACGATGCGGCCCGCTTTGCCCGTGCACTGTCGACGGGCAACGGTGATGGGTTGGCAGAGGCGTCGGTCCACTTCGAAAAGGCGGGTGAGTTGTTGGTCGCCGCGGATGCGGCTGCCCACGCCGCACGGGCATACAGCGCTCAGGGGGCGTCCGGCCGGACGTTGGTGTGCACGGCGCGGGCTCGAAAACTGGCGACCAGGTGTGGCGTGCGTTTTCTGCCGGCACTGGTCGGATGTGCTGTCCCAGAACTGTTCACGCCTCGTCAGTTGGCCATCGCGGAGCTCATTCTGGCGGGGCGTACGAACCGCGACATCGGTGCGGCGCTGTCCTTGTCGGTGCGAACCGTCGAAGGCCACATCTATCGGGCCAGTCAGCGGACGGGCGTGCAGGGTCGGCGTGAACTGGCCAGTCTCATCATCGAATTCGTGGATCGATAGCGACCACCGTCGCAGAGAGGTGGTGGTCGTGTACGACACCTGGCCCCTCGTCGGGCGCGACGCAGAGCTCGAACTCGTCGATGAAGTCTTCGGCGGCGGCACGGGTGGGGGGATCGTTGTCGCGGGCGTCGCCGGTATTGGAAAGACTCGGTTGGCTGACGCCGCGGCCGGTGTCGCGGCCGATCGAGGTTGGCGGGTGCAGCGACTCGTCGGTTTCCCGGTGGGACAGTCGATTCCTTTGGCTGCGTTCACCTTCGGTGTCGACGACGCCCCCGGGGCGAAGGCGGCCACGGCTGAGAACCTGATCGAAGCGCTGCGTGCGCAGGCCGAAGCGGGTGGTCTGCTCCTCGTCGTCGATGACGCCCACCATCTCGACACCCAGTCGCGCGATCTGATCGCCACGCTGCTGCGCAGCACGTCGGCCAAGGTCGTTGCGACGGTGCGGTCCGGGGAGCCGGGCGCCGACGGCGTGATCGAATCGTTCGTCGCACTCGGGCTGACTCGGTTGGAACTGTCGCCGCTGTCGCGGGCCGCCGTGGATCGACTCCTCGCTGATGTGCTCGGCGCACCGCTGAACGGCGAGAGTGCTCAGCGTATGTGGCTCAAGACGCAGGGCAATGTGATGTTTCTGCGACACCTCGTGGATCAGGAGCGACATGCCGGGCGTCTGTGCTTCCAGGGCGATCACTGGGATTGGGCGTCCTCGGCAGAGCTCTCGGAGTCGCTTCGGGATCTGGTTGAGGTGCACATCGATGCGGCGGGCGACGACGTGCGCAAGGTGTTGGATGTCGTCGCCGTCGCGGAGGTGATCCACCCTGACCTGCTGGCGCAGCTTGTGCCTGCGGGCGCGGTGGCGGACGCCGTTGCGCGTGGACTGATCATCGCCGACGGCTCGGGGGAGATCCGGATCGGGCACCCCCTGTACGCCGAGGTCGCGCTGTCGTCCTCTGTCGCGGAGCTGCGGCAGGTGCGCGCCCGAGTGGCCACCGCCTTGGCGGGTGCGCAACCGGTGATCGCGGTGGATCCGGTGCGGTTGGGGGTTCTATGGCACGAGTCGGCGCTGCCGCCCGATCCCGACATCCTGCTGGCTGCCGCGGATGAGTCCGCCCGGCGCCTCGACACCGGCCTGAGCGAACGCCTCGCGCGCGCCGCGGTCTCCGCGGGCGGGGGAACCGCAGCCCGGATGCGCCACGCGCGCGCTCTGCACTACCTCGGGAAGGGGGAAGACGCCGCGGCGGTGTTGGACACCGTCACCGATGCCCACCCCCGAGACGATCAGCTTGATGACGTGATCATGCGTGCCTCGAATCTGTTCTGGGGACTGCGTCGGCCGGACGAGGCTCGCGAGGTTGTGGAGGCGGCGTTGGCGGCCGGGGCCACCGGCTCGCGACATCACACGTTGCTGGTGTTCAAGGCGCTGCAGCGGGCATTGGCGGGGTATCCCGCCGAGGCGATGGACATCGCGCGCACCGTCGACTTCGGTCAGCCGATGCCCCACGACAGCATTGGCGTGCGACAGGTCGAGATGGTGGCGTTCGGTGAACTCGGCATCGAATACTGCGATGCCGAGGCCGCGGAGTACGAACGGCTCGTCGGTGACGGTGCGCTCGCGTCATTCCATATCGTCGTGGCCGCGGATGCCCGAGTGCGCGCACTGACACTTGCCGGGAGCCTCGACAAGGTTGACGCCGTGGTCGGCGGATGCTGGCGGCGGTGCGCGGACCTGCCGGGCACCGCCGCCGCCTCTGCCCGCGGGATAGCCGGGTTGGCGTCGCTGCGCAGCGGCGACATTCGTGCCGCGGTGCGCGATCTGGAAGCCGCGGACCGGGAGTTCGACGAGTACGGGCAGAACATCGGAATGGCCTATCGCTACCGGATCTACTACGCGGAGGCACTGGCGGTGGCGGGGCGTGCCGATGACGCCGCTGGGGCGCTGGCGGCGGCCACGTCCGACCGGCACCCGGGCCACGCCCATCTCGATTGCGCGCTGCTCCACGCCGAGGCGTGGGTGCACGCCGCACATGGTCACGTCAGCCGCGCACGCCAGAGCGCTGTGCGTGCTGCCGACCTCGCACTGTCTCGCGGTCAGCGCGCGCCCGCAGTGCACTGCCTGCAGACAGCGGTGGCTTTCGGGCAGCCCGGCGTCGAGGCGACCCTGGCCGGGCTGGCCGAGTCGGTGTACGGCCCGAGGTGCCCGATCGTCCTGCGCTACGCCCGCGCCGTCACCACGCGGGATGGTAGGGAATTGGAATGCGTGTCAAAGGAATTCGAACACATGGGGGACACCGTCGCAGCCGCCCACGCGGCCGCGGCAGCAACCATGGCCTTCAGGTCGCAGGGCCTGCGGGGGAGTGCTCTGACCGCGGGTGACCGTGCGATGGACCTGGCACGGCGCTGCGGTGCGGCACAGGGCCCTGTGGTCGCGGAACTCACGGTGGCCTCCGCACTGACCGGTCGGCAACGGGAGGTGGCGACGCTGGTCGCCCGGGGGATGACGAACCGCGAGATTGCCGCCGCACTGTCGGTGACGGCGGCGACCGTCGAGCGGCACGTGCGACAGGCGTGCGTCAAGCTCGGTGCGCACGGTCGCGCCGACCTCGCCGTTCGGATTCGTGAGGATGGCCCCACCGCTGCCGACACGGACTCCGCAGACGGGCGGTGATCGTGGCGTCGACACGCTCGTCTGGGTGGTCTGACCTGGTCGGCGGACGATGATTCGGTTGTCGGCAGTTTCCAGAGGGATGATGGGACGGTGACAGTTGTTTTGCTGGACCCTGCGCGACCGACGCTGATCCCGGTCGACGCGGTCGAACTGCTTGTCGGTGAGGTGCAGTACACCGAGGAGATACCGGTCAAGGTGCCGTGGTCGCTGCCCGGCGCACGGCCCGTCGGCACCGGCGAGGACGCCCCGACACTGGTGTCCTCGGATCCCACCCATCCGGCCGTGGCGGCGCGCATCGCCGCGGGGGAGTCGGTGATCGCCGCACCGGAACCTTCACCGGGCGAGCGTCTGCTCGAGGCCGTGGCGATCATGGACAAGCTGCGGACCAACGGCCCGTGGGAGAGCGAGCAGACCCACGACTCGCTGCGCCGCTACCTGCTCGAGGAGACCTACGAGGTCTTCGACGCCGTGCACCGCGGTGACGCCGACGAGTTGCGGGACGAACTCGGGGATGTGCTGCTGCAGGTGCTGTTCCATGCGCGTATCGCCGAAGACGCCCCAGAGAACGCCTTTTCGATCGACGACGTGGCCGACGCTCTGGTGCGCAAGCTCGTGAACCGAGTGCCCGCCGTCTTGGCGGGTGAGGAGATCTCATTGGTCGACCAACTCGCCCAGTGGGAGGAACGCAAGGCGCTCGAGAAGTCGTCACGGGAGTCGGTGCTCGAGGGCATCCCAACGGCCCAGCCCGCTTTGGCGTTGGCGCAGAAGGTGATCAGCCGAGTCCGCCAGGCCGGCCTTCCGGCCGACCTGATCCCGGCGGACCTGACGTCGATCACGGTCTCCGAGGACGTTGATGCCGAGAATGCGCTGCGCTCAGCGGTTCTTCAGTTCATCGACACCGTGCGGACGGCAGAGAAGGCAGTCGGCTTCCAGCGTGGCGACATCGACAGCAATGCACTGGGTGAGGTCAGCGCCGAAGAGTGGCGCGCGGCGTGGCCGGTGCAGTCCACGCCGGCCGACGAGCCGCAGTCCACGCCGGCCGACGAGACTGAGTCCGCGCCGGCCGACGAGACTGAGTCCGCGCCGGCCGACGAGACTGAGTCCGCGCCGGCCGACGAAGATCAGCTGAACAGCGTCGAACCCCAGTAGGCGTCCATGTCGCCCTCGGGAATCCCAGGCGGCACGGCGAAGATCCCCGTACCGGTGTGGGTGATGTACTCGTTGAGCAGGTCACTGCGGGCCAACCGGGACTGCAGCGGAATGAACTGTGTCTCCGGGTTGCGGACGAAGGCGATGAAGAACAGGCCCGCGTCCAGGTGACCGAACCCGTCGGTGCCGTCGGTGAAGTTGTAACCGCGGCGCAGCATTTCGATGCCGTTGTTGTGTTCCGGTGACGCCAGTCGAACGTGTGCAAGCTCGTCGATCAGCGGTTCGTCCTCGTCGTTGACCGCATCCAGGTTCAGCGGTTCGAACTCCTCAGCCAACCCGATCGGCGCGCCGCTGCCCTTGTGCCTGCCGATGACACGCTCCTGCTCGAGCAGAGTGGTGCGGTCCCACGACTCGATCCGCATCCGAATGCGGCGGGCCAACAGATAGGTGCCGCCGGTCATCCAGGCTGGGCCGTCACCGTCGGCCACCCACACCTGCTTGTCCAGCAGGCCGGTGTCCTCGGCCTTGAGGTTGTTGGTTCCGTCCTTGAAGCCGAACAGGTTTCGTGGCGTGGTCTGGTCTCGGGTGGTCGATGACGTGCGGCCGAATCCCAACTGGGAGTAGCGCACCGCGGCCGTCCCGAACGCGACGCGGGCCAGATTGCGGACCGCATGCACGGCGACCTGAGGGTCGTTGGCACACGCCTGGATGCAGATGTCGCCACCCGAGCGCGCCGGGTCCATGGTCTCGTTGGGGAACTTCGGCAGGTCCTTGAGCAACGCGGGACGCTGTGCGGCGATGCCGAACCTGTCCCTGCCGTCCTTGAGGAACAGCGACGGGCCGAACCCGATGGTCAGTGTGAGCTGAGAAGCGGGCAGGCCCAACGCTTCTCCGGTGTCCGACGGCGGGGAGTAGGGGTTGAGCCCGACGGCCCCGTCCTTGAACGTCTCCTCACCGCGCGTCATCCGCTCGGCCATGTGCGTCCATTCGCGCAGCATGTCGACGAGATCCTCGCGACGGTCGCTGGTGACGTCGAACGTGGCGAAGTGCATCCGGTCCTGGGCCTCGGTGATGATGCCCGCCTGCCGCTCGCCGCGGAACGGCACCGGAGACTGCAGCAGCACGTGGCTGCTGTCGGCGGCCGACGCACGGCCGGCGACAACGCCGGCCGTGGCCGTACCCACCAGGGCGGCACCCACTCCGGCCGCGCCGAGAAGCGTTCGCCGCGAGATACCGGACGTGGGCGCTACCTGACCTGTTTCACTGTCCTGCGATGACACCCTGCACCTGACTGACTTCCTTGGACAGGGCGTCGATGGCCCGCGAAAGCTCTTGGCGCTGCGGTTCGGTCACCTTGTCGTACGACACAAAGCCGTCACCGGCGCGCAGCCTCATCAGCAGCGCCTCGACTTCGGCGAATCGTTGGTCGACGCGCTTGCCGAGGTCGGGGTCGCGCTCGTCGAGGATGGGACGCACCGAGGCGACGGCGGTCTGGCTGCCCTGCACGTTGGCGTTGAAGTCCCACAGGTCGGTGTGGCTGAAGATGTCCTCCTCGCCGGTGATCTTGCTGGCGGCGACCTCATCCAGGAGGCCCTGGGCGCCGCCGGCGATCTGGGTGGAGTCGATCTTGAAGTCGGGGGCCTTGACGCCGGCGTCGAGCTCCTTGACGTCGGCCAGCAGCTGGTCGGCGATCGCGTTGGTGTCCGGCTGCAGGCCGCTGACCCACAGGTCCTTCTCCAGCCGGTGGAAGCCGGTCCACTTCTGGCCCTCTTCGAGGTCGGCCTCACGCAGGTCGATGCGCGGGTCCAGGTCGTTGGGGAACGACTCGGCGACGGGCTCGATGCGCTCGTAGTAGGTGCGGGCGATCGGGAACTGTGCCTTGGCGGCCTCGATGTCGCCGCGCTTGATCGCATCGACGAACAGCTGGGTGGCCGGGATCAGCGCGTCGACCTGGCTGTTGATGTAGCGCTTGTAGCTGTCGGCGGCGTCCTTGAATTTGCCCTCGGTGTCGACCTCGACGGCGTCGCCGGTGACCGTGAATTCGCTGCGGATGCCGTCGCCGACCATGCCGGGCTTGCAGGCGAGCTGGTAGGTGCCGGGCTCGGACAGCTGAACGATCAGCTTGCGGTTCAGGCCGGGCGAGATGTTCTCGACCTCACCCATCACCCGCTCGCCCTCGCCGTAGACATAGAACTCGGTGACCTTGTTCCCGTTGTTGGTGACCAGGAAGGTGTTGGCACCCGTCGTGCCCTCGGTCGACGACAGCTCGCATGCGTCGTCGGACGCCGTGACCTTCACCTCGGTGGCCGACTTGGCGCCGTCGGCGCTGTCGGTGGACTCCTTGGCCGTGCAGGCTGCCAGGGAGAGACCGGCCAGGATCGCGGCGGCGGTGGCCGCGGCGGCCTTGGCGGTCATTGGGGAGACAACGTTCACTTGGTTGACCTTTCAGGTTGAGTGCTGGGTTCCGGGTCCGGAGTCGGATCAGGTCTGGCTGCGCTGCTCAGGGGGCGGAGGAACAGTGCGAGCACGACGACGATGTAGGTCAGCCAGCACACCAGCTGAAGCACCGTGGGCGTGGGGTTGATGTTGAAGATGCCCTGAATGGCCTCGCCGTACCAGGAGGACCAGTTGAACCAGGACGTGATGTCGAACGCCTTGCTGGAAAGGCCCGGCAGCCAACCGACGGTCTGCAGGGCGCCGATGCCGTAGGACAGGATGCCCGCGGCGACCACGATCAGGAACGCGCCGGTGTATTTGAAGAACTTCCCGAGATCCAGGCGGACCGCACCCCTGTACATGCCGTAGGCGATCGCCGCGGCGACGAGCACGCCCACGATCAGCCCGAAGAGCGGCCACAGCGTCTCCGCTTCGGCGTAGCCGACCATGAACAGTGCGGTCTCGACGCCTTCGCGGCCCACCGCCAGGAAGGACAGCGTCACCACGGCCAGCGCGCCGGTTTCGAGGGCCTGTGCCATCTCAGACTTCAATTGCCCCGACATGCCCGCCGCGGCCTTCTTCATCCACAGCACCATGGTCGTCACGATCACGACGGCGATCAGGGAGGCGACTCCCGCGATGGCCTCGGCCGCCAGGCCGGTGACGGTGTTCTCGCCGAACTGGATGACCACGAACACGGCAACGGTCATCGCGATTGCTGCGCCGACGCCCAGCCAGACCCATTTGAGTGCGTCGCGGCGATCGGATTTCACCAGGAAAGCCACCAGGATCATGACCACGATCGAGGCTTCCAAGCCTTCGCGAAGGCCGATCAGACCACTGCCGAAGACCTGGGTTGACATGCTCGGACCGGCCATCAGCAGGGTGACCGGAAGATCCCCGAGGGAAGTCATATGGGTCGTCCCTTGAATGTGAAGTTTCACGCCCAGCTTTGGCTTGCCAAAGCTAGGTGTGGCTCACCTTAGCAGTGGGCCCAGAGGCAGGGTACAACTTCGCGCCGCGCCTCCCGAAGGGACGAACTGCTCTGTCGTCGTGGGACGATGGTTGTGATCTACAACGGGGTGAGGGAGGCCGTGTCGGTGCGTTGGCTGCAGACTGCCGCCGTGGTGGGCGCGACGGCCGTGCTGCTGGCGTCGAGCTGTTCCTGGCAGGTCGGCACCCCGATTCCGGAGGGCGTTCCGCCCCCCACTGGCGACCCGGTTCCCGCGGTGGACATCGAGGCCAAGGGCCGTCCCGCAGATCAACTGCACGACTGGGCGGCGGCCCGCGCGCCATCCCTGGAGATGCCGGTGACCGCACTGGAGGCCTACGCCTATGCGGCCCGCGTGGCTGAGGTGGTGAACCCGACGTGCCAGCTTGCGTGGCCCACCCTGGCCGGCATCGGCATGGTGGAGAGCCATCACGGCACCTACCGCGGTTCGACCGTGAAGCCCAACGGCGATGTCCGCCCGCCGATTCGGGGGGTGCGCCTCGACGGCACCGCGGGCAACATGATGATCCCCGACACCGACGGCGGAGAACTCGACGGCGACGGCCACCTGGACCGCGCCATGGGTCCCATGCAGTTCATTCCCGACACTTGGAAGCTCTACGGCGTCGACGCCAACAACGACGGCGAGATCAGCCCCGACAACATCGACGACGCGGCACTGTCCGCCGCGGGGTACCTGTGCTCGCGCGGTAAGGACCTGTCCAAGCCGAAGGGATGGATGGCGGCGCTGCGGGCCTACAACTACTCCGACCAGTACGCCCGCATGGTGCGCGATTGGGCCACGGCCTACGCCACTGGGCACTCGCTCTGAGCGTCACACCAGCTGCCGAATCCGGCGCAGGGCGTCCGCAAGCTCATCCAGCGTCGGGGTGGCCAGCGCCAGTCGCAGCGCGTTCGGGGCGGCGCCGCCGGTGCTGAACGCGTCCGCGGTGGACACCAGCACCCCGACTTCGGCCAGCCGACGGGCGGCGATGTCGGCGCGGCTGTCCTCGGGCAGGGTGAGCCAGCCGCTGTAGGAGCCGGGATGAGCCCGGTAGTCCAGCCCGGCCAGCGTGTCGCGGGCCAGTGTCTGGCGGGCCCGGGCGTCGTCGCGGCGCAGCTTCTCCAGGCGGAGCACGGTGCCGTCGGTCAGCCACCGTCGCATCAGCGCGGCGGTCAGCGGAGCCATTCCCCAACTGCCGGTGCGCAACCGGCGGATCAGCGCGTCACGGTGGTCCGGTGGCGTCACCACGAATCCCACCCGCAGCCCGGTCGCCAGGTTCTTCGACATGCTGCCCACGTACAGCGTCCGCTCCGGCGCCAGCGTCTGCAGCGGTGGCGGTGCCTCTGGTTCCAGGAAGGCGTAGGTGCCGTCCTCGATGATCGCCAGATCGTGCCGGCGGGCCAGGTCGACGACCCGGTGCCGGCTGGATTCGTCCAGCACATAACCGAGCGGGTTGTGCAGCGTCGGGATGAGATAGATCACCCGCACCGGCCGGTGCGCACACCACCAGCGCAGGTGTTCGACGTCCAGCCCGTCAGCAGAGGTGCGCACCGGGGCGAGCTCCAGATGATGCCCGGCCGCGGACATCTTGACCCCCGGATAGGTCAGGGCGTCGGCGGCCACGACGGTGCCCGGCGCGGAGACCGCGCCCAACGCGGCGTCCACACCCTGCTGGGCGCCGGCGGTCAGCGCCACATCCCGGGGTGCGACGTCGATGCCGCGCTCCAGCAGATAGGTGGCGACGGCGGCGCGGTCCCGTTCGCGGCCCTCCGGGGGTGGTTGCAGTAGCAGTGCGCCGAGATCACCCTCGCTCGACAAGTCCCGCAACGCATTTCGCAGCAGGTCGTTCTGTTCGGCGGCCAGCGGCTGATTGAACGACAGATCGGCGACGCGGCTGCCGCGTGGCAGGCGGCGCGGTTCGAGGCCGGAGAACCCGCTCCGGTCGCGGACGAACGTCCCGCGGCCCGGCTCGCCCACCACCAGCCCTGCCGCGGCCAGGTCGCGGTAGACCTTGGTGGCCGTCGCCAGCGCGATTCCGTAGGTGTGGGCCAGCTCGCGATGGGTCGGCAGCCGGGCGCCCGCGGGCAGGGTGCCCTCGCGGATCCGGCGGGCGAGGTCGTCGGCGACGACTGAGGAGCGCTGCGGCCTCATGCGTCCCAATGTATCTATGACAATGTGTTGATTGCATCAGTTTCGGCTTCGTAGGGTCGCCACGCAACGCGATTCGAGGAGGCCTGATGCTCGACACCCGTCACCACCCGGTGCTGGACTTCCTGCGCGACCGGCTCGCCGGGCGCCGACAGCACCCGGGCCGCGACGCCGCCCATATGCGGTACCCGACAGCGATCTCCGAGCTCCTTGGCTTCGAGATCGTCGACGTCGGCCCCGGCACCGCCTCCGTCGCCGTCGAGGTTCGGGCGGCGCGGCACGGCAACCAGCAGGGCACCGTGCACGGTGGATTCCTGGTCGAACTGGCCGACGCGGCGATCGGCACCGCGCATTCCACGCTGATGCTGCCGGGGGAGTCCTTCACCAGCATCGACATCCGTGCGACGTTCCTGCGACCGGTCTGGGACGACACCCTGACCGCACACGCCCGGCCGGTGCACAGCGGTCGCACCATCACCCACTACAGCTGCGAGGTGGTCCGCCGCGACGGCAAAGCGGTGGCCACCGTGACCAGCACGGTGATGACGCTGCGTGGGCAGCGTGCGGCGGGTCGGTGAACCCGGCGCCTCCGGACCCCTCCTCTCTCGGCATCCCGAACAGCCAACATCTAGGCTGAGACTGAAAACCGCTTCAGTCGACGAAACAAGGGAGACGTCAGTGCCCATCATCGAGCAGGTCGCGGCCCGGGAGATCCTCGATTCCCGTGGCAACCCGACGGTCGAGGTCGAGGTCGCGCTGATCGACGGCACGTTCGCGCGCGCCGCGGTGCCCTCCGGGGCGTCGACCGGCGAGCACGAGGCCGTCGAACTCCGTGACGGTGGCGACCGCTACCTCGGCAAGGGCGTGGAGAAGGCCGTCGAGGCCGTGCTCGACGAGATCGCCCCCGCCGTCATCGGCTTGCCCGCCGACGAGCAGCGCGTCATCGACCAGGCCCTGTTGGACCTGGACGGCACTCCCGACAAGTCTCGCCTGGGCGCCAACGCGATCCTCGGTGTCTCGCTGGCCGTCGCCAAGGCCGCCGCCGACAGCGCCGCGCTGCCGCTGTTCCGCTACCTCGGCGGGCCCAACGCCCACATCCTTCCGGTGCCGATGATGAACATCCTCAACGGTGGCGCCCACGCTGACACCGGTGTCGACGTCCAGGAGTTCATGGTCGCCCCGATCGGTGCGCCGTCCTTCAAGGAGTCGCTGCGCTGGGGTGCTGAGGTCTACCACTCGCTGAAGTCGGTGCTCAAGAAGCAGGGCCTGGCCACCGGCTTGGGCGATGAGGGCGGCTTCGCCCCCGACGTCGCGGGTACCCGCGCGGCCCTGGACCTGATCAGCACGGCCATCGAGGCGACGGGCCTCAAGCTGGGCTCGGATGTGACGCTGGCGCTCGACGTCGCGGCCACCGAGTTCTACACCGAGGGCACCGGCTACGCGTTCGAGAAGGAGACCCGCACCGCCGAGCAGATGGCGGAGTTCTACGCCGGGCTCATCGACGCCTACCCGCTGGTGTCGATCGAGGATCCGCTGTCCGAGGACGACTGGGACGGCTGGGTCGCGCTGACCGCCGCGATCGGCGACCGCATCCAGCTCGTCGGCGACGACCTGTTCGTCACCAACCCCGAGCGCCTGGAAGAGGGCATCGTCAAGGGCGCGGCCAACGCGCTGCTGGTCAAGGTGAACCAGATCGGCACGCTCACCGAGACCCTGGACGCCGTCGCGCTGGCCCACAACAGCGGCTACCGCACCATGATGAGCCACCGCTCGGGCGAGACCGAGGACACCACCATCGCCGATCTGGCGGTCGCCGTCGGCAGCGGTCAGATCAAGACCGGTGCGCCGGCCCGCAGCGAGCGCGTCGCCAAGTACAACCAGCTTCTGCGCATCGAAGAGGCCCTCGGCGACGCCGCGCGCTATGCCGGTGACCTGGCCTTTCCTCGGTACGAGGCAAAGTAGGCGGTAGCGTGGGCAACTGATGTCCGACGCGAAGCGGCCCGACCCGAAAAGACGGTCACCGACCTCACGGCCCGGTGCCGCGGGACGGGCGGGAGCATCGGGTCGCGGCACTGCGCGTAAGAAGCCTGCGGCGACGTCGCCGACATCCGCGCGCAGGGAACCCCGCAAAGACCTCCGTAAGGACACGAGTGAGCCCGATGCCAGCACTGAGGCACTCGAGCCGATCCGGCAGTCGATCGCTGGATCGGCCGAGCAGTCCTCCGAGCAGCGCATGGGCTTCACCGCGCGCCGCGCGGCGATCCTCGCGGTGGTGGTCTGCGTGCTGACCCTGACCATTGCCGGGCCCGTGCGGACCTACTTCGCGCAGCGCACCGAGATGCAGCAATTGGCGGCCAGTCGGCAGGCCCTCGAGGCGCAGATCGCGGAGTTGCAGC
Organism: Mycolicibacterium confluentis; assembly: GCF_010729895.1. Lineage (NCBI taxonomy): Bacteria > Bacillati > Actinomycetota > Actinomycetes > Mycobacteriales > Mycobacteriaceae > Mycobacterium > Mycolicibacterium confluentis. The sequence goes on from NZ_AP022612.1 coordinate 684,899, forward strand.
AGCAGAAGGACAAGCTGGGGGACCCGGCGTACATCGCCGCGCAGGCCCGCGAGAGGTTGGGCTTCGTGATGCCAGGCGACATTCCGTACCAGGTGCAACTGCCGCCTGGTGCGGTGGTGACCGACGGTCCCGGCGAGGCGCCGGAGGCGGTCAGCAACACCGACCCGTGGTACACGTCGCTGTGGAAGACCATCGCCGACGAACCGCACGGCGCGCCACCGCCGCTGATGCCACCGCCGCCTCCCGCGGTCATCCCGGGCGAGGTTCCGCCTCCGCCCCCGGCAGATCCGAGCACCCCCGGTGGTTGATCCAGACGATTTGGCAGCGGTCGAAGCGCAACTCGGGCGCACGCCGCGCGGTGTGCTGGAGATCGCCTACCGCTGTCCCAACGGTGAGCCCGCTGTGGTCAAGACCGCGCCCAAACTTCCTGACGGAACACCGTTTCCGACGCTGTACTACCTGACGCACCCCGCGCTGACGGCGGCTGCGAGCAGGTTGGAGTCCTCGGGGCTGATGAAGGACATGACCGACCGCCTCGAACAGGATGCGGAGTTGGCCGCGGCCTATCGGCGGGCGCATGAGAGCTACCTGGCCGAACGTGATGCCATCGAATCCCTGGGCACGACGTTCACCGGGGGTGGCATGCCCGACCGGGTGAAGTGCCTGCACGTGGTGATAGCGCACTCGTTGGCCAAGGGGCCGGGCGTCAACCCGTTCGGGGATGAGGCGCTGGCGATCCTCGCGCAGGAACCGGGGATGGCAGGGATTCTCGAGAAGGAGCGGTGGGCATGACCCGGTTGGCGGGGATCGACTGTGGCACGAACTCGATCCGACTGCTGATCTCGGACGTGTCCGCCGACGGCAGCATGACCGACGTACACCGCGAGATGCGGATCGTGCGGTTGGGGCAGGGTGTCGACGCGACGGGAAAGTTCGACCCAGAGGCCATCGAGCGGACCCGCGTTGCGCTGGCCGATTACGCGGAGCTGTTGTACGCCAACGACGTCCGGGGCGTGCGCATGGTGGCGACGTCGGCCACCCGCGACGCGGCCAACCGTGACGAATTCTTCGCGATGACGTCTGACGTCCTCGGCGCGGTGCTGCCCGGCGCGATTGCCGAGGTGATCACGGGCGCCGAGGAGGCCGAACTGTCCTTCCTGGGTGCGGTGGGCGAATTAGACGAGGCCGCAGGACCTTTCGTCGTGGTGGACCTCGGTGGCGGCTCCACCGAGGTGGTGTTGGGGTCGCAGGGTGTGCAGGCGTCGTTCTCGGCCGACATCGGCTGCGTGCGGCTCACTGAGCGCTGCCTGCACAGCGACCCGCCGACCCAGGCTGAGGTGACGGCCGCACGTGACGTGGTGCGGGAGCGCCTGTCTGAGGCGTTGGACGCGGTGCCGGTGCAGCACGCCAAGTCCTGGGTGGGCGTCGCGGGCACCTTCACCACAATCGCGGCCTTGGCCCGGCGGATGACGACGTACGACTCCGACGCCATCCATCTGTCGAAGGTCGGCTTCGGCGACCTCCTGCCGGTGTGTGACGAGTTGATCGCCATGACGCGTAAGCAGCGCGCGGCGCTGGGGCCCATGCACGAAGGGCGGGTCGACGTCATCGGCGGCGGTGCGATCGTCGTCGAGGAATTGGCACGTGAGCTGGGAGAACGGGCCGGCATCAACACGCTCACCGTCAGCGAGCACGACATCCTCGACGGAATCGTGCTTTCGATCCTGCCTGGGTGATGCGTCGACTGGTGGCTCTGCTGCTGGCCGCTGTCGTGGTGGTCGGGGTGGCGGGGTACCCGGTCTTCGTCTCCCCGCAGGTGGACGACGTACGGGCGGCCGACGCGATCCTGGTGGTCGGCGGCGACGGACCTGAGGCGCGGGTACGGCACGGCCTGGATCTGGCCCGGCAGGGCTGGGCGCGACACGTCGTGCTGTCCAGCCCGGGTGGTCAGGTCGCGAAGTACTGCTCTCTGGATGATCCGGCGTTCACGGTGGAGTGCTTCGATCCCAAGCCCCGCAGCACGCTCGGTGAAGCCCGCGAACTCGGCCGGCTGGCTAAGGAAAGAGGTTGGCGCACAGTCATTGTGGTCACCTATCCGCCGCACATTTCACGGGCCCGCTTCATCATGGACAAGTGCTTTGATGGCGAGTTGATCATGTCTGCCGCACCGCTGGACCTGTCGGTGCCGTACTGGGCGTGGATGTACGTCTATCAGAGCGCCGGTTACGCCAAGGCGTTCCTGCAGTCCGGTTGTTAGGGCGGCAGCGGTTCACCGCGGGCACTGCCCCGGTTACGGCTGATCGGCCGAATCATTCGCGCCGGCTGGCGGTTTCGCGACTATCACCTCGACCCGTTGGTCACGAAGGCGTTCACGCCACTGCTCGTCACACTCGTTGGTGATCAGAATGTCCACGTCCGACCACCCCAATGTCCCGGCGATCGCCCGCTGCCCGATCTTCGACTTGTCGGCCAGTACGACGACTCGGCGAGCCTGTTTGGCCATCGCCGCCGCGATCTCCGCGTCCTGCAGGCTGTTGGACCGCACTCCGAGATCCAGGTCTGCACCGTCGCAACTGATGAACGTGATGTCCACGCTGAGTTGGGATATGGCCGCGGCGGCCAATGGACCGCTGGTCCCGAACGATGATGCACGAAGTGCGCCGCCGATCACGATCACCTCGAACGACGCGACGCTGGCCAGTCGTTCTCCGATGTTCAGACCGTTTGTGGCGATCCACAGCGAGGGTGCCCGGGCGGCGAGTTCCTCGGCAAGTGCAAGAGTGGTGCTGCCGTCGTTGAGCAGGATCGAGGTGCGGTTCGTGACCAGGGTGGCGGCCGCGAGCGCGATGGCGCCCTTCTCGCGAGCGTTGCGTCGCCGTCGAAGGTCGAAGGCCTCGTCGAGCGTGCTGGACACGGCAACCGGGGATGCCCCGCCGCGCACCCGTTTGAGCAGTCCTTGACGCTCAAGCAGCGTCAGGTCACGACGAATGGTCGGGGGACTGGCGCCCGTGGCACGCTGCATCTCGTCCAACGAGGCGAACTGCTGCCGAGAGAGCAGTTCGAGCAGCAGGGCGTGGCGCTCCTCGGCATGTCTCTCCGGCACGGGTTCACATCCTAATAACGATCACAAGCGATCATGTTGTTGCTTGAATTGATCGATTGTGATTCTATCGTCCGGTCGTCATCCGTTTGGAGGTGGGAAATGACCACGCCGCTGGTCCCGCGCAGGTCCGCGGTCCGCGTGTGGGCGGGTGTCGATCAGGGCACCACGAGCACTCGCACCAACCTGTACGACGACGACGGTCGCTGCGTCGCGACGGCGAGTCGGCCCTCGGTGACCACCCACCCGAACCCGGGCTGGGATGAGCAGGACGGCAATGCCCTGGTGACCGCGATCGAGGAGACGGTGCGCGAAGCCGTCGCCTCGGTTCCCGGTGCCGAACTCGCCGGGATCGGCTTGGCGAACCAGGGCGAGTCGATCATCGCTTTCAACCGGCGCACCGGGGAACCGCTGTCCAAGGCGATCCTCTGGTCTGATCGGCGGGCCGGGACAGTCGTGGACCGCATCGCCGCGACCCCCGCGGCCGCCGGCATCGAGGAGATCACCGGCCTCCGTCTCGACCCCTACTATTCCGCCGCGCGGATCGCATGGATGCTGCTCAATCTGCCGGAGGTGGCCGCCGCGGCCGCGGACGGCACGCTGGCGATCAGCACCCTGGATGCGTTCTACATCCACAGGTTGGCCCACGGCGCCTATGTCACCGACCCGTCGACGGGAAGCCGCACCCAGTTGATGTCGCTGGACGACTTGCAGTTCGACGCGCAGGTCGCGGCGGCGTTCGGCATCGACGTGGAACTGCTGCCGCGCATGGTCGACACCGTGTTCACCGAGCCGCTGCCGACCACACTGGGCGCACCGCTGTACGCGAGTGCGGCCGACCAGTTGGCCGCGCTGGCGGCATTGGGGGCGATCTCGCCGGGCGACACCAAGATGACTTACGGCACGGGCTGTTTCATCGACACCAACGTCGGCCCCGCTCCTCGACGTCCGGGTCACGGGTTGATGTCCACCTATGGCTGGACGGTGCCCGGTGAGCCCAAGGCGTGGGCGATCGAGGGCGGCGTGTTCAGCGCCGCCACCGCCGTCGACTGGCTGGTGCGCCTCGGTCTCGCCGACAGCGCCTCACACGTCGCGGAGCTCGCGGCGTCCAGCGAAGCGGCGACGGACTCGGGTCTGCGCATGCAGCACCCGCTGTTCCTGCCCAGCTTCACCGGCGTGGGTGCGCCGTGGTGGCGTGCCGACGCGGCCGGCGTATTGAACGGCCTGCGGGCTTCCACCGACAGGTTTGACATCGCCTACGCCGTGCTCGACGGCATTGCCCACCGGGTCGCCGATGTGATCGATGCCGTGGATGCCGAACTCGGGGCACCGGCGGCCTTGCGCGCGGACGGCGGCCTGAGCAGAAACCGAGTGCTCATGCAGCGCCAAGCCGACCTGTGCGGGCGCCCAGTCGCCATCGCCGACCACCACGACAACACCGCCGCGGGCGCTGCCGGTCTGGCCGCCATCGGCGCAGGCGAACTGGACTTGGCGGGATTGGCCGCACGGGTGAAGTTCACCCACACCGTCGAACCCACGCTGCCCGAATCGCAGCGTGCCCTGGAGCGGGAGCGCTGGCGTGAATTCGTGGAATCCACCACCAGTTTGGAGCCGTCGGCGTTGATCGATGCCGCTCACCGACGGATCGACGAACGGAAGCAATGAGTTCACGTAGCTACGACATCGCCGTGATCGGTGCAGGTGTCATCGGGGCCGCGATCGCCGCGCAACTGTCGCGGTACGCAGTGCGCGTGGTGTGGTTCGAGGCCGCCCACGACGTCGCGGAAGGTGCCAGCAAGGCGAACTCGGCGATCGCCTGCACCGGGTTCGACATGGCCCCGGGAAGTTTGGAATCCGACCTGATTCTGCAGACCAACCCACAGTGGGAGAACATCTGTCGCGCACTGGACGTGCCGCTCCGGCGGATCGGGGCACTCTCACTGGCCTTCGACGACGGCGACTCGGACTCGCTGCGCAATCTGCTCAACCAGGCACGCGAGGCAGGCATCGAGGCCGAACTGATCGCCGGTGATGCGCTGCGGCGTGAAGCGCGCACCGCCGCCCCCAGCGCGATCGAGGCCCTGCACGTCCCCCGCGAAGGCATCATCGATCCGATCAGGCTTACGGTCGGGCTGGCGAAGCTGGCCGTGCTCAACGGAGTCGAACTTCGCTGCTCGACCCCGGTGACGGGCTTCCGGCACCACCCATCCGGGGCGATCAGCCACGTCGTCACACCCACGGGCGCCACTGCGGTGGGCGCAGTGGTCAACGCCGCTGGTGTGAACGCCGACCTGATCACCGACGCTGCCGTCGCGGAACCGTTCACGATGTGGCCCCGCAAGGGCCAGTTCCTGCTGCTCGACCGCGCGGTGGGTCACCTGGTGCCCAAGATCATGTGCACCGCGCCGACGCCGCACACCCGCGGAATCTACGCGGTGCCGACCACCAACCGGACGGTCCTCGTCGGCCCCACCGCTGTCGACGGTGACGACCGGGGTGACAAGACCACCGACGGTGACACGCTGGACGCGGTATGGGCCCGAGCCGAGCGTCTGCTCCCCGAGGGGGTGGAACGCCGTCACGTCACCAAGACATTCTCAGGGCTGCGTCCCGCCAGCGACCGCACCTACCGCATCGAGGTGTCCGCCAAGGTGCCGAATCTGGTGCACGCGGCAGGCATCCGGTCGACCGGAGTGTCCGCCGCACCCGGGGTGGCCTCGTACGTCGCGGACCTGATCGGTGCGGAGGTCATGGAGTTGCCGGTGAAATCGTCGGTGCGTGAATCCATTCCGGTGATTCCGCGGTTGGCCGAGATCGACACTGACGTGGCCGCGACCGCGTTCACCGCGCGTCCCGGTGCCGCACCGGATGAGCATCCGATCGTGGTGTGTGCGTGTGAGCATGTGACCGCGGCGGAGATTGCGGCGGAATGCCGTGGACCCGTCCCGGCCACGTCGCTCGACGGGGTGCGCAAGCGCACCCGAGCGACGGCAGGCCGCTGCCAGGGGGCCTACTGCTCGGTGGGCGTGAGCTTCATCCTGTCGGCGGCCACCGGTGATCAACCCGGTGAAGTGCGCCACGGCGAACCCGGATCGCACTGGGAGACCCCGGTCCGATGAGCACCCGACCCCACATCGCCATCGCCGGATCCGGACTGGCCGGTCTGCACACCGCGGCGCAGTTGGCCCCGTCGGCCGACGTCACCGTCTACGAACGACTGCCCGTCGCCGGCGGCGAGCATTGGGAGGATCCATCACACGCTCGCCTGATCACCGACGCGCAGCAGCTCGGTGTGCGGTTCGCCCCCGGTACCCAGGTGATCCGCTGGGAGGGCGACCGGCTCCTGGCCGTCGGCACGTTCGGCGGGATCGTCGCCGCGGACGCGTTCGTCGTCGCCACCGGGCACCGGCCCCCGACTCGTGCGGAGCTGCGCATCGACGGGGATCGCTGCGCCGGCGTCGTGCCCGCGACCCTGGCGCTGCATCTGCTGCAGCAGCGCGTCCGGCTCGGGACCGACGTCGTCATCGCCGGCGACGCGCCCTGGGCCAAGGAGTGCATCGAGCTCATGACGGGCGCGTCGGTGCGGTGGCTCGGCGCGCAGGGGCGACCGGCAGCGCGGGTCACCGCCACCCACGGCATGCCGCGGATCACCGGCGTCACCGTGGTCGACGGCCAGGATGTCGAGGAGATCGCCTGTGACTGCCTGATTCTCGCGGGCCCGCCACTGCCGTACCGCAACGTCGACGGCGCGATCCTCGATGACGCCCCCGTGGTCTTCGCGCAGGGGGCCGACGACCATGCCCTGGTCGGGCAGCGTGCAGCACGTGCGGCGCTCGACTTGGCCCAGAACGAATTCCGCACACGCATCGCCGTGGAACCCAGGATTGGACGACCGCTGTGAAAGTCACGTCACCCGTAGGCGAGTTCCCCTTCGAGTTCGAACGCATTCGGTTCAGGGGGACGCGCATCGTCGCCGAGGGCCGGATGGGCACGTGGCCGGCTCGCATCGAGGCGGGGGTGTCGGACATTCCCGCACCGATCCGTGCCACCGGCGCCGCCGCAGCCGGTGTCCTGGCTGTCATCGCCGTTAAGCGGCGCCGTCGCTCCTGAACCCCCGGTGGCCTGACCTACTGGGGCAGCAGCGGCTCACCGCGGGCACCCCGTGGTGTTTTCGTGCCGGCCAGGGTGAGGCCGAAGATCAGCATGGCGACGGCCAGACCGAAGTGCAGCCAGTTGGTGGCGCGGTTGAGCTCCAACACGTCGGCCGAGGTGAAGGTGCCGTAGAGCCACAGGGCCGCGCAGATCAGCCCGCCCCCGAACAGGTACCAGCGCGCGGCGTGGAAGCTGCGCGACAGCACCAGGCCCGCGACGCCCAGGGCCAGGTAGATCAGGGTGAGCCAGAGCGAGGTGGTGAAGACGCCGAGCAGCATGCCGCCGTTGGCAACGGCGTCGGCAATGCCCAGGACCAGGAAGAAGGCGCCCACCACAATGGCGGCGCACTGGTCGGCCAGCAGCCCGACTCTTGGTGACATCGTGGTGCCTCCTCGTGACGCTTCAGGTGGCTGGGGGATACCCGGGTTGCTCCGGCGTCAATCGCTGAGCTGACGGATACTCGCACCCACCGGGCGGGGGTGAAAGCGGCCCCGATGCTGGCCTGAGGTGCTACTCCTGGAAGCGGTAGCCCATGCCCGCCTCGGTGAGCAGGTGCTTGGGGTGCGACGGGTCGACTTCGAGTTTGCGGCGCAGCTGCGCCAGATACACCCGCAGGTAGTGGGTCTCCTTGGCGTACGCCGGCCCCCACACCTCCTTGAGCAGTTCTTCCCGGCCGACGAGCTTGCCGCGGTTGCGCACCAGCATTTCGAGCATGCCCCACTCGGTGGGGGTCAGGTGCACTTCGATGCCGCTCCTGGTGACCTTCTTGGCCGCCAGATCGACGGTGAACGAGGAGGTTTCGATGATCGGCTCGTCAATCTCGGTGGAAGCGGCACCGCGACGGACCGCGGCCCGCAGGCGTGCGAGGAACTCGTCCATGCCGAACGGTTTGGTGACGTAGTCATCCGCGCCGGCGTCGAGCGCCTCGACCTTGTCCGAGGAGTCGGTGCGTGCCGACAGCACGATCACCGGAACCGTCAACCATCCGCGCAGACCGGCCAGCACCTCGATCCCGGACATGTCCGGCAGGCCCAGGTCCAGGATCACCACGTCGGGGCGGTGATCGGCAGCAGCGCGCAACGCCGCGGCACCGGAGGCCGCCGTGATGACGTCGTAGCCGCGCACCGAGAGGTTGATCCGCAGCGCGCGCAGGATCTGGGGTTCGTCGTCGATCACCAACACCCGGGTCATCGCAGGTCCTTCGGTGGGGCCGCAAGGTCGATCTCGACCGTCAGCCCGCCGCCGGGGGTGTCGCCGGCCGAGATGGTCCCGCCCATCGCCTCGACGAAGCCGCGAGCCACCGAGAGCCCCAACCCCACACCGCTGCCGGTGTTCGCGTCGCCGAGTCGCTGGAACGGGGCGAAAAGCTGCTCCTCGGCCCCACGCGGGACGCCCGGTCCCTCGTCGGCGACGGCGATCAGGACGCGGTCCCCGACGCGTCCGGCCGTCACCCGCACCGGCGCGTCGGACGCGTACCGCAGGGCGTTGTCGATCAGGTTGGCCAGCACCCGTTCCAGCAGGCCACTGTCGGCCATCGCGACGGCGTCGTTGACCTCGACCTTCACCCGGTCCAGCTCGCCGCGGCCAAACCCGGTGGTGCCCCGGCTGATTCCCAGCAGCGCGCGCTGCACCACCTCCTCCAGGTACACCCGTTGCAGGGCTGGCCTGATCACGCCTGCGGCCAGCCGGGACGAGTCCAGCAGATTGCCCACCAGCGCGGTCAACTGGTCCACGGACTCCTCGATGGTGGCCAGCAGTTCGGCGGTGTCCTCGGGGGAGAACCCGACGTCGCCGCTGCGCAGGCTGGACACCGCGGCCTTGGCGGCGGCCAGTGGTGTGCGCAGGTCGTGACTGACCGCGGACAGCAGAGAGCGGCGCAGCTCGTCGGCATGCGCGATCGCGGCGGCCTGGCTGGCCTCCTCGGAAAGTTCGCGCTGACGGACCAGGCTGGCGGCCTGCATCGCGACCGCGCCCAGCACCCTGCGGTCCCGTGTGGTCAGTCGGCGGCCGGCCAGCAGCAGCCAGAACTCGTCGTCGCCGACCTCGATCGCGGTGTCGGAGCCGTCGAGGTCGGTGCACGGGTTATCGCCGACACACGCGCTGACCGTCGGTCCGTCGGCTCCGCGGCGCAGCAGGGTGACCGCGCGCTGCGAGTACACCTCTCGCACCCGTTCGAGCAGCGCCGTGAGGTTCGCGCCGCGCAGCACAGAACCCGCGAACAGCGCCAGCAGTTCGGCCTCCTGCGCAGCGCGGCGCGCTTCGCGGGCCCGTTTGGCCGCGCCGTCGACCAGCGCGGCCACGGCCACCGCTACCAGCAGCAGCACCACGATGGTCAGGGCGCTGTCAGGCTCGGAGATGGTGAAGGTGTGCCGCGGCGTGACCAGAAAGTAGTTGAGCAGCATGCCCGACAGCACCGCCGAGAGTGCCGCGGGCACGACACCGCCCAGCAGTGCGACCGCCAGCACGCCGATGAACATCAGTGCGCTCTCGCCACCGATCCCGAGGAATGGGTCCAGCGCCAGCGTGGCGACGGCGCAGATGGCCGACGGCACCACGACCGCGGCGACCCACGATGCGGCGTCGTGCTGCCACAGGCCGGCATTGGCCCACCCTGATCCGCGCCGGGCCTGGTCGTGGGTCACCATGTGCACGTCGATCCTGCCGGAGTCCTGCACGACGGCCGCGCCGATGCCCTCCTCGAAGATGCGCGCCCACCGGGAGCGCCGGGACGTGCCGATGACAAGTTGGGTGGCGTTGACGTCGCGGGCGAAGTCGAGCAGGGCGGCGGGCACGTCCTCGCCGACGACGGTGTGCAGGCTGGCACCGAGGCTGGTGGCCAGGTCGCGGATGCGGCCCATCTCGGGTGCCGACACTCCGGTGAGGCCGTCGCCGCGGACGACGTGCACGACCATCAGTTCGGCGCTCGCCTTCGCGGCGATCCGGGACGCCCGGCGCACAAGGGTTTCCGACTCCGGGCCGCCCGTCACGGCGACGACGACCCGTTCGCGGGCCTCCCAGGTGTCGGTGATGTTGTTGTCGGAGCGGTATTTCGCCAGTGCCGCGTCCACCTGGTCGGCCAACCACAGCAGCGCCAGTTCGCGAAGGGCCGTGAGGTTGCCCCGCCGGAAGTAGTTGCTCAGCGCAGCGTCGATGCGGTCGGGTGCATACACGTTGCCGTGAGAGAGTCTGCGGCGCAGTGCTTCCGGGGTGATGTCGACGAGTTCGATCTGATCCGCGGCGCGGACCACCTCGTCGGGCACCTTCTCCTGCTGCTCGATTCCGGTGATTCCGGTGACGACGTCGTTGAGGCTCTCCAGGTGTTGCACGTTGACGGTCGTGATGACTGTGATGCCTGCGTCGAGCAGTTCCTCGATGTCCTGCCAGCGCTTGGGATTTCTGCTGCCTGGGGTGTTGGTGTGGGCGAGTTCGTCGACCAGTACCACTTCGGGTCGCCGCTTCAGCACGGCTGGGACGTCGAGTTCGGGGAATGTTGCGCCCCGATACTCGATGTAGTGCGGGGGGATGACCTCGATGCCGTCGAGCAGGTCGGCGGTCCTTCTGCGGCCGTGGGTCTCGACCACGGCCGCGACCAGGTCGGTGCCGCGTTCCAGGCGCCGGTGCGCCTCGCCCAGCATGGCGAAGGTCTTGCCGACGCCGGGCGCGGCACCCAGGTAGATGCGCAGTTCGCCGCGTTTGGCCCCAGACGTTCCCATCCCGACCATCATCCTCTCGACATGGCCCTCACGGGAGGTTGTCCAGGGCCAGGTTGAGCTCGAGCACGTTCACCCGCGGCTCACCCAGGAAGCCCAGGTCACGGTCCTGTGTGTGGGCCGCGACCGCGGCGCGGACCTGCTCGACGCTCAGGCCGCGCGTGGCCGCGACCCGCGGCACCTGCAGGTCCGCGTAGGCGGGGGAGATGTGCGGGTCCAGGCCGCTGCCACTGGCGGTGACGGCGTCGGCGGGCACCGCAGGGTCGGCGGGCGCGGCGCCCCGGATCGGGATGATGCGGCCAGCGTGGTAGACCTCACCGGCCCTGGCGCACTCGACCCGCATGCCACGGTAGGTCGCAATGAACGGTGTGGGCGTCGTCGCGCAGGGTTCGTTGATGCTGATCGCCCGGGACCCGAACACTGACAACACCGCGCCCACACCGCCGTTGGTGCAGAACGGGCGGGCGCCGCTGACATTCTCGGTCTGGCCGATCTGCATGCTGCGTGTGCAGACGAGGGTGAGCAGGCTGGGCTTGTCGGGTTGGTCCACAACGCTTTCCGGGCCGAGGTTGCTGGCGCTGGTGGCCATCGGGTCGTAGCCGTCTCCGGCCGCCGACGGCCGGCTCTGGAAGTACTGTGGCAGGGCGTTGCCGTCGGCGTCGGTGAACGACTGCCCGATCAGGCTGCTGCCCAGGACTTTGTCGTCGACGGTGATCAACGATCCGTCGGCCTTGTCACGCAGTCCGGGGACCTGCGCGATCAGCCAGATCAGGACCGGATAGGCCAGTCCCAGGATCACCGTGAGGATGAGCAGCGCGCGCAGGGCGGCCCAGTGCTGGCGGAGCATGGCGGAGGGGTTCATGTCACATTCCCGGGAAGAATTGGAGGATCAGGTCGATGAGCTTGATGCCGACGAACGGCGCGATGATGCCACCGAGTCCGTAGACATACAGGTTGCGGCTCAACAGCTTTGAGGCGCTGCTGGGCCGGTACCGCACGCCGCGCAGCGACAACGGGATCAGCGCGATGATGACGAGCGCGTTGAAGATCACCGCCGAGGCGATCGCCGACTGCGGGCTGTGCAGGCGCATGACGTTGAGCGCCTCGAGGCCCGGGAACACCGCGACGAACAGTGCCGGGATGATGGCGAAGTACTTGGCGATGTCGTTGGCGATCGAGAACGTGGTCAGGGCGCCGCGCGTGATGAGCAGTTGCTTGCCGATCTCGACGATCTCGATCAGCTTGGTGGGGTCCGAGTCGAGATCCACCATGTTGCCGGCCTCTTTGGCCGCCGAGGTTCCGGTGTTCATCGCGACGCCGACATCGGCCTGCGCCAGGGCGGGCGCATCGTTGGTGCCGTCGCCGGTCATCGCGACCAGCCTGCCGCCGGCCTGCTCCTTCTTGATCAACGCCATCTTGTCCTCGGGCGTGGCCTCGGCCAGGAAGTCGTCGACCCCAGCCTCGTCGGCAATGGCCTTGGCCGTCAACGGGTTGTCGCCCGTGATCATCACGGTGCGGATGCCCATGCGGCGCATCTCGTCGAACCGTTCCCGCATGCCCTGCTTGACCACGTCCTTGAGATGGATCACGCCCAGTACACGGGCCCGGCCGTTCTGGACCTCACCGACCACCAGGGGAGTGCCACCGGCGGCCGCGATGCCGTCGACGATCTGCCCCAGTTCGATGGGCACGTCGCCGCCTGCCGCGCGCACCCATTCGGCGACGGCGCTGGCCGCGCCCTTGCGAAGCCGGTGAAGGTCGTCGAGGTCGACGCCCGACATCCGGGTGGTCGCGCTGAACGTGATCCACTGCGCGTTGGTCAACTCGCCGGAGGAGCGGGCCCGCAGGCCGTGGCGTTCCTTGGCGAGCACCACGATCGAGCGGCCCTCGGGGGTCTCGTCGGACAGGCTGGACAACTGCGCGGCGTCGGCCAGTTCCTCGGGGCTGACGCCGGTCAGGGGAGTGAACTCGGCGGCCTGCCGGTTGCCCAGGGTGATGGTGCCCGTCTTGTCCAGCAGCAGCGTGTTGACGTCGCCGGCGGCCTCGACCGCGCGTCCCGACATGGCCAGCACGTTGCGCTGCACCAGGCGGTCCATGCCGGCGATCCCGATGGCCGACAGCAGCGCGCCGATGGTGGTGGGGATCAGGCACACCAGCAGTGCGACCATCACGATGCCGGTCACCCCGTCCCCGGTCAGGGCTGCGCCGTCGGGTACACCCGGGTTGGTCATCTTGGAGTAGATGGCCAGTGGCTGCAGGGTGGCGACCGCGAAGACGAAGATGATGGTCAGCGACGCCAGCAGGATGTTCAGGGCGATCTCGTTGGGCGTCTTCTGCCGGTTGGCGCCCTCGACCAGCGCGATCATCCGGTCGATGAAACTCTCGCCGGGTTTCTGCGTGATGCGCACGACGATGCGGTCCGACAGGACCGTGGTGCCGCCGGTGACGGCCGAGCGGTCGCCGCCGGATTCGCGGATCACAGGGGCGGATTCGCCGGTGATGGCCGATTCGTCGACCGAGGCGATGCCCTCGATGACGTCGCCGTCGCCGGGGATCACCTGGCCCGCCTCGACCACGACGACGTCCCCTTGGGCGAGTTGGGCGGCCGGGATGTACTCCTCACCCGAGTCGGTGATCCTGCGGGCCATGGTGTCGGACTTGGCTTTCCGCAGGGTGTCGGCCTGCGCTTTACCGCGTCCCTCGGCGACGGCCTCGGCCAGGTTGGCGAAGATGACCGTCAACCACAGCCACGCGACGATCAGCCACGCGAACCACGTCGGGTCGACGGCCGCCAGGACGGTGGCCCAGAGAGCACCGACCTCGACGATGAACATCACCGGATTGCGCCACATGGTGCGCGGATTGAGTTTGCGCACCGCGTCGGGCAGCGACTGCAGCAGCATCTTCGGGTCGAGCAGTCCGCCCTGCACGCGGGTGGGCGGTTTTGGTCCGGTGCTGGCCTCGGGGGCGGAATCGATTGTGGGCGTGGTCATCAGTGGATTCCTTCAGCGAGGGGGCCGAGTGCGAGCACCGGCAGGAAGGTCAGGGCGACCAGGATCAGCGTGACGCCGGCGGTCATGCCGACGAACTGTGGCCGGTGGGTGGGCAGCGTGCCGACGGACTCCGGCGTCTTGGCCTGCCGAGCCAGTGCGCCGGCCAGTGCGAGCACCAGGATGATGGGCAGGAACCTGCCGAACACCATGGCCAGTCCGAGCGCGGTGTTGTACCAGTCGGTGTTGACGGTGATGCCCGCGAACGCCGATCCGTTGTTGTTGGCCGCCGAGGTGAACGCGTAGAGAACCTCGGACAGGCCGTGCGGTCCGGTGTTGAGCATCCCGGCCCGTTGTCCGGGCATGGCCATCGCGATCGCGGTGCCGGTCAGCACGATCAGGGGTGTGATCAGGAAATACATTGCCGCGAGCTTGATTTCGCGGGGGGTGATCTTCTTGCCGAGGTACTCCGGCGTGCGCCCCACCATCAGGCCCGCGATGAACACCGTGATGATGGCCAGGATCAGCATGCCGTACAGGCCCGAACCCACACCGCCGGGTGCGACCTCACCCAACTGCATGTTGAACATCGTCAGCAGGCCGCCGAGGCTGGTGTAGGAGTCGTGGAACGAGTCGACCGCGCCGGTGGACGTCAGCGTGGTTGTGCTGGCGAACACCGCGGAGTCGGCGACACCGAAGCGCTGCTCGACCCCCTCCATCGCGGCGCCGACCGCGGTGGGTACGGTGCCGTGGTGCTGCAGTTGCACCAGCATCATCAGGCTGGTGCTCAGCGTCGCGATGGTGGCCATCACCGCGACGATCGCGTAGCCCTGCTTGGGGCTGCTCACCATGCGACCGAATGTGCGCGGCAGCGAGAACGCGATGACCGACAGCAGGAAGATCTCCACCCAGTTGGTCCACGTGGTGGGGTTCTCGAACGGGTGCGCGGAGTTGACGTTGAAGAAGCCGCCGCCGTTGGTGCCGAGTTCCTTGATGACCTCCTGGCTGGCGACCGGACCGCCCGGGATGGCCTGCTGCCCGCCCGTGAGGGTCTGCACGACGGTGGTGTGCAGGTCGAAGTTCTGGATCACCCCGCCGGCCACCAGCACCACCGCCCCGATGACTGCGATGGGCAGCAGGATGCGAATGCTGCCGCGCACCAGGTCAACCCAGAAGTTGCCGAGCTCACCGGTGCTGCGTCGGGCCAGGCCGCGGATGAACGCCATCGCGACGGCCATGCCGACCGCGGCGGAGACGAAGTTCTGCACTGCCAGGCCGGCCATCTGCACCAGGTGCCCCTGCGTGGACTCCCCGGAGTAGGCCTGCCAGTTGGTGTTGGTCACGAAACTGATCGCGGTGTTCCACGCCAGCGCCGGTGTCACCGGGGTGGCTGGATCGTTCAGGTGCAGGGGCAGGCGGCCCTGGACCAGTTGCAGCGTGAACAACAGCAGGACACTGACGGCGGAGAACGCCAGCACGCTGCGGGCGTAGGCACCCCACGTCTGCTCGGCGTCAGGATCCGCACCGATGGCGCGGTAGAGGAGACGTTCACCGCGCGAGTGCTTCTCAGCGGTGTAGACGCGAAACATGTAGTCGCCCAGCGGAACGTGCACCGCCGCCAGGGCGGCGATGAGCAGGACGAGGAAACAGATCCCCGCGGTGGTCGTCGACACGTCAGAACCTCTCAGGGAACAGCAGCGCGGCGAACATGAACAGCGCGATGAGCACGGCGAGGATCAGGCCGATGGTGTTCTGCAGGCTCACTTGCCTTCGACCCACCTCTGCACCAGGCCGAGGACGGCGAAGATCGCCACCGTCAGCACGACGAAGACCAATACCGACATGTCGGCTCCATTTCTTGACAGTGCCCTTCTGCGTGGGGCATCACGTGAGGAAAACTAGGCTCGAAAAACGGCCCTGACCGCGGCCTTGACGGTTTCTTTACGGCGCCGGGGCAGACCTTTACGGGTTCACTCGCCGTGCAGCAGGGCGTCGAAGCTCCGGTGCCGTTTCTGCCATGCGACGTCACGCGCCAGAAGGTCCTCGACGGTCTCGCGGCGGATGATCTCGGTGGCGTTGCCGTGGTGCACGCCGATCACCGGTGGGCGGACCACCATGTTGTAGTTGGACGCCATGCTGTGGTGGTAGGCACCGGTGCAGGCGACCGCCAGCAGGTCGCCGGGATGGGTGTCGGTGGGCAGGTCGACGTCGCGGGCGATCTCGTCACCCGATTCGCAGTGCCGGCCCGCGACGGTCACCGTCTGGGTGGCGCCGATGGGGTGCCGGTTGGCCAGCGCCACGGTGTATTTCGCGCCGTAGAGTTGCGTGCGCGGATGGTCGCTCAGGCCGCCGTCGACGGCGACGAACGTGCGTCCGCCGGGTTGCGTCTTGACCGCGACGACCCGGTACAGCGTCACCCCGGCGTGCCCGCTGATGGCGCGACCGGGTTCGATCACGATGCGCGGCTTGGGGAATCGTTCTGCGATGCAGGCTTGCTCGAGGGTGTCGGTGATGGTGGCCGAGAGTTCGGCGAGGTGCAGGGTCGGGTCGCCGCTGCGGTAGGCGATGGCGTGCCCGCCGCCGAGGTTGAGTTCATTCAGGGTGAGTCCGTGCCGGGATCGGATGTCGGCCATGAACGCGATGAGGCGGCAGATGGCCTCGCCGTACAGTTCTGGGTCGGCGATCTGTGAGCCCAGGTGGCAGTGCACGCCAGCGAGGATCAGCTGGGGTTGTTTCAGGATGCGGACCACGGCCTGCTCGGCCTGGCCGTTCGCCAGGGCGAAGCCGAACTTCTGGTCGGTGACACCGGTGGTGACCGCGGCGTGGCCGTGGATGTCGATGTCGGGTGTCACGCGGATAAGCACGGGTTGCGGGCGCGGGGTTTCACAGGCCAGGAAGGCGATCTCGATGGGGGAGTCGATGACGATGCGGCCGACGCGTGCTGCGGTGGCTTGGCGCAGGAGGCTGGGCGGTTTTGCGTTACCGTGCAGCACGATTCGGGACGGATCGAAGCCGCCTTGTAGGGCCGCGGCGAGTTCCCCTTCCGAGCAGACGTCGATGCCGACCTGCTCCTCTGCGGCCCATGATGCGATCGTCGGAGTCAGCAGTGACTTCCCGGCGTAGACGATCTCGGCGTGGGGCACCAGGGCGCGGTAGTCGCGGATGCGGCGGCGGAAGTCCTTCTCGTCCAGGACGTATGACGGGGTGCCGTACTGATCGGCAAGGTCAGTCAGTGGGACGTCGCCGACGGTGAGGCGGCCCAGGTCGTCGACCCTGGCGGTCAGCGGCCAGACGGTGGGGTCGATGCGGGTGGTGGCCGCGTGTTGCAGGGAGGGGAGGAAGTCGAGCAGTGTCATGACTTCACGGTGCGCTCGTGGCGGACCGGCGGGGCTGGCGTTGACGGTTTCTTGACCTGGTCCGGAGCTATCTTGACGCTCTGTGGGCAATGGCGTCATAGACGCTCCACCAGATCAATTCGTGCTCGGTGGGGGTGATGTCACCGGCGCGCAGGTGACCGTCAGCCTGCAGCATGGTGGCCGCCAGCGTTTCGATCCTGCGGCAGGTCTGCGCGGCCTTCGGGTCGTGGGCGGTCGCGAGCATCAACCCGCCCACGGTTCGCACCCGGGTTCTGGTCTGACCCGCACGGACGAAGACCAGCGCCCCCACGGACAGCGACAGCGCGATGGAGATTCCGACCGCCGTCGGGGTTCCCAGCGATCGGCCCAGTGTTGCGGCCATGACCAGCGCGAGCAGCGTGCCCCACAGCGGCCAACCTCGCCAGATCCGGACCCGGCGCCGTTCGGTGGCCGTGATCCCCGGCGGATACACCACCAGCAGGTAACGCGTGCCAAAGCGGTCGGGGCGCACGTCGAGCGATCCCCAGAGGGCGCGGCTGTCGATGAGCAGAGCCCAGGCCCAGCCCAGGAGTCCGACATGGGGATCGGGCTCGCCGGGTCGGGTGGTGCTGGAGTTGAGCGCACTCACATATCGACGCTAGGCCCGTTCTGGGGTGATCAGGGCGGACCTTGACGGTTTCTTGACGAGTCTGGGGCTGAGCTTGACGGGGTTGGGGCTCGGGTTTGTGGCGAGGTGCGCAGTGGCGCGGTCGGTTGGTGAAATAGGCTTCCACCGCGAGAGGCCCCCATAGCCCAATTGGCAGAGGCAGCGGACTTAAAATCCGCCAAGTGTCGGTTCGAGTCCGACTGGGGGCACCAGGAAACCGCTGTTTACAACGAGTCCCGACGTAGGTGGCCCTGCGGATGCGGGACCTGGCCGCCGCGCACAGCGAGCCGGGCGTGTATCCCAGCAGCCAGGGTCCGTCGCGTTCACCAAGCTCGACCGAAAGGTGGCCGACCGATGATCGGCGAAGGTGGGTACGAAAGACTGTTGCGCTGGCGACGGCGCTGCTGGCTGCACGAGGTCGAGTTGGCCGTGACTGGCCAGTGCCCTGAATGCTCCCGGCTGCGCCCAGGTCGACAGTCCGAAGGCGTGGCAGTGTTCGACAACGTCGACGACGACGGCTATCGGGCCTGGGTCGGCATCCACCGGGTTGGCTACGTCCTCAATATGGAGAAGTCTTACAACCCGAACTACGTGATTCTGCACCAGGCCACGTGCCACACGATCAACGGCGAACCCGCACGGGGCGACGTGTTTGTCGGCGGCTACGTGAAGGTGTGCGCAGTGCGGCGCGGCGAGCTTGAGGACTGGGCGATTAACAAACTGGGGACGCCCTCGGAGTGTGAAATCTGCTTCTGACTCCCCAGCGCGCGCCGGTCAACCCGTTCGTCACGTCAGTGCTCGGAGCCTTCCTAGCGCAGCAGATGTCCGGTGGCACCGGGGCTCAACCGCACCGGTCCTCCTCTCACCCCTCCGCTTGCGCGGTCACAGCAGCTACCATCCGCCTATGCCGCTGAGGATTGGGGAGACCTTCGCTGGGTACCGAGTCCTCCGACTGTTGGGGTCCGGTGGCATGGGTGAGGTGTACTTAGTCCAGCACCCCCGCCTGCCACGTCAGGAAGCACTTAAGGTGCTGCGCGCCGACCTGTCGAGCGACGAGTCGTTCCGGGAGAGGTTCATTCGCGAAGCCGACCTCGCCGCGGGCCTACGCCACCCCAACATCGTCGGAGTCCACGACCGAGGGGAACACGACGGCCGCCTGTGGATCGCGATGGACTACATCAACGGCACCGACGCAGCACACCTGCTGGAGCAAAAGTATCCGGCGGGCATGCCCGCCGACGTTGTCGCTCACATTGTCGGATCAGTCGCCAGCGCCTTGGACTACGCCCACAAGAAGGGCCTACTGCACCGTGACGTCAAACCCGCCAACATCATCATTGCTGACGTTGATGGCGACGAGCCCGACGTCTACCTGGCCGACTTCGGTATTGCACGGCCTCTCGATGACACCAGCGGCATCACCACCACCAACATGACCGTCGGCACGGTTGCCTATGCGGCCCCTGAACAGCTCATGGGCGAGCCGATGGACGGGCGGGCCGACCAGTACGCCCTGGCCGCAACCGCATACCACCTCCTGACCGGGTCGCAGCTGTTCCCCAATTCCAACCCGGCAGTCGTCATCAGCTGCCACCTCAACGCGCCGGTGCCCTCCCTTGCCGACATACGACCCGACCTCGCCTCCCTTGACCCCGTCCTGGCAGCCGGTCTGGCCAAGAACCCCGAGGACCGCTTCGAATGCTGCACCGATTTCGCCCACGCCTTCAGTGAAACGGCTGGCCCGCGGTGGGGGCGAACTGTCACAGCGCCTACAACCCCCGCCCTAGCAACCCGCAGCGTAGTTGGCACGACCGACTCCGGTAGAGCTGTAATCCATGGGGTCTCCACCCGATCCGCTACGCCGATGGCAGTCGTAGTGTCGGTTGCAGCGGTGTTGCTGGTGCTCGGTGTTGTGGCGTTGCTGTGGCGGCCCTGGCAGCACGCGCAGTCGAATACCACCGCCATCTCGTCGAGCAATGCGCCAACCACGCCCGCCTCGACCGGGACGGCAGATGCTCCGTCGTCTACACAGACTTCGGTCGTGCCGACGCCTCCCGCGTCGAGTACTGCAGCGCCTCCCACGGTGACGGTCACGGCATCGCCGACGCGCGCAGAGGTGGGCTTTTCGGCAAGCGAAAAGTTGTTCCTGGACTCCGTCGCTTCACTCAACGGGGCCAACGGATATACCAGCGCCCCCTTGTTCTTCGACGCCATCGGCGGCCGCGCTGCCAGCAAGCAACAACAGGACCGCGCACTGGTGCAGCGCGGCCACCAGTTGTGCGGTGCACTAGACGAGGGTCTGGATTCCGCCTCGGCCCGGCAGCGAGTGCTGGAACCGCTGAACAACCACTCGACGGACATGTTCGACTACTACGGGGCAATCTTCATCGGGTACGCCACTTACGCGCTGTGCCCCGAGCACAGCGACGAGACTGGTCAGATTTAGGACACCTGTCTGGGCTTAGGGGTAACTTCCACGAAACGAGGACGGCGGGTCACAGCGCGTCAAGGTTTCCGTTAATCCGAAAAAGCGTGTATTCGAGGTCCTCGGCGGTGACACCCTGCCCGGCCTCGTCTGCGCATTTATGCATGGCGTCTACGTAGGCGGCATAACGCACACCCCAGTTGCGTTGGCCTCCCGCCGCTTCGAGGCTATTCCAGCCGAGCGCGCCCAGACTGTTCCACACCCGTTTGTCCAGCACCAGGCAACATGTGTTTGGTCGGAGCGACGTCGCAGCCCATAGCCATTTAGTGAAGAACGCAGCTTGAAGTCCTGGCAGTGTCCAAGCGTTGTACGCCTCAGCAGCAGCTCCTTCCCGCGCCAACTGTGCCGTCTTCTGCAGAACATCGTCACAGTTGGAGTGCGTGATCGCGCGCAGCATCGGTTCCCGCATCCGACCGTTGGCGGTGCCACGTCCCCATACGAGCGCGGCGATGAGGAGTGCAAGACGTCCATCAGGTGAGTCGATGTCTTCGGCCAACGTACGGATTTGGTGGCGTGAAACGGTATCCGGACCGATCGCCCCAAATACCTTGTCGACGAACGAAGATTCGATGTCGGCACGGCGGAGCCAGGAACGCCAGGTGGACTCGATGTACCGAACAGACTGTCGATCGGCAGCTCCAGCGATATCGGCGGCGTGGGTAACCAGCGGTCCAAAGGTGTTTGCAAGGTCTGACGTCATTGGTCTCTCTCCGATAGTCCACCAACATCGAATTTCAAAGTCGGCTTATCGACGCGTGCCGGTCGGCCACAATAGCCTTGCATAATGACAGCGATTCCACTCCGATCCATGATCGGTGACGTCGACCCGGCGGAGCGCAAGCTGCACTGGGCGGTCTTCAACGGCACCGACCATCCCATCGACGTTCTGACACTGGCGAGTCCCCGTTTCTGAGTCCACCCGTTTCTAGAGTCGGGTTGGTGTGATCCAGATTCAGTTGATGCTGCAGGCCATCGGGGTGTGGCTACACCTGCAGACCGCAGCGTACTCGGCCGGTGTGCGGTAGCCCAGGGCCGAGTGCCGGTGGCGGTGGTTGTGGTCGGCCTTGAAGTCGCCGATGACCACGCGGGCCTCGAGCAGGGTGTTCCAGTGGTTGCGGTTGAGGCACTCCTTGCGTAGCCGGTTGTTGAACGATTCGATGTGTCCGTTGTTCCACGGCGTGCCCGGTGGGATATACGACATGCCGAATCTCCCGTCGCAGAACTGTTGCAGTGCTTGAGAAATGAACTCCGGACCGTTGTCCATCCGCAGCACCTTCGGTGGCCCGCCCGCCGCGGCGAACACTTTCTTGAGCTCGTCGACGAGCCGCTCGGCAGTGATCGAGCGTTCGACGATGTTGAGCAGCGACACCCTCGTGTGTTCGTCGATCATCGACGCGATCTTGATCGCCTTGCCGTCGATAGTGGAGTCGAACTGGAAGTCGATCGCCCACACCACGTTCGGCGCGTCGGCCACGATCGGCGGTATCGAGGAGATCCCGGCCCGCTTACGCGGACTACGGACCCGCACCTGCAGTCCCTCCTCGCGCCACAGACGGTGGATCTTCTTCTTGTTGACCTCACGGCGCTCGTCGTAGCGCAACGCCGCCCAGGCACGTCGGAACCCATGGCACGGGTGCTTGACCGCGTAGGAGCGCAGCCAGGCCCGCATCTCGGCGTCAGGATCGGCGGGGTCTGCGACAACGGCAGACGTCGGCAGGTGGAACGGGCCAGCCCAACAGCTTTGCACGCCAACCGTTCCGACATGCCCAACGCGGTGGTGAGCATGTCGACGGCGCGGCGCTTGGCAGCTGGGCTCAGAATTTTCCCTTCGCGACCTCCCGCAAAGCGTCCTTGACCAGCTCGGCCTCGGCGAGCAGGCGCTTGAGGCGCGCGTTCTGCTCACGCAACTCCTTGAGCTCTTTGGCGGCGTCAGTGTCCATGCCACCGTAGGAGCGGCGCCAGTTGTACAACGTCGCCGGCGACACCTCCAGCTCCGCGGCGATCTGCTCGCCGGTCTTGCCTTCGGCAGCCAACTCATCGGCGCGGCGCAACTTGCGCACGATGTCCTCCGCGGAATTCCGCTTCCGACCAGCCATACGTTCATCGTCCCTTCTCGCCCTACATCGGGCTACAGGACTCTAAAACTGGTTGGACTCAGTCAGTGGGAACACGCCAACACGGTCATGGGAAGAATGGGTTGACTGGAGCCGGTGGAGCCGGTGGAGGCGCGTGCAACGAGTTCAATCGAAAGTTCATCTTCGCGATGGCGCGTGACCGCAACGACCCATCCCTCTGGCTCTTTGGTGGCGTATTCGAAGTCATGGGGGCGGTGAAGAGCCAAACTCCCACTCGTACAACATCGCCTTGCGCGACGATCTGATGGGGCCTTGCATCCGATGCCTGTAGGTAGGTTCCGTCCGACCGGTCGGGCCATCCGACTCAACATGGAGACCTGCCTCGATGACATCGAGGTGGTGTCCATCTCGAAGCTGCCCTACACCGGTGAGCCCTTCCTCGGTCATGACCGCATTAACCACAGCTTCGGTCTTGGAGACTGCGGTAACCAGGAGTGGAACGACTGGCGCGGTGCCTGCAGTACATGAAAGGCGTCTACGTCATCCACGACGTCGAGACCGGCAATGCATACGTCGGCGCTGCCTACGGTGACACCGGCATCTGGGCCAGGCTGCGCCAGTACGTCGACGGCCTGAACGGTTACAACTCGCAGTCAAAGAACTGGTGGGCCGGAAGGGCGCTGACTACGCCCGGTCGAACCTCCGATTGGTACTCCTGGAGTTCTGGTCAATGCGGAACCCACGGAGCTGCGGCTCACCGAGCAGGTCGCGGCGAAGTGGCTGCGCCAGATTGACACCCAACTTCCCCGGCCGATGGGCGGGCGACTCACGTGACCTTGCCGTAGGTATCGAGGAGCGATCCGCCTGAGCGGTAGAAGCGGAACGTTGAATTCTTGCTCGTGGATCTGTTTGCTCTGCGATGAGATGGAAGTAGCTCGACCCCGTCGAGCAGATGATGTGCTAGCAGGGTTTGCGTGTATTGCGAAGCGGCCGCGCCATGGACCGAGTGATACGGGCCGATGAACTCTTTGCAGATTCCGGTACTACTGAATCCGTTGCCGAATGCTGCCCGGCCAGTGAGACATGACAGGGACAGAAACGACTTCGCAGACTTATCGGGAGCCGCGTCGGTCAACGCCTTACCAAGCTCAAGACCGGTAACAAGACTGTCACGGTCCAAGAATTTAATGCCGGCTGGATCGCCATGTCCGATCAAAACGCAGTGTGTCTGAGCCGCACTGTTTTTCATCCACCACTCCCGAAGCTCTCCTTGAGTTCGGATCGATACCGAGGTCACAAGTTCATCAGGCAGCATCAAGCGGAGAAATTGCATGACACTCTTGGCCAGGGGGTCCAAAAGAGTTCTCTCAGTTTCGAAGTCACCGATCCGAATCAGTGCGAAGCCTAGGTTCCCGGGGGTTACACGTCGGCTGCTGATCTTTATGGTCTCGCCATCTCGGTCGTCGACGATGATTGCGCGGCCTTTATCGGCCTGACGGCGTACTTGCCTGGCCACAAGAGCGTGGGGGGCGTTGGCGCCGTTGGCGAGTCCCCGTTTCTGAGTCCACCCGTTTCTAGAGTCGGGTTGGTGTGATCCAGATTCAGTTGATGCTGCAGGCCATCGGGGTGTGGCTACACCTGCAGACCGCAGCGTACTCGGCCGGTGTGCGGTAGCCCAGGGCCGAGTGCCGGTGGCGGTGGTTGTGGTCGGCCTTGAAGTCGCCGATGACCACGCGGGCCTCGAGCAGGGTGTTCCAGTGGTTGCGGTTGAGGCACTCCTTGCGTAGCCGGTTGTTGAACGATTCGATGTGTCCGTTGTTCCACGGCGTGCCCGGTGGGATATACGACATGCCGAATCTCCCGTCGCAGAACTGTTGCAGTGCTTGAGAAATGAACTCCGGACCGTTGTCCATCCGCAGCACCTTCGGTGGCCCGCCCGCCGCGGCGAACACTTTCTTGAGCTCGTCGACGAGCCGCTCGGCAGTGATCGAGCGTTCGACGATGTTGAGCAGCGACACCCTCGTGTGTTCGTCGATCATCGACGCGATCTTGATCGCCTTGCCGTCGATAGTGGAGTCGAACTGGAAGTCGATCGCCCACACCACGTTCGGCGCGTCGGCCACGATCGGCGGTATCGAGGAGATCCCGGCCCGCTTACGCGGACTACGGACCCGCACCTGCAGTCCCTCCTCGCGCCACAGACGGTGGATCTTCTTCTTGTTGACCTCACGGCGCTCGTCGTAGCGCAACGCCGCCCAGGCACGTCGGAACCCATGGCACGGGTGCTTGACCGCGTAGGAGCGCAGCCAGGCCCGCATCTCGGCGTCAGGATCGGCGGGGGTCTGCGACAACGGCAGACGTCGGCAGGTGGAACGGGCCAGCCCAACAGCTTTGCACGCCAACCGTTCCGACATGCCCAACGCGGTGGTGAGCATGTCGACGGCGCGGCGCTTGGCAGCTGGGCTCAGAATTTTCCTTCGCGACCTCCCGCAAAGCGTCCTGACCAGCTCGGCCTCGGCGAGCAGGCGCTTGAGGCGCGCGTTCTGCTCACGCAACTCCTTGAGCTCTTTGGCGGCGTCAGTGTCCATGCCACCGTAGGAGCGGCGCCAGTTGTACAACGTCGCCGGCGACACCTCCAGCTCCGCGGCGATCTGCTCGCCGGTCTTGCCTTCGGCAGCCAACTCATCGGCGCGGCGCAACTTGCGCACGATGTCCTCCGCGGAATTCCGCTTCCGACCAGCCATACGTTCATCGTCCCTTCTCGCCCTACATCGGGCTACAGGACTCTAAAACTGGTTGGACTCAGTCAGTGGGAACACGCCACCGTCACTCAAGAGAGATGACGGTACGTAAACGCGTTCGTTGGTTTTGAATTTGGTTGCCAAGGTTGTCCGTTCAAGGGATTTTCGTGATCGAAATCGGGCGGTCAGTTCTGGGGCGAGAGTCGGCAAAGGACCTTTCCGTGCCGACCGGGGCATCAGCGACGAGTGGGTTCAACCTGAATCTTTCCCCTTTGTTCAGTTCACCGTGGCGGTGAGTGGGGCCGAGAGGAGCAACGGCACCAGCGGCTTGGTTGGTCCGCCTGGGAACCTAACGGTTTAGCGCCCGGCAGCTAGCCTGTTCACCCGTTCGGCTGAAAGTCTGGACATGCCATAGGTGCCCCGCAGCCGCCTGCCAGCACCATTCGGTGCTGCTGTCACTGGACAGGGCTTCTGTGGCCCTCAATCCCTAGGTGGATGTTCGGCCCTTCGTATCAGTTCGCTTGCGTGGTACTGCTCGGCTTCGACTAGCTCGTTGAATTCGAACAAGTTTCCGGCAATCTCGGTCAGCGCAATCTTGACCTCATCAGGCGTTGTGTAGAAGAACTCACGTCGCAGATTGACTCGGTTCACTCGCTGGTGTGCGAAGCGGCGATGCAACTCAGTTTCAACCCCTACAGCGTCGCCAGAAAAGAACAGCGTGTGCACATCGAAGCCGAATGGCACTGATGCGTCCCCCAACTCGCGAATCCGATCCAGCGGCTCGAGGCGTCTAGTCATACCGATCTTGACGATCCGTGGTCCGAAGGATCCCAGATTACTGATGACGTATACGTACCCCGCACGGATATTGGCGGTCCGATAATCGTTGTCAGCAATGCTTTGATTGATTTCCGCGATCTTCAATGTTAGCTCGCGGCGCTCATCCTCTCGCTCGCTTCCTTCCAACGCCGCCAATACGGAGGAATAGTGGGCACGCTCTTTGTCGAGACGCACACGCTCAGCTCGTAATTCGCGCTCGGCTTGCTGTTCTTCTCGAAGTCGGGCGCGCTCTTCCCGCGCATCTTCGCGCTCTTCCTGAACTTTCATTTGGTAGTCGGCGGTCAGCTCGAGTTCACGGACACGAAGGGCGTGGTACTCGGGGTTGATATGCATCTCCATCATCGAGGCATAACGTGCGATAGCGGTCGCGGCTCCTGTGAGCCGCTTCTCGGCTGCCTTAAGGTTGCCGGCTTTGACGTACCGCACACAGTTCTCAGCCTCGGCGTTGTACGCGCGCAGCATCAGCTTCGCTAGATCGGCAGTCATCTTGCGGCCCTTGGCGAGAGAGTTGTCGAACGTGAAGCGGGTGGAAGCTTGTATGGCACGCCCCTCCGCGACGTGGGCCTTGATTTCGGCGTTGATGGATGCGAGTTCGCTTTGGTAGGCGACGGCAGTCTCGAGCGGATGCCGGTAGGTGTAAATACCGACGTCGTGTAAAGCCTCGACGTCGTGCTCGAGCATCTGTATGCGCTCGAGCGCATCCGCGTATTGCTGGCGCAACCGCTCGTTATCCTGTAGAAGCTGAGCGACTTCCGTCTGCACGCCGTTGGGCGGTTGGGTCATCTGACGCCCCGCGCCGTACTGATGGGTTTCAGTGCAAACGCATTCTTTGACACTTGTGCTCTCATCAAGGCCAACGTCTCGGCTGGGTTCACATGGCGCAGGTCGTACTGCATGAATTCGTCACGATCTGCTGCGGCTGCCACGAAGGGGAACTTCTCTACGAGACCTGATGCCGGATTGATGGTCTCGGTCTGCACGGTCAGCGAGATGGTCTTGATACGTTCATCGCGATCGCTCTCGAACACTTCATGAAACGTTCGGATCGCCACTGCTGCAATGGCCCCGTTGTAGCGGTCACGCTGCTCTTTCTGGGTGCACGGGGTCTCGCGGATCTCGTCAGACGTCGCGACATACTTGTAGGCTTTAACGTTCAACACCGATGTGGGAGGGGGCACTACGGCGGCCACAGTGAGCTCCCCTGAGTCGGCGTCGAATTCATACTCGTGCATGACGTCGAACGTCTCGGGGTAGGCCGAATTGCCCAGCACCACACCAACGTATTCGTTGATGGCTCCTGGGTCGCCGGCGGCGAGTGCGTCCTTGAAACGTTGCAGACGCTCATTCGACTGGGCTGCATCACTTTCGCGTTCTGCGCATTCGCGTTGGTACTGCTCCTCTGCCTCGGCTAGCTGCTGCTGACGTTGCCGCTCGGCGGCCGTCCACTTCTCAAGCGCTTCAGCGTTCAGAGCGGGCAAGACGGTATGAGCGCGATGGACCCACTTCTTGTGCTCCTCTTCCCACCGCGCGTGGGCTCCGGCGACCGCTTCAGCATGCTTCTTCTTGCTGAACACTTTTGACAGCCCTGTTGGCGGCGGCGGTGCAACGAACGCCGGCTCGGGCTTCGGTACGACGCGGGCAGGTTTCTTCAGCGGAATCTTTAGGTCGTCGCGCGGAAACGGTGGGTGTTGGGCCGCGACTTTGAGCGAATCCAGATCCACGAAGTCATCGACGTCCAGTGTGGCAGCCAAGATTGCGTCGATCTGCTCAAATGCGGCGAGCGCATACGCAGTCCGCGACTCAGCTTCTGCCTTCTGCGCACTGATGTGCGCCTCTCTCGCTGCAGCCCGGGCATATGCCTGGTCCAACTCGGCAGACCTCTCGTAGGCTGCCACTGCCCTGATGTAATCGCGTTGAGCCCGCTCGGCCTCCCTGACTGCGCGGTTGTGGGCCTGAACCGCTGCAGCCGTCTGGCGTCGCTGGCGCTGTTCAGCCAGTCGCTGCTGGTGTTGTATCTCCGCAAAAAAGCCCCGTTTTCTCCCCATGATGGCGATGCTACTAATCGATGCACTAAGAGACGGGGTAAACCCCGAACGGCGGTTCGTTCCACAGGATGCGCGTCGTCTGGTGTAGTTCGGGGTCTCGGCGGTTGACGCCGATCTGCGTGGGGCCCGCAACGTGGGCGCGTGACCTAGCCGTCCAATGGCAGCGGGCGGGGCAGGTTGTCGACCAATTCGAGCCATCCACTCGGCGAGTAGTAGCGGCGGACACCCATGCTGTCGATCAATAGGTCCAGTTGAAGCGCGCCGCCGGGAAGAATTCGGTAACGGTCAGTGTCGCCGCGGTATTGGGCAACAGTGCCGTTGGCGAATGTCACTTGGAAATCCATAGGGCGAGTCAATCATGAAGGACGGCTCCGCACGGCGTCCGCTGGCGAACGGACTTACCCGCAACTATCCATTGATGCAATGCTTTGTGCTAAGGAAACCTCCGAATATCACTCAACACCTGCAAAAGGCCGGCGCCAGCTATGACCTGCGGAAACGTGGAACCTGGCAGTTGACCCAAGCGGGTGGTGGCTGCACGGTCGCCACGCTGCGATCTCAGTTGCCCACCGGCACAAGCACACCACGATCGGCTATGACTACGTGCACACCGCGATCGACGACCGCACCCGGCTGGCCTACAGCGAAGTACTGATTCCTGTGCCGGTACAACACGCCACTCCGCCCTCGGCGGACAACCACCCATCACCCGACTCGCCGCCTGACAACAACGTCTCAGGTCACGACACCTACCTGGTCGCTCAGCGACGTCGGCGCGACGGGAAAATCGAAGTAGGTGTCCGGAAATGCCTCGGGCTTGAAGGTGAAGTGCCACCACTCCAGTTCGTAGTTCTGCAGGCCCTGCCGTTCGAGGCCTTCCTTGAGCAGCAGCCGATTCTTCAGCTGCTCGCCCTGCACCCGGGGGTCCAGGGTGTGCGAGAGGGTGTCGAAGCAGTCGTAGCCGGTGCCCATGTCGATGCTGTTGTCAGGGAAGCGTTCGGGCTGCGGTGCCGCACAGTCCACCAGCGGTAGGCCAGGGGTGTCGGGCGCGGTAGGCGCCGCCGGCAGGCGGACCAGGGTGAGGTCCACAGTGTTGCCTCGGCTGTGCCCGGACTTGTCGGCAATGTAGCCGTCGTCGAACAGCCGCGCCTTGTCCACTCGCGGATAGAACTCTGCTTTCATTCGCTGGTCGGCCAGATCAGCTGCCCAGTTGACGAATTCGTTCACGGCGCGCTGCGGGCGATAGCAGTCGTAGATCTTCAAGGAATAGCCCTGTGTCAGGAACTCCTCCTGTGCGCGGTGCAGGGCGTCGGCCGCCGGACGGGTCAGGATGCACATCGGTGCCTCGTACCCGTCGACCGGTTCACCGGTGAAGTTGTGTGGTGTGGCGTAGCGGATGTCCAGCAGGATCGTGGAATCGACATCGCTGAGCGAGACGAACTCCGGTGGTGCGGTCGGGTCCGGCTGGGCCGCGGCGCCCGGCCCAGTCGCAACGGTGGCCATGAACACAGCCGCGGCCACAGCGGCCACCTTCAGGAAAAATCGCATCCGTCTATTTCAACACCGACCCGTCGAAGGCGCGTGGTGGCGTGCTGCGCGTCAAGGCGCTGAACCGATCGCGCAGCGGCGACCGACCGGCGAACGCTCCGTCGCTCGCGCGACAGGCGACGCCGCAGGAATCCTCCGGCCATCGGACCGTGTATGCAGACTTGTGCATATAACCGCGGCTGTCGGAGGCGTATTCCCGAGGCCGTGACGCGCGTGAATGCCGATATCGACTGTGCACCAAGCGATATGCACAAACATCTGACAGGAAGGCGAAGCGAGTCGAGGTGCGCGTGTCGAGCCGCCTCTGGGGGAGCACCGGCAGGGCCCGGCTCCGATGGCGGCCCTGGCGAGACCGGAGTCAGCGGCGGCTGCGGCGCTCCGGGGCCAGTCGGCGCAAGCGCCCCGCCGAATCCCGTTGCCGCACAGCACATTGCGTGTGCGCGGCGCCCCGACCAGATTGCCGTGCATGGGGCGATTCACGTGTGCTGCAATAAGCGTGGTCGTACTGGCTGGGCCGGCGTCCGGTACGGCTCACGCCCATCCGGGTCATCAGTCTGAACCGGTGGACACGATCAACGGTCAGGCGCTGCCCGGTGTCCTCGCACCGCTGCAAGACGTCTCGACCATGTTGGACACCATCGACGCCAGCGGCCATCGAGTGGTCGTGATCCAAGGAGTTCGCAAGGCGGGGACCTGCGCCCCGATCCATGTCCATGAATACGGCGGGGTCACCTGTGTGCTCAGCGGCACGATGACCCCCTACGTCGAAGGTCAGCCGCCGACTCCGTATCCGGCGGGGACGTGCTATTACATGGCGCCTAACACGCCCATGGCCGCCGTCGACCTCGGCACGGAGGACGTCCGTCTCACCGACACGTTCACCCTTCCGGCAGACGCCCCGACCATCACCGTCATCGAACCCGGATGGACGGACCCGAATCCCGACGACGCCGAGTGAACCGCTGGTCGGAGCGCCCGCTCGACCGGAGTCGATGCTGCCAATCAACCGATCCGAAGCACTTCCCAGCCAGGTAGAAGCCCACGCTGTGCACGCCTTGGCCGCCGAGGTTCGTTGAGTTCGCCGGGCTTTCAGGCGTGTTCGAGGTTTCCGTCTGCGTCCTCGGTGTGGGAGTACACGCCGCTGTTGTAGTAATCCGTGTGCAACGCCCCATCGATGTCGCGGTAGGCGCAGGACGAAAGTCGGTTGCCATCCTTGGTGCGCGAGGCGTAGGCGCCATTCACCTCTTGGCATTCCCGGCGGATGGTCCCTTCGGAGGGCGGCCATTTCCTGGACCGCGCCCGGGATATGGGCCCACGCGTCTTCCGCGGTCTCGGCGTCAGTGCCTTCGCCGCGTGGCTTGTTCGTGGGCAACTCGATACCGTGGCTTGCAGCTTCTGGCGATCGGCCTGACGTATGCCGAGATCGCCGGTCGGCTGCATCTGTCGGTCAAGACCGTTGAGAGCCATGTGTCGGCAGTCCTCACCAAACTCGGTGCCCCGAATCGGCGTGAGGCGGTACACCGCGCACGCGACCTGCGCATCCTGCTGGACCGACCCGTCATCTGAGGAGCAGGCGACTCTCACGGTTCTCGAGCTCCCCTCACCGATGCGATTGGACCCGCTAGAAATCCCGGCGGCCTGCTACTGGGAATCCCGTTCGTACAGGATGGCGGACATCTGGTCCTTCTGTTGCCGCCACCGCTCTTTGAACCCATGGGCTGCGAAGACCGCGGCTTCCTCCTCGGAGATCCCGTCGGTGCCCAGATACCAGACCCTTGTGCGGCCCGTCAGCTGGTCGGGGTCCTCGCTGACCGATGTGACGCTGCCCCATGGAGTGTTGTCGGCGTAGTAGGGGACATCGATGTTGATCACTTCCAGTGTGGAGAACTCGTCGGGCAGCACCAGCACCGCGGCCGCATGCATCGGACTTGCCGCAACGATGACGTCGCCCTCCTGTTTGTGCGCTTGGACTGACTGTGCCGCCTCTGCCCATCCCGATTTCGCCCAGATCCGGTGGTAGTGGTGCCAGGCTCCGGTCGACAGCAGCATCACCAGAACCACCGGTACCGTAGCCACAAACCACTGCTTCTCCCGTGGTAGCGGGACGTAGTACAGCGCCAGTGCAACTGCCATGGCCAGCGCAGGGGCGGAGGACGCCAGGTAGCGCTCGGTATAGGCCGGTGTGGCAACAACCGAATAGCCCAGCAGAAACACGGTCGGCAAGATGAGCCAGGAGGCCGTCAGGACTGCTGTCAACCGGGCGTCGGGGTCGCTCTGTGCACGCCGGGCGGCGAGGAGGATGCCGCCCAGTGCCATCGTCCACAGGAGCACGTTGATCTGTGCCCCGAGCGCCACACCGTCTGGTGTGAGGTACTGCGTACTCCAGACCGCCTTCAATGCGTCCTTGAGAGTGAAACTTTCAGCGATCCAGTCGATCGTGTCGAGTTGCTGCGCAGTCCGCAGCAGGAAGGGGACACAGGCCACAGCGGCCAGCGAGGTGGCTATGCAGAACCGGATCACCACACGGCGGGATGGTCGCGCGGCATAGACGACCAGAGGCAGGGCCACGAAGTTCAGGGCGGCGAACTGGAACAACACCACCGATGAAACCAGGAGAACTCCGTACCCGATCCAGACTCCTGCCGAGTCCCGGTGCAATGCCAGCAGAAAGGCGATCATGGCGCCGATCACGACAGCCGTCACGAGCGCCGGCGAACGTGCCTCTGTGGCAGACCAGATCACCCGCGGCAAAGTGGTGAACACCAATGCCGAGTACACGCCAAATCTCAGGCCCAACAACATGTTTCCCAGAACCACCAGGAGGCATGTTGAGACACCCACCGACAGGGCCGACAGTGCCCGGATGCTCACCACGTCGGTGTCGAGAGCGCTGCCCCAGATATGGCCGACGACATAGTAAGCGCCGTGCGCCAGGTCGTGGAACTTCTGGCTCTCCGCCAAACTGGCGAGACTGCGCCGCACTGACAACACCGTGACGGCCTCGTCAGACCACGTGCCCGGTTCCGAACTGGCGGCCAGGTGCAGCAGGAATGCGGCGACCCCTAATCCGAGCGAAACCAGCGCCGTCCTCGACGCGCTTGTCAGTTCCCTCGGCGACATAGCGCAGGTTAACGCCTGTGCCTGCCCGTTTGACGGCATTCGGAGATGCGCGGCCTCAGCCGGAGCCGACAAGGGCGGGAAACGACGCTGCTGACGAGGGATCAGTGACGCACTGGGACGCAGGCGTGCCGTTCCACTCGGGGCCTCGGGTCATGTCCAGCACAGACGTGCGAGCGCCTTCATGATCACCGGTGCGGAGTCGGAGGCATTGGGGCCCAAGGTGTTTCATGGCACACTCGACCGCATCGTCACGTGATGGCCACTGTGCCGTCGACCAGGCTGTAGTAGCCGAGCACCACCTTCAGCCTGCCCGAGTCCAACTCGGACTTCAGCTCCTGCGACGCCATGATCTGGTCACGAGACTGCTCCGCGTTCGCCTTGATGGAGTTGGTCAGCAGATCCCCCGGACGCTCCTCGGCCACCGCCACGGCGGGTGTGATCGCGGTGATGAGTTCGCCGACGTCACCGTGCGGCTCCGAATGCTGCTGGATGGACTCCAGGGTCGCCGACACCGCACCACAATTCTGGTGCCCGAGCACCATGATGAGGTGCGCGCCGAGGTGGCCGACCGCATATTCGATGCTGCCCATCCCCGCAGGATCGACGACATTGCCGGCCACGCGGACGACGAACAAGTCGCCGAGCCCCTGATCGAAGATGACCTCAGGGGGCAGCCGCGAGTCCGAGCAGCTCAGCACGATGGCGAACGGTGCCTGACCCTCCGACACCGACCGCCGGGCGTCCGGCGATTGATCGGGGTGCATCATGCGGCCCTCGACGAACCGCTGATTGCCCTGCTTCAGCTCTGCCAGCGCCATCTCGGCATCCGAGATGTTGGGCCTTGGCGTCTCGGTCGAGATGGCGATGTCCGCGGGCACGGTCACGGTCTCCGTGGCGGTTGTCCCCTGCGGCGCACCGCACGCGCTCAGAGCCGCGGCGGCCGCGGTGGTGCCGGCGACTCCGAACCAAGCGCGTCTGGACAGCATGCCGGTGAGACTAACGCGGCAACGCCGTCGTCAAGTCGGTTTCAACGCGTCGATGGCGGGTGTCGCGGAGCCGACAGGCGAGATCGGTTCACCGCCAGCCCCATCAGTGCGAGTTCGACTGCGCCCGCTGCGGGTTCTTCCTCGAAGAGCGGGCTCACCCAACCGACCCGATCACCGGTGAGGCGGTGCGCTGGTCGCGGCGCAGTCCCAGCCGCTACGAGCACCGCACACCAGGATCCATGGTCCGCGTCGATGTCAAAAGCTCGGCCGCATCCCCGCCGGGTGCGGGTGGCGGCTGCACGGTCGCCACGCCGCGATCTCAGTTGCCCACCGGCACAAGAACACCAAGATCGGCTATGACTACGTGCACACCGCGGACGACCGCACCCGGCTGGCCTACAGCGAAGTCCCGATTCCTGTGCCGGTACAACACTCAACGAGGCCACTCCGCCCTCGGCGGACAACACCCATCACCGACTCGCCGCCTGACAACAACGTCTCAGGTCACGACACCTACCTAGTTGCTCAGCGACGTCGGCGCGATGGGAAAATCGAAGTAGGTGTCCGGAAATGCCTCGGGCTTGAAGGTGAAGTGCCACCACTCCAGTTCGTAGTTCTGCAGGCCCTGCCGTTCGAGGCCTTCCTTGAGCAGCAGCCGATTCTTCAGCTGCTCGCCCTGCACCCGGGGGTCCAGGGTGTGCGAGAGGGTGTCGAAGCAGTCGTAGCCGGTGCCCATGTCGATGCTGTTGTCAGGGAAGCGTTCGGGCTGCGGTGCCGCACAGTCCACCAGCGGTAGGCCAGGGGTGTCGGGCGCGGTAGGCGCCGCCGGCAGGCGGACCAGGGTGAGGTCCACAGTGTTGCCTCGGCTGTGTCCGGACTTGTCGGCAATGTAGCCGTCGTCGAACAGCCGCGCCTTGTCCACTCGCGGATAGAACTCTGCTTTCATTCGCTGGTCGGCCAGATCAGCTGCCCAGTTGACGAATTCGTTCACGGCGCGCTGCGGGCGATAGCAGTCGTAGATCTTCAGGGAATAGCCCTGTGCCAGGAACTCCTCCTGTGCGCGGTGCAGGGCGTCGGCCGCCGGACGGGTCAGAATGCACATCGGTGCCTCGTACCCGTCGACCGGTTCACCGCTGAAGTTGTGTGGTGTGGCGTAGCGGATGTCCAGCAGGATCGTGGAATCGACATCGCTGAGCGAGACGAACTCCGGTGGTGCGGTCGGGTCCGACTGCGCCGCGGCGCCCGGCCCAGTCGCAACGGTGGCCATGAACACAGCCGCGGCCACAGCGGCCACCTTCAGGGGGAGTCGCATCCGTCTATTTCAACACCGACCCGTCGAGGGCGCGTGGTGGTGTGCTGCGCGTCAAGGCGCTGAACCGATCGCGCAGCGGCGACCGACCGGCGAACGCTCCGTCGCTCGCGCGACAGGCGACGCCGCAGGAATCCCCCGGCCATCGGCCCGTGCATGCTCCTTGCCGCATAACCAGGCCGAATCTCAGTCGCTACGGCGGAGTCGCGCCGTACCCATAATCGGGGGGATGGGCACGACTCACGTTCCAGACCCACACCGGACCCGAGACACACACCTATGCCGGATGCCTTCTCGACGCGGGGGATCGCCAAACACGACTGCGCAGGAAGACGCACGAAAGCCATACGCCCGCACGTCACCAAACCAGCGCCTTCACGTCCGAATGGCGCTGCGGAACCTGTCCCGATACACCTTCGGCGGGACCCCGAGATGTTCGACGAATGCCCGCCGCAGGGTTTCGGTGCTGCCGAACCCCGCCAGGTGCGCGGTGTCGGTGACGGTGCGGCCCGCGTCCAGGGCGGCGCGAGCGACGTCGATTCGGACCATCTCGACGTAGTCCGCGGGTGTCATCCCGAGCTCGGCCCGGAACAGCCGGGTCAGCTGCCGCGTGCTCAAAGATGCTCGCGCGGCTAGGCTTCGGACGCTGTGGTTTTCGCCGGGATCGGCGGCGATCGCCTCGGTGACCACTCGCAGGGCGGACTGCGGGGGTGGGTTGGCCTCGATCAGCGCAGAGAACTGTGACTGCCCACCGGCGCGTTTGAGATAGACCACCAACCAGCGGGCCACATCGCGCACGAGGTCGGTGCCGTGATCCTGTTCGACCAGCGCGAGGGCGAGGTCGATACCCGAGGAGATTCCGGCGGAGGTGAAGAGGTCACCGTCGCGAACGAAGATCGCGTCCGGCTCGACCGTGACGTCGGGGAAGGCCCGCGCCAGCGAACGAGTGTTCTGCCAGTGCGTCGTCGCGCGGCGGCCGCTGAGCAGGCCGGCCTGCGCGAGGATGAACGACCCGGTGCAGATGGACCCCAGCCGCCGGGTGCGACCACCCAGCGTCTTCACCGCCTCGACGAGGGCCGGATCAATCGCCCGGGCGGGGAGGGCATCGCTGCCGGCGACCAGCACCGTGTCGGCGGATTCGATGGACCCGATGCTGTCGGTGACCCCCAGCCGGATCCCGATCGACGTCCTCACGTCCTGCCCGTCCACCGACGCGACCTTGATCCGATAGTCGGCGCCGAATCGGTTGGCCTCGGCGAAGACCTCGCCCGCACCGGCGACATCCAGCAGCGTCACGTCGTCGAAGACGATGATCACCACTACCCGCGAGCGTCCCCCCGCTGCCACAGCGCCATTGTGTCGCATTCTGTGGGCCGAACGGCGCAATAGCCGTAGGTGAACCGGGCGCCACCTGCGTTGACTTGATCGTAAGAGTCCAACTCAGGGAGGTTGATCATGAGTATCGAATCGATTCACTCGGTCGCCGGGATAACGATCCCCGACAGCGCGCTGGTGCGTGAGGCGACCGACTTCATCCGCGACGCCGAAGACGACTTACTTTTCGACCATTCGCGCCGCGTGTATCTGTTCGGCGCGCTGCGGGGGCAGCGCTTGGGCGTGGCGCCCGATCTCGAACTGCTCTATGTCGCGGCGATGTTCCACGACCTGGGCCTGACCGAGCGCTACCGCACCTCGCAGCTGCGCTTCGAAGTCGACGGCGCCAACGCGGCACGCGACTTCCTGCTTCAGCACGGCGTCGACGAAGCCGACGCGCGGAAGGTGTGGCTGGGCATCGCACTACACACCACGCCTGGTGTGCCGCAGTTCCTTGAGCCCGAGATCGCCTTGGTCAACGCCGGCGTCGAAACCGACGTGATCGGCCTGGGTCGAGATGAACTCGCACCGGAGGCCATCGCCGCGGTGACCGCCGCCCACCCGCGTCCCGACTTCAAGAACCGCATCCTGGCGGCCTTCAACGACGGCATGAAACACCGGCCCGACAGCACTTTCGGGACGATGAACGACGACGTGCTGGCGCACTTCGACCCCACGTTCCAGCGGCAGGATTTCGTCGCTCTCATCGTGAACAACAGTTGGCCCGAGTAGGGAGCACGACGATGGACATTCATGAAGCCCTTTACACCACCAGGATGATGCGGCGGTTGCGGCCGGATCCGATTCCGCTTGAGACCCAGGCCCGCATCCTCGACGCGGCGGTGCGCGCCCCCACCGGGGGCAACACCCAACGCTGGCACTTTGTGGCCGTGGACGATCCGACCCTCATCCGCGAATTCGCCCATCTGTTCCGGCAGGCCCGCGCCATCGAATACCAGAAGTACGAGAACGGTTCTGGCCCGATGGCCGCGCCGGCGCCCGGCTCAGACCCAACCGCTCACGCCGAGACGATGCGCCGGATGAAGGGCTCGGGGGACTACCTGGCCGACCATTTCGAAGAGCTGCCCCTGTTGATGTTCGTCTTCGCCATCGACGATCTGGGCGGCGCCAACATCTATCCGGCGATCTGGAGCCTGCTGCTCGCCGCCCGGGCCGAAGGTGTCGGCGGCGTGATGACGATGGTGCTCCGCAACGTCGAAGACCGCGTGAACGAGCTG
This sequence comes from Mycolicibacterium confluentis, assembly GCF_010729895.1. NCBI lineage: Bacteria > Bacillati > Actinomycetota > Actinomycetes > Mycobacteriales > Mycobacteriaceae > Mycobacterium > Mycolicibacterium confluentis. Next base: position 722,614 of record NZ_AP022612.1, read on the forward strand.
CTGCGTGTCCCGGTCGGGCAGGGCTGGAAGATGTCGGCGATGCTGGCCCTGGGCTATCCGCGAGGAAAGTGGGGCGTCGCCGCCAACCGGCGTCCAGTGCAGGAGGTTTCATCCCGAAACCGCTGGGATGCACCGTTCGGCGTCGAGGTGCCGCAGCCGCTGTGGCCCCCTCAGCCCGAGTCGACGGCAGATCCAGAGACGACGACACATCCACTCGTGGGGTGCGTCAACCGGTTCGCCGGATAACCGAACTCACACTGGCAGCCCTGAGACTAGGAACAGTTCACCCTGGTTGTGCGGGCAGACCGCCGACACCCTGGTTCGGGTACGTTCCGACACTGACCGAGGAAGGCCCGAAGAAATGCTGTCGCTTGGCAACTCATTCATCCAGAACCCGTACGTGCGCTACCAGCGGAGGTGCCGGCAGGGACCGCCCGAACCGGTGTTGATGTGGGGCGCACCGGCCCGCTCACGTCGCGTCCGAGCACGCTGATGCGGGGCATGCAGGCGCTGCCGGCCACGCATCCGGCACCGGTCACCGCCGGAGATCGCGACCAGATGATGACCATGATCACCGGATACTGGGTGACCCAGATCGTTTGTGCCGCCGCGACATTCAACCTGGCGGATCACCTGGCGACCGGAACTGACACGCCCGAGGCGATTGCCGACGCCGAGTCCATCGATCCGGATGCCACCAGGCGTCTGCTCCGCGCCTGCGCGGCGTTGGGTCTGGTGACGTCCACCGACGGCGTGCATTTCGCGGGTACGTCTCTGCTCAACACTCTGCTCGACGGCGATTCGGCATCGCTGCGGGGCTTCGCCGTTGCCCTGTCCGCGCCCGGCCACTGGTTGCCCTGGGGACGGTTTCTCGACGCTGTCCGCGGCGGAGCCAGGCAGATCAACGCTGCGCACGGGACCGAGACGATCTTCGACTACTACGCGACTCAACCTGAGGAGGCGGCCGCCTTCACCGCGGCGATGTCCAACCTCACTGCGCCCGAGGCTGTCGAGATCGCGACGGTGATCGACACCGAGGGCGTCCACCAGGCCCTGGACATCGGCGGCGCGGACGGCGAAGTCATCCGGGCGATGATGCGGGCCAACCCGGTGCTGCGCGGCGGGGTCTTCGACCTGCCCCACGTGGTGCCCGACGCGCGGGAGGCCGCACGCAGGGATGGACTGCAGCACCGCTTCACCGCGATCGGAGGTGACTTCTTCGAATCCGTCCCGACCGCGGACCTGTACGTGCTCAAGTACGTGCTGCACGACTGGGACGACGACAGCTGCCTCCGGATCCTCAAGAACTGTCGTGCCTCGCTGCAGCAGGGTGGCCGCATCGTGATCGTGGACCACCTCGTCGGGGAGCTGGTCGAACCGGGACTGGCGCCGATCATGGACATGAACATGCTGGTCGTCACCGGTGGGCGGGAACGCGACATCGCCGAGTTCGACGCCCTGCTCACCTCGGCCGGGTTTCGCCGCACCAGGGTGGCCCCCAGCGGCCAGTTCGCCGTCATCGAAGCGGTCGCGGCCTGACGTGATGCCGAAATTTCCGCCGCCTCAGCTGGCCTCGGCCAACCTGCTGAGCGCATCCGCCGAGGGGGATCCCGGCTGGGCCCAGTTAGAGCACCATCGTGTTGTGTATTCACAGTCAACCGCCGCGCGTTCGGTGATCGCCACCCCTCGGCCCACCGCAATCGCCCTGTCTTCGCGATGAGTTCCAGCTGCCCATGCAGTCTTATCTGCATGGGCAGACTCATCTATGGCTTCAATGTGTCGGTGGACGGCTACATCGCCGACGCGCAGGGCAGCATCGACTGGTCCGATCCGAGCGAGGAGGTGCACCAGTACTGGAACGACTTCGAGCGGGAGACCGCGTGCGCGTTCTACGGGCGGCGGCTCTACGAACTGATGTCCGCCTACTGGCCGACCGCCGACCAGGACCCGGACGCCACCCCGATGATCCTCGACTTCGCGCAGATCTGGTGCAACATGCCCAAGGTGGTGTTCTCGCGCACCCTGGAGTCCGTCGACTGGAACTCCCGCCTGGAACGCGGCGACCCGGTCGAGGTGGTGCGGAGGCTGAAAGCCGACACCGACGGCAGGCTCGAGGTGGCTGGCGCGACGCTGGCCGCACCGATCGTGCAGGCCGGACTGGTGGACGAGTACCGAATCCTGCTCGCGCCCACCGCGGTGGGCGGCGGCACACCCTTCTTCCCGACCCTGCCGTCGTGGATGTCGCTGCGGCTGTTGGAGAATCGCACCTTCCCCTGCGGCACGGTCCTGCTGCGCTACGAGGCGAAACGCGACTGACCGGAACTCACCCCGGGCAGTTCCCCGGCGATTCCCCAGCCATCGCGGCACCCACGAAGTCCTGCATGTCCTCGTCGGCGGCGGCGATGACACCACGGTGGTCCTGCCCGGGGTACACCCGGTAATCCACCGTGACATCCCTGCCGCACAGCGCTCGGGTCAACATGTCGACCCCGGCCGGGGACACCGCGGTGTCGGCGGTGCCCTGCCCGATCATCACGGGCACCCGTGGGGTGAGCTGAACCGGATCCTGGCGCTGCAGATAGGTGTGCAGTCCGGTGAGGTCGGTATCCGGTGCCAGCACCTGTGACGCCGGCACCGTGGGCACGGCGTTGATCTGGGCGACGCACGCGGTGCGGGCCGCGGTCAGCAGCGGACGGGCCTGGGGGGTGAAGATCGCGTCGGGATCCACCGACGGATCGACGACTGCTGCCCCCAGCACCAGCAGCGGCAGAAACCGTTGACTGGCTTCGACTTCGGGCCGCCCCGCGCGGAGCAGGTCGATGGCCTGGCCGAGGTCCACCCCACCGGGCGCAAGCGCCACCACCCCTTTGAGGTCGAGGTTGGGGTCGCGCTCCGGGGCCTCCTGTGCGGTGAACAGCACCGCCTGCCCGCCCTGGCTGTGTCCGACCGCCAGCCACTGGGCGCCGATTCCGGAGTCGAGATGCCTTGCCGCCCGGACGATGTCGGTGACGGTGTGCGCCTCGCTGATGCCGTCGACGTAGGGATGCCCGCCGGGAGTGCCCAGCCCCTGATAGTCGGTCTGCACGACGGCGAACCCGCGCGCCAGCCAACCGTCGAGCATGGGCCGGACCACGTCGACGTAGTCGTGGACCAGACCGTCGGCGGTGTCGGCCGACGGAGCGCAGGTGTCGGCGTAGCCGGTGGTTCCGTGCGCCCAACTGATCACCGGCCAGCCGCCGTCGGGCGGATCGGTTTTCGGGACGGACACGGTGCCCGACACGACGATGGGTTCGCCGTGTGAGTCGTCGGAGATATAGGTGATCAGCCGGGTTCCTGCGGCGCTGGGCAGCGCCGCGGCCGTGGTCAGCGGACGTGCGGTGAGCAGTTGACCGGCCCGCAGTTCGGGCTCGGGCGCAGGGGTGGAGCACGCGGTCAGCCCGGTCAGCAGGACCAGCGCCACAGCCGCGGCCAACCAGGACCGGGCCCGCTCAGTCATCGAGGAGTTTGCGGCGACTGGCCGCGATCGGGCTCTGCGCGGTGAGTCCGCCGTCGAGCACCAGGGTCTGTCCGGTCATGTAGCGGGATTCATCGGACGCGAGATAGACCATGGCCCAACCGATGTCCTCCGGGGTGCCGATCAGGTCTAGCGCGTTGTCGCTGCGAATGTCGGCAATGACCTCGGCGGCCAGATTGTCCCGCAGCGCGGGAGTCATGACGGCACCTGGCGCGACTGCGTTGCAGCGCACCCCTTTCCGTCCGTACTGCGTCGCGATGTACTGGGTGAGCCGGATGACGGCGGCTTTGGCGGCCCCGTAGGCGCACTGCAGGGTGTCCCCGACCAGGCCGGCAACCGAGACGGTGTTGATGATCGAGCCCCCGCCCGCGTCGAACATGTGCGGCAGCGCCAACCGGGAGGCGACCACGGTGCTGCGCGCGTTGAGTGCCATGGTGCGGTCCCATTCGGCGAGGTCGAGGTGCAGCAGGTCGAGGTCCTTGCGCGGGTTGCTGCCGCCCACGTGATTGCACAACACGTCGAGGCCACCGAAGTCGGCGACGGCGCGACTGATCATGGCCGCCAGCGACGCTTCGTCGAGTACATCCACCGCGATTCCGATCGCCCCGGCGCCGATCTCGGCGGCGGCCTGGGCCGCCGCGTCGGCGTTGAGGTCGGCGATGAGCACCCGTGCGCCCTCACCGGCCATCAGCTCGGCCGCCGCGCGTCCTATCCCGCTGGCCGCGCCGGTGACGACGACTCGCTTGTTCTCCAGACGGTTCCCTGTCATCACGTCCCCCGTCAGTCGCGGGCGGCTTCTGCCACCCCCTGCAGGCTATGTCGCCCGGGCTCCGACCCAGACGGGATCGCGATGCCGGCTCAGTCGAAGTTTCCGACCGCAAACAACCGAATGGGCTGACCCAACTTTGGGTATTCCCGTCGCGCGGGGTTCTCATCGGCGTCGGAGGTTCTCATGAGCGCGGCACCCACTCTCAAGAAGGCCCTCAGCCAACGCCAGCTGACGATGATCGCCATAGGCGGGGTTATCGGCGCCGGCCTGTTCGTGGGATCCGGCGTGGTCATCGGCGACACCGGACCAGGAGCGTTTATCACCTACGGCATGGCCGGCGTGCTGATCATCATGGTCATGCGAATGTTGGCCGAGATGGCCGTGGCCAACCCGTCCACGGGATCGTTCGCGGACTACTCACGCAACGCCCTGGGCGGGTGGGCGGGATTCTCCGTCGGCTGGTTGTACTGGTACTTCTGGGTCATCGTCGTCGGCTTCGAGGCGATCGCCGGGGCCAAGATCATCCAATACTGGATCGACGTCCCGCTGTGGTTGTCCGCGTTGGTCTTCATGGTGCTGATGACGGCCACCAATCTCTTCTCGGTGGCCTCCTACGGCGAGTTCGAGTTCTGGTTCGCGGGCATCAAGGTGGCCGCGATCATCGGATTCATCGGACTGGGTGCGGCATTCGTGTTCGGCCTGTGGCCCGGCAAGTCAGCGGACTTCTCGAACCTGACCAGTCACGGCGGCTTCATGCCACTGGGCTTCGGCGTGATCACCGTCGGCATCGTGACCGTCATCTTCTCCATGGTCGGCGCGGAGATCGCGACCATCGCGGCAGCCGAGTCACAGGATCCCGAACGCGCGGTGGCCAAAGCCGCCAACTCGGTGATCCTGCGAATCCTGCTCTTCTACGTCGGCGCGGTGCTGCTGCTGGTGCTCATCGTTCCCTGGAACGACGACAGTGTGGCGGCCTCACCGTTTGTCGCCGCCTTCACCACCATGGGCATCCCGTATGCCGACCACGTGATGAATGCGGTGGTGCTGACTGCCGTCCTGAGCTGCCTGAATTCGGGCATGTACACCGCATCGCGGATGCTCTTCGTGCTCGCGGCGCGCCGGGAAGCCCCGGGGGCACTGGTGAAGGTGACCAGGCGGGGCGTCCCGGCCAACGCGATCCTGGCGTCCTCGGTGGTCGGATTCCTCTGCGTGATCGCCGCGGCGGCCTCCCCGGACACCATCTTCGCGTTCCTGCTGAACTCCAGCGGCGCCATCATCCTCTTCGTCTACCTGCTGATCGCGGTCTCCGAGATCGTGCTGCGTCGCCGCACGCCGGAGGAGGAACTGCGCGTCAAGATGTGGTTCTTCCCAGTGCTGTCCGCGCTGACCGCGCTGGGGATCCTCGCCATCCTGGTGCAGATGTTCATCGACCCCGCGCTGCGTTCCCAACTGGTGCTCAGCCTGTTTTCCTGGGCGGTGGTGCTGCTGCTCTACGCCGCCAACAAATGGTTCGTCAGGAGGCGCCCGGAGCGCACCGACGACGTGCCGGGCGGCAGGCCACATCGAGTGCTGGTGTTGGCAAACCAGACCGTCGACTCCAACGAACTGCTCGCCGAACTCAACCGGATCGGCGCCGACCAGGACACCCAGTACCTGGTGGTGGTGCCGGCCAACCCCATCGACACCGGGGCCGCGGCCACGCACGGGCCACGAGACGTCTCCGAGGCCACTCAGGAGGCTGCGAGCGCCCGACTCGAGATCACCCTGACCGCGCTGCGCAACGAGAACCGGGACGTGGACGGCGAACTGGGTGATCACCGTCCGCTTCGCGCGCTGGCCGATGCCGTCGAGAGATTCGGGCCAGACCAGATCGTCATCTCGACCCTGCCGCCGGAGTTCTCCGTCTGGCAACGCTCCGACGTCGTGGAACGGGCCCGCCTCCAGTTCGACGTGCCGGTGACGCACGTCGTCGCGAAGTCGGTTGCCGGGAAATGGGTTTCACGATGACGATCATCGCGGCGTTCAGCGCCGCCGGTCACGCACCGGCACCCCTGCATCTGGCGGCCCAATTTGCCAGGTGCACGGGGGAGAGGGTCGTCGCCGCCGCGGTCGTCGAGGGGTACTGGCCCCGCAGCCTGGATCCGCTCGAGGGCGACTACCTGGATTATGTCGGCGTGCAGGCCCTGAGGTCGCTGCGGGCACTGGTCGACACGCTGCCCGAAGACCTCGACGTGTGGGCGATGGTGCATCAGGCCACCTCCGTGCCGGCGGGCCTGAGCGAACTCGTGGCGGAGATGAACGCGGACATGGTGGTCGTCGGCTCGTCATCCTCGGGCTTGGGGGGCAGGATCGCCCTGGGCAGTGTCACCGACCGGCTGGTCCACACCGCCGCCGTCCCCGTGGCCATCGCGCCGCGGGGCTATCCGCCACAGAGCGCCGGGATCGAGCGGTTGACGGTGGCCTACGGCGGGCAGGCGGACGAGGTCGGACTGGTCGCGACGACGGCCGAACTCGCGGAGCGCTGGTCGGTGAGCCTGCGCATCGCGTCCTTCACCGTGCGACCGGTGGCCATGTTGGCCGGATCCATCGAAACGTCGGCCGAAGGCCTCGTCGTCGACCAGTGGGCTCGGCGGACGCAGGAGAACATCGCCGCCCAGTTGCAGACGGTGCGTTCGGGCGTCGGGGTCCTCGCGGCCGAGGTGGTGATCGGGGCCGGGGTGACGTGGCGTGACGCGGTCGAGGACGTGGAGTGGAATGCCGGGGACGTCCTGGTGCTCGGCTCGGGGGCGGCAGGTCCGGCCGCCCAGGTGTTCCTGGGCTCGGCCGCGGCGAGGATCCTCCGTCATGCGCCGGTGCCGACGATGATCGTGCCGCGGCGTACGGCAGGCTGAACCGCTCAGTGACCCAAAAAGGACGGCGCGGCCGTTACGCCCTCCCCGGGGCAGCCATCGTGTCACGCTCGCGGTATGTCATTTCGAGTGAAGTTCGAACGCAGCGAACAGCCGGGGGAGTACGGCAACGACGACACCTACGAGTTCCTCGACAACGGTGTCCTCAGGCTGTCGTTCAGTGAACCGGCGCAGTGGGACGAGTACTACGCACCGCACGCCTGGTATCAGGTCGTCGCCGAGGAGAAACACCGACCGGGTGCCACGGGCGGGTCATGACGTCGTAGTCACCTCCAGTCTCCAGCCGGACTCCCACGCCACATCGTGGGTGGGCGTCCGGGCGGCCCACGCAGCCGGGCGGCCCGCTCGCGGGCCCGTCCATTTCGCGGTTACTGACGGGTACACAGGACTAGGCTTCGGTTCGCAGATGGCGTATCCGCAGGTGAGGCGACGATCATGGGTCACTACAAGAGCAACGTGCGTGATCTCGAGTTCAACCTCTTCGAGGTGCTCGACCTGGAGAAGGTGCTGGCCACCGGGGAGTTTGGGGACCTCGACGGGCCGACGGTCCGCGAGATGCTTGCTGAGGCGGCGCACCTGGCCGAGGGACCGCTGGCCGAGTCGTTCGCCGAAGGCGATCGGCATCCGCCGACGTTCGATCCCGATACTCACATCGTCACGCTCCCCGAGGCGTTCAAGACCTCGTTCCGCGCGTGGCAGCAGGGTGAGTGGTTCCGCATCGGACTGTTGGAAGGGGTCGGCGGCGTCCCAGCGCCGGCCATGGTGGCGTGGGCCATCAACGAGCTTCCCCTGGGCGCACAGCCGGCCGCGTTCATGTACATGGCAGGGCCTGTCCTGGCCAACATTCTCTACCAGATCGGCAACGAGCAGCAGAAGCGTTGGGCCGCAATGGCCGCCGAACGCAACTGGGGCGCCACGATGGTGCTCACCGAACCCGACGCAGGTTCGGACGTGGGCGCCGGGCGCACCAAGGCGGTTGAACAGCCCGACGGCACTTGGCATCTCGACGGTGTGAAGCGCTTCATCACTTCAGGTGACTCTGACGACCTGTTCGAGAACATCATGCACGTGGTGCTGGCCCGTCCCGAGGGCGCTGGGCCCGGCACCAAGGGGCTGAGCCTGTTCTTCGTCCCCAAGTACCTGCCGGATCCCGAGACCGGCGAACCCGGTGAGCGCAACGGTGTGTTCGTCACCGGGCTTGAGCACAAGATGGGGCTCAAGGTGTCCGCGACGTGTGAGTTGACCTTCGGTCAGCACGGCACTCCTGCGGTCGGGTATCTGGTCGGTGACGTGCACAACGGCATCGCGCAGATGTTCAAAGTCATCGAGTACGCGCGAATGATGGTGGGCACCAAGGCCATCGCAACGCTGTCGACCGGCTACCTGAATGCACTCGAGTACGCCAAGACCCGGGTGCAGGGCGCCGACATGACGCAGATGACGGACAAGACGGCGCCGCGGGTCACCATCCTGCACCACCCCGACGTGCGTCGGGCACTGCTGGTGCAGAAGTCCTACGCCGAGGGTCTGCGGGCGCTCTACCTGTACACCGCGGCCCACCAGGACGAGGCGGCCGCTGCCATCGTCTCGGGTGCGGACGCGGACATGGCCCACCGCGTGAACGACCTGCTGCTGCCGATCGTGAAGGGCGTCGGGTCCGAGCGCGCTTACCAGTGCCTCACGGAGTCGCTGCAGACCTTCGGAGGGTCGGGGTTCCTGCAGGACTACCCGATCGAGCAGTACATCCGCGATGCCAAGATCGATTCGCTGTATGAGGGCACCACGGCGATTCAGGCGCAGGACTTCATCTTCCGCAAGATCGCCCGTGACCAGGGGGGAGCGCTGGCTCACGTCTCGGGCCAGATCCAAGGCTTCCTGGATCGCGAATCGGCCCGGCCTGAGCTCGCCAGGGGGCGGGAACTGCTGACTGTCGCGTTCGGCGATCTGCAGGCGATGGTGGCCGCGATGACCGGTTATCTGATGGGTTCCCAACAGGATTCCCGTCAGCTCTACCGGCTGGGGCTTGAGTCGGTGCGCTTCCTGCTGGCCGTCGGCGATGTGCTCATCGGGTGGCTGCTGCTGTACCAGGCGGAGGTTGCCCTCGACGCGCTGGACGCGGGGCCGTCGGAGAAGGATCGCGCGTACTACACCGGCAAGGTCACCACGGCGACGTTCTTCGCGGAGTCGGTGCTCCCACGGCTGAGTTCGGACCGCACGGTCGTCGAGTCGGTCAGCCTCGATGCGATGGACCTGCCCGAGGAGTCGTTCTAGCCGCACGCGCTCCGCCGTGACCCGGCCCTTCAGTCGGCGACGAAGTCACGGTCACCGATCTCGACGGGTGCGTGGACGGTGGACTGACCGGCCGCGAGGTCGAAGCCCGCCGCGGCGGTGTCCGCGACAGAAAGTCTTGCGGCCACATGAAATCGGAACTTCCGAAGGGATCAGCCGAAACGTCACCAGGAACTGCCACGAACCCCGACCCGCCGCCGTTAGGCTCGGACTCGGGGTCCTCGTTCCCCGGCGCAACCGGCGACCCATGGCTGACTCGATGGGCTCCCGGTCGCAGAGGAGACGTCATGCTCGGAGACGCGGACATGTCCGAAGCCGACAGCACCTGGATGGTCGACACCCTGCTCAGACTGCTGCAGACACCGAGCCCGACGGGGCGCACCGACGCGGTGATGAAGCTCATTGGCGAGGTGTTCGAGGGGTTCGGCCTCTCGTTCTCGCTGACCCGGCGCGGCGCGTTGATCGCCGAATACCCCGGGCGATCGGCGACCACCGACCGAGCGCTGGTGGTCCACGCGGACACCACCGGCTGCATGGTCCGAGGGCTCAAGGACAACGGCCGCCTCGAGGTGATTCCCGTCGGCACCTTCTCGGCGCGCTTCGCCGCCGGCGCCCGGGTGCGGATCCTCAGCGAGGACACCGACGCGTTCATCACCGGAACGATCATGCCGCTCAAGGCAAGCGGTCACGCCTTCGGCGACGAGGTCGACACTCAGCCCACCGACTGGGACCACGTCGAAGTCCGTGTCGACCGCAGGGTGTCCTGCCGTGAAGACCTGACCCGACTGGGCATCCGAATCGGTGACTACGCGCCGCTGATGGCCAACCCCGTGCTGACCGAGGACGGATACATCGTCTCGCGCCACCTCGACGACAAGGCGGGCGTCGCCGTCGTCCTCGCGCTGCTCAAGCATCTCACCGACAATGCGGTGGAACTGCCGCACCGCACCGCGATCATGGTCACCATCGCCGAAGAGGTCGGGTACGGCGCGAGCACCGGTCTTCCGCCGGACATCGCCGAGATGATCTCGGTGGACAACGCGGTGTGCGCGCCCACGCAGAACTCCCGGGAGGACGCCGTGACGGTCCCGATGTCGGATCTGCACGGTCCCTACGACTATCACCTGACCCGGAACCTGTGCCGCCTCGCCGACCACCATCACATTCCGTACACCCGGGACGTGTTCCGCTACTACCGCTCCGATGTGGCGGCGGCCATCGAAGCCGGCGCCAACACCCGGGCCGCGCTGGTGGGCTTCGGTGTCGATGGCAGCCATGGCTGGGAGCGGACCCACATCGAGTCGATGCGGGCGACGTACAGCCTGTTGCGCGCGTGGATCCAGTCGCCGCTGACCTTCGCCGAGTGGGATGCGCACCCGTCGGGTGCCGGTGACCTGGAGGAATTCCCGTCGTCGCAGCAACCCGCGCCCCGCGAGATGTGGGTTCCGCTGTCGCGCAACGTGACCCCTGATCACCGCACCGGAGGGCGGCAGGATTGAAACGTCATTGTTTCGTGTGTGGTCCGGGCCCGTTCGACAGTGCCACGCTGGAGCGGTAGCGGCTCCGCTCATCAGAGCCGACAGTCTGAGTCAGGAGCACCGCATGGCCGACAACCGTCTGAGCGAAAAATTCGATGCACTCGCTGAAAGGACAAAGGAATCAGCGAGCAGACTCAAGGCCTCCGCGGGCCATGAGAAGGCAGAACTGAAGGCGGACGCCGCCGCGGCGCGCGAACGTGCCGCGTCGGCCGCGGAGCACGTCAAGGAGAAGGCCGACGACACCGGAGAAAGGATCTCGTCGCAGTGGGTAGAACTCCGCAGCCAATGGAAGGCCCACATCGACAAGGTGCGGTCAAACATCGCGCAGAAGAAGGAGGAACACGACGCGAAGGCCGCCGAACGGCACGCAGAGGACGCTGAGGCGTACGCTCTGGCCGCCATCTGGTTCGCCGACAGTGCCGTCGAGGAGGCCGCGGCGGCCTGCCTCGACGCTGCCACCGCTCGTGCGGAGGCTGACGCGCTCAATTCCTGACGACGGTCTGCCCGGCGATGGGCAATGCTGTCGACGCCTGCGTCAGGCTGGCGGGTGTTGTGACTGCACCATGTTGGGACTGAGGTCGGACATCGTGAGCTGGTGCACCGGTGGGTCGGGCAGGACCGTGCGACGGGTGATCGTCAGATCGGCGGCCACATGGACCAGCTCGCCGGACTCCATCAGCTGCCACCGTCCGTCGTCCATCGGTTCGGTGGCGAAGATTGCCGAGGGTGCGTCGTGCAGGTGCGCACTGCCCGCCGTTATTCGTGTGCTGCGCATGGCGAATTCGCCGTGACCGCCGGCGGTCCGGTCAAGCAGGTAAAGCTCGTGGGTGTCGGGATAGCGCAGCGCCCACAGATCAGTCACGGTGGCCAGCAGCACGTTGACCGCATAGATCGGGACGTTCTCCCGCAGCCAGTGCAGTGCCTCCACCAACCCGGCGCCGACATCGCCGCCGTGCCCCCTGATGGACGCTGTGATCAGCGCGAAGACCCGCTCGGAATCGGTGTCTCCCCGGACGAGGTCGGCGGCACCGAGTTGGGTGAGCCGGGCGTCGAGGATGTCCAGTCCTTCCACGATGCCGTTGTGCGCGAAGATCCGATTGTCCTGAAGGAACGGATGGGTGTTCGCCTCCGCGGTGGCTCCGGTGGTGGCGTAGCGGACGTGGGCGATGAACGTCGTCCCCGTCATCTCACGGGCCTCGGCCGCGAAGGCGAGGTCGCGCCATGCGGCGATCGGCTGCTTGCGAACCACGGGGGTGCCGTCGGCCTCGAACACGCCCAGACCGGTCCCGTCGGGATTGCGCCTACTCTGCGCGGACAGGCTGTCTGGGGCATCGAGCAGCCAGAACGTCGCGGTGACGGGGTGGCCGGCGTGCAACCCGAACAGGCGGCACATCAGGTCACCACCCAGCTTCGCGCGACGCGCGGGCGTGCGGACTGGTCATGGGTCTGTCTTACACCGGCGTACTCGGGGGCGTGGAGATTCGGCTGCAAGGTCATCGGGACCGTTTCCCCGCCGCGGCTGAGGCTGCTCGGCCGCGATCGGGGCGGTTGGTGCTCTGCATATCCGGGTCCGGCCCGCTTCCGGTGTTGCTGCACGGGGGTTCGGCTCATCGGCCCCCGGACTGTTCTGTCGGCGGTGTTGGTTCTCTGTCGGCGGTGTTGGTCCCCCGCCGGCTGGGGTCGCGTCCGCTGTCCTCCCGCAACCGGGGCCGGGGCCGCGTGCGCCGTCCTCCCGCAACCAGCGTCGAGGCCGGCTCCACGGCCACCTGGCAACCGGGGCCGGGGCCGCGTTCGTTCCCCTCCCGTCAGCCGGGGTCGGGTCCGCTGTCCTCGGTGTCGGGTGGTGCGAGGAGGTTTTCCGGGTGGTGGTAGTCATTCACCCGGGGGCCGCCGTTGTCGAGGTGCGGTGGTGGAATCCATTCGCAGCGGCCGTCATCCCGAATCCGCGTGGTCCACTTTTCGGGTTCGGGTCCGACTTTGCGGTTGTCGGTCCCGCAGGCCAGGGTGAGTTCGTTGACGTTGGTTTCGCCACCCTCGATCCAGTCTTGGGCGGCGTGGTGGACTTGGCATTGGTAGAACGAGGCGGTGCATCCGGGGGCGCTGCAGCCGCGTTCTTTGCCGAACAGGACCAGGCGTTGGGCTGGGGTGGCGATCCGTTTGGCCCGCCCCAGATACAGGGCTTGGCCGTCGTCGTCGAACACCGAGAGGTAGTGGAAGGCGTGGCTGGCCATGCGGATCAGGTCTCGCATGGGCAGCAGGGATCCGCCTCCGGTGATCCCGAAGCCCGCGCCTGATTGGAGTTCTTTCAAGGTGGTGGTGACGACGACGGTGACGGGTAGGCCGTTGAGTTTCCCGAGTTTCTTCGAGGCCAGGATCATTCGGCCGCTGGCGACGAGGGCGTCGTGCTGGCGTTGAGCTTTGGTGCGCTGATCGGCTTTGATCTGTTCCTGGGTGGGCCGTCCTGATAGGCAGGGGTTTTCGTCGTCGGGGTTGCACATGCCGGGCGCGGCCTTTGTTGCCATCACCGGTTCCCACACTGCCCATGCCTCCGGGGTGAGGTGTCCACTGACTCGGATGAGCCCGTCAGGTCCCTGTTTGCCGAAGGTGAGGCCGCGGCGGCGTTGGATGTCGGCGTCGTTGAAGGAGCCGTCGGGGTCGAGCCAGAGCAGCATCCGGTTCAACGCCGCGCGGAAGTCGGGCACACCCAGCGTCGAGGCGTGAACAGCGGCCAGGGATTCGGCCGCCACGCGCGCGCTGAGATCGACGTGGTCGGGCAGTGTCTTGAGAAACTCGCGAACACTCTTCACATGCGCGGGCCCCACCCGGCCTTCGGCCACCTGTGCGGCGACGTTGGGCAGCACCGGTTCCAACGGTTCCCCGGTCATGGCGCGGCGGGGACTCAGCACTGCGGCGTCGGCGACGCGTTGGCGGGCCTCTTCGGCTGGGATCCGCAGGCGGTGGGTCAGGACTTTGGTGACCTTGTCGCCGCCGAGTGCCTCCGGGCCGAGTTCCTCCAAGTGGGTGATGAGTTTGTGGTCGACGGCCGCGTCGGCCCAGCTGACTTTCTGTAGGCGTTCCATCACCGTGAGCACCTGCAGTGCGGAGAGGTCATCGACGGTCGCGGTGGCGAGGCGGGCGTGCACGGACTCCAACTCTGAGAGGAGATCCGCCACGGAAGTCATACCCGAACACTAGTTCGAAGCACTGACAAAAATCGCTGGCGCGTTGACTCATCAGGCATGCGCGCGTAGGCCCAAGTGATGGGGTTGACGCTGGCTGTGCGCAGGGCCGTGGTGGAGGCGACCGCACACGCCATGGCGCCAAGGTGTCCAAGAAACACGACACCGCCGCAACCCCATTTCACCGCGCAATCGGCCACCCAACCGTGGCGGTGCAGCACAAAGTGGCCCTGGCCCAGAACTCCTCCCTGATCAATCCCGCAGCCACCCAGCGCCAGGTCCAAGCGCTGGCCGCCCAACTGCTCAAACTGGCCACAAGTAGGGCCGATCCCGTCTCTCAAGCCCAGGTCAACAAGCGTGCATCTTGACGTGTGGCAACAGGGCGGAAACGTGAAAGGTAAAACCCAAGGGGCAGAGAAAAATTCAAGTTTCTGAGTGGCTGAAGTGACATGCGCGCCGACCCCAGTCCCGAAGCATTAAGAAGGCGAACGGGGTCACGATAGTTGACCGGATCGCCTGACAACGAACCTCGCAGTGGCACCCCCGAGGCTAGGAACAGGTCACCCTGGTTATGCGCGCATACGGCCGACACCCTGGTTTGGGTACGTTCCGATCCCGACCGAGGCAGGTCCGAAAACATGCTGACTCTTGACAACTCATTCATCCAGGACCCGCATGTGGTCTACGAGCGGTTGCGCCGGCAGGGCCCTGCTGAGCCGGTGTTGATGTGGGGTGGGGCCCGGGTCTGGATGGTGACGCGATATGAGGAGGCCCGCGCCCTGCTTGCAGACCCGAGGCTCAAGAAGGACGGGCCGACTGCAACCCGGCTGCTCCCGCCCCACTTGGACCGCTCGATCGGGTCGGTTCTGGGCGACAACATGCTGTTCAAGGATCCCCCGGACCATACTCGTCTTCGCCGCTTCGTCTCCGCGGCGTTCACCACCCACTCGGTCAAACGCCTGCGGCCGGCCATCGTGCGGATCGCCGACGACCTGCTCGACGACATCGACCTCCAGGGCGACGTCGACCTCATGCGCGCCTATGCCCAACCACTCCCGGTCCGCGTGATCGGCGAACTGCTCGGCGTGCCTCCCGGCGCGCAGGACGCATTCATGTCGCTCGTCGTTCCGATCTTCACCAGCACCGACCAGGATGAGCTGCGCACTGCGCGTACCGGATTGACCGCACTGCTGCGGACAATCGTCGCGGCAAAACGCAGCGCCCCACACGGCGACGTTCTGAGCAGTTTGGTCCATCAGCGGGATAACGGTGACCGACTGTCGGAGGGGGAACTGCTGGGCACCGCGTTCCTGCTCATCATCGCGGGATACGACACCACGGTGAACCTGATCGGCAACGGCGTCCTGACCCTGTTGCGGAACCCGGACCAGCTGCGGGCTGTGCGCGCCGACCGAACCCTGCTGCCGGTCGCCGTGGAGGAGATTCTGCGCTACGAGAGTCCACTCAACACCGCCACAGTACGTCTCACCTCCGAACCGATACCCCTGGGCGACATCGTAATTCCGGCAAATGAGGTGGTGTTGATCGGTCTGCTCGGCGCCAATCGCGATGAGCTCCGCTTCGCAGACCCCCACCTGTTCGACGTGTCGCGGCCGGACAACCGGCACCTCGCGTTCGGACACGGCATCCACCACTGCCTGGGTGCGCCGCTGGCCAGGATGGAGGGCGAGATCGCGCTCGACCGAATGTTGTCCCGCTACGACGACATCCGGCTGGCGTCCACCAGCTCTCTCACGTACCGTCCGAGCACGTTGATGCGAGGCCTGCAGGAGCTGCCGGTCACCGTGCGGGCCACGAATCCCAGGCCGGTCACTGACGCGGATCGCGGCCAGATGATGGGCATGGTCACCGGACTCTAGGTGGCCCAGATTGTTTGTGCCGCTGCGACGTTCAACCTGGCCGACCGCTTGAATGCAGGCATTGACACCCCCGATGCGGTTGCCGAACTAGAGTCCATCGATCGGGGCGCCACTGGACGTCTGTTCCGTGCCTCTGTGTCACCTGGTTTGATGACGTCCTCCGACGGTGTGAATCGCGAAGGTGGTCAACACCGACGGCGTGCACCAGGCCTTGGACATCGGCGGTGCGGACGGCGAACTGATGCGGGCGAACCATGCCCTGCGCGGTGGCGTCTTCGATCTGCCGCATGTCGTGCCCGACGCGCAGGGGCTGCTCGCCGGGACGGGTTGCAGGACCGCCCATCCCGCCCGCTGACCTGTACGTACTCAAGTACGTTCTGCACGACTGGGACGAGGACACGAGCATACGCATCCCTGAAGAACTGCCGTGCGTCGCTGCGGGACGCTGGACGCATCATCGTCGTTGATCACGCTGTCGGAGAACTGGGTGATCCGGGTCTGGCGCCGATAACGAACATGCTCGTCATGACGGGTGGGCGGGAACGCGACATCGCTGAGTCCGACGCTCTCTTCGAGTCGGCGGGACTTCGCCGTACCGCCGTCGGCCGAGTCGGCGCATTCGCGGTCATCGAGACCGTAGCGATCTGACGGCCGCCGGGGCTGCCCCGAAACTGCCTGCACGGCTGGTCCTCTCGCCAATCCACAGCCTGCACCGCAGTTTCGGGGCTCTCTCATGTCCGTGGGTGGCTGGATTGGTGCTGGTAGTTTTTCGCCCTGGTTGCCTAATCGGCGGGCTGTGACCATGAAGTGGTGCCGAAAAGAATGAACTCTGGCGACGAAATAGTTTGGCGCTCAATCATTTCCATGATTTCCACGACCACGTTGGTGGCGGTGGCGATGACCTTTCTGGCGATGTCGGTGTGACGGACTCAGGCCAGATCCCTCAGCCGGTTGAGCCCGTCCACCGACGGGGTGCCCGGCTGGGCCCAGTAGACCACCATGGTGTTCTGGGTTCCGCGCAGTGTCAGATGCAGGAAGTACAGGTCGAGCGGGCCGGCGATGGGGTGATTGAGCAGCAGCAGTCCGCTGGCGTGGCCCTTGACGTCGTACTCTGCCCACAGGGCGCGGAACCGTTCACTGCTGGTGTTCAGTTGGTCGATCAGGATGGCCCGATTGCACCTAGGAGAAACACTGCCTGCTCCCCGGGGCTCATCGCGCGTTGACTGGTTTCGTGTCAGTCGGCCGCCACCGACACCTGATACATCGTCCAAATCTGTTATTCAAAGGGAGATTCACGTGTCCACTCAATCGCTGGTCGCACCCGACGGCCGCTGGGCCGCCCGCACTGGTGAAAAAGTCTCGTGGCGCGCTCGGCTGATGGTGCGGCTGTTCGCCGGTCGCTTCGACGAGGCCCTGGCGTTCGGATGCACTGTGGCGCCGGGGAACGCACTCGGTCTGCACGCGGCGCGTCTCACCTCGGATCGCGAGCGCTGCGGCGTCGCCCGGACACTGCGCCGGGTGTCTGTACAAGCGCGTCAAACGCGACCCCTCCGGCCGGCGACAGTTGCGGTGCACCGCGCCAATGTCATTGCGGCCGAGGGCGCGATCGACGCGGTGGTGCAGCGACTGCATTCTCCGCTGCCGGTCAGCGCGATGGGTATGGCCCGGCTGCGCCGCCTGCTCACCGACGGGACGGGTCCGATGTACGCCAGTGGCAGGGGCGACCTCGACGGTCGGCTGCACGCGGCGTTGGCTGAGTTGTGAGGCCCGGATGGTCGACGGAGAGACGGAGCTGGTGTCATGAATTCGTTCCATTGATCTTCGGCGCCACGCCCGCCGGCCGCTCTAGTGTCGGCCGCATGGGGGTATTGACAACAGTGTTGATCGGGGTGGCTCTGAGCATCGGCGCTGGACCGATGTCTGCCGCTGATCCAGAGGCGGCGACGTGGACGCGTCCACCGATGTCGCAGCAGGGGGAGTGCGACTCCAACTATTCGGGCTGTGTGCCGGTGGCCAGCGATGTGGAATGCGCAGGCGGCAGCGGCAATGGGCCGGAATATGTCTCGGGTCCCATCAGGGTGCTCGGAGACGACATCTATGAGTTGGACCGGGACGGCGACGGAGTCGCCTGCGACAAACAGTGAGTGTCGGTCAGGACTTCTTCACCTCAGGCCCGGTGGCTATTGTGCGTTGCGCTCCGACGAACGGAACGTCGCGTCGTCGCGCACCAGCGCGACATGATCGCCGACGTTCACGGTCACGACGTTCTCCTCCACAAACGGGATGTTGAGGAGCCCGTGGAAGTCGTCGGTTCTGACGAAGGTGTGTGCGCGGGCGAACAGCGGTTGCACGTCGAACACCCGCACCTGCAGCGTCTCCCGACTCAGCCTGCCGAGTTCCCTTCCGGATTCCGGGTCGGTGATCACCTGCCCGTCATCGGTGTGCACGGCAAAGATCATGCCCGGCCGCACGCCAGCCTCGGCGCCGCGGTTGAGGACCAGCGTGAAATCATCCTCGATGAGTGCGACCTGCCCCGTGATCGTCGGTGCGCTCATGAGGCCACCAGGGAACTGCCCTCTCGCAGCTGCGATTTCGCCCCCATGCGGATGCGCGGGCGCAGGGCGTGGTCGTCGGCGGCCAGCGGCAGGTCGAGGTTGATTGCGGAGTCCTGCTCCGTTCCGAGCGTGAGTTCGACGGCGGTCTTGGCCTGGAAGAGTGCGATCAGGGCCTGCTGGTGCCGTTCGGTGCCGATCGAGGTGAGGGCCAGGGTGAGCTTTCGGTCGACGTATTCGACGGACCGTTGCAGGTCCGAGGTGGTCGGCGCACTGGTCTGACTGTCGATCTGGCGCGCCGACTGACCGCCGAGGCCGGTGTACCAGCGCTGCCCGAGCACGCCCAGCGCGATCGAGGACACCGGAATCACCACGACGGTGCAGATCAACCCGAGGGAGCTCTGCAGGGCGATCGCGCCGGCAATGCCCAGGAGCAAGCCGATGCCCAGGACGAAGAACAGTTGCAGGGCTGCTGGCACCGCTTCGATCACGCGCCACCCCTGCCCGACGATGCGCGCCGCGCCACGGCCGAGGCGGATGAGCAGATGGGCGATCGTTGACACGGCTTTGAGGGCGGCACGGCCCATTTCGTCGGCCTGTTGACGGGTGAGTGGCGCCTTGGGCGCCTTCCACGCCCGAGGCGACGGGGGTGGAACGGAAGCTGAGGTGTCCATCGCCACCGGAGGGGCGGACGTCGCGGTCTCCACCGGAGGGGCGGACGTCGCGGTCTCCACCGGAGGGGCGGACGTCGCGGTATCAACCGGAGGGGCGGACGTCGCGGTATCAACCGGAGGGGCGGACGTCGCGGTATCAACCGGAGGGGCGGACGCGGCCTGCACCGTCGGCTCGGTCGGCTCCGCGGGCGCCCCGGGCGCCGGGTCAACGTTCGTCACAGTCGTAACATCAGCCACATCCGTATCATCACCCGGCCGGGGCCCGATTGGGGTCCTGGCGCGCCGGGTCAGGCAGGGTTATTGCAACCCCTTCGCTGCCGCGCGCCCGCAATAGGCCCGCAGCATTCCGGGTACGACGTCTACGTCCGACGCCGACGGGAGGTCCGCACACATGTCGCAGAAGGTGCTGGTTCTGCTCGCCGTGGCCTTCGCGGTGGTGGCCCTGATCGCTGGGGGCATGCAGCTTGCGGCGTTCATCGCGTCGGAGCGCCCGCGGCACCTGGTGCTCGCCGTCTTCGCGCTGGCCGTCGGGGCGTCAGTGGGTGCGGCCGCGGCTTCAGCGCTGTGGCGCATCCGCCGCCGACGCTGAGCTGACGGCACGCTCGGTCCGTACGCGCAGTCGCGGCGCCGCCGGCCAGCTCGACCGCAACGGGTGGGTTCTAGAGGTCGGTGTCGACGTACCGTCGCAACGAACAGAGCCCCTGAACGCAAAGGGCGGGCTCGGGAGGACGTTGAGCGCGTCTCATTATCTCCAACGCGGCCGGCTTTCATCTCTTTGCCGACTCTTCGGATCAGTCTCTCCCGAACCCGTCGTGAGTTCGATGCTACGCCTGCATCGGGGGCCGCACCAGGAGTATTTGGTGACGCCAGAACCCTTGTCCTGCAGGTCTGAAGGCAGTTTCTGCCGTCGGGAGAATAGGCCATCCCCGCGTTGCCTTGCTGTCGTCGCAACCGCCGCCTTGTGTCGTCCAGATGTGTTGTTCGGAGATGCGGCGCCTGAGGGCGCCGGTGGTCCGCCCGGGGGACGTCCCGCAGCCGCGACGATCGCCCCACGGGAAAGAATCGCAAGGATGTGCACGCGGACATGCAGGTCGAGCGCACATGAGGAGGCGCTGTCCGCACGTCCGAGGTGCACTGCGCACGCAGAGGCATGGGTACGCGGGCGTGGTGATATCGACGGTGCACCCGGGCCACCCGTGGCGGGACAGAAGAATCACCGACCTCCACTTGGGATCTGGGGTTTAGCGGAGCCGCTCCGGAGGTCGTAACCAGGGCATTGCTGGAATGGGCAAAGCAAGTATTGTTTGCGTTGGTAAACAGTTTTCACGAATGATCGTAAAAAGCTTTTATTCGCAGTACAGCGGGCGCAAGATGGTCTCGTCATGAACGTGAGGCGCCCCATTGGGGGAGTGGCGTCCCAATTCAGGCAACGATTGGGTTGATAGCTGTTGTCGCGGGGGTGCCGGCTATGCATCCACGGTCGTGTTCGCTGGGGATGGTGGGGGGAGCGGTCGCCGCCGCACTGCTCGTTTGGGTGGGCGGCGCCGCTGCCATCCCTGGTGGAACTGCTGGCCACCAATGCGCTCATCATAGGCGGACCCGAGCATCCGCTCGTCCGCGGCGATGGTCAGGCGGGGCCAGACGGCAACCACCGCTCGCCGAGGATCCGCAGTGGGTGACGGACTACGGCACCACCATCAAGGAGAACTACCTCCAACCGGCCGAGCTCGATCGACAGGCCGATGGCCAGCCGTACTGCTTGGTCGCCGTCACGCCTGGGAATGAGGATCCTCCCGCCGCCGATCGGGGCGGGGGCGCGTTGCCCGGCGAAAACCTCGCGAACCTGAGATGTCTTCTGGCGCAATCACCCGTGTTGGACGTCCACGACCAGACGAGGCGGTCCGTCGAGCACGTCGACCCGAAACGGAACCTCGGCACGCATGCCGGCCACCCAGGTCAGCATGGCCTCGAAGTCGCCGGCGGACTTGGCCTCGGTGACCACCGCGGTGTCGGCCGTGACCGTGGACGGCCCCGAATAGGTGACGGGACCCTCGGTCCACCCGGTCGCGGTCGCCGGGGTGAGCGTCACCTGCAGCAGTGCGTTGGCGCCCGGCAGTGGAATCTCCTCGCCCGAGGCGTCCGCGTGCGCAGGCAGCGGCCGGTACCCGACCGTATGACCCGGCACTCGGTCGGTGAACTCCAGCACCAACCGGTCATAGCCGTCGTGCCGGGCCAGGCGCACCGCCGCCAGGTGGGCCAAGTCGCCGGGCCGCACCTGGTGCACCTCGGTGGTCGCGGCACCGGGCAGCGCCGGGGCGCCTCCGCAGCCGCTCACCAGCGCCACCGCGGCGATGCACGCGGCGAAGAGTGTGCGCGACATATCCCGAGGGTAGCGTCGGTGCTGTCGGCAATCTTGTCCATTCGCCGCGAAAGCCTCAGGGCCTTGGGTAGTTTCGACCCGTGTCGGAGTTGAAGAACCGCCAGGTCAGGCTGTGTCGACGCCCCAACGGGCTGGTCCAGCCCGAAGACACCGAACTGGTCACCACCGCCGCGCCGGAACCCGAAGAGGGGGAGGCGCTGGTGCGCACCACCTATGTGGGCATCGACGCCGCGGCGCGCACGTGGCTCAACGACCAGCCCGGCTACCTGCCGCCGGTGCAGTTGGGGGAGGTGATCCGCGCGGCAGGCATCGGCGAGGTGGTGGCGTCGAAGTGCCCGGCGTATGCCGTCGGCGACGTGGTCACGACCTTGACGGGCTTCCAGGAGTACGTGATCGTCCGCGATGACGTGTTCTGCACCCCGGTGACGGGGATGGACGACGTCGACCAGACCGCCGTGATGGCCATCTACGGCCCGACGGGCGCGACGGCGTATTTCGGCATGGCCGACATCGGCCGTCCGCAGGCGGGGGACACCGTCGTGGTGTCGGCCGCGGCGGGCGCCACGGGTTCGGTGGCCGGTCAGATCGCCAAGATCGCGGGTGCGCGGGTGGTCGGAATCGCCGGTGGCGCAGAGAAATGTCGTGCGGTGATCGACGACTTCGGCTTCGACGCCTGCATCGACTACCGAACCGAGGACGTGCCCGCAGCGCTCAAGCAGCACTGCCCGCGCGGTGTGAACGTGTACTTCGACAACGTCGGCGGGCCGATCCTGGACGCGGTGCTGGGGAGGTTGGCCCCGAAGGCGCGGGTCGTGCTGTGCGGCGTCATCTCCAGCTATCTGACCGGTGAGCATCCCGGGCCCGCGAACTACGTCAACCTGCTCGCGAAGACCGCCACCATGCAGGGCTTCAACGCCCTCGACGAGTGGGGCCGATTCGATGAGGCGTTCGCGGCGCTGCGGGCGTGGGAGGGGCAGGATCTGCTCCGCCACCGCGTCACGGTCTACGACGGCATCGAATCGTGTGTCGACGCCTTGAACGGACTGTTCGAGGGAGCCAACATCGGCAAGATGCTCGTCAAGATCGCCGAGCCCACTCCGCGCTGATCCAACCGTGGGCGCAGACTGACCGGCATGACTTCACCGGCCCGCCTTGATCGCTGGGAGCACAGAGCGGAGTGGCCACTGGCCGCGATCGCGCTGGTGTTCCTGGCCGCCTACTCACTCGAGGTCCTCGCCGCGCCTTCTGGACGTACCGCGCTGGCGATCGGCCTCGTGACGAGGGTGTGCTGGGCCGTCTTCGTCATCGACTACCTCGCCCGGATATGGCTGGCAGACGACCGGTGGCGCTGGTTCTGGCGACACCTGATGGACCTGTTGATCGTGGTGCTTCCCGTCCTGCGGCCACTTCGGTTGGTGCGCTTGGTCATTCTGGTGACGGTGCTGCAGAAGGCAGTCGGCAACGCCATCCGAGGCAGGGTGGTGGTGTACGCCGTGGCGGGCGCGGTCCTGCTGGTCTACGTCGCGTCCCTGGCGGTGCTGCAGGCCGAACGCGTTGATCCGCACGCCAGCATCACGAGTTTCGGTCAGGCCCTGTGGTGGTCGATCACCACCATCACGACGGTGGGCTACGGCGACGAGTACCCCGTCACCACCACAGGCCGTGTCATCGCGGGCCTGCTGATGATCGGCGGCATCGGACTTCTCGGCACCATCACGGCCACGATCGCGTCGTGGATCGTGCAGCGCGTCGCCGAGGAGGACACCGCGAGCCAGGCGGCCACGGTCGCCCACATCGCCGAACTCCGCGATGAGATCCGTGCGCTGCGCGCGCAGTTACAGGTTCACGACGAGGTGCGCACCTAAGAGAATGTTTGCTCGAGGCCCGGTTCGGGACATTATGGGAGGGTGAACCTTCTGCCCACCCCTGAGGTGACGATCAGCGATTCCGACGTCGAGGACGCGCTGCGGCGCGCTGTCGGGATCATCAACCCACTGCTCGACGTGCTGAGTTCAGACCCGCTGCGGGTGAAGCGCCGGACCCCGGATTTCGCCGACGGACCGCTGGACAAAGTGGCCGACGGGCTGGCCTGGGCCCTGAACGTGGCCGACGTCCCGGGCACGTCGGCCTGGGATCACCTCGACGTCGACGCCCGCATCCATTGGTGGGTGCGTCGGGTCGGCGCGTTGAGCACCGTCGCGGTGGCGTTTCCCGGTGTGCTGGGCGCGGTGGGGCGGACGCTGCCGATCCAGGACCTTCTGGGATTTGCCAACCAGGCCATCGTGCTGTGTGCGGTGGCCCGCGAACTCGGTGTCACCGACCGGGCCAGCCAGGCCCGCCTGCTGGCGGAGGTGCTGTGCGATCGCGACTTCACCGACTCCGACTCCGACTCCGACTCCAACGCCGACTCCGAGGCCGATGCCGACGTCGACGCCGACGTTGACGAACCCGAGGAACCGATCTCCCGCACGCCGCTTGGCATCGCCAAGGCGTTGTGGCGTCTGGTCGGCCTCTTCGATGCGATCGGCGATGAGGTCGCGAAGAGACCCCGCCCACGGGGGCCCTTCCACTATCTCGGGATGCTGCCCGGGGTGGGCGCTTTCGCGTCCTACATCGGGGAGGGGCGCGCGCTGTCGCGCGCGGCCAAGGACGCGCGGAGGTGGGTGGACCGTCACGCGACGGAGGTCACGGCGTAGCTGGCCCGTTCAGGCGGGACGCGGACCACTGGTCAGGTTGGCGACCCAGCGCCGCGGGCACACTGTGCGCAACATCGAAGGCCTCGGAGCCTGAGGGGTTTGGGGCGTCGCGGCGGCCACCATCTCCTGCACGATCGCCCGAAGTTCCCGCAGGGCGAAGTGGAGGCGGGCCCGCACCGCGTCCTCGGCGATGTGGAACTCCGTGGCGATCTGCTCCGTCGTCGAGTGCTCATAGAAGGACCGGCGCAGCAGAGCGCGGTGTTCCGGGGAGAGCCGTTCCACGGCGGCGGTCATCAGTGACTCATCTGAGGTGTGCTGACCTGCGGGAATCTCATGCGGGCCGTGTTGGTCGGCCGCTCCCTGGCGCTCTGAAAGGCTCAAGACATGCCCTCCTCGTTCGGTCCCCGACGGGATGTCCTGTTGTTATAGTAATAGTACAACTAGGGATTTGGGAAGGCTTGGCCATTTTTGGGACAGCTCGGTCAAGAGGGGCGGCGCAGTGATCACCTTCGGAACCACGACCATCGCTCTCGAAACAACGACCATCACTCTCGATACAACGGTGCGCCGATGACCCGCGGGGACGGTCGTCGTCCCGCCCCCACCACCGCCGCGGGGGTGCCGCTGCACAGGCAGCTGTTTCTCGTCCTGCACGACGAGATCGAACGCGGTGCGATCCCGGCCGGCGATCCCCTGCCCACGGAGCAGGAGTTGTGCGAACAGTTCGGCGTATCCCGCATCACCGTCCGGCGGGCACTGTCGGATCTGGCCGACCAGGGCTACATCACGCGCAAGCAGGGGGTCGGGTCATTCGTGCGCGAGTTCGGCCCGCGGGCCGGGCAGGCCTCCACCCGGTCATACATGGACGAGCTGCGCCAGGTGCACTTCGAAACCGATGCGGAGGTCGTCGACTGCACTGTGGGCGATGTCCCGCACCTCGTCGCCGGCAGGCTGGGTGTCACCGGCCAGATGCTGCACACACTTCGGGTGCGGCGGGAGCGCCGAACCGGGGAAGCGCTGATCGTCACCGAGGCCTGGCTGCCTGCCGAGCTCGCCGGAACCATCACCGCCGACAGGCTGGCCCACACGGCGATGTACGAACTTCTGGCCGAAGTGGGACTCGTGGTGCAGCGAGTGCAGCACGAGATCACCGCCGAGATCGCCGGACCGCGTAATGCCGGGCTGCTGGACCTGGCCATCGGCGCGCCCGTCCTGCGGGTCAACCGACTCGCCTTCACCGGGGGCGAACAACCGCACCACTACCTGTCAATCCTGCTGTCGCCGAGCAGAAGTCGCATTGTGCTCAACCACACCTCCGAAGAGTTGATGCGGGCCGACACCATGGCGATGCTGCACGACGTGCGTCCCGAGAACTGATTTCTCAGTCCGCGCCGGGAGGCGCCCAGCACCCGTCGAATGCCCGGGCTTCATTTGCTGAAGCTGCGCGGCCCAATCGGCCCCGTCGTGGGTGCCGTTCGGTGGAAAGTTGAACGCCCTGTTGGCGGCGGGTAGGGGCTCAATTCCCAGAATCGGCAGACGGACTGAACTGGGTCCGCGGCCGCTCCAAGGCCACCCCGTCGACGGTGATGTCGACCTTCTCGTTGTAGAACGCGATCAGGTTGGCGATCGGTGCGACCGCCTGCAGAGGCGTGTTGTACGTCCAGGCGATGTCCTCATACAGGGTGTCTCCCACACGGGCTGACCAGTAGCCGGACGTGACTCCCTTGTAGGGGCACAGGGTCTGGGTGTCCGAGGGCTGGAGATGTTCGAACGACACGTCGGTGCGGCCGATGTAATACCTTGTCGGAAGGCTGGTTTCGAACAGAAGAACCGGGGTGTGGGTGTCGGCCAGCGACACGCCGTCGAGCGACACCGTGACGTGGCGATGCGAACGCAGCGCGTCGATCCGGGCGTAGGGGTTTCGGGGGTGTCCGTAGATGGGCTCATCCTCCTCGAACCACGTCAACGCATCCCACTCGAAGCGCACCAGTCCGGAGAAGGGACTGTCGCCGGCGTCGAACACCCGCGCCGCCCCCTCGACCGTCCCAGCCGCGCCGACCAACGAGAACGTCCGGGACGGACCGAACTGCACACGCTGCGGGTGGTCCTCGTCGCGCAGAACACCGTCTGAGACGTCGGCAAGCGGGATGTAGTACTGCGGGTAGTACGGCATCTCCCAGACGTAGCGTGCCGCAAGGGTGTCGAACACCAGGTCGGAGCCGAAGAAGCCGCGAACCCGTCGCGGCGACGGTTCGATCCGTCCACGGGCCGCTGCGGCCGCAGGGTAGTCGGGCGATGTGCTCATCTGCGTTCTCCCTGTGTGGCGACGGATGGGATGAATCGACGATCCCACTGTTTACGCCTCGCCACGAGGGCTATGGCTTCACTGATGCCAACAGGTGAGGCCCCGGTGGTCGACAACCGACAGGGTTCGCAAATGCCGTTGTCAGTGACACCCGAGGGCGATGATGACCGGATGGTCAGCATGCCGGCCATGACGTGGCAAGGGGGACCGTCAGCCGAGAACGGCATTCGGTGGCGCTGGCTGATCGTGCTGCTGCTGCTCGTGGCGGTCGGCACGACGCTGTGGGACGCGTGGAACGGATCGCTCGGCAACGCCGCCGCCTCGGCGATCTACCTGGTGCTTCTGGTCCTCGAAGTGTTCTGGTGGCCCAAGCGGCAGGCGCACCTGCTGGCCAACGCCGACCGGGCCGCGGCGCTGGCGGCCCAGGTCGACGTCGCCGACTGACGAATCAGCGGGCCAGCGGCTTGTAGAAGACCAGTCCGTTGCCCTTGTTGTCGTAGACCACCGCGCGGCGTTCGTGCGCGTCGTCGTACGGGCCCTTGACGATCCCGCCACCGCTGGCCTCGATGGCCTTCGCGGCCGCGTCGACGTCGTCGGTCTTGATGCCGACGACGACCTGGCCAGGGATCGGGTGGTCCACCGCAGTCGCGAGCGCGAGCGTCACCGAACCACCGTCGAGTGCCGCGAAGTGAGCACCGTCCCGGAACTTCAGCTTCATCCCCAGCGTCTCGCTGTAGAACCGAATGGACTCATCCAGGTCATCGGTCGACAGGATGATCATCCGAACGTCATGGTCACTCATGGGTCCTCCTGTGGGCGAACAGCTTTCATGCCGGTACAGGACTCTACTCCCACACGTTTTCGAGCCCCGGCGTGGTGGGCGTCACCGTCTCAGTTCGGTTCATGCTGAGCGGAAGCCTTTCACGCACGTCAACGACCACAGACACTGATCGCAGTCGCTCATGGGACGCCGGTACGGGCCCCGAGCGCGGGGCGGGCACCTCTCGGGGTCCGCCTTTCTCACTGTTTGCGGCGTCGAGGAAAGGAGTCGTGGCTCATGGCAATCGGATGCTGTCGTTGCTGTCGTATGGACCGCCCGTCGCCCACCTCCGATCTGTAGCCCCATGAGGAAGCCATGACTGTCACCGTCGCCGACACCGGCGCCACCCTCGACGTGGGGCGCGCCCATCCGGCGGTCATCACCCCCGCCGAGTGCGACGTCTTCACACCCGTCAACGGACAGAAATCGGCGCTGCGCAGGTTCGTCGCGCGGTTCAACTGGCCGCTCGGCATCTACACCACTCCGCTGGTCCTGCTGATCCTGTGGCAGATCGCCAGTTCGCTTGGCCTGCTCCCTGAGTCGGTCGCCCCGGCGCCCACCGCGGTGCTCGGCGAAGCGATCTACCAGAACAACGCCGGAACCCTGCTGGTCGACATCGGGGCCTCCCTCGAACGCGCCGGCCTCGGCCTGCTGCTCGGACTCGCGGTGGCCATCCCCGTGGGCATCGTCGCAGGCCTGCTGCGGGCCGGCGAGATGACCTTCAACGGCATCTTCCAGATCCTCAACACAATTCCACTGCTGGCGATCCTGCCGCTGATGGTGGTGTGGTTCGGCATCGACGAGCTCACCAAGGTGCTGTTGATCTCGCTGGGCGCGGCGATCCCGATGTATCTGAATCTCTTCGCGGCGATCCGCGGTGTCGACAAGCAGTTCCTCGAGATGGCCAGGGCGTCGGGTGCTTCGCGACTGACGGTGCTTCGCCGGGTCGTGCTGCCCGGCGCGTTGCCGGGATTCCTGGTGGGCCTGCGGTTCTCGCTGGCTTACAGCGTGCTCGGACTGGTCGCCGCCGAGACGGTCAACGCCGATGAAGGCGTCGGACACATGATCCTGATCGCGCAGACGTACATGCGAAACGAGGGCGTGTTCCTCGGTCTCGTGATCTACGCGATTCTGGGCCTGGCCGCCGATCAGATCGTCCGCATCCTCGAGCGCACCCTGCTGCGCTGGCGCGACGCGGGGGCAGTGGCATGACCGACGTCATGACCAGTTCGGTGCGGGTGCAGAATGCCGTGCGCCGCTTCGGGGATCGGGTGGTGCTCGACCACCTCGACCTGGATATCGCCGAGTCGGAGTTCGTCGTGCTGCTGGGGCCCTCGGGTTGCGGCAAGAGCACCCTGCTTCGCCTGCTCGCCGGCCTCGACCGACCCGACGGCGGTGAAATCCGCGTTCCGAAGGACCGCGCGATCGTCTTCCAGGGAGCCCGACTGCTCCCGTGGGAGAAGGCCTGGCGCAACGTGACCATCGGCCTGACCGGTGGCGACGCCAAGGCCAAGGCGTTGGTGGCACTGGACGAGGTGGGTTTGGCGGAGCGCGCCGACGCCTGGCCCAAGACGTTGTCCGGTGGTGAAGCTCAGCGCGTCGCCCTGGCGCGAGCGCTGGTCTCCAATCCGTCCCTGGTCCTGCTCGACGAACCCTTCGCCGCGCTCGACGCCATCACCAGGCTGCGCATGCATGCCCTGGTCCGGGACCTGCGGGTAAAGCACAACGCCGCAATGCTGCTGGTCACGCATGACGTCGACGAGGCGATCGCGCTCGGCGACCGCATCCTGGTGATGCAGTCCGGTCGCATCGGGCGCGAACTGCGCGTCGCACTGTCGGCGGAGGAGCGCAGCCACGGATTGAAGCGCGACGAACTGCGCGTCGAGATGCTCGACGCACTCGGCGTCGCGAATCTCCATTAGACGAACTCTCGTAGTTCATAAACACATTTCGATAGGAATCCCCATGAAGTACATCGTCAGATCCCTTGCTGCCCTGAGCCTGACGGCCGCCGCCCTCACGGGATGCTCGTCGGGGGACGGCGAGGCGAAGAAGATCACGATCACGATCGCCCACCAGAACGACGGCATCGACGAACTGGTGGAGAAGTCGGGACTCTTCGACGACGCCTCCTACAACGTCAAGTTCGCGGCCTTCGACTACGGCCCACCGCTCGTCCAGGCGATCTCGTCGGGCAAGGTCGACGTCGGGCCCGTGGGAGTGGTTCCCCCGATCACGGCCGCTGCCGATGACCTGAACTTCCGGGTGTCGGCGGCTGGTCCTCTCCGCGACGAGAATGCCTCGTACCACTACCTTCTCGCGCCCACGGGCTCACCCTTGAAGACCACCGCGGACCTCAAGGGCAAGAAGATCGCCGTCCCGGTGGGCAGTTCGGCCCACGGCTTCCTGCTGTCGGCGATTCAGCGGGCGGGGCTCACGCTCGAGGACGTGCAGATCGTCGACCTCGACCCGGCTAAGGGGCAGGCGGCCTTCGCCTCCGGTTCCGTTGACGCCTGGGCGATCTGGATTCCGCAGGCGACAGTCGCCATCAATCATCAGAATCCGGTGATCATCGAGGCGGGCAAGCGACCCCACGACTACGGCGAGACGCTCTGGGTCACCAACACCGACAGCCTCGCGGACGCAGAGCGTCGCGAAGCCGTCGCCGACACGCTGCGCCGACTCAACGAGACCTATGAGTGGGGCTGGGAGAACCGCGACGTCTGGGACGCCGCGATGGCAAAGAAGACGGGTGTGGACGTCGCCGAGGCACATGACCTGGTCGAGACCACCGCGACCACGCTCGCCCCCGTCACGGCCGACGAGGTGGCGTCCACCCAGGAACTGGCGGACCTCTTCTACGAGGCTGGTGCCATCAGGAACCCCGTCGTCTTCAGTGACATCGTCGACAACCTCGTCCCGGAAGGACAGCAGTGAGCGAGAACCGAAAGCTTCACCTCACCGCATTCCTGATGCCGTACGGGCAGCACGAGGCCGCCTGGCGGTTGCCGGGCACGCCACTGAACGCGGAGTTCGATCCGCGCTACTGGATTGACCTCGCGCGCAGGGCCGAAGCGGCGAAGTTCGACTCGATCTTCTTCGCTGATGCGCCCGGTCAGTGGGCGTCCTCGGACTTCCAGCCGCAGGGCGCGTTGGATCCCCTGATCCTCCTGACGGCCATCGCGGGCGCGACCGAGCGGATCGGTCTGATCGGGACCGTCTCCACCACGTACAACTCGCCCTACAACCTGGCGCGGCGATTCGCGTCCCTCGACCACATCAGCGGTGGGCGTGCCGGGTGGAACATCGTCACGACCTCGGATCAGGGCATCGCCCGCAACTTCGGGCGCGAGGGCCGCCCAGACCACCTGGATCGATACCGTCGCGCCGACGAGTTCGTCGACGTCGTCACCAAGCTGTGGGACAGCTGGACCGACGACTACATTGTCGGCAGCCGCGAGAGCGGTCGCTACTCCGACGCCGCGCACATCCGCGAGATCAACCACCGCGGCGAGTTCTACTCCGTGGCGGGGCCACTCACCGTGCCGCGGTCGCCGCAGGGCTGGCCGGTGTTGGTCCAGGCCGGGTCGTCGGAGAACGGAAAGGCGTTCGGCGCCAGGCACGGTGAGGCGATCTTCACCGCGCAGCCGACCCTTGAAGACGGCCAGGAGTTCTACACGGACTTCAAGGCGCGTGTCGCCGCTGCCGGGCGCGACCCAGGGCAGACGAAGGTGCTGCCGGGCCTCATGCCCTACATCGGGAGCACCGAGAAGGAGGCGCAGGCCCAGGCTCAGAAGCTCGACGATCTCCGGGCGCCGGAACGCGGCCTGGCGAACCTGAGCGACATCTTCGAGTACCCGGTCGAGGCATTCGAACTGGACAAGTCACTGCCGGCGGAGCTGTACTCCGAGCGCACGATCGAGGGGGACAGGAGCCGTGCAGACCTGATCCTCAAGTTCGCCGCGGAGGAGAACCTCAATGTGCGCCAGTTGATTTCGTACCTCGGCGGCGCACGCGGGCACTTCACCGTCATCGGGACTCCGGAACAGATCGCCGACACCATCGAGGCCTGGTTCACCCGGGGTGCGGCCGACGGCTTCAACGTCATGCCGCCGGCGTTCCCCGAGAGCCTGGACCTCTTCATCGAACACGTCATCCCGGAACTGCAGAGGCGCGGACTGTTCCGCACCGAGTACGAGGGGCGGACGCTGCGTGACCACTACGGGCTGGCCAAGCCCGCCAACCGTCTCGACCAGGTGACGTCCTCCTGACCACCGACGAACTCCTGACACAGCGGGCCGGTCGACTGACCGGCCCGCTTCGTGTCACCACCCTGGGATTCTTCTGCCTCGGCGCCCTCATCGCGTTCGAGATGATGGCGGTCGCCACGGTGATGCCGGTTGTCGCAGCCGATCTCGGCGGCGTTGAGATGTATGCGCTGGCCTTCGCGGTGCCCATGGCGGTCAGCATCGTTGCGTTGACGATGTCCGGGTCGTGGATGGACCGCCGCGGCCTGCTCACACCCATCGCCGTCGGGGTGGCGATCTTCTCGGCAGGCCTGATCGTGTCGGGCGTCGCCTCGACGATACTGCAGTTCCTGATCGGCCGCGGAATCTTCGGTTTCGGCGCCGGAATCCTCACGGTCGCGATGTTCGTCCTCATCGCTCGGTGCTATCCGCCGGAGCAGCGTCCGACGATGTTCGCCCTCTACACCAGCACGTTCATGGTGGCCGCCCTCGCGGGTCCCGCGGTCGCCGGTGCCGTCGCCGACCACGTGGGGTGGCGGTGGGTGTTCCTGCTGGTGCCAGGCTTGGCCCTGGTGGCGGCGGGCCTTCTGTATCGCGCGGTGGCACCCGTGGGAGGCAACAGCGACGCGCGCAGTGGGTCTCGTCGGTCACTGGTGTGGGCGGTGGTGGCGGGAGCGGGCATCCTCGGTCTCAGCGTGGCGGGCCAGCGTGGACTGCCGGCCTGGCCGGTGCTGTTGGCCGGATCGGTGGTGACTGTGGCGGTCGCCGTCCCAAGACTGCTGCCCGCGGGGACCTGGGCGTTGCGCCCCGGACTGCCCAGCACGATCGCCGCGCGTGGCCTGATCGGTGCTGCGTTCCTCAGCGCCGAGTCGTATCTGCCGTTGGCGTTGACTGAGTTCCGGGGATGTTCGCCGACGCTGGCGGGAGCGATCCTGACGGCCTCCGCGGTGGCCTGGTTCGCTGGCACCTCGATGTGCGCGCGCCTGAAGGTCCTGGGTCACAAACCGCTACGCCTGGCGATCGGCATGACCCTCATCGCAGCCGGTTTGATGGTCGTGATGCTGATCCCCGTCGACGCGGTGCCGTTGGCCGTGGTGATCGCCGGTTGGGGCCTCGGGGCGCTGGGAATGGGCATGACTCTGCCGACCCTGGCGATGGCGGTCCTCGACCGGTCCAAACCAGACGAAGTCGGGGTGAACAGCGCGGCGACCCACCTCAACGACGCCGTGTCGCAAGCGTTCGTGCTCGCGGTCGGCAGCGTGCTGTTCGGTGCACTGCTCACGGCGTCGGCGCCGGCCGCGTTCGTCTCCGTCGTCGGACTGTCCGTGGCACTGCTGATGGCGGGAATCCTCCCGCTCACCCGCATCGGTGCCGGACAGGGCGCCTGACGCGATTCGGTCCGACACCTCGCGGGCGGCAGTAGGCTTCGGTTACTGCGCCGAGGGGGCCACGTGACAGTCGCGACACGAGTGAACGGTGCGGCGCCGCCGGAGGTGCCGTTGTCCGACATAGACCTCGCTTCGGTGAAGTTCTGGCTCGAGGACGACGACGTCCGCGACGGCGCGTTCGCGACACTGCGGCGCGAGGCGCCCATCTCGTTCTGGGCCGAGCCTGAGGTGGAGGGTTTCGAGATCGGACCCGGCCACTGGGCCGTGACCAGAATGGACGACGTCCACTACGCCAGCCGTCATCCCGAGATCTACAGTTCGTACCCGAACATCGGTATGAGCGACATCCCGGCCGAGGTGGCCGAGTTCTTCGGATCGATGATCGCCCTGGACGATCCGCGGCATCAACGACTGCGCGGCATCGTCAGTCGGGCGTTCACTCCGAAGGTGGTGGCCAGGATCGAGGAGTCGGTGCGCACCCGCGCCCATCAACTCGTCGACGCGATGATCGCCGACCATCCCGACGGCCAGGCGGATCTGGTGTCGGCCCTGGCCGGTCCACTGCCGCTGCAGATCATCTGCGACATGATCGGCATTCCCGAGGAGGACCACCAGATGGTCTTCCACTGGACCAACGTCATCCTGGGCGCCAGCGACCCCGATGTCGCCGCGGACGCGGCAGAATTCGCGCAGTCGGCCATGGACTTCGGGGCCTACTCGACTGCCATCGCCGAACAGCGCAGGGTCCACCCTCGCGACGACCTGACCACCAGCCTGGTGGAGGCCGAGATGGACGGGCACCGGTTGACCTCGGCAGATCTCGCGTCGTTCTTCATGCTGCTCGCAATCGCCGGGAATGAGACCACACGCAACGCCATCAGCCACGGAGTGCTGGCGCTGACCCGCTATCCCGAACAGCGGCAACGGTGGTGGGCCGACTTCGAGGACCTGTCGGCGACCGCGGTCGAGGAGATCGTGCGCTGGGCCTCGCCCGTGATCTACATGCGCCGCACCCTGACCCAGGACACCGTGCTGAATGGCACTGCGATGGCCAAGGGCGACAAGGTGACCCTGTGGTACAACTCAGCCAACCGGGACGAATCCAAGTTCGACAACCCGTGGGCCTTCGACCTTGCGCGAAATCCCAACCCACACCAGGGGTTCGGCGGGGGAGGTGCGCACTTCTGCCTCGGCGCCAACCTGGCCCGCCGCGAGATCAAGGTCGTGTTCGACGAACTTCGCCGCCGCCTGCCCGACATCGAGGTGACCGACGAACCGTCACGGTTGGCGTCGGCGTTCATCCACGGCATCAAGGCGATGCCGGTGGCCTGGTCGAACTGAGGTCACTGTGCGCTGTGGTTCCAGGGCGAGTCCACCACGTCGGCCGGAATGGGCAGCCGTGACTCCGGCAGTGGCGGAACCGCTTTGAGCAGCGGGTTGCGATCCAGAAGTGAGCCCGCGGTTCGGCCGCGACCCCAGCCGACCATCTCGCGGTACCCGCCCAGCAGGCCGGCGCGAGCGACGGCGTCCTCGTCGGCGTGCGGACTGTCCGCGCCCACTGGGTCCGACACCGGCGAGACGTACAGCGCATCGACGGGGCAGTAGGCCTCGCACATGAAGCACGTCTGACAATCCGACTGACGGGCGATCACCGGGATGCCGTCCTCGCCGCGGTCGAAGACATCGGTGGGACACACCTTGATGCAGACATCGCAGGCGATGCAGGCTGTGGCGCTGACGATCTCGATCATGCGACCGCCTCGGACGACAGTACCTGCGGGGCAACGGGATCGGCGCGGGTCCAGACCTCATCGAGCCCACCGACCAAGATCCGGTGACCGAATCGGTGATCGGTGTCGGGGTGGTCCTCGCGGCGGTGCAGACCCCGACTCTCGGGCCGGGCCAGTGACGCCGCGGTGATCCACCGGGCCGTCGCGACCATCGCGGTGGCCTGCCTCGACTTGTAGGACTCCCGCGGCGGCAACGGAGCCAACCCGCCCTCGATGTCGAGCCACAACTGCTCGAGCGCCTCGGCGGACTCGGTCAGCCTGTCCTGGGACTTGGTGTGGCTGCGCAACGGCGGCAGCACGTGGGCCTGGGCCGCGCGGACCACCTCGTCGACGGTCGGGGCGTCATGCCGCCCGGGTCGAAGGCCCACTCGGTCGGCCTCGGTGGGGTGACCGATGCTGCGTCTGCGACCGAACTCCGCCGCGCCGCGACCCGCGAACGTGCCCGACGCGATGGCCCACGAACCGTTGTGGCTGCCGCCTCCGCTGATCGAACCCGTGATCAGCTCCCGGGTCGCGGCGTCACCCGCCGCGAAAAGGCCCGGAACCGTGGTCGCACAGTGCGGTCCGGTCAGGCGCAGACCACCTGTGCCGCGGACCGACCCCTCGTAGACCATCCGAACCGGGTAGGCCGTCACGAACGGGTCGATGCCGGCCTTGTCCAAGGGAAGGAAGTAGTTCGGCTGGGCCTCGCGCATCGTCTGGCGGATGTGCGCGGGGGCGCGGTCCAGCCTGGCGAAGACCCGCTGACCGCGCGTGAGCGCCCGTTGCGCATCCCTGCGTCCGCCCAGACCGAGTTCGGTGGGGAGCGGACGGCCCTGCTCGTCATAGAAGCTGGCCCACTGCAGCATGCGTCCCTTGGTGTGGACGCCCCATTCCGGTGCCAGCGCGTAGGCCGTGCAGAACTCCATGCCGGACAGGTCGGCGCCCGCCTCCGCGGCCATCAACAGGCCGTCACCGGTGTTCACGTTGGTGCCGAAGGTGCCGGACAGGAACGCGGCGCCGCCACTGGCCAGGACCACCGCCCCAGCGGTGATCCGCCACGGGCGCCCGTCATCCTGTCGGGCGATGCCGGTCGCGCCGTTGACCACGCCGTCCTCATCGGAGGTGAGCGCGAGTGCCGGGTGGTGATCGAGGATCCGGACCCCGCTGCGATGAGCCTTGCGCCGCATCCGGCGCATGTACTCCGGGCCCTGCAGGCTGCTGCGAAGCTGATTGCCGTCGTCCCCGACCGGGAAAGGGAATCCCCACTGCGCCAGGCGCTCGATACCCTCCCATGACGAGGACAGCACCCGCAGCATCCACTCGGCGTCGGTGAGACCGCCTGCCGCGGCCTCGCGTTCGCGGATGGACTCCTCGCGGCGCGGCCCCGGCGGGATCAGCCACAGGTTGTTACCTCCCGCGGCGGTGGCCCCGCTGGTGCCGCAGTAGCCCTTGTCCACCAGGGTGACTCGGCTGCTGCTCTCCGCGGCGGCGATCGCCGCCCAGGTGGCCGCCGGGCCGCCGCCGATCACCAGGACGTCTGTGCTGTGCACGTCGAGGTCACCGGCTGAGGTCATGCCCGACCTCCTCCTTGACGCCCAGTTCGGCCAGCAGTACCCGGCGCAGATCGTCGAAACCCTCGTCGCCGCGACTGCGCGGGAACGACAGGTCGACACGACGGTCCAGGGACACCCGGCCCTCGGAGAGCACCACGACCCGGTCCGCCAGCAGAATCGCCTCGTCGACGTCGTGCGTCACGTGCAGCACCGCCATGTGCCTGCGCGCCCACAGGTCGTGCAGGAGGCGGTACATCTTGAGTCGGGTCAAGGCGTCCAGGGCGCCGAAGGGCTCGTCGAGCAGCAGCAGGTCGGGTTCGCGCACCAGCGCGCGGGCCAGCGAAACCCGTTGTGCCTCACCGCCGGACAGTGACAGCGGCCAGGCGCGGTCCTTGTCGGCCAGACCGACCTCGTCGAGTGCGGCCCGGCCGCGTGCGGTGCGACTGGGCGAATCGGGGCCGCCGTCGGGCAGCGCGAAGGTGACGTTGGCCAGCGTGCGCCGCCACGGCAACAGGCGCGGACTCTGGAACACCACGGCCCGCGACTTCGGAACCACCACCGATCCCTCGACCTGATTGTCGAGGCCGGCCAGGATGCGCAGCAGCGTGCTCTTGCCCGATCCGGAGCGGCCCAGCATCGCGACGAATTCACCGTCGGCGATGTCGAGGTCCAAGCCGTCGAGCACCTGCTGCTCACCGAACGCGCGTCGCAGCCCCCGGACACTGACCACCGGAGAAGTCATGCCCGGCCCTCGAATCCGTCGAAGCCGTTGCGCCACGACAACAGCAGGCGTTCCAGAACCAGCACCAGCGAGTAGGACAGCAGACCGGCGATTGCGTAGATCACGATCACCAGCAGCGACACGTCGAACTGCAGGTTGGTCTGGGCGCGCGACATCAGGTAGCCGATGCCTTCGGTGGTGTTGATCATCTCCGCGAAGATCAGGCTCAACCACGCACTGGAGAGGCCCAGTCGAAGGCCGATCAGGAAGTTCGGCATTGCGCCCGGCAGGATCACCTGAGTGATCAGGGTCGACCGGCGGGCCTCGAGGGTCTGGGCCATTTCGACGAGTTGCTGGTCGACACCACGGATTCCGGAGTAGGTGTTGATGTAGATCGCGATCGCGACACCCATCGTGATGAGCACGATCTTGGGGCCCTCACCGATGCCCATCCAGATGATCAGCAGCGGCGTGAGTGCGAAATTCGGTACGGCCTTGAGGATCTGCATGGTCCAGTCGAGCAGATCCTCGCCGGTACGGGTCAGGCCCGCGAGCACCGCCAGCAGGACACCGATCAGGATGCCCAGCACCGAACCGGTGATGACCCGGGTTGCCGACGCGCCGACGTGGACGGCGAGTTGGCCGTCATTCAGCAGGCGCCACGCAGTGCCCGCGACGTGCGCGGGTGACGGAAACAGGTCGGGGTTGAGCAGTTCGGTGCTGGAACCGATGGCCCACACCGCCAGAATCAGCACTGGGCTGACCATTCGGCGGACAGGGCGCGGAATGCGGGCCCACAGGCTTCGCCGGCGGCGGTGCCCGGCGACGACGTCGATCAGTTCCGGCGTCGGTGCGGGGGTGTCGAGGCGGACTGCCGCATCGACGGCGGTCATGACTTCGCCCCGGCCCACTCCTGTACCGAGTACTCGTTCTCGAGCGAACCGTCGGCGTTGAGGAAGTTGTAGGCGGCCTCAAGCTGTTCGACACCCTGCTTGGGGAACGGTTCGGTGTTGAACTCGTCGATGCTGGTCGACTTCCGCACGCTGTCGACGCTGGTGTCGTCGGTCTTGGCGATCCACGCCGTGTAGTCGTCGAAGTTCTCGGTGATGTTGCGGTTGACCGCGGTGATTGCCTTCTGCCAGGCCTGTTCGAAACCGGGGTGCTGATCGGTGAACGACGTCAGCGCGATGTTGGTCCCGGTGCTGCCGAAGCCGTGCTTGGAGAGGCTGTCGATGATCGGGAAGCCCTTCTCCTGCAGTTCGATCGCGCTGGCGCCGGTCACCACGGTCGCGTCGATCTGTCCGGAACTGAGCCCCGCGATGGATTCGGGGGTCGGCACGTCGCGCACCTGGATCTTGTCGCTGAGGCCGGCCGCCTCGATCAGCTGCTTGGCGGCGCGATCCCGGATGGTGCCCTGCGGGGCTGTCACGTTCTTGCCGACCAGGCCCGCAATGTCGGTCGGGCCGCCCTTGGCGCCCACCAGCCAGGCGTCGCCGTTGATCGAATCAAGGGCCAGCAGAACCACTTTGGGATCCCGGCTGCGGGCCCGCAGGGCGGGGTTGTCGCCGATGGCGGCGACGTCGACCGCGCCGGCGATCAGCGCCGACGCCGCATCACTGCCGGACTGGAAGAACGAGTACTCGATCTTGTCGACGCCGGCGGCTTTGAGCTCCTCGGTGAGGATGCCCTCCTTGTCGCCCCAGCCGAGCGAGCCCGCGGGCGTGCCCGTCGGGGAGGTCGCGCCGATGCGCAGGGTGTACCCCTCACCGCCCGTGTCGTCGCTGCTGCAGGCGACTGCCGAGGCGAGGACGGCAATCGTCAGGGCGGTGCGCGCAAGAGGACGAAACATGGGTGGGGCCTCCGGAATCGGTGAATCTGCGGGAGAGCATGAATTGCTTCCAGTAGATGTCGAGTCCGTGGGCCCCGGCGACCGTTTGGATCAGCGTGACGGGAACGCCGGTTGTCAGATGTAGGTCGTCAGACGCAGTCGATGCAGATCTGCTCGCTGCCCTTCTGCAGTGCGATCCGGTTGCGGTGCTGAACCAGGAAGCAGCTTGAGCAGGTGAACTCGTCGGCCTGCTTGGGGACCACCCGGACGGTCAGCTCCTCGCCGGTGAGGTCCGCGTCGGGCAGATCGAACGAATCGACCACCTCGTCCTCGTCGATCACCGCGGTGTCGACCGCGGCGCGGCGCTGAATGGTCAGCGCCTCCAAAGACTCGTCCTTCGACTCGTCGGTCTCCTTGACGCGGGGGGCGTCGTAATCAGTGGCCATCGTGATCCTCCCTGCCAGTACCAACGTCTCCCCAACGTCACGGGAACGAAGGTTGTTCCCGGTCTCGGCGACGATCAAACGCCGAATTCTCGAGAAATTTCAGCTGAGCCTGTTCAGCACCGCCGTCATCTGCTTCTCGGTGTCGTTGGCCAGCTTCTCGAAGGCCACGCGCATCACCGGATTCAGCAGCTTGGCCCACCCCTTCATCTCCACATCGGACTGGTAGGCGAGCTTGGAACCGGCACCATCGGGGGCGACCGTGATGGTGTCAGTCGACGTCGAGGACTTGTTGGTGCCCACGAACACCAGCGTGTCCGGCGTGAGCTTGTGCAGCACATACGTCAGTTCGGCCGTCACGCCGAAGATGTTGGACACGTTGTGCCAGGTCGTGCCCCTGGTGATCGGGCCGTCGTCAGACCGTGTGCAGGTCTGAGTGCCGGGATCCCACTCCTCGGCGTGCGAGAAGTCCTTGAGGTAGTCGATGACGGCTGACGGCGGTGGCGTGACCGAGAAGGTGCGCGAAACGGTGGGCATGCGCCCGGAGTACCCAACTTCCCCGTTGACACCGCACTGACGGCGGGAAAGTTCGAGTGCAGCCCGCCCGAGTGCGGTCTCAACGGCCTCGGCGGAAAATCGCTTGCCCCGGGCCGCAGAATATTGCGGTGAGCACCCCACCCCTGTTCTGCGGCATCGATCTCGCGCGCCGGATCGAGGCCGCCGAGGCCGACCTGATCGTCGCGGCCACCGAAGCGGCGGCGGTGCGCGGCGCGCGAGGCCTGGTGCTTCCCCTGGCCGGCGGCTACGCGGTCTCGGCGGAAGACGGCTCACCCATGAACAAGGTCGTCGGACTCGGTTTCGACGGCGTGCCCGACGACAAGGCGCTCACGGACGTCGAAGCAGCCTTCGCCGCATTCGGGGCTCCGGTGCAGGTCGAGTTGTCCAACCTGGCCGACCCTGACGTCGGCGCGGCGCTGACAGCGAGGGGTTATCGACTCGTGGGCTTCGAGGATGTGCTGGGCCGCGACCTGACCGCTCCGACCCCTGCCCCGGCTTCGGGGATCACGGTGCGCAAGGCCGACGCCGACGAACTCGACGCGTGGGTGGACGCCATCGTGGACGGCTTCGCGCACCCCGACGGCGAGGGCGTCCTAAGCCACGAGGAGTTTCCTCACGACGTCCTTGAGCGCGCCGAACGCGACTTCGAGGCGGCGGGTGCGGTGGCCTACATCGCGGAGTGCAGCGGCGCCGTCGTCGGGGCAGGCAGCGTCCGGTTCACCAGTGGCGTCGCTCAATTGACCGGTGCGGCGACGCGGCCCTCACACCGGCGCCGTGGGGTGCAGGCCGCGATGCTGGCGACCCGACTGGCCGACGCCGCAGCGACTGGCTGCGACCTCGCCGTCGTCACCACAGCGCCCGGATCGACCTCGCAGAAGAATGTGCAGCGCAGCGGCTTTCACCTGCTCTACACCCGAGCGGTCCTGGTGCGGGAACCGCGCTAGCCGCGGGCGGGCATCCGATCGGCCGCCCCAGGACCCTGCGCTGGGGCCGCACTCAGGGCGGGAAAGTGCGAGTGGAGCCCGCCGTGAGTGCGGTGTCAACGATGGAGTCTGTCCACCGATCGGGGGACAACGAGTTCATCCTGTCGATCAACCGGCCGGATGACAGACGTCCGCCTCGACGCAGGGCATTCTTATCTCATCGCCGGAACACACCGGTCGGAGAATTGAAAAGCCAAGCAATAGAGGGGAACTCATCATGAACGTCATCACCCGCCGCATCGCCGCCTCCGCCGCCCTGCTGGCCGCCCCGGTCCTGATCGGGCTGGGCGTCGCCTCCAGCGCCAACGCCGACACCGGCAGCACCAACCCGTCTATCACCTCGCCGGAGAATCGCGGCCCGCACTTCTACAGCCCGTCCACCAAGGCCACGCCCTGGCAGCCGATCTACAGCCGCGGCTTCATCTTCGTCGGCTGAGCCACCCACCGCCGAGCCATGAGTTGAGGACAACTCATGGCTCGGCAATGTGGCGTGTCAGCCCACGGTGGCCGGCGCGACCAGCCTGGCCCGCGCGCCGTGGCCCTGCGACGAGATGATGTCGAGTGTTCCGCCCATCGCCTCAACCCGCGCCTTGAGCGACGCCAGACCGATGTGACCCTCGGCGATGCGCGTGTCGAGCGCACTCGGGTCGAACCCCGCACCGTCGTCGGTCACGATCAGTTCGATGGTCTCGTCGTCGCGCAGCTTGAGCGTGACCCAGACGTTGGACGCCTGCGCATGTTTGGACACATTGCCCAGCAGTTCGCGGGCCCCGCGATACAGCAGATCCTGGGCCGGCGGTTTACCGACGTCGTCGAGTTCGGCCTCCACCGCGAACGTGGCGCGGTCGCGATACTGGCGCAGCAGTTCGGCGACAGCGGGCGTCAACCCCAGTTCGGACAGCACCGCGGGATGCAGCGTCCGCAGGGTGGACCGAAGCTGGGCGGCCGTGCCCGTCAGGGTGTCGCGAATGGCGGTCACCGCCGAGTCATCGACACGTTCGGACAGTTCGTCGAGCGCCATCCGCGCGGCCAGCAGTTCCTGCAGGGGTCCGTCATGCAGCGTCTCGGCGAGTTCACGGCTGTTGCGCTCGTCGGCCCGCAGCGACTCCGACACCAACTGTCGCTGTGCCTCCAGCAGTGCACCCACGCGTTGGTTGCGCCGCTCGATCACCAGGCTCAGGCCCGTGGTCGCGAGCGCAAACCACACCAGGAACGCGAAGTGCATATAGACGATGTTCGGCATGCCGACCGTGTCATCGCGTTTGGAGTAGGCGATCCACACCCCGAGATAGGCGAAGGCGGTGGTCGCCCCCAGCAGCGCGGTCAACCACGGCCGGTCCTGGAACGCCACGAAGATCGGCAGCAGGAAGAACACCGGCAACAGCCACGCCGTCGCACCGCCAGAGCTCAGGCACAATGTGACGACGATGAGCACGTCGACCAGCGTGGTCACCCAACCGGCCCACTTCGGCGTCGGGCCGCGGAACACCACGACGAGCCAGATCAGCGACGCGACAAAGTAACTGATGATCGCGGTATGCCACACCGTGGGCAGCCAATGGTCGACGTCGCCGACGTCGACGATCATGATGATGAGCCCGATCATCGGCAGGCGCAGCAGTGCGGCCACCCGAACCGGTTCCGCGGTCACATAATCGGGCAGTTGCAGGCGCGAACTCATTCCAGCAGCCTGCGCCGCATCGCCTCGGCCACCGCGGCCGCGCGATCGCTGACACCGAGCTTCTCGTACAACCTCTGCACGTGGGTCTTGACCGTCGACGGCGCCAGGAACAGTTCGGAGGCGATCGCGGGAATGGTCTTACCGCCCGCGATCAGATCGAGCACCTCCCGCTCGCGGGGACTCAGCACGGGTCCGGAAGGCTCTGCGCGCCGCCGGATCTCACCGGCCAGCCCCGCCGCCAGGCCAGGGGAGAGGACGTCGCGGCCACGCGCGCAGTTGAGCACCGCGGAGACGATCTCGGCCCGCGTCGACTCCTTGGGGAGGAATCCCGCCGCACCCTCCTGAATGGCGTGGTAGACGATCGCGGAGTCGTCGTGCGCCGACACCAGCAGCACGCGGGTGGGCAGCTCGTCGCGCACCACGGCCGCCGCGACCTGCGCACCGTCCAGACCGGGCATGCGGTAATCGAGCAGCGCCACGGCCGGTTGGTGTTCCTTGATGGCGGCCAGCGCCGACGTGCCGTCGTCGGCCTCGGCGACGACATCGATCTCACCGCTGGACACCAGCGCACGCACCACACCGTCACGGAACAGTGGATGGTCGTCCCCGACGACGACCCGCACCTTGTCAACCACGGTGTAACTGTCCCACAGGGATCGGGTGTCGTGGGGTTGAAGTTCGACGCGGAATGTCACGGATCCGGCCGAATTCCCGCCCGATTCAGCGCATGTGCGGCGAGCGCTCAGCCCTGCCCGACCACGTTGTCGAACCCGGACTGTTCGATCTCGGGTGCGCCCGAACGGAAGGTGACCCGGTTCTTCAGGCCGGAGACGCCGATGCGGTCGACGGAGTCGACGACGATCACGTTCTCCACGCCCGAGACCGTGAGCATGGCGCAGTGCCCGGT
Source organism: Mycolicibacterium confluentis (assembly GCF_010729895.1). Lineage (NCBI taxonomy): Bacteria > Bacillati > Actinomycetota > Actinomycetes > Mycobacteriales > Mycobacteriaceae > Mycobacterium > Mycolicibacterium confluentis. Next base: position 766,200 of record NZ_AP022612.1, read on the forward strand.
GATGGTCACGGTGTTGTTGACACCGCTGATGCTGACGACGTTGTCATCGCAGGCCAGTGTCTTGTTGCCGTCCACGCCCGCGACCGTCACCACACCGCCGGGTGGCAGCGTCTCGACGACCGGCCCATCCGGCAGACCGGTGGGCACTGGGGGCACGGTGGGTCGGGACGGCCGCACTGTGGGACTCGGGAATCCGCCGCCCCCACCGGAGAACGTCGGTCGTCCTGAGGTGGTGTTCTCCGCGCCACCGCTGGACAGCACGTAGACCACAGCGCCCGCCGCGACTCCCAGCGCGAGAATGGCGGCGACGATGACGAACACCTTGATTCCGCTGCGCCCCTGGGGAGGCGGCGGGGGATAGCCGCCGTATGACCACGGCTGTGTCTGCGGGGGGCCATGTACGCCGAGTTCTGTCGCACCCTCGGCGATCGGGCGCTCCAAGTCCCGGATTCGAGCCTCCGGGTCGTCCTGCGGCGTCACCCGCAGATCGTCGCATATCCAGGGGTTAACCGGTGCAGTCAAGCGAAACCACGACGGACCGGCGCACGATCACCGGAACGAACACGTCGTTGTCGTTGCGGCCGTCCACACGCACGAACTCTCGCTGCGATCCGGTGTTGCGCACATTGGTGACGACGCAGTCCTCCAACGGTGTGTTGCCGATCCGGTCGACGCTGACGTCGAACCCCTCGGCCTCGAGTTGGCCGATCACCACCGCGGCCGAGTCTGCCGCGCTCACCGCCGCGGGCGCGAACAGCATGCCCGCCGATGCCGCCGCGGCCGCGAATGAAACCGACAACGCGGTGTACATGGCGGTGTCCCTTCTGCTCTCGGGTCACCCGTTCAGGCCCTGCCGGAGACACGAGGTGCGGGCCCACTCGGTTCGACAGGTCACCGGCGTGGCCGGAAAGCCCGACGCGACGCAGACCGTCCCGTTAGCGTGAGAAACCCAGCAACCTCGGGAGGTTAAGGATGCGAGTCGGTTCCAGACCGTGCGGTGACACCGGATCGAGGCGACCACGGTTCCGGCACCTCGCCGGCCTCCTCATCGTTCTGCTGCTCGGCGGCCTCGGCGCCGGGGTGTTGGCGCCCACCGCCGGCGCCGCGGGCGAGACCTACGTGATCGCCACGGACACGACCTTTGCGCCGTTCGAGTTCCAGGACGCGCAGGGCAACTTCGTCGGCATCGACATGGATCTGCTCCGCGAGATCGCCAAGGACCAGGACTTCGTCGTCGACATCAAACCGCTGGGCTTCGACGCCGCACTGCAGGCAGTGCAGGCCAATCAGGCCGCCGGGGTGATCGCGGGCATGTCGATCACCGATGCCCGCAAGAAGGTCTTCGACTTCTCCGATCCGTACTTCGAGTCGGGCGTGCAGATGGCGGTGCTGCAGGACGACGACGAGATCAAGTCCTACTCCGATCTCAAGGGCAAGCGGGTCGCGGTCAAGAACGGCACCGAGGGTGCGGAGTTCGCCGAATCCATAAGGGAAAAGTACGGGTTCGAGGTGGTGTCGTTCGCGGACTCGGCGTCGATGTTCGAGGAGGTCAAGACCGGTAACTCGGTGGCGATCTTCGAGGACTACCCAGTGCTCAACTATGGCATTCAGCAGGGCAACGGGTTCAAGACCGTCACGCCCAAGGAGAAGGGATCCAGCTACGGGTTCGCGGTCAACAAGGGCCAGAACGCCGAACTGCTGTCGAAGTTCAACCAGGGCCTGAAGAACCTCAAGGAGTCCGGTCGTTACGACGAGATCCTGGAAACCTATCTGGGCGAGGGCGCCTCGGACGCCGACAACTCATTCTTCGGTCTGCTCAAGAGCACCTTCCCGGTGCTGATGGCGGGCCTGAAGATGACGATCATCCTCACCGTGGTGTCGATCGCGATAGCCCTGGTGCTCGGCGTCGTCTTCGGATTGTTCCGAGTGTCACGGTCGATCTGGCTGCGTGCCATCGGCACGACCTACGTCGACATCTTCCGCGGCACACCACTGTTGGTGCAGGCGTTCTTCATCTACTTCGGCATCCCGTCGGCGCTCGGGTTGCAGATGACGGCACTGACGGCGGGCATCATCACGTTGTCGCTCAACGCCGGTGCGTACATGACCGAGATCGTGCGCGGTGGCATCCAGTCGGTGGACAAGGGGCAGATGGAGGCCGCGCGCAGCCTGGGCATCGGCTATCTGCCGGCGATGCGCAGAGTGATTCTGCCGCAGGCGGTTCGAACGATGATCCCGTCGTACGTCAACCAGTTCGTCATCACCCTCAAGGACACCTCGATCCTGTCGGTGATCGGCATCGCCGAACTGACCCAGACGGGGCGGTTGATCATCGCCCGCAACTACCAGTCGTTCACCATGTGGCTGATCATCGGCATCATCTACTTCATCGTCATCATGGCGTTGACCAAACTCTCGGACCGACTCGAGAAGAGGCTCGTGAAATGAACCAGTTGGTGCCCGAAGAGGTGGCGGCCGAACCCGAAGGCGCCGTGAAGATCCGAATCGAGGGGCTCAAGAAGTCCTTCGGTGATCTGGTGGTGCTCGACGGCATTGACACCACGGTCAGCAAGGGGGAGGTGGTGTGCGTCATCGGCCCGTCGGGTTCGGGCAAGTCAACCTTCCTGCGGTGCCTCAACAAACTCGAGGACATCACGGGCGGCAAGGTCACCGTCGACGGCTTCGACCTCACCGACAAGAAGGTCGACCTGGACAAGGTGCGCCAACACATCGGCATGGTTTTCCAGCACTTCAACCTGTTCCCGCATATGACGGTGATCGAAAACGTCACGCTGGCACCGCTGTTGACCAAGAAGATGGACAAGGCCGCCGCACGCAAGCGGGCGATGGACCTGCTGGGTCAGGTGGGACTGGCGGAGAAGGCGGACGTCAAGCCCGCGACGCTGTCGGGCGGGCAGAAGCAGCGTGTGGCGATCGCCAGGGCGCTCGCGATGAACCCGTCGATCATGTTGTTCGACGAGGCCACCAGCGCACTCGATCCCGAGATGGTCGGCGATGTGCTGGAGGTGCTGCGGGCGTTGGCGGCCGAGGGCATGACCATGGTCGTGGTGACTCACGAGATGGGCTTCGCGCGTGAGGTGGCCTCGCGGGTGATCTTCATGGCCGACGGCAACATCGTCGAGGACGCGCCGCCCGCTGAGTTGTTCGACAACCCGAAACACCCGCGGTTGCAGGAGTTTCTGTCGAAGGTGCTCTAACCGCGGCTGGCCTTCCGGACGGATTCGCAGAGGTTCTCGTCTGTTGCTGAGGGCTGGCCAACCCGGGTCCACCTCGCCTTAGGCCCCGAGGGGAGGGAGGCGCGCGCGCTCAAGATCGGCGCCGACCTCGCCCGTCGGGTCCGTCTCACGCGTCCGGGTCAGTGTCACCCCCGATCCGCGCCAGGGTTCATGCCAGGTCAGCGTGAGGCTGCAGGCCGGATAGGCATTCCCGCGTCACCACAGCGAATCAGTCCCGAACATCACCGAAGTTATGCCACGCCGCGGTTCGTTGGGGCTTCACCCGCCCGCCACGGAATCCTCACCAACCGCGTCCGACGGCCGAACACGCCTCGAAACCGGCTGTGATTTAGCCCTCATTTCGGGCCTGGAGCGGTAAGAAATACTTATTAAGGAAGCTCGAAGAATTTGATCAAGCCAATTAGCTGACCGATGCGTCGTTGCTGGCTGGACCAGTGTGCCATGGTTGCCTCCAGCAAACAACACGATTTGATAACGGTGCGTCCTGTGTAATGCCTTAGACATTTACGCGTCATGAGTCGCCACCGCTGCGATGAATGGATTTCGTGTCTGTGCCGATGACTACACTCGATCAGGATCGGCGCTGAGCATGGCGCTCGAATACGCGGCCAGAGGCGCCGCGACCGGGTTCGCCCGAGGGAGGATCAACGACTATGGCAAACAAAGTGGCACCTGTGGACCGAGTGGCTGGAGATGACGCTGAGGCGGCACGAGCTCTTCCTGTGCTGTCGCCGCGCCTCGACCGCCGGCCTGTCTCTGCCACGTCGCGCGCCGTCGAGGCCGTGATCGCGGCCGACGCTGCTGTCGCCTCTGACGACGTGCGCGCCTTCGCGCCGGTCAGCGCGGCGACGATCGCCTCCGGGCCCATCACCGCGATGGCCGAACTCGGCGGCAACCTGCTGACCGCCAACTACGCCGACGACACCCTGTCGCTGGTGGCGCGGCGTGGTCCGCGCCGCGCGGCCACCGTCGCCGACGTCTACGAACCCTTCGCGATCGCCGTCGCCGGCCAGCGTGCCTACGTCACCTCCGTCGAACCGGCCTACGACACCATCACGGTGCTCGAACGCGGCGAGGTCTTCGCGCGCATCCCGGTCGCGGGCGCACTGCGTGATGTCGCCGTCAGTCCCGACGGACGCCGGGTGTACGCCCTGCAGGCCGCCGATTCGGCCGTTCTCCTCGGAGTGATCGATGCCGAGACGCACGAGGTCAGCGACGTCGAACTGGTCGTAGGCCCGCATACCGTGCCCACCGCGCTCGCGGTCAACCCCACCAACGGACTCGTCTACGTCGCGGCCGTCGACCACACCAGCGGCGTCGTCATGGCGGTCAAGGACGGTCGGGTCGCCGGCGCCGCGCCCATCCCGTCGATGGTCCGCGACATCGCGGTCAGCCGCGACGGTGCCGTGCTCGTCGCCGTCAGCGATGACGATGAGTTCGGCGGCGTCATCGACTTCCTGGACGCCAAGACCCTGCAGATCACCGGCACCATCGAACTCGACGGGGCGGCCGCGCAGGTGTCGCTGAGCGCCGACGGCGAGCGGGCCTATGTCGTCAGCGGTGACCACGTCACCGTCATCTGCACCGCGACGCGCCACATCATCGACCGCATCGATGCCGGCGTCGAACTGTCGGCCGCGCTGGAGAGCAGCGACGGCGTGCATCTGTTCGTCTCCGACAACTCCGGGCGGGTGACCACCTACGAGGTCAACGTCACCACCAACCAGGCGATCGCGCAGATCTTCGACGCTGCCGTCATCGACGTGCCGATGCGGGAGCTGCAGGCTGCAGGCTTCTGAGCCGAGCGGGTCAGCCGCTGCAGTTCAGTGAGACGGTGATCGTCTGCCGCAGCGTGACCGTGCCCGTCAGGTCCATGTCGTCGCGTTCGTCACCCAACGGCATCCGCGAGATGGACTGCGGATTGCGCACCCCGGTGACCACACAGCTGTCGAGGTTCCCCGAACCGACGCGGTCGATGATCACGCTGTAGCCCTGCGCGCGCAGGTCATTGATCACGTCGCGGGCCGACTCGTCGGCCCAGGCCGTGGCGGCGGAGGCCAGCATTCCCACCGCGGCGACCGCAACGGCGACGGCTGCTGATCGCATGTTTCCTCCAAGGGGTCCCACGGTGACAGTCTTCTCTATATATCGTGCAGAGCCGCCGATTCGTTCCCGTCAGGCGCCCCGCGGCGCGTACATGATCACCGAAACGCCGACCAGGCAGATCAGTGCACCGATGACGTCCCACCGGTCCGGCCGGAAGCCGTCCAACACCATCGCCCAGGCCAGCGAGCCCGCGACGAACACCCCGCCGTAAGCGGCCAGGATCCGGCCGAAGTTGGCATCGGGCTGGAGGGTGGCCACGAACCCGTAGGCGCCCAACGCCACCACGCCCAGGCCGGCCCATGCCCATCCGCGCTGCTCACGCACGCCCTGCCAGACCAGCCAGGCGCCGCCGATCTCGAACAGGGCGGCGACGACGAAGAGCAATACGGACTTCGTTATGGTCACCGGCGATAGCGTAGGCCAACAGCGTGCGCGTGCTGAGAGTTCGGAGGCAGCCATGGACAGCACCATGCAGGAGTTCCCGTTGACCGTCGCGGCGATCCTGCGATACGCCAACACAGTGCATGGAGACCGGGTCGTCACCACGGCCACGGGGGACGGCGGCTACCGGCACGCGACGTATCGGGAGGTGGCGCGTGACGCCGCCCGCCTGGCCAACGGACTGCGCAAGCTCGGCATCACCGGCGACCAGCGCGTCGCGACGTTCATGTGGAACAACCAGGAGCACCTGGTGGCCTATCTCGCGGTGCCGTCGATGGGTGCGGTGCTGCACACCCTGAACATCCGCCTCTTCCCGGAGCAGATCGAGTTCATCGCCTACGAGGCCGAAGACCAGGTGGTCATCGCCGACGTGTCGCTGGGCAAGCTGCTGGGTCCGGTGCTGCGGTCCATGGAGACCGTGCACACCGTGATCGCGGTCGGCGACGGTGACCTGACGCCGTTCACGGACTCCGGCAAGACCGTGCTGCGCTACAGCGACGTCCTGGCTGAAGCATCCGACGAGTTCGACTGGCCCGATCTCGACGAGACATCCGCTGCCGCAATGTGTTACACGAGCGGCACCACGGGCCATCCCAAGGGTGTGGTCTACAGCCATCGGTCCAGCTACCTGCATTCGATGTCGGCATGCACCGGCAACGGGATGGGTCTGAGCTTCTCCGACAAGGCCCTGCCGATCGTGCCGATGTTCCACGCCAACGCCTGGGGTCTGCCCTATGCGGCGCTGATGGCCGGCGCCGATCTGGTGATGCCCGATCGCTTCATGGACGCCCCCTCGCTGGTCAACCTCATCGAGACCCAGCGGCCCACGGTGGCCGGCGCAGTTCCGACCATCTGGAACGACGTCATGCACCATCTGGACAGCAACGGGGGCGACATCTCGTCCCTGCGGCTGGTCGCCTGCGGTGGTTCGGCGGTGCCGGTCTCGCTGATGAAAAGCTTTGAGGCGCAGTACAACGTCCGGATCCGGCAGGCGTGGGGTATGACTGAGACCTCGCCCATCGCGACCCTGGCCTGGCCGCCGCCCGGCGTCGACGAGGACAAGCACTGGGAACTGCGCGGCACCCAGGGGCGTCCTCTGTGTGGCGTGGAGGCCCGCATCGTCGACGACGAGGGCAAGCCGCTGCCCCAGGACGGCGAGGCCGTCGGAGAACTCGAGGTGCGTGGGCCGTGGATCACCGGGTCGTATTACCGCAACACCGACCCGTCGAAGTTCCAGAACGGCTGGCTGCGCACCGGTGACGTCGGCCGCATCGACGCGCAGGGCTATGTCACGCTGACCGACCGCGCCAAGGACGTCATCAAGTCCGGCGGCGAGTGGATCTCCTCGGTGGACCTGGAGAACAACCTCATCGCGCACCCGTCGGTGTTGGAGGCCGCGGTGGTCGGGGTGCCCGACGACCGCTGGCAGGAGCGCCCGTTGGCCACCGTCGTGCTCATCGAGGGCGGCGAGGCCAGCGCCGCCGAACTGCGGGAGTACTTGAGCGACAAGGTCGCAAAGTGGTGGCTGCCCGAGCGATGGACCTTCGTGGCCGAGATCCCGCGGACCAGCGTCGGCAAGTACGACAAGAAGACCATCCGCGCCCGGTACGCCGACGGCGGCTACCAGGTGGAGACGCTCGGCTGAGGCCATGTACATCGCGGGCGCTTCACGCTATGAATGACTGGAACGTGTTCTAGTTGCGGCGAGGAGGCCTGATGGCGTTGAAGGTCGTGCAGTGGGCCACCGGTGGCGTGGGCGTGGCGGCGATCAAGGGAGTCCTCGACCACCCCGACCTCGAACTCGTCGGCGCTTGGGTGCATTCGGCGGCGAAGAAGGGGCGCGACGTCGGCGATATCGTCGGTGTCGGACCTCTGGGCGTGACCGCCACCGACAGCATCGACGAGATCCTGGCGTTGGACGCCGACGCCGTGATCTACGCGCCCCTGATGGCCAACCCCGACGAGGTGGCCGCCCTGCTGCGCTCCGGCAAGAACGTGGTCACCCCCGTCGGATGGCTCTACCCCAGCGCCAAGCAGGCCGCGCCGATGCGCGAGGCCGCGGTCGCGGGCAACGCCACCCTGCACGGCACGGGCATCGCCCCCGGGGGCATCAGCGAGAAGTTCCCGCTGCTGCTGTCGGCGATGTCCACCGGCGTGACATTCGTTCGCGCAGAGGAGTTCTCCGATCTGCGCACCTATGAGGCCCCCGACGTCGTGCGGCACGTGATGGGGTTCGGTGACACCCCCGACAAGGCGCTCAGCGGGCCCATGCAGAAGATGCTCGACGGCGGCTTCATCCAGGCGGTCAAGATGGTCACCGACCAGATCGGGTTCGACGCCGACCCCAGGATCCGCGCGACTCAGGAGATCGCGGTCGCCACCGCGCCCATCGAGTCGCCGATCGGCGTCATCGAAGCCGGTCAGGTCGCTGGGCGAAAGTTCCACTGGGAGGCCCTCGTCGGCGACGAACCCGTCGTCCGCGTGACGGTCAACTGGCTCATGGGTGAGGAGAACCTCGATCCGCCTTGGACTTTCGGTCCGGCCGGACAGCGGTACGAGATGGAGGTGCGCGGCGAACCGGACTTCACCGTGACCGTCAAGGGCTTCCAGGGGGAGATCGGCGATGACGTGGAGTCGGGGGTCGTGGCGACCGCGGCGCACTGCGTGAACGCGGTGCCCGCGGTGTGCGCCGCGCCGCCGGGGGTGGCGACATACCTCGACCTGCCGCTGTACTCGGGCCGGTCGGCACCCAGACTCGCTCGGGCGCGAGGCTAGCATCGGGTCATGGCCACCCCCCACGTCATGGAACAGTCGCGCGCGGTTCCAGTGGATGTCGACACCGCGTTCACACGCACCCTGCCGATGCCCCTGCCCACCCTCTTCCGCAGGTGGTACGGGCCGATCACGCCGGTGAAGGCCGTGCTGGATCAGACCGGCGAATGGGACAGCGCGGGGTTGACCCGCACCGTGGTCCAGGTGGGCGGCGGCACCATGCGGGAGAAGCTGACCGTCGTCGACCCGCCGAACGTGTTCGGATACACCCTGTCTGACGTCACCGGCCCGCTGTCGCCGCTGGTGGACCACATCGACGGGGAGTGGCGCTTCACCCCCGTCGGCACCGGAACCCTGGTGACGTGGCGCTGGACGGTGCACCCGAAATCCACGGCGGCCGGCCTCGCGCTGCCGGTGTTCGCCAGGATCTGGCGGGGATTCGCGCGGCAGAGCCTGGAGCAGCTGTCCGACGAGCTGCTGCGGTGACGCGGCGCCGCGCCCTGGTGCTCGCCGGCGGCGGCATCGCGGGAATCGCTTGGGAGACAGGTGTTCTTGCCGGAATCGCCGACGAACATCCCGACGCCGCGGCGGCACTGCTGGCCGCCGATGTCCTGGTCGGCACCTCGGCTGGGTCCACGGTGTCGGCCCAATTGGGCAGCGGGTTGAGCCTGCAGGACCTGTTCGAGCGTCAGGTGTCCGGCGAGTCCCGTGAGATCGCTTCGGGTGTCGCGGTGGACGACATCGCCGGACTGTTCCTGTCGGCGATGACGACGCCGGGCGCGACCAGAGCGCAGAAGCTGCAGAAGATCGGTGCCGTCGCAGCAGGTGCCGCGACCGTGGCCGAACCGGTGCGCCGCGCGGTGATCGCCCATCGCCTGCCGTCGCATCGGTGGCCCGATCATGACCTGCGGATCACCGCGGTCGACATCGACACTGGTGAGTTGGTGGTCTTCACCCGGGAATCGGGCGTCGAGTTGGTGGATGCCGTCGCCGCAAGCTGCGCGGTGCCGGGTGCGTGGCCGCCCGTGACGATCGGCGATCGGCGGTACATGGACGGCGGGGTGGCCAGTTCGGTCAACATGGCCGTCGCCCAGGACTGCGAGTCCGCTGTGGCGCTGGTGCCGTCGGGTATCGACGCGCCGTCGGTGTGGGAGCAGGGCACCGCCGAGGAGATCGACGCCTTCCCGGGCGCGACGCTCGCGGTGTTCGCCGACGCAGAATCGCTCGCGGCCTTCGGACGCAACCCCCTGGACCCCGCGTGCCGCACACCGTCGGCGCAGGCCGGTCGGGCCCAGGGCCGCCGGGAGGCCGCCCGCGTCGCCGCGTTCCTAGGACTCTGACCCGCGGCCTTCCAGGTTGTCGAGCGCCGTTTCGGCCAGTTCGCGGCCGATCTCGATGACCTCGCTCGCGCGGTGGAAGTCCAGGCTCCGGCACACCGTGCGGGGCACCTCGATCAGCAGATCGGGCGGATAAGCGGCCAGGGTGTGCCGTGCCAACGCGGCCTGCGCGATGTCGATCGTCCGGTTCATCACCTCGAAACCACCGAGTTTGGGCACCAGGGGAGCCGCCTGCTCATTGAAGGACTCCTCGCTGTCCTCCTCGCTGGAGACGAACCGGCCCAACACATTTCGACCGGTCTGCGTGTCCAGCACCGACCGTGCGGCCTTGGTGTCCAGCAACGACGACGTGCTGCGCCACATGCGGCTCAACCGCTCGGCACTGGGCCGCGGTTCCCGCTCACCACGACGGACCTCCGGATCGGCACCAGCCAGGCTGATTGCGATCGTGACATCGGCGTTGACGGACGCGATCGGCGCCATCGGGATGGGATCCAGAATTCCGCCGTCGGCGAGCAGTCGCCCGTCCACCACATGGGGTGCGATGAGGCCGGGGATCGCGATCGAGGCCCGGATGGCGTCGTCGACCGGCCCTCGCTGAATCCACACCGACTTGCCGGTGATCAGGTCGGTGGCCACCGAGGTGTACGGGATCGGCAGATCCTCGACGCAGACATCGCCGAGGATCTCCCGCACAGCGTCCAGGATCTTGCCCGCCCGGAGCACCCCCGCGGCCGTGATCGAGGGGTCCAGCAGTCGCAGCACCGCGCGCTGCGTCAGCGAACTGGCCCAAGTGGTGTACTCGTCGAGTCTGCCCGCTGCCTGCAGGCCGCCGACCAGGGCGCCCATCGACGACCCCGCGATGCCGACGATCTCATGCCCGCGTTCGTGAAGCTCCTCGATGACCCCGATGTGGGCATAGCCGCGCGCCCCGCCACTGCCCAGGGCCAACGCCACCCGCATCAGTCCATTGTTACGGGTTGTCGGCCCCCGGCGGGACCGCTCAGCCGCACTGACCCTCGGCGGCGCCGTTGACTGCGAGGATGACCCCGGCCTGTTGGGCCGGGGTCAACTCGGCCCACGGGGTGTTGAAGTTGCCCGGATCCTGGAAGCCGGGCTGCTGCAGAACCTGCAGATACGGCTCGACGAGGACCGTCGGGTCGCCGCCCTGGGCATCCATCCACGTCTTGGCGGCCAGGCACGCCTGCCCGTATTGAGACTCCTCGGCGTCCGAGGGCACATCGACGCGTGTGGTGACGCCGCCGGGGGACACGCCGACGGCGTCGGGCGGCGTCGGTTCCGGGGGCAGCGGTGTCCACTCGGCGGTGGTCGTCGTCGTGCTGGTCGCCGCGGTGTGGTCCTGATCAGACGCACAGCCCGCGCTCATCAGCGCCGACGTGGCCGCGACACCGAAGACGAGCAAGGTGGAGTTCCTGCGCATGCCATCCAATCTAGGCAACCGGTGCCGTACCCCGGCACGCGACCTGCAAGTTGTCAGGTTCACCGTGAGGTTAATTCGCGCAGCTTTCCGGCCCTCGGTTCGCTGTGCCACACTGGCCGCATGACGCAGTACGAAGAGACCCGGGAGTGTTGTCCGGCCCGTTGATCGCCGGCCCTTCCGATTCCCCGTCTCTCCAGGAGTACTTGTCATGACCGCCCCTGCGGTGTCCCACCCTGTTGTTTCCTCCGGCGTCGTGCCCGCCGTTTCCAATCCGACCCGGTTGCGCCTGCCCGACCTGCTGCACGCGACCGACCGCGCCGCCGCCGACTTCCTCGACGGCGTCTACGACCATCTGCTGCCGCCCGGTGGCGTCCCCGTCGATGACCGTTGGTACGTCCGCCTCCGCGGCGACGACGATCTCGACGTCTGGCTGATCAGCTGGGCGCCCGGGCATCCGACCGAACTCCACGACCACGCCGGCTCGCTGGGTGCGCTCACCGTGCTCTCCGGCGCGCTCAACGAATTCCGTTGGGATGGTGATGAACTGCGTCGCCGTCGGCTGGATGCCGGCGACCAGGCCGCGTTCCCGCTGGGCTGGGTGCACGACGTCGTGTGGGCGCCCACCGCCGTGCAGTCCGCGCCGCGCCAGTCGACGCTGAGCGTGCACGCGTACTCGCCGCCGCTGACCGCGATGTCCTACTACGAGGTCACGGGCAAGGGTCGGCTCAAGCGCGTGCGCACGGAGCTCACCGACCAGCCCGAAGGCAACGCGTGAGCCGGATCGACACCGTCCTCGAGGCGGCGCGGGCGCGTCTGACCCGGTTGCCTGCGGCCGAGGTGCCCGCCGCCGTCGAGCGCGGCGCGATCCTGGTCGACATCCGACCGGCCGCCCAACGGGCCGCCGAGGGCTCGGTGCCCGCCGCGCTGGTGATTGAGCGCAACGTCCTGGAGTGGCGCTGCGACCCCACCAGCGATGCCCGGATCGCCGACGCCGTCGACGACGACGTCGAGTGGGTCGTGTTGTGCTCGGAGGGCTACACCTCGAGCCTCGCCGCCGCCGCGCTGCAGGACCTGGGACTGCACCGCGCCACCGACGTCGCCGGCGGCTACCACGCGCTGGTGGCCGCCGGCGTGCTCGACCAGCTAGCCGTCGGCGTGCATCAGCGGGCGTAGCCGCTCGGTCTTCTCCGCGGTCCACCCCGGCGGTTCCAGCACCTGCGCCCAACCGTTGACCACGTCGCGCACGTACCGATGTCCGTGGCCGTCGGGCACATCGACCGCGACCGCCATATCGGCCGACACCTGCAGGAACGTCACCACCGGGATCCAGTCCATCTGCGGCGAGACGTCGTAGCCGCGCGGCTCCCGCAGCCAATCCGGTTCCCGGAACAGCAGATCCGGTGTCCACCACGCGATCGGGTCGGAGGCGTGCTGGAGGTAGACGACGCGCGGCTGACTCCACGGCTTGTCGGGACGCTTCAGGTCCTCGGGGCGCGCCACGAACCGCACGCTCTCGCCGTTCTCGTAGATGGGCAGCCACATCGGCGACCCCTCATCACGGTTGATGGTGAGGTCGGTCCAGACGGTGTTGTTGAACGTCGGCCCGGAGAACAGCGCGCCGTCGGTGCGCGCGACCAGGTTGTTCAGACTCAGGAACGGCGCCTCACCGCCGAACGAGCCCAGGCTCTCACCGAAGACCACGAGCTTGGGTCGCTCGTTTTCGGGCAGGGTGCGGATCATCTCGTCGACGGCCTCGAAGAGCGCCTGTCCGGCCTGGCGGGCGTTCTCCTTGTCGACCAGGAACGACAGCCAACTGGGCAGGAACGAGTACTGCATCGACACGATCGCGGTGTCGCCGTTGTACATGTACTCCAGCGCCGAGGCCTCGGCCTCGTTGATCCAGCCGGTGCCGGTGGTCGTGGCGACTGCGACGACCTGGCGGGACAACCCGTTGGTGCGCAACAGTTCACGCGCGGCCATCTCGGCCGTCTCGCGGATGTTGTCGGCCGAACCCATGCCCGCGTAGGCGCGGATCGGTTCGGTGGCCGGTGCCCCGTTGAACTCGGTGAGTTCTTCGACACTGGGTCCGCCGGAGACGAAGATGCGGCCCTGGTGACCCAGTGAACTCCAGTCCACCAGTGACTCCGGTCCACCTGAGCGCAGTGTCGTCGTGGGGGCGGTGATGTCGGGGGAATCCTCGTCATTGACCGCGGCGAAGGTCTTGTTCAGGAAGTCCATGCCGACCCGCACCACGACGCCGTTGAGCAGCGCGATGGCCAGCGCGAGCACCAGGCCGACCGCAACGACGCCCGACACCCGCGGCGGCGCAACACGTTCGAGTTGCCGGACCAGGAACAACACCAGTCTGCGGACCAGTTGGCCGATCTCGACGAAGATGAACAACACGATGACCGCGATGATCGCGGCCTGCGGGTAGTTGAACCACTGCAGACGCGGCACGCCCATGAGGTCGCGGACGTCGTCCTGCCAGCTGTGGAAGTAGAACTGCATCCCGACCATGCCGATGATGCCGACCACCAGAAGGGTCACCCAAGCCCAGCCGGGAGCGGTTGGGCTGGAGTCTTTTCCGCGCAGGTAGCGCACCAGCCAGACCGCGAAGACACCGATCAGGTATCCGATGGCGCCCGCGGCACCACTGACCAGACCCTGGAACAGCGGCCCGCGGGGGAGCAGCGACGGTGTGAGCGACAGGAAGACGAAGACCAATCCGACGGCGGTGCCGAAGAACGTGTAGTGCTTGGCCCACCAGGGTCCGTCGGCCCGTGTGTCGGGTTGTGCTTCGGCCGGCGCTTCGGCCGAAGCCGGCGCCGGTTCGTCCTGTGGCGCCGGTTCTTCAGGCTTCTCCGCCGTCGGGGAGGTGTCAGTCACCACCGCACTTTAGCGGTGCGTGAAGTTCGGTGGGCGCTTCTCGGTGAAGGCCCGCATCCCCTCGGTCTGGTCTTCGGTGGCGAATGCCGAATGGAACAGGCGCCGTTCGTAGAGCAGCCCTTCGGTCAGCGTCGTCTCGAAGGCGCGGTCGACGGCCTCCTTGGCCATCCGTGCGGCCGACAGCGACATCTGGGAGATGGTGGTCGCCACGGCCTTGGCCTCGGTGAGCAGATCGGCGGCGGGGACGATCCGGCTGACGAGTCCGGCGCGCTCGGCCTCCTCGGCGTCCATGTTGCGGCCGGTGAGGATCAGGTCCATGGCCTTGGCCTTGCCGATCGCGCGGGTCAGGCGCTGGCTTCCGCCCATGCCCGGCAGCACACCGAGTTTGATCTCGGGCTGACCGAACTTCGCGGTGTCGGCGGCAATCAGGATGTCGCACATCATCGCCAGTTCGCACCCGCCGCCCAGGGCGTATCCGGAGACCGCGGCGATCGTCGGGGTGCGCACGGCCGCGAACTCGCCCCACTTGGCGAAGAAGTCGCTGCTGAACACGTCGGCGAAGGACAGGTCGGCCATCTCTTTGATGTCGGCGCCCGCGGCGAAGGCCTTCTCGCTGCCGGTGAGGACGATCGCGCCGATGCCCGGGTCGTTGTCGAATTCCGCTGCCGCGGCGGTGACTTCGTTCATCACCTGGCTGTTGAGGGCGTTGAGCGCCTTGGGACGGTTCAACATGATGAGGCCGACGCGCTCTTCGCGTTCGACGATGATGGTCTCCCAGTTGGCCATGGGGCTTCTCCTTCTAGAAGGTGAGGTCGGGATCGGCGGGGGTGAAGTAGGCGTCGACGTCTTCTGCGGTGACCTGCGCCAGCGACGACGGGTTCCACTTGGGGTTGCGGTCTTTGTCGACAAGTTGGGCGCGGATGCCCTCGACGAAGTCATGGCTGCGCAGGCTCGCGCAGCTCACCCGGTACTCCTGGACCAGGATCTCTTCGAGGGAGCTCAAATCCGCTGCGCGACGAACCGATTCCAGCGTCACCGCCAGCGCGATGGGGGACCGCCCGGCAATCACGTCGGCGGCGTCGTTGGCCGCTGCGTCGTCATGTCCGCGGAGGGCGGCGACGATGTCGGTGACCGTGGGGGCCTGGTAGCACTCGTCGATCCAATGCCGTTGGGCCGCCAGTTGACTCGCGGGCGGCTCCTGGGCGTACTTGGCCAGCGCGGTGTCGACGTCGGACGCGATAATCTCGGCCGTGAATTCGGCAAGCTTGTCGTGTGCGACGAAGTGGTCGGCGAAGCCCAGCGCGATCGCGTCGGCCCCGGAGAACGGCGCACCGGTCAGTGCGGCATGCAGGCCCAGTGCACCCGCGCGGGCCAGCAGATCCGTGCCGCCGACGTCGGGGATGAAGCCGATGCCGACCTCGGGCATCGCCATCTTCGTGGTGTCGGTGACGACGCGGACGCTGCCGTGTGAGCCGATGCCGACGCCGCCGCCCATCACGATGCCGTCCATCAGCGCGACGTACGGCTTGGGGTAGCTGCCGATGAGGGCGTTGACCTGGTACTCGTCGAACCAGAACTTCCTCGCAGCACTGCCGTCGGCGCGTGCACTGTGATACAACGCCACCACGTCGCCGCCAGCGCACAGGCCGCGTTCGCCCGCTCCGTCGACGACGACGGTGCGGATGGCGTCGTCGTCGGCCCATTCGCGCAGGCGTTCGGCGAGCACGTCGATCATCGTCTGGTTGAGCGAGTTGATGGCCTTGGGCCGGTTCAGCGTCAGGATGCCGACGCCGTTGTCGACGCGGGTCAGGATCTCGTCGGAGTCAGCGGTCACGCGTGTCATTCCTGTCAGCTCAGAGGATGCCCGATATTAGTTGGACATCCTAGTATCGGGAGCGCCTCCGACGACAGTGCCCCCAAAAGCGCCCCTCAAAAGCCGTCGAAAATTCTCCCAGGAATGGGAACTGGCCAGGGAAGCTGTTCGTTGACCCTGTGTTCATGCAAGACTTTCAGGTACCTCACAGGAAGGAACCGACGGTGCGGGAAACCAGCAATCCGGTATTCCGCTCGCTGCCAAAGCAGCAGGGCGGATACGCGACATTCGGCTCCGGTGCCGCCGGCGCCGCAGCGGCGCAGGTACACCAGGGCTATGAGCCCTACGTCGAGGAGCAGCGCGGGGTCTCCCGGCCGCTGACCATCGATGACGTCGTCACCAAGACGGGCATCACGCTCGCCGTGCTGACGGCGATGGCAGTCGTCTCCTACTACATCGCCTCGGTGAACCTGGGCCTGGCCATGCCGCTGGCAATGGTCGGCGCCATCGGTGGCCTGGTGCTGGTGCTGGTGGCGACGTTCGGCCGCAAGCAGGACAACCCGGCGATCGTCCTGAGCTACGCGGCCCTCGAGGGTCTGTTCCTCGGCGCGATCTCCTACCTCTTCGCCAATGTCATCTCCAACGGTGGCTACTCGATGATCACCCAGGCGGTCGTCGGCACGCTCGGCGTGTTCTTCGGCATGCTCGTGGTCTACAAGACCGGCGCAATCCGTGTGACGCCGAAGTTCACCCGGATGATCGTTGCGGGCATGTTCGGCGTGCTGGCACTGATGCTGGTCAACCTGCTGGCGGCGTGGATCGGCGGCGGCGACGGCCTCGGCCTGCGCAGCGGTGGCGCGCTGGCGATCGGCTTCTCGCTGCTGTGCATCGGCCTGGCGGCGTTCAGCTTCCTGATCGACTTCGATGCCGCTGACCAGATGATCCGCGCGGGTGCGCCGGAGAAGGCGGGCTGGGGCGTCGCCCTGGGCCTGACCGTCACCCTGGTCTGGCTGTACGTCGAGATCCTGCGACTGCTCAGCTACTTCCAGAGCGACTAGCAGTCTCCGTCAGAAGGCCCGGTGCGAGCACGCACCGGGCCTTCTGCTTTTGGCGCCGAGACTGCTGACAGTGCGAACTCTGTCCCCAGATTCCGCACTCCCAGCAGTCTCGGGACGTCGGGCACTGGGAGGTTCATCGATCCTGCGGGCATGAACCCCGAAATGCGCCCTTTCATCGGCAGCGAGGCACTGGTCAATGGCCGGCTCACCGCCTATGAGCTGCGAGCCCGCTTCCGCGCGCTGTATCCGGACGTCTATCTCCCGAAAGAAGTGGTGCCCAGTCTCAGGCAGCGGACCATCGCCGCCTGGCTGTGGTCGCACCGTCAAGGCGTGATCGCCGGTCGGGCCGCGGCGGCACTGCACGGCAGCAAATGGGTGGACGACAACGCCGAGATCGACCTGGTCTGGCCGAATTCGCGATCGGCACGCGGAATTCGAACGTGCGATGCCCGCCTTCGGCGAAGCGAGTATCAGTCTGTCGAAGGAATGCTCATCACGAGTCCGGCGCGGACGGCGTTCGATATGGGGAGGCAGCTGTCCGTCGATGAGGGCGTTGCACAGCTGGATGCCCTCGGAAACGTCACACGGTTGCCGCGGGCTGCGGTGGAGGCTGTTGCCGCGAATCACCCTGGTTCACGGAGGATTCGCCGGTTACGGGAGGCGCTTGACCTGTATGACCCAGGAGCCCAATCTCCGAAGGAGACCTGGCTGCGCCTGCTCGCGATCAGGGCTGGATATCCGCGACCGCGCACCCAGATACCGGTCGACTGCGGATATCGGCGCTTCTACCTCGATATGGGCTGGGACAAGCCGAAGATCGCGCTCGAGTACGACGGCGCACATCATCGTCAGAGCGTCAGGGAAGTTCGGTACGACATTGAGCGCATGGAGTTGCTCACCGCGCGCGGCTGGATCGTCATCCGGGTGATCGCCGGGACGCGCCCGGACGATGTGTTGGAGCGTCTACGTCGTGCCTGGCGACAGCGAGACTGCGGTGACTGCGAAAGCGAAGCCGGATAATCGCACTCACCGCAGTCTCGGCCGGAATCGGCGACTTAGGAGAGGCGCTCCAGCACCATCGCCATACCCTGCCCGCCGCCGACGCACATGGACTCGATGCCCAGCGACTTGTCGTGAGTGGTCAGGTTGTTCAGCAGCGTGGCCGTGATGCGCGCGCCCGTCATACCGAACGGATGACCCAGCGCGATCGCACCACCGGAGACGTTGAGACGGTCCTCGTCCATGCCCAGCGCGCGGGCCGAACCCACGACCTGCACCGCGAACGCCTCGTTGATCTCGTAGAGGTCGACGTCCGAGAGTTCCATCTTGGCGTTGCCCAGGGCCTTCTTGATGGCCTCGATCGGGCCCAGGCCCATGATCTCCGGCGACAGACCCGACACACCTGTGGACACGATGCGGGCCAGCGGGGTCAGACCGAGTTCCTTGGCCTTGGTGTCGCTCATGATCACCACGGCCGCGGCGCCGTCGTTGAGCGGGCAGGCGTTGCCCGCCGTCACGGTGCCGTTGGGCCGGAACACCGGCTTGAGGCTCGAGATGCCTTCGTAGGTCGTGCCCGCGCGCGGGCCGTCGTCGGTGGTGACGACCGTGCCGTCGGGCAGCGTGACGGGCGAGATCTCACGCGCGAAGAACCCGCTCTTGATGGCCTCCTCGGCGCGGTTCTGGCTGCGCACAGCCCAGCGGTCCTGATCCTCGCGGGTGATCCCGGTGTGCAGGGCGACGTTCTCGGCGGTCTGGCCCATCGCGATGTAGACGTCGGGCAGCTTTCCGGCCTCGCGCGGGTCGGTCCAGGAGTCGGCGCCCTCGGCCTGACTCGCGGTGCGGGCCTGCGCTTCGGCGAAGATGGGGTTCTTGCTGTTGGGTGCGCCGTCGGCGGCTCCCACGCCGAAGCGCGACACCGCCTCGACGCCGGCCGAGATGAACACGTCGCCCTCGCCGGCCTTGATGGCGTGGAACGCCATGCGGGTGGTCTGCAGCGACGACGAACAGTAGCGGTTCACAGTGGTGCCGGGCAGGTAGTCGTAGCCCAACTGCACCGCGACCGAACGGGCGATGTTGTAGCCCGCCTCGCCTGCGGGCTGGGCGCAGCCCATCATCAGGTCGTCGATCTCGCGCGGGTCGAGGGCGGGCACCTTGTCGAGTGCGGCCCGGACCATCTGGACGGCCAGATCGTCGGGGCGCATGGTCGCGAGCGAGCCCTTCACGGCGCGGCCGATCGGGGAGCGGGCAGTGGCGACGATGACGGCTTCAGGCATGGTGGCCTCCTCTAAAAGGACAACTGAACAAGTGCTTGGTTGGGTTCACGCTAGCCCGACGACACCACCAGGGGCGCGGGCACCCCGGTGGTCCGGCGTGGCCAAATCCGGGCCAGCATCCGCAGGCGGGTGCCCAGCGACCGGTTCTCGGCGCCCCGGGACTCCCACGGCAGCTCACCGGCGGCCTCACCCAGCCCGTACCGCAGCGCCGGGAGCAGCTGCTGGGCCGCGATCTGGTAGCCGGCCGCGGACGGGTGGTACTGATCGGCAGAGAACAGCAGTTCGGGTTGCTTCTGGAATTCGGGCGCCAGAAGATCGGCGAACGGCACCGGCACGCCGCCTGCCGCGCGAACGGCGGACGCCTGGGCCCGCGCCAGGCGCAGTCCGAGACTGCGGGCCACGAAGCGCAGCGGTTGCGGGATCGCGGTGATGACGCCGAAGTCCGGACAGGTCCCGACCACGACGACGGCCCCGCTGGCGCGCAGGCGTTTGACGGCATCCCCGAGCCGACGGGCCGAGGCCGCGGTGCCGTTGAGTGCGGTCAGGTCGTTGGCGCCGATCATGATCACCGCGGCGTCCGGAGGTGGTCCCGCGACGAACATCGCGTCGACCTGTCCGGACAGCCCTTTCGACGTCGCACCCACGATCGCCTTGGTACTCAACCGAATCCGCTTCCCGGACGCCTCGGCGAGGCCCCGCGCCAGGAGCACGCCCGGCACTTCGTCGGCTTCTCGGCAGCCGTAACCGGTGGCCGTCGAATCGCCGAAGATCATCAGGTGGAGGTCGACGGGGACATCACGTTGCCAACGTTCCACCGCGCCGCCGTCGGGCGCGTACACGCCGTCGGCGCGCGGTGGCACGTCCCACGCCTTCGGGATCACCTCCCGGGCCTGAGCGGCCTGACCGCTGAGGAGATTGCGCGCGCTGAGCACACCGACCCCCACGCCGGTGGAGGCCAGGACTGCGGCGAGTGTCAGACGCGAAGCGCGTGAGCCCACGCGTCCCAGTCTAAGCACGCGGCACCGGGATCTCCGGTTGCTGACGGCCCTGCGTCGTTCGCTGGGATCACGGAGTTGTCTCGGATGGGGCATCAATCTGAGCAAAAAGATTGTTAATACTTTGGGAAGTGTCAAGCTAAGTTATCCGAGTTGGCTGAACGGGGGATACAACGTTCACAGTGCTCGGTGAGACAGGCCGCTACACCGACGTAGGGGAGTGTTGACATGACGGCACCAAGCAGGGTCTCTGGCGCTCCTCGCGCGCACGTTCGTGCAGGTGGGGTTCGCAGACCGAGGAAATTTCCCGTCAGCGACGGCGCGCCCCTCGAGATTGTCGAGACGTCGATCAGCATGATGGCCAGGCTGGCCACACTGACGTGTCGAGCGACAATCCGGCCTGCTCTGGCCATTGGCAGCTACGTTCCGCACCTGCCGTGGCCGTTCGGCGTCGTCGATCAACTGGCGCGGACGCTGGCGCCGACGCCGGGTACCGTCCGTGCCACCATCGGGTTGCCGAACGCCTCCGCGATGCTGGTTCGGGCGCCGGGTGTGCTGCCTGCCGACGGCAACCGGCGGGTCGTGCTCTATCTGCACGGCGGAGCCTTCCTGACGTGCGGCGTGAACTCGCACGGTCGGATCGCCAACACGCTGTCGCAGTACGCCGACACGCCGGTACTGGTGGTCAACTACCGAATGATCCCCAAGCACACGGTTGGCGAGGCGGTCGACGACTGTCACGACGCCTACCGCTGGCTGAGGCTGCGCGGCTACGACCCGAGTCAGATTGTGCTCGCCGGTGATTCGGCCGGCGGCTACCTGGCCATGACGCTCGCGCAGCGGTTGCAGGTCGAGGGTGAGGCGCCTGCCGCGCTGGTGGCGATCTCGCCGCTGCTGCAGTTGGCCAAGGAGCCGAAACAGGCCCACCCCAATATCAAGACCGACGCGATGTTCCCGCCCCGCGCGTTCGACGCACTGGTGGATCTGGTGGCCCGCGCCGCGGCCAAGCGCATCGTGGACGGCGAGCCCGAGCAGGTCTACGAGCCTCTCGACCACATCGAACCAGGCCTTCCCCGCACCCTGATCCACGTGTCCGGTTCGGAGGTCCTGCTGCACGACGCGCGGCTCGCCGCTCGCCGGCTCGCCGCGGCCGGCGTGCCGACCGAGGTGCGGGTCTGGCGGGGGCAGATCCACGACTTCCAGATGGCGGCGCCGCTGATCCCCGAGGCCAAACGGTCGCTGCGTCAGATCGGCGATTACATCCGCGAGGCGACGGGCTGACCGACCGCTGCTGACCGACCGCTGCTGACCTTCCGCGCCGACTGAGCGAAGATAGAGGGATGCGGATCGCCCGGCACATCAGTGACCTCATCGGCAACACTCCTCTGGTTCGACTCAACTCGGTCGTGCCCGAAGGGGTCGGCACCGTGGTGGCCAAGATCGAATACCTCAATCCCGGCGGCAGCTCGAAGGACCGCATCGCGGTCAAGATGATCGACGCCGCCGAAGCCAGCGGAGAGCTCAAGCCCGGAGGCACGATCGTCGAGCCGACGTCGGGCAACACCGGCGTGGGGCTCGCGCTCGTCGCGCAGCAGCGCGGCTACCACTGCATCTTCGTCTGCCCCGACAAGGTCAGCGAGGACAAGCGCAACGTGCTGCGCGCGTATGGCGCTGAGGTGGTCGTCTGCCCGACGGCGGTGCCGCCGGACCATCCCGACAGCTACTACAGCGTGTCCAACCGGCTGGTCACCGAGATCGAGGGGGCCTGGAAGCCGGACCAGTACTCCAATCCGAACGGTCCGGAAAGCCATTACGAGACCACGGGTCCCGAGATCTGGGCGGACACCGACGGCAAGGTCACGCACTTCGTCGCCGGCGTCGGCACGGGCGGCACCATCACCGGTGCGGGCCGCTACCTCAAGGAGGTCTCTGACGGTGCGGTCAAGGTGATCGGCGCCGACCCGGAGGGCTCGGTGTACTCCGGTGGGACCGGCCGGCCCTACCTGGTCGAGGGCGTCGGCGAGGACTTCTGGCCCAGCGCCTATGACCCGAGCATCCCCGACGAGATCATCGCGGTGTCCGACGCGGACTCGTTCGAGATGACTCGCCGCCTGGCCCGCGAGGAGGGCCTGCTGGTCGGCGGGTCGTGCGGGATGGCTGTGGTGGCGGCGATCGAGGTGGCGGCCAAGGCCGGACCGGATGCGCTGGTCGTGGTGCTGTTGCCGGACGGCGGGCGCGGTTACCTGTCGAAGATCTTCAACGACTCGTGGATGTCGTCCTATGGCTTCCTCCGGAGCCGACTCGACGGGTCCACCAGCGAACCGATGGTCGGAGATGTGTTGCGCGGAAAGTCCGGTTCACTGCCTGACCTGGTTCACACCCATCCGTCCGAGACGATCCGTGACGCGATCGGCATCCTGCAGGAGTACGGCGTCTCGCAGATGCCCGTCGTCGGTGCCGAACCGCCGATCATGGCCGGTGAGGTCGCGGGCAGCGTGTCCGAACGGGAACTGCTCTCGGCCGTGTTCGAGGGGCGCGCGCACCTCGCGGACGCGGTATCTCAGCACATGAGTCCTGCGATGCCGTTGATCGGTGCAGGGGAGCCCGCGAGTTCGGCGGCCAAGGCTCTGCGCGAATGCGATGCCGTGATGGTGGTCGAGGACGGAAAACCGGTCGGAGTCATCACGCGCAGCGACCTGCTGGGATTTCTGTCGGAAGGTAATGCTCACCGCTGATCTTGGAGAAATCCACGGAGCAATCTCCGTGGTGGAGTTTCACCGTTCCGTCATACATCTCGGGTAGTGTTCGCCGCTGAATCAGCATTCCACCGTAGAAGGCGAATATGACCGAGACCCCGCCACCTCCGCCCGGCAGTACTCCGCCTCCCGGGGACTACCCGCCGCCTCCGCCCGGTGGCCCCGGAGCGGTTCCGCCGCCTCCGCAGGGCGGCTACCCGCCGCCTCCGCAGGGCGGCTACCCGCCGCCTCCGCAGGGCGGCTACCCGCCGCCCCCGCAGGGCGGCTACCCGCCGCCCCCGCAGGGCGGCTACCCGCCGCCCCCGCAGGGCGGCTACCCGCCGCCTGCGCCGCCCGCAGGTGGATATCCGCCGCCCCCGCCCGCGCAGGGTGGGTACGCCCCGCCGCCGGTCGGCTACGGCGCGCCGGCCCCCGCGTTCAGCGTCGGCGATGGGTTCAGTTGGGCGTGGAACAAGTTCAGCAAGAACGCCGGCCCGCTGATCGTCGCAACGCTGGTGCTCGGGCTTGTCGTGAGCATCATCTCGAGCATCTTCCAGGCCATCGCCACTGCTGTGTCACCGGACCAGGTGACCACCTATGACACCGACGATTTCGACTTCCTGTTCTCCACTGAGGTCAACTACAGCGTGGCGGGACTGTTCGTCCTGTTCCTCGGCTACCTGGTGGTTCTCGTGGTGGCAGCCGCCATTGGATCGGCCTACATCGGCGGCGCCCTGGACATCGCCAACGGCGTACCGGTGACCTTCGGGTCGTTCTTCAAGCCGCGCAATGTCGGCGCCTATATCGTGCTGGGCTTGATCGCCGGCGTCATCACGGGCATCGGCTTCGCACTGTGCTTCCTGCCGGGCCTGATCGCGACGCTGTTCCTGTTCTTCTCGACGGTCGCTCTGCTGGACCGCAATCTGTCACCGATCGACGCCATCAAGACCAGTTTCAACTTGGTGAAGAACAACTTCGGTCAGGTGTTCCTGGTGTGGCTGCTGACTCTGGTGATCACCGCGGTCGGCGTGCTGCTGTGCGGTGTGGGTCTGCTGGTGGCCGCTCCGCTGGCCCTGCTGTTCCAGATCTACGCCTTCCGCAAGCTCAGTGGCGCCGACGTCGCGCCGGCAACACCCTGAGTCGACAGGAGTAGCGATTGGGGCGGCACTCCGGTGCCGCCCCAATCGTCTTTACCGACCATTCAGGGCGCGCCGATATTTGAGATCGGCGCCATTCGATTGACGATCTTCGCGTTATTCGAAATGGCGTCGGACGAACAAGTCAATTGCGGATGAATTCACATTGAGAAGGAGATCGGGGCGCGACCGCGGGTACCGTCGGCGTCTCGGTCTTCGTGAGAGAGGACGTTGTCGTGACGCAGCCCCCGCCGTGGCCCTATAACCCGTCGCCATCGCCGGAGTACGGAGCGGCGGCAGCCTACGGATATCCGACCTACGGTCAGCAGCCCTACGGCTACCCGCCCCCACCGCGCGGCGTGGTGTTCTTTCCGGGGGTGGGCGCCGTCGAGGTCGCGTCGTTCGGCCAGCGGTTCGTTGCCAGGCTCATCGACGGCGTCATCAACGTGCTTGGCATCGGCGTGATAGTCGGAGCCGGCGTGGCGGCGCTGATCGCCACCACGCATGACACCGTCGACGCCTGGGGCACCACGTCCCGGGAACCGTCGGCGGGCGGCGTCGCCATCCTGTTGCTCTCGATCGCCTTCGCGTTCGTCCTCGGAGTCCTCTACGAGTGGCTGTTCATCGCGTTCCGTGGCGCCACGCCCGGCAAGATGGCGCTGGGTGTCGTCGTCGTCGACGAGGCCACCGCGCAACCGATCGGACTGGGAAGATCGCTGCTGCGCGTGCTGTTCCCGGCGGTCGCGAACTGGGTGCTGCCGATCGCGGCGCTGGTCATCTATCTGTCTCCGCTGTTCGACGGCACCGGCCGGCTCAAGGGCTGGCATGACCAGTTGGCCAAGGACTTCGTGGTGAAGAAGGCGGGTCTGCCCGCCCGATAAGCTCATGCGAATGAGCGAGCAACGAAGCCGTGCCGACGCGCACTCCTGGCAGGGTCTGGCCACCCGCGCGATTCACGCCGGTTACCGACCCGATCCCGCGACCGGCGCCGTCAACGCCCCGATCTACGCCAGTTCGACCTTCGCCCAGGACGGCGTGGGCGGACTGCGTGGCGGATTCGAGTACGCCAGGACCGGAAACCCCACCCGCGCCGCCCTGGAGGCGTCGTTGGCCGCCGTCGAAGGGGGAACCTTCGGGCGCGCGTTCGCGTCGGGCATGGCCGCTACGGACTGCGCGCTGCGCGCGCTGCTGCGCCCCGGCGACCACGTCGTGATCCCGGACGACGCCTACGGTGGCACCTTCCGCCTGATCGACAAGGTGTTCAGCCAGTGGGGCGTCACCCACACCCCGGTGGCACTGTCGGACACCGATGCGGTGCGGGCCGCGTTGACGGAGAAGACCAGGCTGATCTGGGTCGAGACGCCGACCAACCCGCTGCTGTCCATCGCGGACATCGAGGCGATTTCGGCGATCGGCACCGAGCGCGGCGTCAAGGTGTTGGTGGACAACACCTTTGCCTCACCCGCGCTGCAGCAGCCGTTGTCGCTGGGTGCGGACATCGTGCTGCACTCGACCACGAAGTACATCGGTGGGCACTCCGATGTGGTGGGCGGCGCGCTGGTGACCGATGACGAGGAACTCGACACCGCGTTCGCGTTCCTGCAGAACGGCGCCGGTGCAGTGCCCGGACCGTTCGACGCGTATCTGACCATGCGCGGGCTCAAGACCCTGGTGATCCGGATGCAGCGGCATTCGGAGAACGCCGCCGCCGTCGCTGAGTTCCTGGACGGCCACTCCGCCGTGAGTCAGGTGCTGTACCCAGGCCTGCCGCAGCACCCGGGCCACGACGTCGCCGCGCGGCAGATGAGCGGATTCGGCGGCATGATCTCGGTCCGGATGCGGGGCGGAATCGAAGCTGCGCGCCAATTGTGCTCGAAGACTGAGATTTTCATTCTTGCTGAATCTTTGGGTGGAGTGGAGTCATTGATCGAACATCCCGGCGCCATGACGCACGCGTCGACCGCGGGCTCGCAGTTGGAGGTCCCCGAGGATCTGGTCCGGCTTTCGGTCGGCATCGAGGACGTCAGCGACCTCATCGGCGACCTGCAGCAGGCTCTGGAGTCCTGACGCAGAAACGACTGAGCGGATCTGTCTGGAATTCAGACAGATCCGCTCAGTCGTTTACGGGAAGAACTCAGCCCTGGTAGGGCTCGGCCGAAACCAGGGTCACCTCAACGGTGCTGCCGTTGGGGACCGTGTAGCTGCGGGTGTCGCCCACCTTGGCGTCGAGCAGCGCACCGCCCAGCGGAGAGTTGGGGGAGTAGACCTCGAGGTCGCCGCCGTTGACGCCCTGCTCGCGGGTGCCGATGAGGAACGTCTCGGTGTCCGACTTGTCGCCGTCGTAGTAGACCGTCACCACTGAACCGGGCAGTGCCACACCGGACTGCTTGGGGGCCTCGCCCACCTTGGCGTTGTTCAGCAGTTCCTGGAGTTGGCGGATGCGGGCCTCCTGCTGGCCCTGCTCCTCACGGGCGGCGTGGTAGCCGCCGTTCTCCCGCAGGTCGCCCTCTTCGCGTCGGTCGTTGATCTCCGCGGCAATGACGGGGCGGTTGGCGATCAGTTGGTCCAGTTCGGCCTTGAGTCGGTCGTAGGACTCCTGGGTCAGCCAGGTCACCTGGGTGTCAGTCATGTTGTTCGCGCTCCCTCGTTGGTCGGCTTGCGCTGTGGTCTGCGCTCGGCAGTCTGGGCCTATGGGGGCGCCTGCCGGGGCATGCGGATTCCGCGCCGTATTGCATCTCTGTGCCGCGGTGTTCGCGCTAAGAAGCAATACACGGCCCCAGCAGGAACCGTGTATGTGTGAATCATACCACTGGGCCGTCAACCAGCCTTCACGATTGTGCACCCCGGGGTTGGTCTGACGGTCACCCGCGGGGTTCCTCCACGAGGTATCCGGGCACGTCGGTACCGCACCCGTAGACGTCGCCGATCACGGGCGGCCTCGAGGTCTTGACCAGGGCCGTGACCTGCACAGTCGACTCCGTGGCCGGCGGAACCAGAAGCTCGCGCCTGCCCGTTTCGCTGCCGTCCTTGGACCGCCCCCGCAGGATGCACACGACGGGCTGGGAAGGGTCGGCACGAGTCACGCTGACCGTCACCTCCACGGTCCGGTCGTCGATCAGCCGATAGCTCGCGAGTTCCCCCTTGACGTCCCCGCTGCCCCAGCGCTGATAGGCGACGGTCGCGACCACGATCCCGATCGCGACCACCAGGACCGTCAGCGCGGCGATGGCCATGCGATTGGGCCCGCGCAGCGGTTTCCCGTAGCGGGACTCGGGGCGCGCGGGCGTGGCGTCGGTGTCTGAGGCGTCGGTCATTGTGTGTGGTACGCGTCTCTGGTGGGGGATCGGGTGTGTGGCCACATTCGTCGGGATGAAAAGATTGCGGCGGGTACTTGAGAATAAGGCCTGCCCCTCACGGGGCCACGACGACTATGAGCGAACGAAGGCGCACGGTGACCCAACTGCGGCTGATGGCGGTGCACGCCCACCCGGACGATGAGTCCAGCAAGGGTGCGGCGACGACTGCCCGTTATGTCGACGAGGGGCACCGCGTGATGGTCGTGTCGCTGACCGGCGGGGAGCGCGGCAGCATTCTCAATCCAGCCATGGACCTGCCCGACGTGCACGGTCGCATCGCCGAGATCCGCCGCGACGAGATGGCCAAGGCCGCCGAGATCCTCGGTGTCGAGCACACCTGGCTGGGGTTCGTGGACTCCGGCCTTCCCGAGGGTGACCCCGCGCCGCCGCTGCCCGAGGGATGCTTCGCCCTGGTCCCACTCGAAGAACCGGTCGAACGTCTGGTGCGTGTCATCAGGGAGTTCCGTCCGCACGTGATGACGACCTACGACGAGAACGGCGGCTACCCGCATCCCGATCACATTCGATGCCACCAGGTGTCCGTCGCGGCCTATGAGGCGGCCGCCGACTACCGGCGCTTCCCGGACGCGGGGCGCCCGTGGGCCGTGTCGAAGCTGTACTACAACCACGGCTTCCTGCGGCAGCGGATGCAGATGCTCCAGGACGAGTTCGCCAAACACGGTCGCACCGGCCCCTTCGAGAAATGGCTGCAGAGTTGGGATCCCGACCATGACCAGTTTGCGGACCGCGTGACCACCCGGGTCGAGTGCTCGGCGTACTTCGAACGTCGCGACGACGCGCTGCGGGCCCACGCCACGCAGATCGACCCCACGGGTGACTTCTTCACCGCGCCGATCGAGTGGCAGCAGCGGTTGTGGCCCACGGAGGAATTCGAACTGGCACGCTCCCGCGTGCCGGTGACGTTGCCCGAGACAGACCTCTTCGCCGGGATCGAACGATGAACCAACTGCTTCTTGTCGGATTGACCGTGCTCGCCGAGGAGGGACCGCGCAACACCGGCCCGGACTTCGGCAAGGCCAGCCCCGTCGGCCTGCTGATCGTGGTGCTCCTGCTCGTCGGCACCTTCGGCCTGGTGTGGTCGATGAACCGACACCTGAAGAACCTGCCCGAATCGTTCGACCCGGAGCATCCCGAACCCGACCAGGCGGTCGATGAGGGCACCACCGCCGGACCCGACGATTCGAACCCTTCTGCGACGTCACGGGAGACCGGTGGCCAACCGCCTGGGTGAGGCCACAAGCCCCTACCTCCGCCAGCACGCCGACAACCCCGTGCACTGGTGGGAATGGACGCCGGAGGCGTTGGCTGAGGCCGCGCACCGCGACGTCCCGATCCTGTTGTCGATCGGATACGCGGCCTGCCACTGGTGTCATGTGATGGCCCACGAGTCGTTCGAGGACGACGAGGTCGCGGCGGTCATGAACGCCGGATTCGTGTGCATCAAGGTCGACCGTGAGGAACGCCCCGATCTGGACGCGGTCTACATGAACGCGACGGTCGCGCTGACCGGCCAGGGCGGTTGGCCGATGACGTGCTTCCTGACGCCGGACGGGCGTCCGTTCTTCTGCGGGACGTACTACCCCAAGCCGCAGTTCCTGCAACTCCTTTCGGCGGTCGAGGACACCTGGCAGGGCCGTCGCGACGAAGTCGAGCAGGCATCAGACCACATCACCGGCGAGTTGCGCAGGATGGCCGGAGGGCTGCCCGACGGTGGGGTGGAAGTCTCGGCCGAGTTGTGCGAACACGCCGTTGCCATGGTGCTGCGCGAGGAGGACACCGCGCGCGGCGGCTTCGGCGGCGCCCCCAAGTTCCCGCCGTCGGCACTGCTGGAGGGACTGCTGCGCAACTATGAGCGCACCGGGTCCGACGAGGTGTTGGCGGCGGTGGCGCGCACGGGTTCGGCCATGGCGCGCGGCGGCATCTACGACCAGTTGGCCGGCGGATTCGCCCGCTACAGCGTCGACAACGACTGGGTGGTGCCGCATTTCGAGAAGATGCTGTACGACAACGCGCTGCTGCTGAGGGCGTACGCGCATTGGGCACGGCGCACCGGTGATCCGTTGGCGGTGCGTGTAGCGGGTCAGACAGCTGACTTCCTGCTGCGCGATCTGTCGGCGGGCGACATGTTCATCTCGTCGCTGGACGCCGACGCCGACGGCGTCGAGGGCTCCACCTACGTGTGGACCCCGGATCGGTTGCGCGACGTCCTCGGTGATGACGACGGACGTTGGGCTGCAGAGGTGTTCGAAGTCACCGCGGGCGGCACGTTCGAACACGGCAGCTCGGTGCTGCAACTGCTGTCTGATCCGGGTGACCCTGAGCGATTGCGCCGGGTCAGCGCGGCGTTGCTGACGGCGCGCGCGGAGCGGATTCAGCCCGGCCGTGACGACAAGGTGATCGCGGCATGGAACGGCCTGGCGATCACCGCGCTCGGCGAGGCCAGCGTGGCGCTGGACCGTCCTGATCTTCTTGAGGCCGCAATCCGTTGTGCGCGTGCGCTGTTGGATGTCCATCTGGTCAACGGCAGGCTGCGGCGCGCAAGCCTCGGCGGACGGGTCGGCGACAGTGTCGCGATCCTCGAGGACCACGCCACCCTGGCCACCGGCCTGCTCACACTGCATCAACTCACCGGTGCGGCGGAGTGGGTCACCGCGGCCACCGCGCTTCTGGACACCGCGTTGGCGCACTTCACCGATCCGGACCGCCCCGGTCGGTGGTTCGACACGGCCGATGACGCCGAGCAGTTGATGGTCCGGCCGGCCGACCCGATCGACGGCGCCACCCCGTCTGGAGCCTCCACGATCGCCGAAGCCCTCTTGACCGCAGCGCATCTCGTCGACGTCGACCGTGCGTCGACCTATGCGGCCGCCGCCGCGGAGACCCTGCTCGCGCACACTCCGGTGCTGGCGCGCGCGGCCCGGTCGGCTGGGCACTGGCTGGCGGTGGCCGAGACCGCGGTGCGTGGGCCTCTGCAGATCGCGGTGGCGTGCGAGGGCTCTGACTCCGCGCTGCTCGCGCAGGCCCGCAGGTTGGCACCCGGCGGCGCCGTCGTCGTCGGGGGAGAGGTTGACTCGTCGCCGCTGCTGCTGCGCCGGGATCGCGTCGACGGCGCGGATGCGGCCTACGTGTGCCGCGGCACGGTGTGCGATCTGCCCGTCACGGACGTCGGGGATCTGGCCGCCGCGCTGAACACGTCCGTGTAGCGTGCGGCACATGAGTTTTGAGCCGGATGCCCTGAAAGCCTTCGTAAACCGCTACCTCGACACTGTCGTCAACGGCTCGGCCGACGACGTCGCGGCGCTCTACGCCGAGGACGCCACGCTTGAGGACCCGGTGGGCTGCGGCGAAGTGCACATCGGCCGGCAGGCCATCGCGGGTTTCTACAAGAATCTGGGCGGCGCCGAGCTCACGACCGAACTGCTGAGCTTCCGCCCGGGCGGCAACGAGGCCGCCTTCATCTTCGCGATCACCGTCGGCGGTGCCATGCGCATCGAGCCCATCGAGGTGATGACGTTCAACAGCGACGGCCTGATCACGGCGATGAAGGCGTACTGGAGTCCGGCAGACGTCACCCAGCTGTGACGGTCTAGGCGACGTGCCGGTCCAGGCGGGTCCAGAAGATCTGACGGTCTAGAAGACCGCGAACCACATCGCGATGTAGTGGCAGACCGCCGCGACCGCGGTGCAGGCGTGGAAGAACTCGTGGTGGCCGAACGTGGTGGGCCACGGGTTGGGCCATTTGAGCGCGTAGAGCACACCGCCGATGCTGTACAGCGCGCCGCCGACGATCAGCAGCACGACCGCGGCCACGCCGGCGCCGTTCATGATCGGGCCGATGAACCAGGCCGCGACCCAGCCCAACAGGATGTACAGCGGCACCCCGAGCCAGCGGGGTGCGGTCGGCCAGAGCATCTTCAGCAGCACGCCCGCGATGGCACCGCCCCACACGATCCAGAACAGCACCATGCCCTTGGCGGACGGCAGGGCCAGCAGCGCGAACGGCGTGTAACTGCCGGCGATGAAGATGAAGATCATCGAGTGGTCGAGGCGCTTCATCCATTTGCGCGCTGTGGCTGAGCGCCAGTTCACCCGGTGGTAGGTGCCGCTGACGGCGAACATCGCCACGATCGTGAAGGTGTAGAGCAGCGTCGCCAGACCGGCGCGCGTCGATTCGAGCGACCACGACACCGAAACCAGTGCGGCGCCTGCGATGAACGCCACAATGGCGGAGTAGACGTGAATCCAGCCGCGGGCGCGTGGCTTGCCGAGGAATTCGGCCACCCCGTCGACGACGGCCTGTGGGAAGTCTTCTGCGAGGTCGATCTGCGTGATCTCTCGCTTACCGCTCGTGGGGGCACTCATTGGCTGATCTCCGTGGTCCGCTGGTACTGCCCGGATCGTTCGAGGTTCACCCCGCATGACAGTAGTCTCAATTGTTGTGGACATCATTCCCCCGCGTCTCAAAGAGCCCGTTTATCGGCTCTATGAAATGCGGCTGCGCCACGACCTGAAGCGATCTCGCTCACAACTGCCTCGCCACATCGCCGTGCTGTGCGACGGAAACCGGCGCTGGGCACGGGATGCGGGGTACGACGACGTCAGCGTCGGCTACCGGATGGGCGCGGCGAAGATCGCCGAGATGCTGCGTTGGTGTCAGGCCGCGGGCATCGAGATGACCACCGTGTACCTGCTGTCGACCGAGAATCTGCGCCGCGATCCCGAGGAGTTGGCGGCGCTGATCGAGATCATCACCGAGGTGGTCGAGGAGATCTGCGCGCCGGCCAACCATTGGAGCGTGCGCACCGTCGGAGACCTCGAACTGCTGGGCGACGAGACGGCCCGCAGGCTGCGGCACGCGGTCGAGTCCACACCGTCGGAGGATTCCGCCGGGGCCTTCCACGTCAACGTCGCGGTCGGCTACGGCGGCCGCCAGGAGATCGTCGACGCCGTGCGCGCGCTGCTGTCCAAGGAGCTGGCCAACGGCGCGACGGCCGAGCAGTTGATCGACGCGGTCTCGGTCGAGGGGATCTCGGAGAACCTCTACACGTCGGGCCAACCCGATCCCGATCTGGTGATCCGGACGTCGGGCGAGCAGCGGCTCTCGGGGTTCCTGCTGTGGCAGAGCGCGTACTCGGAGATGTGGTTCACCGAGGCGCACTGGCCCGAGTTCCGGCGGGTGGACTTCCTGCGCGCCCTGCGCGACTACAGCGCACGACATCGACGGTTCGGGATCTGAGCCCATGGCTGCGCTCTCGGCGGTGGTGTTCACGCTGAGCTGGTGGCTCGGCCTCTACCTCCTGGCGCGCAATCCGCGGAAACCCGTGCTGGTGCTCGCCGCGGCGGGGTTGTGCAGCTTCGCGCTCGTCGTTGCCCTCGACGCGATCCGGTTGACCTCGGACCACCACGCCGAACTCCTGGGCCGCATCGAGATCCACCTTGTGGCGCTGCCGGGAATCGCGTGGTCCGCGGTGCTTCTCGAACTGGCGCGCTCCGGTGAGCGCTGGCGCAGCCGGATCGGGCAGGGCGCGGCGCTCGCGGTGATCGCGGTGGCGGCGCTGGTCGGTGCGACCTGGGCCGGCGGGGTCGAGGGGCCGCTGCGGTCCGGGCACTGGTTGATGTTCATTTCGATCTCGACCGCCGCGCTGGCGGCCATGGTCGTCGCGGTTCGGAACAGGCCGCGCCCGGGTTCGGTGGTGGGCGTCGTCGTCGTCGCGACGCTGTTCTTCGCTTTGGCGAACGCGATCCTGGTGATTCCGCTGGGCCTTGTGCCCAGTTGGCTCGCGCTGGCGTCCACCGGGTTCGACGTGCTGCTGCTCGGCGTCGCGGTGGCCGTCTGGGACGCCTTCGACGAGGGGCAGGCGCTGCGCGCTGACATGCTGCGCTCGTTCGTGGGCACGATCCTGGTGGCCGCACTCTTCGGCGGTCAGGCCCTGCTGGGCGTTGCGGTGATCCCGGAGGACGGGCGCACCGTGGTGACCGCGCTGCTGTTCACGAGCCTGGCGGTCGCGATCGCCATCAACGTGCTGGCCGATCCGCTGGCCGGGGTGCTGGACCGGTTGGCGTTCTCCCGGTCGCCCGCGCTGCGTGCCGACCGGGCGGCGTTGCGCAGCACCGAGGCCGCGCTGCCCCTGCGGTCCGAGAGCTCCCTCGACGGCGTCGACGACGAGACATTCGCGCGCCTGACCCGGCGGGCATTGGGCCACTACGCGGACCTGAGCAAGCTGGTGGCCAGTCCCTTGACCGCGCTGCCGGTGATCGGTGAGCGCCTGGCCGCCCGCGGCGCACCCGACCAACCGCTCGAGCGCGCCAATGAACTCAAGGCCGTGCTCGCCGACCGCATCGCCGCACTCAAACCCCGCGACGGCCGCGAGTTCGGAACCACCGAGGAGTGGAGGTACTACAACTCGCTGTACTTCCCGTACGTCGTCGGGGTGCGCGCGTACGCCCAGAATGCGACCGCCGCCGGTTTGGATCCCGTCGCGCGGCAGGCGTGGCAGTGGATGGTCACCGACGTGCCGCAGCGCTCTCTGCACAACTGGCAGAACGCCGCCGCGAGGGTGATCGCGGCGGACCTGCGGGCACCCGCCACAGTGTCCAGCGAGTGATCTGGCAGTGGTTGGCAGTGCGGGTGGTCGATCTGGCAGTGGCCGCTGAGCAGCATTTCTCCTGTAAGCAACCCACGATCACAGGAGATCGCAATGACTGCCACCACCACCAGGACCACCCCGGACCAGACCGACTCCCTGCTGCGTCTGGCCCTCCGATTGGACGCCACCCTGACCGGCATCTGCGGTCTGGCCGTGGCGGCATTCGCCGGTCCGCTGGCTGAGTTGACCGGGCTGACGTCGACCATCACCTACGTCCTCGGCGCCGCGCTGGTGCTCTACGGCGTGGTGGTCTACGGCTTGGCTGGTCTGCGTCTGCTGCGCCGCGCGGGCATCGGCGTGATGATCGCGAACCTCGTCTGCACCGTGGGCGCGGTGTTGGTCGTGGTGGAGGGCCTGGCGCCGCTGACCGGAGTGGGTGTCGCGGTGGCGCTGGCCTCGGCGGTCTACACGACCTTCTTCGCCGCGTGGCAGTACCTCGGAGTGCGCCGTCTGGCGTGACTCCCTCCGCCCGGTGCGGGGTGTGCCGTCGCAAGAGGTTACGGCGCTGCACCCCCGCACCGGTTTCTGCGGTGTGTGGCGTCTGGCGCCGGTCAGACTCCACACATCGCTTCAGAGTTTGCGCAGGCACCGTTCCGGCCCGGAGATTTTCCCATCGCCCACCTCTGGGCGAATTTCGTCGGGGATCCGCCGAGCACGCATCCACGTACAGAATTCGGCCTCGGAACCGTACGCCAGTGCACGCTGGGCGCAGATCCGACACCTGCCCGCCTGCGATGTGTGGAGTCTGGCGCCGGTCAGGCGCCACCGGGCCACTTAGAGTTTGCGCAGGCGCAGGCGGTTGATCGAGTGGTCGGAGTCCTTGCGCAGCACCAGCGTCGCGCGCGGGCGTGTCGGCAGGATGTTCTCGATCAGGTTGGGCCGGTTGATCGAATGCCAGATGTCGCGCGCAGCGAACTCGGCCTGCTCGTCGGTCAGCGTGGCGTAACTGTGGAAGTGCGACTGCGGGTCGGCGAACGCGCCGGCACGCATCGACAGGAACCGCGAGATGTACCAATGCTCGATGTCCTCGATGCGGGCGTCGACGTAGACCGAGAAGTCGAACAGGTCCGAGACCATCAGCGTGGGACCGGTCTGCAGGACGTTGAGACCCTCGAGAATGAGGATGTCAGGGTGGCGCACGGTGTGCTTCTCGTCGGGCACGATGTCGTAGATCAGGTGCGAGTACACCGGTGCGCAGGCCAACTCCGCGCCGGACTTCACCGTCGTGACGAAGCGCATCAGGGCTCGTCGGTCGTAGCTTTCCGGAAAGCCCTTGCGGTGCATGATGTTCCGCCGGGACAGCTCGGCGTTCGGGTAGAGGAACCCGTCGGTGGTGACCAGGTCCACCCGCCGGTGCGGTTCCCAGCGGGCCAGCAGGGCCTGCAGCACACGCGCGGTGGTCGACTTTCCCACCGCGACGCTTCCGGCCACACCGATGATGAACGGCACCGGACGGTCCGGATTCTGCTGCGGTTCGCCGAGGAACTCCGCGGTGGCCGCGAACAGTCGCTGACGCGCTGCGACCTGGAGATGGATCAGCCGCGCGAGCGGCAGATAGACCTCTTCGACCTCGAGCAGATCCAACTGCTCACCGAGGCCGCGCAGTCCGAAGAGCTCTTCTTCGGTCAGCTTCAGCGGCGTGGACATACGGAGGGAGCGCCATTGCGTTCGGTCGAACTCCACATAAGGGCTCGGCTCGCTCAGCCGCGACATGGCGTTCAGTCTTACAGCACGCGCTGAGCGGTCGCCGTGTGGGTAGCGTTGAGCGTCATGGAACCCGCCACCCTGATCCGCGAGTACCTGTTGCTCGGCCTGCGCTTCGATCGCATCGAAGAGGGCTACGTCGACTCGTTCACCGGCGATGCGGCGCTGCGCCGCATCGTGGCCGACGAGGCCGCACCCGCCCCCGCCGACCTCACCAGGCAGGCGCAGCGCCTCCTCGACGCGCTGCCAGGAGTCCCCCGCCAAGACGGATTCGACGAGACCCGCGCGGCGTATGTGGGCGCACATCTGCGTGCATTGGAGTGCGCGGGACGCAAGTTCGCGGGGGAGGAAGTCGGGTTCGTCGACGAGGTCCGCGACTACTTCGACGTCGAGATCAGCAAGGGTGACGAGGACCGCTACCGCGAGGCGCACGCGCGCCTCGACGACGTGCTCGGCGGCGCGGGGCCGCTGGCCGAGCGCATGGAGGCGGACCGGCGCAACGACGAGATCCCGCCCGAACGTCTCGGTGAGTGCATCGAGGCGTTCTCCAGCGCGCTGCGGGACCGCGTCCGCGCCGAGTTCCCTCTGCCCGACCGCGAGACCGTGGTCTACGAGATCGTGACCGACAAGCCCTGGTCGGGGTTCAACTACTACCAGGGCGACTACCGCTCAACCGTCGCCGTCAACGCCGACCTGCGGCAGCAGATGTCGAACCTGCCGTCGCTGGTGGCCCACGAGTCCTACCCGGGTCATCACACCGAGCACTGCCGCAAGGAGGCCGGCCTGGTCGAGGGGCTCGGTCAGCAGGAACAGACGATCTTCCTGGTCAACACCCCGCAGTGCCTCATGGCCGAGGGCCTGGCCGACCTCGCGCTGTACGCCGCGATCGGCCCGGAGTGGGGCAGCTGGGCAGCCGAGATCTACGCGGACCTCGGCCTGCGGTTCGACGGCGAGCGCGCCCAGGCGATCTCCGCGGCGCGGGCGACGCTGGCCGACGTGCGGCAGGACGCCGCGCTGATGCTGCACGACGAGCACCGCGACATCGACGACGTCGTGGCGTTCGTGCGCCGCTGGCTGCTGGTGGACGACACCAGGGCCCGGCAGATGATGCGATTCCTGTCGTCGCCGCTGTGGCGCGCCTACACCAGCACCTACGTCGAGGGCTACCGCCTGCTGCGGCCGTGGCTGGACAACCGGCCGGCCGGACAGAGCCTGACGCAGCGGTTCGGTCGGCTGCTCGATGAACCGCTGATCCCGTCGGCGCTGCGGGCCGCGGCCTGACGCACTCCGAACGCGGAGTTTGGCCTACCAGGCTCGCGGATTAGGCTGACGGGCATGACTGCAGACTCCACCGCGACAGCCTCCTCCGCAGCCCCCGGCGCCGAGTACGCCGCGACGGCGAGTGTGGCCTACCGAGCCGCGCTGGAGGTCATCGAGTCGGTGGAACCGCGCGTTGCCGCGGCGACCCGCAAGGAGCTGGCCGACCAGCGCGATTCGCTCAAGCTGATCGCCAGCGAGAACTACGCCTCGCCAGCGGTGCTGCTGACGATGGGCACCTGGTTCTCCGACAAGTACGCCGAGGGCACCGTCGGCCACCGGTTCTACGCCGCCTGCCAGAACGTCGACACCGTCGAGGCGCTGGCCGCCGAGCACGCGCGCGAACTGTTCGGCGCGCCGTACGCCTACGCGCAGCCGCACTCGGGCATCGACGCCAACCTGGTCGCCTACTGGGCGATCCTGGCCACCCGCGTCGAGGCGCCGGGCCTGGCCGAACTGGGCGCTAAGCACGTCAACGACCTGTCCGAGGCGGACTGGGAGAAGCTGCGCGCCAAGCTCGGCAACCAGCGCCTGCTGGGCATGTCGCTGGACACCGGCGGCCATCTCACGCACGGCTTCCGGCCCAACATCTCCGGCAAGATGTTCCACCAGCGTCAGTACGGCACGGACCCGAAGACCGGCCTGATCGACTACGACGTCGTCGCGGCGGCGGCCCGGGAGTTCAAGCCGCTGGTGCTCGTCGCGGGCTACTCGGCCTACCCGCGCCGGATCAACTTCGCCAAGATGCGTGAGATCGCCGACGAAGTTGGCGCGACGCTGATGGTCGACATGGCGCACTTCGCGGGTTTGGTCGCCGGCAAGGTGTTCACGGGCGACGAGAACCCGGTGCCGCACGCCCACGTCACGACCACGACCACGCACAAGTCGCTGCGCGGTCCGCGCGGTGGTCTGGTGCTGGCCACTGAGGAGTACGCACCGGCGGTCGACAAGGGCTGCCCGATGGTGCTCGGTGGCCCGCTGTCGCACGTCATGGCGGCCAAGGCCGTCGCGTTGGCCGAGGCCCGTCAGCCCGCGTTCCAGAGCTATGCGCAGGCCGTCGCCGACAACGCGAAGGCCCTGGCCGACGGCTTCCTCAAGCGCGGTGGTCAGCTGGTCACCGGCGGCACCGACAACCATCTGGTGCTGCTGGATGTGACGTCGTTCGGCCTGACGGGCCGGCAGGCCGAGTCCGCGCTGCTGGACGCCGGCATCGTCACCAACCGCAACGCCATCCCGGCCGACCCGAACGGCGCCTGGTACACCAGCGGCATCCGGTTCGGCACCCCGGCGCTGACCACGCGGGGCTTCGGCGCCGACGACTTCGACCGCGTCGCGGAACTCGTCGTCGAGGTGCTGTCCAACACGCAGCCCACGAAGGTCGACGGTCCCGCTGGGCATTCCAAGGCGAAGTACACCCTGGCCGACGGCACTGCCGACCGCGTGCACGCCGCGAGCGCGGAACTGCTGGCCGCCAACCCGCTGTACCCGGGCTTGACGCTCTGACCTGATCGCGAAGCCGGGCGTGGGGACTTTCGTCACCAATGTGGCGACACCCCCTGCCCCGATTTCAAGGAACATGTGAACCCGGGTTACAGTTAGTTTCATGGCTGAATTTCCCATTGCCAACGCGCTGACGCTGGAACTCGAGCCGGTGGTCGCCGAGAACCTGCAGCGTCACCTTGACACTGCCGAAGAGTGGTTCGCGCACGACTACGTGCCGTTCGAGCAGGGTGAGAACTTCGCCTTCCTCGGTGGGCGGGACTGGGATCCGTCGCAGCAGACCCTGCCGCAGCCCGTGGTCGACGCCCTGGAGATCCTGCAGATCACCAAGGACAACCTCGCCGGCTACCACCGCGAGATCGTCGAGCACTTCATCCTGGACTGGAAATGGGGCCGCTTCATCGGCCGCTGGACCGCTGAGGAGCACCTGCACGCGATCGTGCTGCGCAACTACCTCGTGGTCACCCGCAACTTCGACCCGACGGCCAACGAGGACGTCCGCGTCGACCACGTCATGAACAAGGGCTACCTGGCCAGGGACTTCACCCAGATCGAGACACTGGTGTTCATGTCGTTCTTCGAGAAGAGCTTCGCGGTGTTCTGCCGCCGCCTCGCCGAGCAGATCGAGGAGCCGGTGCTGCGCTCGCTGATCGAGCGCATCGCGCTCGACGAGGAGCGCCACGAGCTGTTCTTCCGCAACCTGGTCCGCTGGTGCGTCGATTACGACGAGGCCGAGACCGTCGTCGCCGTCGCGCGGCGCGCCGCTGGACTGCAGGTTCCCGGCGCCGACATCGACGCCTATCCGCAGAAGGTGGCCAACGTCGCCGAGTCGGGCATCTTCGGGCCCGAGCAGCTGAAGGCCGTGATCTCAGAGGAGATCGCCGCGTTCGGTCTGGCCGAGCGGCCAGAGTTGCGCGAGTTCATCTCCGCGTAACTCGCGCCGCGGCGCGCCTGCGCAGCACGAATGATGTTGCGGGAGTAGCGTCACACTCGATGGCTAGCGACATGCTCTGCTGTCCGGGCGGTATCTCCCGTAGCGACTACGGCAGGACCGGGCCCGGTCCTGATGCCGCTGCGCCCGCTGACATTCCTCCGCGGGGCCGCGCGGGGTCGAGGAGCGCCACGTGAACGATTCGCCATCGGCTTTCTCAAACCAGGTGCCGGGCCAAGTCGAGACCGGAAAGCGGACATATGTGCTGGACACATCGGTTCTGCTGTCCGATCCGTGGGCATGCACCAGGTTCGCCGAACACGAGGTCGTCGTCCCGCTTGTGGTGATCAGCGAGTTGGAGGCCAAACGCCACCACCATGAACTCGGCTGGTTCGCGCGGCAGGCGTTGCGCATGTTCGATGACCTCCGACTGGAGCACGGGCGCCTCGATCAACCCATTCCCGTTGGGACAGAAGGCGGTACGCTGCAGGTCGAGCTCAACCACAGCGATCCGTCGGTGCTGCCCGCCGGGTTCCGCACCGAGACCAACGATGCTCGGATCCTGACCTGTGCCGCCAATCTCGCGGCCGAGGGCAAGCGAGTCACGTTGGTGAGCAAGGACATTCCGCTGCGCGTGAAGGCGGGTGCGGTCGGCCTGCCCGCCGACGAGTACCGCGCCCAGGATGTCGTGACATCGGGTTGGACCGGTATGACCGAACTCGACGTGGCCGCCGATGACGTCGACATGCTCTTCAACGAGGGTGAAATCGACCTGCAAGCGGCGCGAGACCTGCCCTGCCACACCGGTGTTCGGCTGCTGGGCGGCAGCTCGCATGCGCTTGGCCGGGTGAACGCCGAGAAGCGCGTGCAACTGGTCCGTGGTGACCGCGAAGTGTTCGGCCTCCGGGGAAGGTCCGCCGAACAGCGCGTCGCACTGGATCTGCTGCTCGACGAGTCGGTCGGCATCGTGTCGCTGGGCGGAAAGGCCGGCACCGGCAAGTCGGCGCTCGCGCTGTGCGCGGGCCTGGAGGCGGTGCTGGAACGGCGCACGCAGCGTAAGGTCGTGGTCTTCCGACCGCTGTACGCGGTCGGCGGCCAGGATCTCGGCTACCTGCCAGGCAGTGAGAGCGACAAGATGGGGCCGTGGGCCCAGGCCGTGTTCGACACCCTGGAGGGGCTGGCCAGTCCGGCCGTGCTCGAGGAGGTGTTGTCCCGCGGGATGCTCGAGGTGCTGCCGCTGACCCACATCCGAGGCAGGTCGCTGCACGACTCCTTCGTGATCGTCGACGAGGCCCAGTCGTTGGAGCGCAACGTCCTGCTCACGGTGCTGTCGCGGTTGGGCACGGGATCGCGGGTGGTGCTGACCCATGACGTGGCACAGCGGGACAACCTGCGGGTCGGCCGGCATGACGGTGTCGCGGCAGTGATCGAGAAGCTCAAGGGCCATCCGCTGTTCGCGCACATCACGCTGCTGCGCAGCGAGCGGTCGCCGATTGCGGCGCTCGTGACCGAGATGCTCGAGGAGATCAGCCCCGGCGCGCTGCCCTGACCATCGCCTGAAACGACAAGACTGCGGTGACTGCGAATGTTTCGCAGTCACCGCAGCCTGGGTCGGGTGAGCCGGGCCGGGATCACTTGGCGGAGTTGATCGAGTTCTGGTGGATCGGCCGGTTGTCGCGGTGGTGGATGTTCTGGTGGGCGCTGCGCTCGGGCATGGGGCCGAAGTGCTGGGCGGAGGCGCTGATCGAGGGGCCGCCGGTGACGGGGGCCTGGGCGCTTGCGGAGCTGGCCACACCGAGGGCGATCAGGGCGGGAGCGACGGCCAGGGTGGCGGCGGCGGCGATGCGGCGGGTCATAGCGTTCATTTCGAGTTCCTTTGTTTTGCAGTGGTTTTGAATTCTGTTGGCGGGTTGTTTCGCCGGTGTTTCAAGAATGCGGCCTCAGGAGCGAGATGTCTGTCGGCCGTGCGGTGGAACGTAGGGATGAATCGGCTGTCCACCGAATGGGGGACAGCCGCCGGTAGGCTGCCAGCGTGCCTGGCATGCGCCACCCCGACACCGTCCGCTGGTCCTACTGGCGCACGGTCGTCGGCGCCTGTGCTGCGGCCCTGGTCGTGGTCGTCGGCGCCTGTACGGGGGACGTGAAGATCGACACGCCCGCGGAGTCCGCGGCCGACGTCGACTGCAGCGTCGTCAAGTGCGTCGCGTTGACGTTCGACGACGGGCCCAGCCCCTACACCGACCGTCTGCTCCAGATCCTCAAGGACAACGATGCAGGTGCGACGTTCTTCCTGATCGGCAACAAGGTCGCGGCCAACCCCGACGGCGCCAAGCGCATCGCCGAGGCCGGCATGGAGGTCGGGAGCCACACTTGGGAGCACCCGAACATGACCACGATCCCCGTCGAGGAGATTCCGGCGCAGTTCAGCCGGGCCAACGACGCGATCGAGCAGGCCACCGGGCGGCGTCCCACGCTGGTGCGCACCGCGGGCGGCCTGATCAACGACGCTGTGTTGGCCGAGGCCAAGAGGCAGGGCCTGGCCGACATCAACTGGGATGTCATTCCGTTCGACTGGGCCAATGACTCCGACACCGCGGCCACGCGCTACATGCTGATGACTCAGATCAAGCCGAACTCGGTGGTGCTGTTCCATGACACCTATTCGTCCACCGTCGATCTGGTCCAGCAGTTCATCCCGGTGCTCAAGGCCAACGACTATCACCTCGTGACGGTCAGTCAGATGCTCGGACCGCGTGAACCGGGCAGTGCCTACGGCAGCCGTGAGAACGGCCCGCCGGTCAACGAACTGCGGGACATCCCGGCCAGCGAGATCCCGACGCTGCCCGACACACCGTCGCCGACGCCCATGCCGAACTTCCCGATCACCGACATCCCCGGCGCCAACTCCGGCGGACCCACCAACGGGGCCTAACGCATGCACTCCACGACCGCGCTGGTGCTCACGGCGATGGTGCTGGGCTATGCCGTGGTCTCCGGTGTGGTCAAACGCTGGTACGTCGCACCTGCACTGATCTTCATCCTCCTGGGAATGGCCCTGGGCCCTTTCGGTGTTGGGCTCCTGCACGTCACCGAGGACACCGAGTCCTTCACGGTCCTGGCGCAGTTGGCGTTGACGGTGATCCTGTTCAACCAGGCCTCGGAGCTCGACGTCACCCGCGCGCTGCGCCGAGGGCACGAGTCGTTCCGGCTGCTCGTCGTCGGCTTCCCGCTGACCCTGGCGCTCGGGACGGTCACGGCCGTGGTGCTGCTGCCGGTGTTGCCGCTGTGGGAGGCCGTGTGCCTGGCCGCAATCGTCGCGCCGACGGAGGTCGCCCTGATCGGGGCGCTGCTCGACGACGCGCGCATCCCGGAGCGGGTCAGGCACGCGTTGTCGGTTGAGTCTGGGTTCTACGACGGGTTCGCGCTGGCGGCCATGCTGGCGGCGCTGGCCGTGGCGTCGGAGCGCGCCGATGACCGCGCTGTGAACTGGATCTGGTTCGCAGTGCGCACCGAGTTGTTGTCGGTCGCGGTCGGGCTGGTCGTGGGCGTCGCCGGCTGCCTGGCCATCGTGTGGTCGATGCGGCGCGGAAGGATGAGTGACACCTGGGCGCAGTTGGCGACGCTCGCGGTGGCGCTGCTGTGCTTCCAGATCGGCGAGGTCGTGCACGCCAGCGGTTTCGTGGCCGCGTTCGTCGGCGGACTCATGTTCTCGGTGGTGGCCCACCGCACCCAAACCGCGATGGCCTCACAGGTCACCCACGCCGCCGCGGAACTGCTGGAACTGGCGGTGTTCGCACTGCTGGGTGCGTCCGCGGTGGTGCTGGCATGGCAGGACGCCGGGTGGCGGGTGATCGTGTTCGCGGTGCTCGCGCTCGTGGCGGTGCGGATGGTGGCGGTCTCCGTCGCACTGCTGCGCACCGACGTGCCTGCCCGCAGCAGGCTGTTCATGGGCGGGTTCGGCGTGCGTGGCATCGGAACACTGGTGCTCGGTCTGATCGTGCTGGGGCGGGGGACGATCGAGCACGCTGACGTCATCGTGCAGGTGGTCGTGGTCACCGTGACCACGAGCCTGGTCCTGCACAGCCTGGCCGCGCCGTTCGGCATCCGCTGGGTGTCTCGAGACCGAGTCGGCGCCCAGTACTCCAGTGAGGTGGGATTCGGGCGATCGTCTCGGCCGAACTGATCTATGCTCACCGGTTATGCGATCACGTAAAGCGGTTCTCGGTGGTGTGCTCGCGGCTGCGGCGGCGGCCGGGGCGGTGGGTCTGGCGCCGGCGGCTCAGGCCGACCAGTTGGGCTACATCATCAACGTGACGACGGGCCCGCACTTCAACTTCCCGAACGCCCAGGCCGCCCTCGACTACGGCTACGCGCTGTGCGGACGAATCGAGAACGGCGACAGCTACGCGGCGATGGCCGAGCAGATCAAGCAGGACTTCGGCCCCGACGAGTACAAGGTGTCATATCTGCTCAGCCAATCGG
This sequence comes from Mycolicibacterium confluentis, assembly GCF_010729895.1. Classification (NCBI taxonomy): domain Bacteria; kingdom Bacillati; phylum Actinomycetota; class Actinomycetes; order Mycobacteriales; family Mycobacteriaceae; genus Mycobacterium; species Mycolicibacterium confluentis. The sequence continues at coordinate 810,411 of NZ_AP022612.1, forward strand.
CCCAAGAGCTGTGCCCGGCGCAGACGTGGCAGCTTCGGCAGTCCGTGGGCGACGGGTACCGCCCCAGCTGAGCGGACCGGGCAGGAACGCCACCGACAGCGCCGAGATGATCGACACGACGATCAGGTAGGCCGCGATCGAGTCGCTGGTCTTGGTTGAGTTGTACAGCGCCACTGCGATCGTCGGTGCGAAGGCCGAGCCCAGCACCTGAGACAGCGTGTAGCCGACCGACACCGCGGTGTAGCGGACATCGGTGTCGAACACCAACGCGAACAGTGACCCGGTGACACCCGCGGCCGGCGCCATGGCCAACCCGAACACCAGGACCAGGGCCACCAGGAACCAGACGGCGTCACCCGTGTTGATGAGGGCGAAGGTCGGCAGGGCGGTCGCCCCCATCGCCAGCACGCCCATGAGGAACACCGGTTTGCGTCCGACCCTGTCGGCCAGTGACCCGAACAGCGGGTAGGTGAGCACCGCGACGACCGCCGCCACGAAGACGCCGAACAACGCGTCGGTGCGGTCGATCCCGGCGACGCTGGTGGCGTACGACACCAGGTAGGCCACGCAGATGTAGGCGAACACCCCCTGCGACAGGTATGCGCCGGCGACCAGCAGGATCTGCCGCCAGTGTCTGCGGAAGGCCTCGGTCAACGGGACCCGCACCACCGTCGAATGCTGCTGCACCGCAGCGAATTCGGGGCTTTCGGTCAGGGAGAGCCGAATCACCAGGCCGATGGCGATGAGCACGGCGCTGGCCAGGAACGGGATGCGCCAACCCCAGCTGAGGAACGCCGCATCGTCGAGCAGGGACACCGCGTAGAACGCGAGCGTCGCCAGCGCAGTTCCGGCGGGTGCGCCCATCTGGGGGAAGGCGCCGTAGAACCCTTTGCGATCCGACGGCGCGTGCTCGACCGCCATCAGGGTGGCACCGCCCCATTCACCGCCCACCGCGAAACCCTGGATGAGGCGCAGTCCGGTCAGCAGAAGCGGTGCCGCGAGGCCGATCTGGGCGTAGGTGGGCAGCAGTCCCATCGCGACCGTGGAGCCACCCATCAGCAGCAGCGAGTACACCAACATGCGCTTGCGGCCGACGCGGTCCCCGAAGTGCCCGAACACAATCCCGCCCAAGGGGCGGGCGACGAAGCCGACGCCGAAGGTCGCGAACGACAGCAGCATTCCCGTGGTGGGGGAAGTCCCGGGGAAGAACAGCTTCGGGAAGACCAGTGCCGCGGCGGTGCCATAGATGAGGAAGTCGTAGAACTCGACCGTCGTGCCGACGAAGCTCGCGACCGCGGCGCGGCGCGGTGTCACATGCGTGGCGATGCCTGCCTCCTCACGAGATGGTCACCCGTTCTGGCAGAGCTTAGCGGTGCGCGGACCGCTGAATGTGCTTGCTCGCGAACAACTGCGGCCCTCCTGCCGAGGACAGGAGGGCCGAGGTCGCGGAGTCCCTCTTATGAACCACTTCGGCGCGGTTCCCGGCGTCTGCCGCCGGAAACCGCGCCGAAATCTCAAGAACTACTCGCCGCGCTGTCCGTTACGCTCCGGACTCGTTCGCGCAAGCGCTCACTCGCCGCGCTGTCCGTTATGCTCCGGACTCGTTCGCGCAAGCGCTCACTCGCCGTCGCGCACCTTGGCCATCGCGAGCACGTCGAGGCGCTTGTCCAACTCGGCCTCCGACAGCTTGTCGCCGATCAGGCCACGGTCGATGACCGTCTGCCGGATGGTCTTCTTCTCGGCCAGCGCCTGTTTGGCCACCTTGGCGGCCTCCTCGTAACCGATCGCCGAGTTCAGCGGCGTCACGATCGAAGGTGAGGACTCGGCCAGCTCGCGCAGGTGCTCCTCGTTGGCCACCAGGCCGTCGATGCACTTGGCCGCGAACAGCTTCGACACGTTGGCCAGCAGGGTGAACGACTCCAGCACATTGCGGGCCATCATCGGGATGTACACGTTGAGCTCGAAGGCACCGGACAGGCCGCCGACGGTGACTGCGGCGTCGTTGCCGATCACCTGTGCGGCGACCTGCGTGACGGCCTCCGGGATCACGGGATTGACCTTGCCGGGCATGATCGAGCTGCCGGGCTGCAGGTCGGGCAGCTGGATCTCGCCCAGGCCGGTCAGCGGGCCCGAACCCATCCAGCGGATGTCGTTGGCGATCTTGGTCAGCGAGGCCGCGATGGTCTTGAGCGCACCGGAGGCCTCGACCAGACCGTCACGGGCCGCCTGGGCCTCGAACGAGTCGACGGCGGTCCGCAGTTCGGCCACGCCGGTCTGCGTCTTGAGCACCTCGACGACCTTGGGGCCGAACCCGTCGGGCGCATTGAGGCCCGTACCGACGGCCGTGCCGCCGATCGCGAGCTCACCCAGCCGGGGCAGGGTCGCCTTGACCCTTTCTATGCCGGCCTCGATCTGACGGGCATAGCCGCCGAACTCCTGGCCCAGCGTCACCGGCACGGCGTCCATCAGGTGCGTGCGGCCCGACTTGACCACGGTCTTCCACTGGCGGGCCTTGCTGGCCAGCGACTCGTGCAGCACCTCGAGCGCCGGGATCAGCTGCCGCACCGCGGCTTCGGTGGCGGCGATGTGAGTCGCCGTCGGGAACGTGTCGTTCGACGACTGCGACATGTTCACGTCGTCGTTGGGGTGCACCGTCACACCGTTGGCCGCCGCGATCGATGCGATGACCTCGTTGGTGTTCATGTTCGAGCTGGTGCCCGAACCGGTCTGGAAGACGTCGATCGGGAACTGGTCGTCGTGCTTGCCGTCGGCGATCTCGGCGGCCGCGGCGATGATCGCGTCGGCCTTCTCCGCGGCCAGCAGGCCGAGGTCCTTGTTGACCTGCGCGCAGGCGCCCTTCAGCAGGCCGAGGGCCCGGATCTGGGTGCGCTCCAACCCGCGTCCCGAGATCGGGAAGTTCTCCACGGCGCGCTGGGTCTGTGCCCGCCACAGCGCGTCCTTCGGCACCCGGACCTCGCCCATGGTGTCGTGCTCGATGCGGTATTCGACATCATTGTCGGCAGTCATTTGCTCCCTATTCGTCTCGGTGGGGAATGTCAGGTCAGGGCAGGGGATAGGCGGCGGTCTTGTCGCCCGTGAAGTCCACCGCGGAGTACTCGTTGAGCTTGGAGAGCCGGTGGTAGGCCTCGACCATCCGGACGGTGCCGGACTTGGACCGCATCACGATCGACTGCGTGGTGCACCCGCCGCCGAAGTAGCGCACACCCTTGAGCAGGTCGCCGTCGGTCACGCCGGTGGCGCAGAAGAAGACGTTCTCACCTGCGACCAGATCCTTGGTGGTGAGCACGCGGTCCAGGTCGTAGCCGCGGTCGATCGCGCGCTGACGTTCGTCGTCGTCGGTGGGGGCCAGGGTGGCCTGGATCTCTCCGCCCATGCAGCGGATCGCGGCGGCGGCGATGATGCCCTCGGGGGTGCCGCCGATGCCGACCAGCAGGTCGGTGCCGGACTCGGGCCGGCACGCCGAGATGGCGCCCGCGACGTCACCGTCGGAGATCAGCCGGATACGGGCGCCGGCCGAACGCACCTCTTCCATCAGCTTCGTGTGCCGCGGGCGATCCAGGATGCAGACCGTCACGTCCGAGACCGAGGCCTTGCGAACCTTGGCGATGCGCTGGATGTTCGCCGCGATCGGCGAGGTGATGTCGATGAAGTCCGCGACGTCGGGTCCGCCGGCGATCTTGTTCATGTAGAACACCGCCGAGGGATCGAACATGGCGCCGCGCTCGGCGACGGCCAGCACCGAGATGGCGTTCGGCATGCCCTTGCTCATCAGCGTGGTGCCGTCCACCGGGTCGACGGCGAAGTCGCAGTCCGGTCCGTCGCCGTTGCCGACCTCTTCACCGTTGTAGAGCATGGGCGCGTTGTCCTTCTCGCCCTCGCCGATGACGACGACGCCGCGCATGGACACGGAGTTCACCAGTTCGCGCATGGCGTCGACGGCGGCGCCGTCGCCGCCCTCCTTGTCTCCGCGACCGACCCAGCGGCCGGCGGCCATGGCGCCGGCCTCGGTGACTCGAACTAGTTCGAGAGCCAGGTTGCGGTCGGGGGCCTCGCGGCGCTTGGTGGGGGCAGGGTCGGCGACACCGTCACTCATGTGCAGGATTGTCCCAGAAGCGGGTCGGTCATCGGCAGCTGGGATACTGGTCTGGTGAGTACGCAGTCGCAGGAGCCGTCCGACCGCCCGCCCGTCGCGGCTTCCAGCGAAGGACCGGCGCCGAAGCCGGCCAAGCCCCGAGTGCTGCAGGACGGCCGGGACATGGTCTGGTCCATGGCCCCGCTGATCGCGGCGTGCATCGTGCTCGCCGGGTTGGTCGGCATGTGCTCCTTCCAGCCCAACGGACCCAAGGCCGGGCAGGTGCCCAGCTACGACGTCGTCGGTGCGCTGGGCTCCGACGCCGAGACGCTCGGCTTCCCGATCCGCCTTCCCGCCGTCCCCGACGACTGGCAGGCCAACTCCGGCCGCCGCGACGGTCTTGACGGCGCCCGCACCGATCCCGCGACGGGCCAGGCGACGCGTGCCTTGGTCTCGACGGTCGGCTACATCACCGGCGGCGGGATGTATCTGAGCCTGACTCAGAGCAACGCCGACGAGGACAAGCTCGTCCGGTCCATCCACGATGACGTCGCACCGACCGGCGTCGAGGACGTCGACGGAGTCCGATGGATCGTCTACAGCGGTGGCGAGCGCGACGAACCGGTCTGGACCACGCGGTTGGGCGACACGCAGTTGGCCATCACAGGCGCCGGAAACACCGACGAGTTCCGTACGCTGGCCAGATCGACACAGACCCAGGAGCCGCTCCCGGCCAAGCGGTCGTGACCTGACGAGGGGGAGTCGTGGGCGAAGCCCCGGAGGCGGACCTGACCGGGTGGACGCGTGAATCGTTCACCGGCGGCGGTTACACGCACGACGTCTACCGGAAAGGCCCCGAGGTTCCAGGCCCCGGCGTCGTACTGATCCCCGAGATGCCCGGCATCCATCCCGGTGTCCTGGCGCTCGGCAATCATCTGGTCGACAACGGCTTCACGGTGGTCTCGCCGTCGCTGTACGGGACGCCGGGCGCGCCGGTGGGTCCTTCCACCGTCGTCACCCTGGCGCGCGGCTGTGTGGCCAAGGAGTTCGCGGCCTTCGCGACCAATAAGAAGCGCCCGGTGTCGGACTTCCTGCGGGCCTTGGCGCGCGACCTCAACGAGAAGACGCCCGGCAAGGGCGTGGGAGTGATCGGGCAGTGCTTCTCCGGCGGGTTCGCGCTGGCCGCCGCGGTCGACGACGCCGTGCTCGCGCCGGTGCTCAGCCAACCGTCGCTGCCGCTGCCCCTCACGCCGGCCCAGCGCCGGGATCCCGGGGTCTCCGAGGAGGAGCTTCGGATTGTGGAGAAGCGTGCGGCCGAGGAGGGACTGTGCGCCCTGGGTCTGCGCTTCAGCGAGGACCCGATGTCTCCCGGCGCGCGCTTCACCACGCTTAAACAGCGCCTCGGCGACGCGTTCGAGGTCATCGAGATCAACTCTGGGTCCGGCAACACCGACGGCTTCAACCGGATGGCGCATTCGGTGCTCACCGATCAGGTGCGTGAGGTCGACGGGCACCCCGCCTACGAGGCACGCAAGCGCGTCGTGGAGTTCCTCAGGTCTGCGCTGGCTGGTCAGTAGGGTCCGGACTGGTCGGCGTGGTCGCCGACTGTTTGACCCGCTGCCAGGGCCAGCGCCACTTCGGTTTCTTGGGCTCGTCGGACGGGTCCGGTCCGAGCAGAGTGTCCAGTGGGGCGTCCTTGTAGACCGCCAGATAGACGCTGATGGTCGTCACGATGATGATCATCAGCACCGGGCCCAGCACGATGCCCCAGAAGCCGAACATGCCCAATCCGGCGAACACCGCCAGCAGCATCAGCGCGGGGTTCAGGTGCGCGCTCTTGGGGACCAGGAACGGCCGCAGCACGTTGTCGATGCTGGTGACCACGACGATGTGGAACACCACCACGAAGACGCCGCCGATCACGTTGCCGAACAACGCCATTCCGATGCCCAGCGGGATCGTCACGATGCCGCTGCCCAGTGGGATGAACGACAGCGCGGTCAGGAAGATGACGAACATGAAGAACGCGTCGTGGACGCCGGCGATGTAGATCGAGACCGCTCCGGCCATGCCCTGGCACACCGCGATGATGAACTGACCGCGCACCGTCGCACCCACCATGGCGCCGACCTTGGCGAGGTAGATGTCGGACACCTCGTGCCCCAACGGATTCAGATCCCGAAACAGTTCCAGGACCTTGGGGCCGTTGACGATCAGTGCCAGGAACACGTACAGGAAGATGATGGCCGAGGTGACGATCGTCGCGAGGCTGCCGACTGAGTCGCGTGCAACGTGCAACGCGAGCTCGCCGACATTCTGGCCGACCCTGGCGATGGTCTCGCGCACCGACTGCGCCGTCAGCGTCGTGTCGACGAACGGAACACGCGACAGCACGTCGTTGACCGACGCCAGCAGGCGATGGCCGAGTGCGGTCAGGTCGGTGTTCTGCACCCAGTGGCTGATCCCGGTGACCATCTGACTGATCTGCAGCACCGCGAGAAAAACCACGCCGGACAACGGAATTGCGACGGTGGCGATCGCCGCCAGCAGCGTCACGGTGGCCGACAGACCGACGTTCAACTTGGTGTGCACACGGTTGTACAGCGGGGTGAACAGGTAGGCCAGCACCGCGGCGACCGCGATCAGGATCAGGTAGGTGCGCAGAAAATACGCACCGAACGCCAGCGCGATGATCGTCAGGACGGCCAGCGCGCGCTTCTGGGTCGGCGAGAATTCTGCGAGCATTGCGGCCAATCCTAGGGGTTGGTCATGTCCCGGCGAGCTTCATGATGTGGGTCTGGATGTCGGGATAGCGCTTGAGATGTGCGCCGCCGTTGATGTCGAGCACCTCACCGGTCATCCAGGACGACTTCGGTGAACACAGGAAGGACACCGCGTCGGCGATGTCCTGCGGAGTTCCCGTGCGACCCAAGGCGGTGTTCTCGACGTACTCTTCGATGACACCGGGCACCAGGGCGGCGCCCTCGGTCAGCGGCGTGTGCACGAACCCTGGGGAGACGGCGTTGACCCGGATGCCGCGTGGCCCCAATTCCAGTGCCGCGACCTCGGTCAGCATCGCGAGGCCGGCCTTGGCCGCGCAGTAGGCGCTCATTCCGATCGCGGGTTGGCGGGCGTTGAGCGACGCGAGCGACACCAGGGTGCTGCCCTCGCTCAGATACGGCGCGGCATGCTTGATGACGACGAAACCGCCGGTCAGGCAGACATCGATGACACTGCGGAAATCTGCGACCGCGAGATCGGCGATCACGCCGTACCCGCTGAACCCTGCGCAGTTCACCACGGCGGCCAGGCCGTCGCTGCCCGCGGCTTCGGCGAAAAGCCGCTGCACCGAATCCTCGTCGGTCACTTCGACCGTGGCCGCGGTGTGCGGGCCGCCCAGCTTTATGGCGTTGGCCTCTGCGCCGTCGAGATTGCGGTCGGCCAGCACCACCTCGAAGTCGTCCTCGGCGAGCGTGGTCGCGATGGCCGCACCCAAGCCCGAGGCGGCGCCGATGACCACCGCGCGGCGGGTCACAGGTCTTCCGCCTCTGGCCGCGGGTCTGCCCACTTCTCGGCGATCGCCCCCCACGGATCGGCGTAGATCTTCCCGGTGCCGTAGTAGGGTGCGCGGCGCTTGAGCAGTTGATGCGCCAGGGGTGCGGTGGCCCGCAGCAGGTACCGCTTCCAGCCGATCTTCTCGGCGGTCTCGGTCAGCATGTCGGGCCACGAATAGTGCTGGTGGCCAAGGACTTCCTGGGCACGGCTGGAATCCATCCAGTCGGTGTTGAACCAGTCGCCGTCGCTTTTCGGGTCGCCCTTCAAGCCGGCGGGCACTCCACCGACGAGGCCCATCGCAGCGGCCATCGCCGAGGCGACGTCGCCCTGCACGTGTCGATGCGTGTCGTCGCCGCCGATCAGCAGGGTCTCACCGATCACCGGGGCCGTCGTCGCCGCACCGAACGCCCACGCGACATCGCGGACGTCGACGGTCTGCAGTCGACCGTCGGTGGGCAGCAGGCCCTCGAAGTAGGCGTTGTCGAGCTTGGTGTAGGCGCCGAGATCAACAGTCAGGACACCGCCGAGGCGCAGGATGGTCCAGTCCAGGTTGGCTTCTCGGACCAGCTTCTCGGCCTTGACCTTGTTGGCGCCGTAGATGTCGGCGGGATTGGTCGGTGTGTCCGGGGTCAGGACCCCTTCGACGGTGTGGGGATTGCGTGACCCGTACACCGCGATGCTTGAGGCCAGCACGAACCGAGGCGGGGTGGCCTGCTTCTCGGCGGCGCGCAGAAGGTTGGCCGTGCCGTCCACATTGACTCTGCGGGCCAGCGGTTTGTTCATGTAGATGAAGGGCGGGATGACGGCCGCCAGGTGCACGATGGCTTCGGGTTCGACCGCGCTGACGAGGTTGGCGACGGCGGCCGCGTCGGTCAGGTCGGCGTACCGCGCCTCGACGCCCGCGGGCAGTGCTGCCGCGGCCTTGCGATTGGCCGGGACGTCCAGGTCGGTCGCCACCACTCTGCGCCCGTCGGCGGCCAGGCGTTTCACCGTCGCCGACCCGACCAGGCCGAAAGCCCCCGTGACCAATACCGTCATGCGTCTCCCTGTGGGTGGAAGTGGAACGTGTTCTAGGCATCTTGGCGTACCGGGCGCGCAGACACCAGCACTCCGTGTGCGCGGAGTGCGCCGGGCTGCCCGGGTGCGCGGCGACCCCCACCCGCTGCGCCGAGATCGACGTCATGGCGGGAGTCACTCGCACTTCCTCGCTCAAACGTTGTTATGGGCGAGGCGGCGGAGGGCCTACCAGTGCTGCGCGCGGCAGCCGGCTGCCAGGTTGTGGCAGTGCTGTCCGTTCTTGCAGCGACTGCAGTTGCACCGGCACTGGTGATCGGACTGCCCGCGTGGTTGTGATCGCATGGGTTCATCCTGCGCCGAGATCGACGGGATGGTGGCGGCAACTCGGCACTTTCTCACCCACACGTTGATGGGGGCGAGAACCTGGACGGAGTCAGGCAGGGGCGGACTTCATCTTGTCGAACAGTGCCGTGTAATACGGCAGGCTCTCGTGCAGGGCCTGTTCGGTGGTGAACAGCGGTTGGTAGCCGAGTTCGCGGCGAGCTTTGTCGATCGAGAAGAAGTTGTTGCGGGTGATCCGTTCCACGCCCAGCGGTTCGAGCAGCGGCTTAGGCAGGCCGAACTTGAAGTGCAGCCACTGCCACACCGTCATCGTGAACCACACCAGACGACCGGGCACCCGGAACTTGGGCCACGGCTGACCGCACGCCTGGATCACGGGTCGGGCGAACTCGAACATGTTGATCGGTTCGCCGTCGTTGATGAAGTAGGCCTGACCGGGCGCCGTTCCGCCCGGCACCAGATGCTCGGCGGCCAGGATGAAACCGTGAATCAGGTTGTGTACGTAGGAGTTGTCGAGCTTGACGTTGCTGCTGCCCACCAGCACCTTGAGGTGGCCTGCGTGCACGCTCTCAAAGACCTTGCGGAACATCGTCTGATCGCCGTGCCCCCAGATGCCCGACGGCCGGATCGAACACGTCAGCACGCCGTGCTCTCCGTTCTGGCTGAGCACGAACTTCTCGGCGATCACCTTGGTTTCGGTGTAGAGGTCGTTGAATCGCTCTGTGTAGGGCAGGGTTTCATCACCACCCACGATCTGCTGACCACCCATCACGACGCTGTTGGATGCGGTGTAGACGAAGCGGGCCACACTGGCGGCCTGTGCGGCGTGCAGGAGGTTCTTGGTGCCGTCGACGTTGACGGCGTAGCTGCGCTGCCGGTACTCGTCGGTGACCGATCCGCCGCCCATGAGGTCGATGATCGCTGCGGTGTGGAAGATCGTGTCGATGCCGTCGACCACGCTGGCCAACTGGTCGGTGTCGGTGATGTCGCCGACGACCGTCTCCAGCAGGGGATGGTCGGGCAGTGGCGAGGGGGCGCGGTCGAAGGAGCGCACCCGATGGCCCCGGTCGAGCAGTTCGGTCACCAGGTTGGCGCCGACGAAGCCGGAACCGCCCGTGACCAGCACGTGGCCCAGTTCAGTGGTCAGCGTTGAGTCGCCCATGCTGGCCCACGGTACCTGAAACGTGTTCTAGTTTGAACCGTCAGACCGAAATTCGGTGGTCGGCGGCCCTTGTCAGTCCTCGTCGGAGGCCAGCGCATCCTCGACGCGCTTGCGGGCGCCAGCTAAGTGCTCCTCGCAGCGTTTCGCCAGCTTCTCGCCGTACTCCCAGAGGTTCAGCGATGCATCGAGATCCAGCCCGCCCTGCTCGAGAAGCTGCACGACGGCGATCAGTTCGTCCCGGCAGTCCTCGTAGCCCACGTCACTAACATCTCTAGTTGGATCGACTTCAGTCACTCGAACCTCCTTGGCTCACAGCAGTCACAGCGCCGTCGGCGACCCGGATCCGCAGTTCGGTGCCCTCCGGGGCGTCGGCCACGGTCCGCAGCACTCGGGACCCCGCCTGGACCACGGCATACCCGCGCGCCAACGTCGCGGCCGGGCCGAGCGTCGAAAGCCGGGCGCGCAGATGGCCGATCCGGTCGGTCTCGCCGGTGAGGAACCGGGTCACATCGCGGCGGATCGCCGCGAGCGCGCGCGTCACCTCGTCGGTCCGCGCGGTCAGCATCCGCATCGGTTCGGCGAGCGCCGGGCGGCTGCGCAACTGCGTCAGGTGACGCTCCTCGCGGGACACCCAGTTACGCAGCGCGCGGGCGCTGCGCTGCCGCAGGTCGTCGACGAGGGCCTGTTCGGCCACGGTGTCGGGCACGATGCGCTTGGCGGCGTCGGTGGGGGTGGCGGCGCGCAGGTCGGCGACCAGGTCGCACAGCGGATTGTCCGGTTCGTGGCCGACCGCGCTGACCACGGGCGTCGTGCACGCCGCGATCGCGCGGCACAGCGTCTCGTCGGAGAACGGCAGCAGGTCCTCGACGCTGCCGCCGCCGCGGGCCAGCACGATGACGTCGACCTCGGGGTCGGCGTCGAGTCCGCGCAGCGCCTCGACGATCTGCGCGACGGCGTTCGGCCCCTGCACCGCGGTGTTGCGCACCGCGAACCGCACGGCGGGCCAGCGCGCGGCGGCCACCGACGTGACGTCGTGTTCGGCCGCGCTTGCGCGTCCCGTGATCAGACCCACGGTGTTGGGCAGGAAGGGCAGTGGGCGCTTGAGCCGTGGATGGAACAGGCCCTCGGCCTCCAGCAGTCGGCGCAGGCGTTCGATGCGGGCCAGCAGTTCGCCAACGCCAACCGCGCGAATCTCGTTGACCCGCAACGAGAACGTGCCGCGACCGGTGTAGAAGTTCGGCTTGCCGAGCACCACCACCTGGGTGCCCTCGGTGAGCTTCACCGGGGCCGAGGCCACCAGGTCACGAGGACACGTCAGGCTCAGCGACATGTCGGCGGCCGGGTCCCGCAGCACCATGAACACCGTCGAGGAGCCCGAGCGGATGTTCATCTGCGCGATCTGACCCTCGACCCACACCATGCCGAGCTTGTCGATCCACCCCGCCACCCGGATGGCAACGGCGCGCACCGGGTAGGGGTTCTCCGGCGACTGGCCCTGCGCTGCCTGCGCCGGTTCGCTCACTTGGCGCTGGCGCGGGTGATTCTGTTGGCCAGCAGGGTCTGGAACGGTGCCCGTGCCTTTGTGGCCTCTTCGTAGGCCAACAGCTCGTTGAGCTCGTCGACGGACAGCGACTGCAGCCGGGCCCGCAGCTGGGCCAGCGTCAGCGAGCCGTAGTCGATGCGATCCGCGACAGCGGGTGCGCTCTGGTCGGCGCCGTTGTGAGCTTCGTCGCCACCTTCGGGCGCCGAGGTGGCCTCGATGTCGTCGCTGTCCACCGAGTACAGCGCGAAGCGACCCTCGGTCATCCGCTCACCACTGCCCGAGTCGGCCCCCGCCGCGTCGGACTCGTCCTCGTCGAACGTCGCCCATTCGGGCTGTTCGTCCTTCGGGGGGAACAGCGTCTCCAACGTCGCGTCACCCTTGATGACGAGGTCGGCGACGTCCTGCTGCATCTTCATCACCAGGTGCGCGACCTGGCTGGCCACGGTCATCGGGTACATCATGATCGTCTGGGGCAGCTTTCGGGTCTCCTCGACCGCCGCGGCGGCCACCCCCACCAGCAACCGGACACCGTACGGAGCACTAGACATGGCTGCCAGACTACTTCCGGCTCGCTCATTCGCCGCCGGTTGCCCGAGAAAGTAACCTGTTGTCATGCCGTCAACTGTCAACATGGGCATTCCCGGAACCACCAGCGCGGTGGCCGCGCCCGAGACGGGCAGGCGGGTGCTGCTGGCTGAGCCACGTGGATACTGCGCGGGCGTCGATCGTGCGGTGGAGACCGTGGAACGCGCGCTCGAGAAGCACGGCGCCCCGGTCTACGTGCGGCACGAGATCGTGCACAACCGCCACGTGGTCGAGACGTTGGCCAAGGCCGGTGCCATCTTCGTCGACGAGACCGACCAGGTGCCCGAGGGCGCGATCGTGGTGTTCTCCGCGCACGGCGTCGCGCCGACGGTGCACCAGTCCGCCGCCGAACGCGACCTTAAGGTCATCGACGCGACGTGCCCGCTGGTCACCAAGGTGCACAACGAGGCCAAGCGATTCGCACGCGACGACTACGACATCCTGCTCATCGGTCACGAGGGCCACGAAGAGGTGGTCGGCACCGCAGGCGAGGCGCCCGATCACGTGCAGTTGGTCGACGGCCCCGACGCCGTGGACGCCGTCGTGGTGCGTGATCTGGACAAGGTGATCTGGCTGTCGCAGACCACGCTGAGCGTCGACGAGACCATGGAGACGGTCCGCCGCCTGCGTGAGCGCTTCCCGACGCTGCAGGATCCGCCGAGCGACGACATCTGCTACGCGACCCAGAACCGTCAGGTCGCGGTCAAGGCCATGGCGCCGGAGTGCGAACTTGTCATCGTGGTGGGCTCGCGCAACTCGTCGAACTCGGTGCGCCTGGTCGAGGTGGCGCTGAACGCGGGTTCGGATGCGTCGTACCTGGTGGACTACGCCGAGGACATCGACCCCGAGTGGCTCGACGGTGTCACCACCGTGGGCGTCACCTCAGGTGCCTCGGTGCCCGAGATCTTGGTGCGCGGGGTGCTGGAGCGGCTCGCCGACTTCGGGTTCGACACCGTTCAGCCCGTGACCACCGCCAACGAGACGTTGGTGTTCTCGCTGCCGCGCGAGATCCGGCCCGCGCGGCGCTGACTGGAGCCGCGCGGGCGGCTGAACGGGGAGCGACCGTCGCCTCGGTGATCCCACCCGCGTTGTTCGGGCACACTGAAATCGCGCGTATCGTGCGCCACTCCCCTTACTGTGTGGATGTGCCTGAGATCAATCGCCGCAGTGTGATGTTCATGATGGGCCTGGGGGTGGCAGCGACAACGCTGCCTGCCGGGATGGCCAGTGCCGAACCAGAAATCCCGCCCGGGCCGCCCGGGTCGGCGTCCGGAGGGCCGACACCGCCGTCGGCCGCCACCACGCCAGCGTTCATCTTCCAAGACGAGTTCAACGGCCCGGCGGGCACGCCGCCGGACCCGGCGTGGTGGCACATCGTGCCCGAACGTGAGCAGATCAGGAATCCGAATGAGTGGGACAAGCCGTTCAACATGGGGCGGTACGTCACCGATCAGGAACACGTCTTCCAGGACGGCAACGGCAACCTGGTCATCCGGGCCACCCGCGGGCCGGGCACCACCATCCAGGAGAAGTACGCCAGCGGCAAGGTAGTCGGCCTGTGGCGGGGCGGGATCGGCACCACCTGGGAAGCCCGCGTCAAGCTCAACTGCCTGACCGACGGGGCGTGGCCGGCGTTCTGGCTGCTCAACGACGACCCGGTCCGCGGTGGCGAGATCGACCTGGTGGAGTGGTACGGCAACCGAGACTGGCCGTCGGGCACGACGGTGCACGCCCGGCTCGACGGGGAGTCGTTCGCCACCAACCCGCACCCGATCGACAGTGCTTGGCACCGGTGGCGGATGTCGTGGACCCCGGCGGGGATGTACTTCTGGAAGGACTACCAGCCCGGCATGGAGCCGTTCTTTGAGGTTCCGGCGAACTCGCTGCAGGACTGGCCGTTCAACGATCCGGGTTACACCCTGGTGCCGGTGTTCAACATCGCAATTGGCGGTTCCGGTGGCCGTGAGCCGGCCGGGGGCAGTTACCCGGCGGAGATGTTGATCGACTGGATCCGGGTCTTCCAGGGCTGAGATCGCCCCGGCCCGGGTTGGTGTCCTGGAAGAGGGCGCCTAGTCCTGGGCGTGCCGCCGCGGCGGGCGCCGGTACTGCCGGTGCGTGTCGCCGTCCTCGGCCGACGAGCCGCGGTAGCGCACGTTCGAGTACGGCAGATGGGTGCTGCCGCCGGTCGCCGGTGGCCGGCGGCGCGGCGCCGAGCCGTAGTCGTAGGAGTCGCGTGAATACGGCTCGTCCAAGGGCGGATACCGGTCGGGCCGCGGACGGGGACGGTCATACCGGTCATACGAATCTCGGGGCTCATACGGCGGCCGCGGCTGACGCGGTTCGCGACGGCTCTCCGGCGGCGGGGGAGTGCGCCGTCCCGGCTCGCGGGGTACGCGCCGGCGCGGGGGAGGGCTGTCGGCGATGTCGTCGAGATCGCGCGCGTGAGTGGGCCGCCGGCGCGACGGGCGCACGGGTTCGGCGCCGTCCGGGGCGGGCGGACGCACATGGCGGGATTTCGACGGCGCGGTGCGCCTCGGGTTGGGCCGCCTGCGGGGTTCGGCCGTGGTGTCGCGGTCGATGGCGTGCTTGCGTGGTTCGGCGTCCGCGGGACGCGGCGTGGTGAGTGCCGCGACGCGCGCCTTGAGCGCGGCAAGGACACCCGCGCCTGCGGCCACCGTCGCGGCTTTCTTCGCCCTCGCCGACGTGCCCTCGGCGGGTGTCCGTGCAGCCGAACCGAAGTACCACCGGGCCATTCCGATCAACAGCACGATCACCGATGTGGTGAACATCAGCAGGAACCGCTCGATGAGCGGATAGCCACAGTTGATCAGGATGTCTTTGAGGCCGTCGATATTCGCGTGATGGAACAGGTAGTACGTGGTGGGGACCGCCGCGAACAGGATCAGCGGCGGCTGCACCACCGCCGTGAAGAGGCCGTCCTGACGTACGGCCAGCACCGCGGCCACACACCCGAGCAGATACATGGCGGCGAAGACACCGCCGAGTTCGCGGTTGCCGGAACCGGCGTCAAATGCGAAGCCGATCGCCGTGCCGACCAGCGCGATGACAACCGCGCCCCACCACGGCACACCGGCGATGTTCGGGTGAGCCGAGCGATGTTCGGCGGGTACCGACGACCTCGCAGACTGCGCTGACACACGTAGACCGTACCGGCTGAGGCTGAGGTAGGGCTGATGGCGGGCGGCGTACGAATGTGGTGCCGATCACTGTGCGGGTGTTTCTGCGTGAGCGGCCACTGCGGTACGGGTTCGATCGGCGTGTCGCGTACCGGATTGGCCGCTCGTGGCAGGTTCGGTGCTCGCGGCGCTCTAGACTTGTCATCCCGTGAGCCTCAACCTGGGAATCGTCGGTCTGCCCAACGTCGGAAAGTCCACGCTGTTCAATGCGTTGACGCACAATGACGTGCTCGCGGCCAACTACCCGTTCGCGACCATCGAGCCCAACGAGGGCGTCGTCCCGCTGCCCGATCCCCGGCTCGACAAGCTGGCTGACATCTTCGGCTCGGAGAAGACCGTGCCCGCGCCTGTGACGTTCGTCGACATCGCAGGCATCGTGAAGGGCGCCTCCGAAGGCGCCGGGCTGGGCAACAAGTTTCTGGCCAACATCCGCGAGTGCGATGCCATCTGTCAGGTGGTCCGGGCCTTCGCCGACGACGACGTCGTGCACGTCGACGGTCGGGTCGACCCTCGCTCGGACATCGAGGTCATCGAGACCGAGCTGATCCTGGCGGACATGCAGACCCTGGAGAAGGCGCTGCCGCGGCTGGAGAAAGAGGCGCGCAACAACAAGGAGCGCAAGCCGGTTCTGGATGCCGCGGTGGCGGCTCAGGCCGTGCTCGACAGCGGTAAGACGCTGTTCGCTGCCGGCTCTGCAGTGCCCGATGCGGCGCTGCTCAAAGAGCTCAACCTGATGACCACCAAGCCGTTCCTGTACGTCTTCAACGCCGACGAGTCGGTGCTGACCGACGAAGCGAAGAAGGCCGAGCTGCGTGAGCTGGTGGCGCCGGCCGACGCGGTGTTCCTGGACGCCAAGATCGAGGCCGAACTGCAGGAGCTCGACGACGAGTCGGCGGCCGAACTGCTCGAGTCCATCGGCCAGACCGAGCGCGGCCTGGATGCGTTGGCGCGCGCCGGTTTCCACACGCTGAAGCTGCAGACCTATCTCACCGCTGGGCCCAAGGAGGCGCGGGCGTGGACCATCCACCAGGGTGACACAGCGCCCAAGGCCGCCGGGGTGATCCACACCGACTTCGAGAAGGGCTTCATCAAGGCCGAGGTCGTCTCGTTCGACGATCTGGTCGAGGCCGGGTCGATGGCTGCGGCCAAGGCCGCGGGCAAGGTTCGGATAGAGGGCAAGGACTACGTCATGGTCGACGGCGACGTGGTCGAGTTCAGGTTCAATGTCTGACGTTCTGCCGCCGTGTCCGGCGTGTGCGAGTGAGTTCACCTACGAGTCGGGTGCGCTGCTGGTCTGCCCGATGTGTGCCCACGAGTGGGCGCCGGGTGTTGACGAGGCCAGCGAGTCCGGTGGTGTCGTCGCAGATTCGGTGGGCAACCCACTGGCCGATGGCGACACCGTGACCATCGTCAAGAGTCTGAAGGTCAAGGGCGCCGGCGGTGGGGTCGTGAAGATCGGCACCAAGGTGCGCGGCATCCGCCTGATCTCCGATGGCGTGGGTGACCACGACATCGAGGCGAAGGTGCCGGGGTTTGGGCAGATGCAGTTGAAGTCGAGCGTGGTGAAGAAGGTTCTCTGAGACGAACGGTGACGTTGTTCGACAACGACAGCCAGCGGAGTTCCGCTTCATCGCGTAGTCGGGGGAAGAACAGCGCCACTGCGCAACGTGTCGGTGGTCGCGCCTAGCGTGCGTGGCGTGAAGCTTGTTTCCATCCGAATCATCACCGCCGACGTCAAGCTCCTCGTCTCGTTCTACGAGTTGGTCACTGGAGCCGAGGCGGTCTGGGCCAACGAACTGTTCGCCGAGATTCCCACAGCGGCGGGCACGCTGGCGATCGGCAGCGACAAGACCGTACCGATTGTCGGCGTAGGGTCCGCCGAACCCGCGGCCAACCGGAGCATGATCGTCGAGTTCATCGTCGACGACGTAGACGCCGAATATGAGCGCCTCCGCGGTCATGTGGAAGAGGTCGTCACCGAGCCGACAACGATGCCATGGGGTAACCGGGCACTGCTGTTCCGCGATCCCGACGGGAACCTCGTCAATCTGTTCACTCCCGTCACTGATCAGGCCCGGGCCAAGTTTGGGATCTAGACCGCGCCGAGGTGACGCGGTACGGCGATGCTCGCAGTCGAGGACGGTGTGCTCGGTGGGCCACGCCCGCTGACGCCGAGGCTTAACCCGCTGCGAGCCCGACCGGCGTGTCGCCGCAGACGTTTAAGTGTCGCGGTGGAGCACGGGGGGAGTGGCGCGTCGCCGAACAGGTGGGTCGGGTGACGTGTTGCCGAAGATCGTCGGCGGTGGTCCGCGTGCGCTGCCCGACGACGTGCGCCTCGATCTGATGCTCGTTGAGCACCGAATCTCGACGATGGCACCGCCTTACTGCGCTATCAGCCCCGTCGGTGAGACGGCCGCGATCGTCAGTCATGAGATGACCCGGAGGCTGTCCGGGCGGCGTCCCTCCGCCGGTCGGAGCGCGGCTGACACAATGTGGAACAGCGCCGCGTCAGTGGCGCGGCCCGCTCACCGTGAGAGCGGGAGACGAAAGGATCCGCAGCAGTTGGCTTTCCGTATCAGGCGCGCGTCCGGCGCCGACCTGGACGCTGCGGCCAGCACGCTCGTCGCGGCGTTCGACTCCTACGCCTGGACGCGGTGGTCGATCCCGCAGGATGACTACGAGAATCGGCTGGCCCAGCTGCAGCGGATGTATCTGGGTTACGCCCTCGATGAGGGCATCGTGCTGGTCGACGACGAAGACCGCGGAGTGATCGCCCTTCTGCCGCCAGACGTCTCCGCGCCGTCGGCGGACTTCCAGGAACGGGTGGCAGAACTGCACGGTGAACGGCTGGAAGCGGTCGCGGCGGTGGACATTCCGCCCCACCCGGCCGGCGCCTGGAATCTGGCCACCGTCGGGGTTCATCCCAGGAGCCAGGGTGTCGGTCTCGGTGCCGCGCTGGTCCACGCTGGCGTAAGCGCTGCGCGCGAGGTGGATCCGGGCGCTGGCGTCGCACTCGAGACGTCCGATCTGCGCAACGTCGGACTCTATGAGCGTGCGGGATTCACCGTCACGGCGACGACGGTCATTGTTGACGGACCAGTGGTCTACTCCATGCAGTCCGTCGCGCCGTAGTCGTAAACCGGCGTTGCATCCCTGGCCCGGCACGTCTCGGCGGGCATGTACGGGCACCCGCTTCCAGCCGAAGACATTGGGCATCTTCACCCGCTCCAGTTGGTCGGCGTCGACCTCATAGTCGGGGATGAGGTCCAACAGCACGTCAAGGGCGATGCGCCGTCGCCGCAACCGATGTCGAGGACGTCCTCGGAGCCCGACGGGGTCAGCAGGGACAGTGCTTCGGCGGCCATCTGCGGCTGCAACCCACTGACCGCGGAGTATCCGGCACCGTCCCAGTCGGCCATGTCAGAACTCGATTCGTCCGATCGAGTTGCCGCCCTTGTTGGTGAACCACAGGTCGGTGCCGTCCGGGCCCGACTTGATGTCGAACGGGCCCTCGACGTCCGGTGGCGCCCCGAAGAACTGCCAGGCTTCCGGCGCGCCGGGTTGGTGACGGACGATCGTGTTGGCCGCGGTGTCGGCGAACCACACCGCGCCGTCGGGGCCCACCCACACGCCGTCGGGTTCACGAAGTCGCTCGTCGGTGACGTGCACCGCGGAGTCGACGGGGTAGGCGGGGTCGAAGGACAACAGCCCCGCGGGTTCTCGCGTGGTGACCCACAGCCGACCGTCGGCGGTCTGGGCCCAGGCTCGGGGACTGCCCGCCAGCGGAGCGACCGTGCCGACCACGCCCGTGGCCGGGTCCAGCACGCCCAGCGTGTTCGACGTCGAGTTCACCCACCAGACCTGTCCCTCGGGTGTCACGAACAGCGCGGCGGGCCCGGAGATGGATTCGGCGTGGAAAAGCTGCAGCGACGCGACGGGGTCGGCGGCGGTCGGGTCCAGTGCGCCGATCGCCTCGGCGCCCCGCAGCGAGAACCACAGGCGGCCATCGGGTCCCGACTTGAGTGCGACGGGACGGCTGCCCGCGGGCAGGGGATGGGTGCTCATGCTCGCGGCCGGATCGGGCGCGCCGGGGTCGATGGCGACCAGGGCGTCGGAGCCCAGGCTGGTGAACCACACCCGCCCGTCGGCGGCGGGAAAGATGTTGGCGGGGAACT
The DNA here is from genome assembly GCF_010729895.1 of Mycolicibacterium confluentis. Lineage (NCBI taxonomy): Bacteria > Bacillati > Actinomycetota > Actinomycetes > Mycobacteriales > Mycobacteriaceae > Mycobacterium > Mycolicibacterium confluentis. The sequence continues at coordinate 830,080 of NZ_AP022612.1, forward strand.
TGACCGCCCCCGCCGGATCGGCGAACGTCTCGACGACGTCACCGCGGACGCGCCCGACCGTGCTGTCGCCGATGTTGGTGAACCACACGTCGCCTGCGCCCGCGATGAGTCCCGACGGCGCATTCAGGGCGGGACTGCGCACGACGCTGATCTTGTTCACGCCGTCAGCGTAGGACCGCAGCCCTTCGCACCCGCCGAAACCGAGATCTGGGCGCGAACATCACTGATCGTGGCATCCATATGTCGGTTCGGGCGAGTGATGAGGTGGGCGCAAGGGGTGGGCAAAAGGGAACCGGGTGTGGCCCTCAGACGGTGATCTCGATCTCGCGGCCCAACGCGTACCCCGCCGTCAACGGCAGCACGTCACCACTCCAGAACGACCCCGGGTCGAAGTAGTTCTCGCGCTTCTCGGTGACCAGCAGTCCCATCTCCTCGTAGGTGATCGCGACCGTCTCCGCGCAGTAGGCCGTCTCGAGGCCCGTGGCTCGGCGCTGGCTCTTGTCCTGCTCCGCGGACTGCTGAACCTTCCTGTGCAGCAACGGGATTCCGCGCGTCCAATCGGCCCTGGTCGGCAGCCGTCCGCGCATCCAGCGGCCCGTGAGGCGGGCGGTGCTGGGGAACGGGGTCCCGTCCATCCGGGCGATCACCTTCAGCAGCAGATCCTCCTGCTCGCGACTGGCGTACGGGCTCAGTTGGCGCAGCCAGCAGCGCTGCTGGTACTTGCCCGTCCACTGCTCGACGGCCGCGCGAAGGTCGTTCAACTGCACGCCGCGGTGATTGGTGCCGGTCCAGTAGTCCAACAGCTTGTCGCCCAGTTCGGCATGCCAGATCAACGGTGGCAGATCGTCGATCGCGACGGTCATCCCGACGTGGTTGACGGGGCTGTTGGTCAGGGTCTGGATCGCGCGGTCGGGCCCGGACCCGCCGCGGAACAGCCAGATGTCGCCGGTGCGGCTGGATTCGAGCGCCTGCTCGAGGGTGGCGCGTCCTGCGCTTGTGCTCGCCATCACCTGCGCAGCTTAGGCACACTGTCGGGATGCGCAACGTGTGGAAGTGGATCGGCCTCGCCGGTGTCGTGGGTGTGACTGCGGGTGGCGTGCTGGTCGCCCGTGACCAACGGCGGCGTGCCGCCTACACGCCCAACGACATTCGGGCCCGCCTACATCAACGGCTCGCCGATGCCGAGCGCACCGAGCGCGACTGAGACGGTCCTCAGGTGTTCTCCAGGGCGCGCTTCCACATCTGGGTGAGCACATCGGTGAGCACCTTGGGATCGGCGGCCTTGTCGCCGTGCAGCGTCGCGTCGATGATCGCCCGGTGCACCTGAGCCTCCACGCCGGAGACCAGGAGTTCGGCCACCAGGCCGCGGTGTTCGTTCGCGACGCCGACGCGCTCCAGATGCCAGGCGACCTCCTCGGCGATCAACCCGTCGATCCGGTACTGCTGCTCCTCGAGTTCCTCTGACCGCGGCGCACTGTCGTAGAGAAGATGATGCAGATGGAATTGCTCGACATGCATGCGCACGATCACGTCGATCACCATCCGCAGCGACTCCTCCAGATCGGGCCTGGTGTCGCGCATCCGTTTGAAGGTGACCGTGATCAGGGTGGAGCCGCCGGCCAGGTGCTGTTCGGCCAGGGCGTAGAGCAGCGCGTCCTTGTCCGGAAAGTAGTGGTACAGCGTGCCGATCGAGATGCCCGCGGCGTCGGCCACCTTGTTGGTGGTGGTTCCGGCATAGCCCAGTTCCGAGAAGATCTCCTCGGCGATCGTCAAAATCTTGTCGTAGGTATCACGCGACCTCTGCTGGCGCGGTTCAACCCGTGGTTTTGCCATGCTGCGGCTCCACAACCAAAAAAGTGAATTCTGCTCGAATACACACTATCGCGACGTCGCGACGAATGCGGCAGTTCAGGACATGCGCCGGGCAGATCGGGACATGTGCGGAGCCTGCAGGCTGAAACTCCGCGTCACCCGGGAAGTTACCGCGTGACGAATTCGACGACAACTTCGCTGAACGCGTCGTTGTCGTCCCCCGCCGCGGTGTGACCGGCATCGGCCAGTTCGACGAACTCCGCCCGGGGCACCTTGGCGAGGAAGTCGTTGACACCCTCGGCGCTGACGACGTCGGAGAGCTTGCCTCGAATCAACAGGATGGGGATCTGCAGTCCGGCCGCGGCGGACTCGAGGCGATCTGAACGCTCGAAGGGGTTGTCGTCCGGCTTGGTCAGGAACGCCGGATCCCAGTGCCAGTACCACCGGCCGTCGCGCAGGCGCAGATTCTTCTTCAGTCCCTCGGGGCTGCGAGGTCTGGTTCGGTGCGGCAGGTACTCGGCCACGGCGTCGGCCGCCTCGTCGAGCGATTCGAAGCCGTGCACGTGGTTGAACATGAAATCGCGGATCCGCGCGCTGCCCGACTTCTCGAACTTGGGCACGACGTCGACGAGCACCAGTTTGGCGACCCGGCCGGGGCCGCCCTCGCTGGCGACCAGGATTCCGGTGAGGCCGCCCATGCTCGCGCCGATCAGCGTCACAGGCCCGCCGATGGCGTCGATGATGCTCAGCACGTCACCGCTGAGCTTGTCCAAGGAGTAGTCCGCGCCGGGCGCGCGGTCGCTGTCGCCGTGGCCGCGCGTGTCCAACGCGACCACGTGAAAGCCCTGATCGGCGAGCACCTGGCCGGTGTTCTTCCAGGAGTGGCGATTCTGGCCGCCGCCGTGCAGCATCAGAATCGAGGGGCGTTCACCGGGGGCATTCCACTCGTCGCCGACCAGCGTGACTTCGTCGACACCGGTGTATTCGACGGTCTGTGGGGTGCTCACTCGCCTGACGTTACTTCGGCTACCTGCTCAGTCCGCACGCGGAGGGCGTCGCGCGTCGTTAAGATCCTGAGCCGTGCAGCCCTTTGACGGTGCCGACGGCACTCCCGAAGAGCGCAGCCTCATCATCGACGCCGCGTACGCGTGCCTGTCGGGGCCGCGGACCGGGCCGGTGCCCGTCGCGGCGATCCTCGAGCGTGCCGGCGTCTCCACCCGTGCGTTCTACCGGCACTTCGAATCGAAGGACGCACTGTTCATCGCGATGTTGGAGCGCGAAAGCGACGAACTCGTGCGGCGCCTCGAACACATCCCCGAGACGGTTCCCGGTGGGCCCGTAGAGGAGCTGCGCGCGTGGGTGGAGCAGATGTTCGACCTCGTCAACGATCCACGCCGGGCCACCAAGATGGACGTCATCGACTCCGATGAGGTCCGGGTGGCAAAGGGCTACTGCGCGGTGCGGGACCGGATCCGCGCGGAGCGCGAGCGCTCGCTGATCGCGATCCTCGACCGTGGCCTGTGCGCAGGTGTGTTCCCCGACGCCGAGCCGTCCGCCGATGCGGCCGCGATCAGCGGTGCGGTCAGCCGCGTGCTGGCGGGGATGGCCGACCCCGCTGCGCCGTCGAGTGAGGAGGCGATCGCGGGCATCCTGAGTTTCGCGCACCGCGCCCTCGGTGTGCACCGGACCGCGGGCACTGCGTGACCACTACGGGTATCCGCACATGCTGACCTGGTTTGTGCGTTGATTGTCGCGCCGATGAGACCTACGTCGCACACGGGTGCTCTGCGTGTGCAAAGATTCAGTCGCCTACTCGCCGGTAGGTACCCGCACTGTGTGCGGAAATCGGCGCTGGACGGCAAAGCGGTGGTGTACGTTTTGCGTCAGTCCTGTGTCATGAGTCACAGTTGTCACGCAGGAAGCAGGTGTCGCATGTCGGGAGGATTCAGCCGCTGATGCAGTTGACGAACAACCTCTTGGACTTGCGCTCAGACCAGTGCGCGGCCCGGAAGCGCGGGGTCCTCTGATGGTCACCACTACGGCGCTGTCCAAGCCGGTCCGGTCCGTCGGCGGCTTCTTTGCGATGGCGCTGGACACCTTTGTCGCGATGTTCAAGCCCCCGTTCGCGTGGCGCGAGTTCATCCTGCAGACCTGGTTCGTCGCCCGGGTTTCGATCGTTCCGACGCTGATGCTGTCGATTCCCTTCACGGTGCTGCTGGTCTTCACCTTCAACATCCTGTTGGTCGAGTTCGGCGCCGCCGACTTCTCCGGAACGGGCGCGGCGATCGGCACCGTCACGCAGATTGGCCCGATCGTGACTGTGCTGGTGGTCGCCGGCGCCGGCGCCACCGCGATGTGCGCCGATTTGGGCGCCCGCACGATCCGAGAAGAACTCGACGCGCTGCGCGTGATGGGTATCGACCCGATCCAGGCGCTCGTCGTGCCCCGCGTGCTCGCGGCCACGGTCGTCGCGCTGATGCTGTCCTCGACCGTGGTGGTGGTCGGCATCGCGGGCGGCTTCTTCTTCTCCGTCTACCTGCAGCACGTCACCCCGGGTGCGTTCATCGCCGGTCTGACGCTGCTGACCGGCCCGGCCGACGTCGTCGTCGCGCTCGTGAAGGCCACCCTGTTCGGCCTCTCGGCGGGCCTGATCGCCTGCTACAAGGGCATCTCGGTCGGCGGCGGGCCCGCGGGTGTGGGCAACGCCGTGAACGAGACCGTGGTGTTCACCTTCATCGCCCTGTTCGTGATCAACGTGCTGGCAACGGCCGTGGGAGTGCAGGCCACAACATGACCGCAGTGCATGATGGCCGCTTCGTCACGTTCCGGCGCACCGTCCGCGAGTGGGGACAGGGCTGGAACCGGATCGGTCGGCAGACCAAGTTCTACGGATACACCGTCAAGGGTGTCTGGGACGCGATCGTCTATTACAAGGGCGAGGTCATTCGCCTCATCGCGCAGATGGGTCTCGGCGCAGGCGCGTTGGCCGTCATCGGCGGCACCATCGCGATCGTCGGATTCCTGACCCTGTCGACCGGTGCCCTGGTGGCTGTGCAGGGCTACAACCAGTTCGAGTCCATCGGTGTCGAGGCCCTGACCGGCTTCGCGTCGGCGTTCTTCAACGTGCGCCTCATCGCACCGCTGACCGCGGGCGTCGGCATGGCCGCGACCATCGGCGCCGGCGCGACCGCACAGTTGGGCGCCATGCGCATCAACGAAGAGATCGACGCACTCGAGGTCATCGGCATCCGCACGATCGCCTACCTGGCGTCCTCCCGTGTGATCGCCGGCGTGATCGTCGTGATCCCGCTGTACTGCGTCGCGGTGCTGATGTCGTTCCTGGCCGCCCGGGTGGGCACGACGGTCATCTACGGACAGTCCACCGGTGTCTATGACCACTACTTCCGGACGTTCCTGAACCCGGTCGACCTGATCTGGTCGTTCCTGCAGGCCGTCGCGATGGCGTTGGTGATCATGCTCGTGCACACCTACTACGGCTTCACCGCGTCGGGCGGCCCGGCCGGGGTCGGCGAGGCCGTCGGCCGCGCCGTGCGCACCTCGCTGATCGTGGCTTCGCTTGTGACTGTGATGATCTCACTGGCCGTTTACGGTCAGTCCGGCAACTTCAACCTCTCCGGATAGCGGGAAACAGGATGGAAGAGGACGACAAAGGCCTGCATCCCGCCTGGTGGACGGCGATCTTGATCGCGTTCCTGGCGGGGCTCGTGTGGTTGACCTCGGCGCTTTTCACCGGGTCGCTCAAGCACTACGTCAATGTCACCGTGACGTCGGACCGGTCCGGTCTCGTGATGGAATCCGGCGCCAAGGTCAAGATGCGCGGCGTGCAGGTCGGTCGCGTGACGACGATCAAGGGTGGCCAGGACCCCGTTCGGCTGAACCTGGAGATCTACCCCGACCAGGTCAAGTACATCCCGGCCAACGTCGGCGCGCAGATCCGTGCGACGACGGTGTTCGGCGCGAAGTTCGTCGACCTCATCTACCCGGACGACCCCGAGAGCGGTCGGTTGGCCGACGGTCAGGTGCTGATGTCGCAGAACGTCAGCACCGAAGTCAACACGGTCTTCCAGAACCTGGTCGGCGTGCTCGACCAGGTGGACAGCTCCAAGCTGAACGCGACGCTGGCCGCATTGGCCGAGGGCGTCCGCGGGCAGGGGGAGCGGATCGGTGAGGCCACCACGGCCGCCAATCAGGTGCTGCTGGAACTCAACCCGCGCGCCGACACCATCCGGGCGGACTGGCAGGCGTTGGACGGGTTCAACCAGACCTACAGCGCGGCGGCTCAGAACATCGTCGGCGTCCTCGACGCACTCAGCACCACGAGCACGACGATCACCGAGAACGCCAAGCCGTTGGATGCCCTGCTGCTCAACGTGATCGGCCTGTCCAACAGCGGTATTGCGCTGCTGGCGCCCAATCAGGAGAACCTGATCAAGGCGATCAACGTGCTCGAGCCCACGACCAACCTGTTGATGAAGTACAACCCCGGGTACACCTGCATGCTCACCGGCGCGCACTGGCTGCTGGAGAACGGCGCCTATGAAGCCACCGGTGGCAACGGCAAGTCGTTCATCGTGGATGGCGGCGCGCTGCTCGGCGACGACCAGTACCGGTACCCGGAGAACCTGCCGATCATCGGGGCCAAGGGCGGCCCGGGCGGACAGCCCGGCTGTGGTTCGCTGCCGAACGTCGACGAGAACTGGCCCGTGCGGGCTCTGGTGACCAACACCGGTTGGGGCACCGGCGTCGACATCCGACCGAACCCGGGCATCGCATTCCCGATGTGGGCCAACTACTTCCCGACCACGCGCGGCATTCCGCAGCCGCCCAGCATCCGGAACCTCTTCGGTGGTCCGGCGCCGGGTCCGAACGCGGGCAACCCGCCGAAGGTCATCCCGGAACCGGGCGACTACCCCTACGGGGCGCCGATGTACGGCCCCGACGGCACGCCGCTGTGGAACAACCTTCCGCCCGCGCCGCCGCCAGGTGCACCGAAGGATCCCGGCCCGCGCCCGGGTACGGAGCCCTTCGTGGTGCCGAACCCCGGCCAGGTGCCCACGCCCTATCCGCCGAACGGGATCCCTGTCCCGGCGGCACCGTCGCCGTAAACGTCAGGCCCGAGTCCGCAATGTCAGCAATTGAGAGGCAGTCGCAGTGAGAGACAACCTGGGAGGCGCCATCTGGCGTCTGGCCGTGTTCCTCACGGTCTGCCTGCTGGGTATGTTCGCGCTGTTCGCGGTGTTCGGACAGTTGCGGTTCGAGAAGGCGAATGAGTACCGCGCGCACTTCGCGAACGTGACCGGCCTGGAGGCCGACGACTTCGTTCGCATCGCCGGCGTGGAGGTCGGCAAGGTCAAGAACATCGGCTTCAACGACGACGGCACGTTGACGGTCGACTTCACCGCCGACGATTCGGTGGTGCTCACCGAGGGCAGTCGCGCGGTGATCCGGTTCGACGACCTGATCGGCGGCCGGTACCTGTCGCTGGTCGAGGGCGCGGGCGGCACCAAGCGTTTGGGCCCCGGCGACACCATCCCGCTGGCCCAGACCGAACCGGCGCTCGATCTCGACGCGCTGATCGGCGGCTTCCGCCCACTGTTCCGTGCGCTGGAACCCGAGCAGATCAACGCGCTGTCCGGTCAGCTGATCAGCGCGCTGCAGGGGCAGGGCGCGACCATCAACTCGTTCCTGTCGCAGACCGCCGCGCTGACCAACACGCTGGCCGACCGCGACCAACTCATCGGAGAGGTCATCGTCAACCTGAACACGGTGCTGGGCTCGCTTGCCGGGCAGAGCGATCAGTTCGCCAAGGGCGTCGACGCCCTGTCGGACCTGGTGACCACCCTGTCGGACCGCCGCCAGGACATCGCCAACGGGCTGGCTTACAGCAGTGAGGCCGCGGGCACCATTTCCGATCTGCTGTCGCAGGCTCGCCCGCCGCTGCAGAAGGTGATCACCGAGACCGACCGCAGCGCCGGCGTCGTGCTCGCCGACCACGACTACTTCGACAACGTCCTCAACACGCTGCCCGACGCCTACCAGGTGCTCAACCGGCAGGGTCTGTACGGCGACTTCTTCAGCTTCTACCTCTGCGACATCTCGCTGAAGCTCAACGGCAAGGGTGGTCAGCCCGTCTACGTCAAGGTGGCCGGCCAGGACACCGGGAGGTGCACGCCGCGATGAAGCCCTTCGCTGAACGCAACCCTCTCGTCATCGGCACGATCGGCATCGTCGGTCTGCTGGCGATCATCCTGACGGCGCTGAACTACCAGAAGCTGCCGTTCTTCAGCCCGGGTAAGACCTACTCGGCGTACTTCGACGATGCCGGCGGCCTCGTCGACGGTGCCGCCGTGCAGGTGTCGGGTTTCCAGGCCGGCCAGGTCAGCAGCATCTCGCTGGAGAACCACCAGGTGCTGGTGAAGTTCAAGGTCGACAAGAATGTCCGACTCGGCGACCGCGCCGAGGCTGCGATCAAGACCAAGAGCCTCCTCGGCACCAAGATCCTCGAGGTGACCCCGCGCGGCGACGGACAGTTGCGCGACACCATCCCGCGGGAGCGCACCACCTCGCCATACCAACTGCCCGACGCTTTGGGCGACCTGACCACGACCATCAGCGGTCTGAACACCGACCAGCTGTCGGACTCGCTGCGGGTGCTGTCCGAGACGTTCTCGCAGACCCCGCCCGACCTTCGGGTCGCCGTCGAGGGCGTGGCCCGGTTCTCCGACGTCCTCAACGAGAAGGACGCTCAGCTGCGCGAACTGCTGGGCAACGCCAACGAGGCCACCACGGTGCTGTCCGAGCGCAGCGAGCAGGTCGTCGGCCTGGTCAGGAACACCAACGCGCTGATGGCAGAACTCATGAACCAGAGCGCCGCGCTGGACACGATCTCGGGCAACATCTCGACCCTGAGCCGCCAGTTGCAGGGGTTCATCTCCGAGAACCGCGCCACCATGAAGCCCGCACTGGAGAAGCTCAACGGCGTGCTGGCCACCATCGACAACCGCAAGGACCGCGTGCGCAAGTCCATCAACATGCTCAGCACCTACTCCATGGCGCTGGGCGAGTCGGTGGGTTCAGGACCGTTCTTCAAGTCCTACATCTCCAACCTGCTGCCCGGTCAGTTCGTGCAGCCGTTCATCGACGCCGCGTTCTCGGATCTGGGTCTGGACCCGACGGTGCTGCTGCCATCGCAGCTGACCGACCCGCAGGTCGGACAGCCCGGCACCCCGGCGCTGCCGGTGCCGTTCCCGCGCACCGGGCAGGGCGGCGAGCCGCACCTGAACCTGCCCGACGCGATCACCGGCAACCCGGGCAACCAGCCCTGCGGTCCTCCCGGCATCCCGCTGTCCGGAACGAACTGCTACCCGCATCGCGCGCCGCTGCCAGTGCCCGAGCCAGGCGGTCCGCCGCCCGGTCCGCCCGGGGTGGCACCGCCCGGTGTGGCCTCGACCCCGCAGCCGTCGTCGCCTCCGATCGCGATTCCGGCCCCCGGGCAGGAACCTGCGGTGACACAGGCTGTCGTGCCGGCGCCGGTCGGCCCGGCGCCCGGACCCGCTGAAGGCAACGGGGAGGCCGGCGAATGACCATCTCACGCAACTCTCGTGTGGGCCTGGCCGTGGTCCTCGTGCTGACGCTGCTGGCCGCAGGCGCGGTGCTGCTGCGCTCGGGCGGACCCATGAACCGCACCAACGTCGTGGCGTACTTCGACAACAGCAACGGCATCTTCGTCGGTGACGACGTCCGCATCCTGGGGGTCAACGTCGGCAAGATCGACAAGATCGAGCCCGAGTTCGACCGGGTGAAGATCTCGTTCTGGTACGACGGCACGCAGAAGGTGCCCGCCGACGCCAAGGCCGCCATCCTGTCTCCCGCGCTGGTCACGGGACGCGCCATCCAGTTGACCCCGGTCTACTCGGAAGGCCCGGTGCTGGAGAACGACGCCGTGATTCCCCTCAATCGCACCGCGGTTCCGGTCGAATGGGCGGAGTTCCGTGCCCAGCTCGAGCGGCTGACCGAGAACCTGCAACCCACCGAACCCGGTGGCGTGAGCACGCTCGGCGCCCTGGTCAACACCACCGCGGACAACCTGCGGGGGCAGGGCGCGAGCATCCGCGAGACCGTGATCAAGCTGTCGCAGGCGTTCTCGGCGCTCGGGGACCACAGCACCGACATCTTCAGCACGGTCAAGAACCTGTCGATCCTGGTCGACGCGCTGCAGGGCAGCACCGACGTGATGCGTCAGCTGAACCAGAACCTGGCCAACGTCACGGGCCTGCTCGCCGACGATCCGGGTGAGGTGGCCGCGGCCGTCAGCGACCTGAACTCGGCGGTCGGCGAGGTGCAGACCTTCGTCGCGGAGAACCGCGAGACACTGGGCACGACCTCGGACAAGCTGGCCGCCGTCAGCCAGACGCTGAACGACAGCCTGGAAGACATCAAGCAGGTGCTGCACGTGGCGCCCAACACGCTGCAGAACTACATCAACATCTATCAACCCGCCCAGGGTGCGGCGACCAGCGTTCTGGCCCTGGCGAACTTCCAGAACCCGGTGTCGTTCCTGTGCGGCGCGGTCCAGGCCGCCTCGCGACTGGGTGCCGAGCAGTCGGCGAAGCTGTGCACGCAGTACTTGGCACCGATCGTCAAGAACCGGCAGTACAACTTCCTGCCCCTCGGCCTGAACCAGGCTGTGGGCGCGCAGGCGCGGCCCAACGAGATCACCTGGAGTGAGGACTGGCTGCGGCCGGATTACGTTCCCCCGGCCGGCGCTGCGCCGGCTCCCTCGGCGCCCGCGCCGAGTGGCCCGCCGATGCCCGCGGAGTCCGGCGTACCGCTGGCAGCCGAGTCAGTCCCGACGGTCGCGACGAACCCGGCGGACGGACTGACCGGGATGATGGTTCCCGCTCCGGGAGAGGGACAGTGAGGCCGGCCATGCGTGCGAGACGATCGATTGCCGTCGCGGTGCTGGGTGTGTCGGCGACCGCGCTGACGGCGTGCGGCGACTGGCAGGGGCTGAACTCGTGGCCGATGCCGGGCACCGAGGGGCACGGGCCTGGAGCGTTCACGATTCAGGCGCAGATGCCCGACGTCGACAACATCGAGCAGAACTCGCGCGTGCGGGTCGGTGACGTCACCGTCGGCAACGTCACCAAGATCGAGCGGCAGGGCTGGCACGCGCTGGTCACGATGCGGCTCAACGGCGACGTCGAACTGCCCGCCAACGCCACGGCGACCGTCGGCCAGACCAGCCTGCTGGGCTCGCTGCACATGGAGTTGGCCCCGCCCGTGGACGTCGAACCCGAGGGCCGGCTCAAGGACGGTGACCTGATCCCGCTGGAGCGCAGCGGGGCCTACCCGACCACGGAGCAGACCCTGGCGGCAGTGTCGCTGCTGCTCAACGGTGGCGGCGTGGGCCGGATCCAGGACATCACCAAGGCCTTCTCGACCGCCTTCACGGGTCGCGAGGCCGATCTGCGCAGCCTGATCGAGCAGCTGGACAAGTTCATTGCGTACAACAATGAGCAGAAGGACGACATCATCGAGGCCACCGAGAGCCTCAACAGCCTCGTCGGTCAGTTCGCGGACCAGAAGCCGGTGATCGACAAGGCTGTCAAGACCATTCCGGATGCGCTCGCGGTGCTCAAGGACCAGCGGACCCAGTTGGCGGACGCACTGACCCAGCTCGGACAGTTCAGCGCGTTGGCGGCCGATTCGGTGAACCAGACCAAGGAGGCCCTGGTTCAGGAACTGCGTGACATCGGCCCGGTGCTGCAGTCACTGGCCGATGCCGGTCCGGCGCTGACCCGTTCGCTGAGTTTCTTCCCCACCTTCCCGTGGCCCAAAGAGACGCTCGACAACTGGATGCGCGGTGACTACGGCAACCTGAGCCTGGTCTTCGACCTGACCCTGAGCCGGATCGACGCCGCGTTCTTCACCGGCACTCGTTGGGAGGGTGATCTGACCCTGCTCGAGCTGCAGTGGGGTCGCACCATCGGGCAGCTTCCCAGCCCGTACACCGCGGGTAACCCGCTGATTCAGCCCTACCACTGGGATCAGGGGCGCTAACGATGCATCTGACACGCAAGACCCTCATCCAGATGGCGGTGCTGACGCTCGTCGCGCTGGTCGCAGGCGCCGTCATGGTCTTCAATTTCATGGGCCTGCCCGCGCTGCTGTTCGGCGTCGGCCAGTACAAGGTCTCGGTGCAGCTGCCCGAGGCGGGCGGCCTGTACCCGCGGGGCAACGTCACCTTCCGCGGCACCGAGGTGGGACGGGTCAAGGACGTCCGGCTCACCGAGAACGGTGTGGTGGCCGACCTCGCGATGGACTCCAAGTTCAAGATCCCGGCCGATCTCGACGCGGCCGTGGGCAGCGTCTCGGCCGTCGGTGAGCAGTACGTCGAACTGAAGCCGCGGACGCCCAACCCGCCGTTCCTCGAAGATGGCAGCGTCATCCCGGTGGACCGCACGTTCGTCCCGCCGGACGTCAACTCGCTGCTGGACGCGACAAACCGTGGGCTGCAGGCGATTCCGCACGACAACCTCAAGACCGTCGTCGACGAGTCCTACACCGCCTTCGGTGGCCTGGGGCCCGAGCTGTCGAGGTTCGTCAAGGGTTCGACGCAACTCGCGATCGACGCGCGGGCCAATCTCGATGAGCTGACCACGCTGATCGACAAGTCCAAGCCCGTCCTCGATTCGCAGACAGACACCTCCAGCGCCATCCAGCGCTGGGCCGCGAACCTCGACACCGTCACCGGCCAGCTCAAGGAGCAGGATCAGGCGGTTGCAGGCGTACTCCAGAAGGGCGCTCCCGCAGCCGACGAGGTGCGTGCGCTGTTCGACCGGCTGCAGCCGTCTCTGCCGATCCTGCTGGCGAACCTGGTCAGCGTCGGTGAGGTCGCGGTCACCTATCAGCCCCACATCGAGCAGTTGCTCGTGCTGCTTCCGCAGGGCACGGCGGTCAGCTCGGCCACCGGTACGGCCAACCGGCACACCCGGCAGGACTACCGGGGTGCGTACCTGAGCTTCAACCTGAACCTGAACCTGCCGCCACCATGCGTCACGGGATTCCTGCCGGCGCAGCAGAAGCGGGTGCCCGCGGACGTCGACCATCCGGACCGCCCGGCCGGTGACATCTACTGCCGCATCCCGCAGGACTCGGCGTTCAACGTGCGCGGCGCGCGCAACATCCCGTGCGTGACGCGTCCTGGCAAACGTGCGCCGACCGTGCGCATGTGTGAGAGCGACGAGTACTACCTGCCGCTCAACGACGGCTTCGCGTGGAAGGGCGACCCGAACGCGACGTTGTCGGGGCAGCCCGTCCCTGCGGTCGGCCCGGGTGCTTCACCTGCGCCACCGGAGTTGCCGGCGCCGCCCGCGGTGCCCGCGATCGCAGCCGCCGAATACGACCCCAGCACGGGCACGTACGTTGGACCTGACGGGCAGACCTATACGCAAGCCAATCTGGCCCGCAGTGCCACAGAGGAGCAAACATGGCAGACGATGCTGCTGCCCCCGAAGGGGAACTGACCGAGTCGACCGGAAACGAGTTGACCGAGTCCCCCGCGGAGGCATCGGAATCGCCTCAGGACACCACGCCGAAGACGGAGACCACCACCGACACCGCAGACGCTGACGCGGATGCGGACACCGAGGTGGCCGACTTCGACGCGGAGGCCGGTGAGTCCGCTGAGGACACTGAGTCGGGTGAGGTGGCTCCGGCTCCGAAGAGGACGATCTCGCCTGTCACCTTGGCGACGATCGTGGGCCTCGTGCTGGTGGTCGCCCTCGGAGGAGTGGTGGGCTGGCTGGGCTGGCGCGCCAACGAGTCACGCCAGGCCGATCAGCAGCGCGACCTGTTCCTGCAGGTGGGCCGGCAGGCCGCGATCAACCTGACGACAATCGACTTCAACGACGCCGACTCGGCGGTGCAGCGCATCCTCGACTCGGCGACCGACACCTTCTACGACGACTTCTCCAAGCGGTCCGCACCGTTCACCGAAGTGGTCAAGCAGGCGCAGTCGAAGTCGATCGGCGAAGTCACCGCGGCAGGCATCGAGTCCACCGACGACGAGTCGGCGCAGGTGCTGGTGGCGGTCACGGTGAAGACGTCCAACGCCGGTGCGCCCGAGCAGGCGCCCCGGATGTGGCGGATGCGCCTCACGGTCAAGAACACCGGTCCCGATGAGGCCAAGGTGTCCAACGTCGAGTTCGTGCCGTGACCGACAAGCCAGACAACAAGGAACAGGAAGCCGCCGAAGTGCCTGTCGACGCTGACGAGTCCACCACGGACGAGACCACCACGGACGAGACCGCCACGGCGGAGGCCGCCACGGACGAGACCGCCACGGTGGAGACGACAGCCGACGACACCGTCGAGGAGACCACGGAGTCCGACTCCACTGAGGACGACACCACCGAGGACGACGCCGACAGCGTCGAGGGGACTGCGGTCGCCGAATCATCGGCGTCGGGTTCCTCGACCTTCGGCAAGCTCGTGGCGTTCGCTCTGCTGCCCGCGGTCGCGCTTCTGCTCGCCGCGGCCGCCGGTTTCCTGAAGTGGCAGGACGATTCGGTGCGCACGGCCGAGGTGGCCGCGATCGAGTCGACCCAGGTGGCCAAGGACTCCACCGTCAAGATGCTGTCCTACAAGCCCGACACCGTCGAGCAGGATCTCGGTGCGGCGCAGGACCTGCTGACCGGCGGGTTCAAGGAGTCCTACGCGGCGCTGATCAACGACACCGTCATCCCGGGTGCCAAGGAACAGAAGATCTCCGCGGTGGCCAGCGTGCCCGCCGTCGCCTCGATTTCGGCCGAAGCCGACCGCGCGGAAGCCCTGGTGTTCGTGAACCAGACCGTGATCATCGGTGACGGTGCCCCGACCGCGACGGCCTCGAGCGTCAAGGTGACGCTGGAGAAGGTCGGCGACCGCTGGCTGGTCTCCGGCTTCGACCCGGTCTAAACCGCCGCTGTCCTATCACTGACGTGCTCCGGGATGCGAGCGCGCCAGCATGCGCACCAGAAGTTGGCGTGGCATCAGGTGATTCAGCGTGGCCGCGAACCGATTCGCGGCGCCCGGGATGATCACCGCGCGGTCCGCGCGCAGTCCGTCGAGCGCGGCCGCGGCCACGTCCTCGGCGGACACCCACAGGAATCTGGGCAACATCTTCTCGGCTTCGGCGTCCGGAAAGCCCGCCCGCTCACCGAATCCGGTGCGTACGGGGCCCGGGCACAGTGCCGCGGCGGTGACCCCGGTGCCGCGCAGTTCCCCGCGCAGCGCGTGCGTGTACGACAGTACGAACGCCTTCGCTGCCCCGTAGCCCGCCTGCCCCGGCACCGGGCCGAAAGCGCCGACCGACGCCACGTTGAGTACAGCGCCGGTGCCGCGCTCGACCATGCCGGGCACGAAGCGGCAGCACAGGTCCACGACGGCCGCGACGTCGAGTTCGACCAGCGCCAGTTCGGCGGCCGGATCGGCCTTCGCGATCGGTCCGATCGTGGCCGCGCCCGCGTTGTTCACCAGAAGGTCTGGTGTCAGCCCCAAGGCCGCGATACGCGAGGGTAGGACGGCACGTTCGGCGGGTTGCGTCAGATCGGCGGCCACGACATATGCGTTGGCGCCGAGGGATTGGGCCACGGCGGCCAGCGGTTCGGGCCGCCGCGCCACCAGCACCACCTGATGTCCGCGGTCGACGAGAGCGGCGGCCAGGGCCGCACCGATGCCCGACGAGGCGCCAGTGATCACCGCGGCGTGACCGGGCCGGCCAGTGGGTAGCATCAATCGATCCTAGGGGCGGAGCGCTGGCCGGCGGCCAGTTCGCCGTCGCGTCCACCCGGTGAGGAGGCCCCGTGCCACGCCTGGCCGCCGTCGACGCTCAGTGGTTCTGGATGTCGGCGAAGATCCCCAACGACCAGTTCCTGATTTATGCGTTCGACGGTGACTCACCGATCGGACCCGACCTCCTGGCCGGGTTGCGGACCCGGGCGGCGGCCTGTGAGGACCTGACCCTGCGCGTGGTCGACGATTGCGCGCTGCGGTACCCGCGGTGGGAATCCGGGCCGGTGCTGCCCGAACAGATCGTGGTGCACCCCGACGGTGGCTCCTGGCCGGAGTGCCTCGATGCCGTCGCCGGGCTCGCGGACCATCAACTGGACCCGCGGGCAGCGGCCTGGCGGCTGCATCTCTTCGGCCCGATCACCGGTGCACCGACCGGGCACGTCACGGTCACGGTCGCGGTGCTGCAGATGCTGCATTCTCTGGCCGACGGCACGCGATCGGCGAAATTGGGCGGGTGGCTGTTTGGCAGGGAGGAGCCCATCGAGCCTCTGCCGGCGCCCAGCCGGGGCAGCCGAGTGCTCCGCGGCATCCGGGCCGCGAGGGCCCAGCGAGAATTGAAAGCTGACATCGATGCTGGGCGCGTGACGGCCCCGCCCCAACCGCGGCCGCCGCTGCTGACCAACACCGCACCATCGGGACCGCGCCGGCTGCGGTTCCTGGTCACCGACCGGGCGGCGCTGTCGGGTGTGTCCACGGTGACGGTGGGTGCACTCCTTGCGATCGGCGCGGCGCTGGCCGAGCACCTGCGTCAGCGCGGTGTCGACCCAGCGGGCCTGGCCGCCGAGGCGCCCATGGCCAATCCATGGATTCGGGAGTCGCGCAATCACTTTCGCAGCGTCGGCATCGACCTGTATCCGGACGAGCCGATTGCGCTGCGGGCCGAGCGGATCCTCGCGCAGTTCCGGGCCGCTGGGATCCGGGGCGAACACCCGGCGGCGGAAGCGTCGGCGGCAGCGTCGGCCACGGTTCCCGCGGCGCTGCTGCGGTGGGGGGTGGGGAAGTTCGACGCCGGTGCGCGGTCCCCAGCCGTCACGGGCAACACCGTGGTGTCGAGTGTCAATCGCGGGCCCGCGGACCTTCGCCTCGGTACGGCGCCGGTGGTGCTCACCGCCGGTTTCCCGGCACTGTCACCGATGATGGGACTCACCCACGGCGTGTACGGCATCGGCGACACGATCGTCGTCGCTGTGCACGCCTCCGACGCGGTGATGACCGAGGCGCAACTCGACGACTACGTCGCGGCACTGCAGCGGGCCATCGGAACCCGAGGGGCCCACTAGGCAAGCGCTTAACAGATGACTTAAGTTCTGTTACATGAACTACGACACCGCCGTGGACTTCGGACTGCTGCTCCTGCGTGTGACGCTCGGCCTGACGATGGCCGCGCACGGGTACAACAAGTTCTTCGGCGGAGGCCGCATCCCCGGCACCGCAGGATGGTTCGACAGCATCGGCATGAAGCCGGGCCTGTTCCACGCCCGGGTCGCGGCCAGCACCGAGATCGCCGCGGGCCTCGGTCTGGCGGTCGGCCTGTTGACGCCGATCCCGGCGGCGGGATTCGTGGCGCTCATGCTCGTGGCGGCCTGGACCGTGCACCGCGCCAACGGCTTCTTCATCGTCAAGGAGGGTTGGGAGTACAACCTGATCCTCGCGGTCGCCGCGGTCTCCATCGCCGCGCCCGGCGCGGGCCGCTACAGCCTCGACCATCTGCTGTTCTCAGGGGCCAGCTTCGAACACCTGCTGCACGGGTGGTGCGGCCTCCTCATCGCCATCGGCCTGGGCCTGGTCGGTGGGATCGGCCAACTCGCGATCTTCTACCGGCCGCCGGCCAAGACGGGATAGTGCGGCGCAGTCGCCGAAGGCGCTCCCGTTGATCTAGAACACGTTCTAGTCTGACGGGCATGGGATTCCTCAAGCCCGAACTTCCCGTGGTCGACTTCGAGACCTGGAGCAAGGGAACCTGGTCGGAGAAGATTCGCCCGATGGCCCGACACTGGGCTGAGGTCGGATTCGGCACTCCCGTCGTGCTGCACCTGTTCTACGTGCTCAAGATCGCGCTCTACATCCTGGGCGCGTGGCTCGTGGTGCTCAGCACGCGCGGCATCGACGGTTTCACGGCGGTCGCGGACTGGTGGACCGAGCCGATCGTGTTCGAGAAGGTCGTGCTCTACACGATGCTCTTCGAGGTCGTCGGCCTCGGATGCGGCTTCGGCCCGCTGAACAACCGGTTCCTGCCTCCGATGGGCTCGATTCTGTACTGGCTGCGGCCCAACACCATTCGGCTGCCCCCATGGCCCGACCGGGTGCCGTTCACCCGCGGCGACAACCGGACCCCGGTGGACGTGGCGCTCTACGGGGCGCTGCTGGCGGTGCTCGTCGTCGCGCTGTTCTCCGACGGCACCGGACCGGTGCGAGGCCTGGGCACCGAGGTTGGGGTGCTGCCGATGTGGCAGATCTGGGCCGTGCTCGGTCTGCTCGCGGTGGCGGGCCTGCGAGACAAGGTCATCTTCCTGGCGGCCCGTGGCGAGGTCTACGCCTCCTTCACGGTGGCGTTCCTGCTCGCCGGGTATGGCGTGGACATGATCATCGCGGCGAAGCTGGTGTGCGTGGTCATCTGGATGGGCGCGGCCACCTCGAAGCTCAACAAGCACTTCCCCTTCGTGATCTCGACGATGATGTCCAACAGTCCGATTGTGCGTCCGCGGGCGCTCAAACAGAAGTTCTTCGAACGTTTCCCCGATGACCTGCGGCCCGGCCGGATCTCGCGCATCGTCGCGCATTTCAGCACCGCGGTCGAGATGCTGGTGCCGCTCGCGCTGCTGCTGTCCCACGGCGGGTGGCCGACCGCCATCGCGGCGTTCGTCATGGTCGTGTTCCATCTCGGCATCCTGACCTCCATCCCGATGGGGGTGCCGCTGGAGTGGAACGTCTTCATGATCTTCTGCGTGCTGACCCTGTTCGTCGGGCATGCCGAGGTCGGACTCGGTGACCTGAGCACAGTGTGGCCGCTGCTGCTTTTCCTGGTGCTGGTCGGCACCGTGGTGACCGGAAACCTGTTCCCGCGCAAGGTGTCCTTCCTGCCCGGCATGCGCTACTACGCCGGCAACTGGGACAGCTCGCTGTGGTGCGTGAAACCGTCTGCGGCGGAGAAGATCACTGCGGGTCTGGTCGCGATCGCGAGCATGCCGCAGGCCCAGTTGGAGCGGGTCTACGGCAGTCCCGAGGCCGCGCAGATCCCGCTCTACCTCGGCTACGCGTTCCGCTCGTTCAACACCCACGGTCGGATGATGTTCACGCTCGTGCACCGCGCTCTTGCGGACAAGGACGAGGCCGACTACGTCCTGACCGACGGTGAGCGCATCTGCTCGACCGCCATCGGCTGGAACTTCGGTGACGGGCACATGCACAACGAGCAGTTGATTGCCGCGATGCAGAAGCGCTGCGGATTCGAACCGGGCGAGGTCCGCGTCATCCTGATCGACGCCCAACCGATCCACCGGCAGCGTCAGGAGTACCGCCTGGTCGACGCTGCCACAGGCGAATTCGAACGGGGCTGGATCGACGTCGCCGACGCGGTCACGCGCCAACCCTGGGACGACGCGGTGCCCGTACACGTGCAGGCGAGCGCGCGGACTCGGTAGGACTAGCGCAGCGACGGGTCGATCAGCACCTTGGCCTGCTTCTCGGGATTGCCCAGCGCCTCGAACGCCGCGGCCACGTCCTGCAGGCCCACGGTGTCGGTGACCATGGGGGGCGTCGACCCTGCCGTCGGCCAGCAGATGCAGCGTGTCGCGGAACTCCAGCGGTGTGTAGGCGAAGACGAACCGCAGGTCGATCTCCTTGCTGTTGGCCAGTGTCGGCCGCAACCGGTCGGCGCGCATGCAGACCCCCGGTGGGGTCGACGGCCAGCGTGGCGCCGCACTGCCGGGCCAACCCCCGTCGTCCCGGCGAGAGGTCGCTGGCGACGATGTTCTCGACGCCCTGCGCCTTGAGGTGGCAGATGATCGCCAGACCCACAGGGCCGCAGCCGATCACGACGGCGGTGTCGCGCCGTGTGATGTCGCTGCGCCGCACGGCGTGCAGGGCGACGGCCATGGGTTCGGTCAGTGCCGCGATGTCGGGTGACAGGCCGTTGGGCACCACGAAGCTCAGGGCGGCCTCGGCCAGCACCTGCTCGGCATAGCCACCCGGTGCGGCGGGCGACAGCCCTGTCAGGTGCACGCCGCCCCTGGCGCGAAGCAGCGGGAACGACACGACGTGAGCGCCGGCCTTGAACCGCCTGTCTGCGCCGGGGCCACGCTCGGCGACCTCACCGCAGAACTCGTGCCCGAAGACGTTCACGGTCCTGGCGGGGTGCGTCGCGCACTGGTTCGACACCCCCGAGATCGACCTGCGCGCCGCGGCGGGCCAGACGGTGGAATTGCTGCTGACCGGGCTGCAGGACTAGGACTTGAGCGCCTGCGCGATGGGCGTCGACCCGTTGTTGAACTCGATGGTGCGCCCGATGGTCTCGCGGTCCTCGAGCACGGCGGCGGCGACGTGCGCCACGTCTTCGCGTGACACCTCGCCCTGGGCTGCGGCGTCGCCGACGTCGATGAGGCCGGTCCCGGGGTCCAGCGTCAGCCGACCGGGGCCCAGGATGGTCCAGTCCAGTGTCGAGGCCCGCAGCCGTGCGTCCGCGGCGGCCTTGGCCTCGGCGTAGGCGTGGAATGAATCCCCTTCGGGGACACCGTGGTCGGGGCCCGCGCCGAAATAGGACACCATCACGAATCGCCGGGTGCCGGCCTGCGCGGTCGCATCGATGACCCGGATCGCGGCGTCCCGGTCGACGGCGTAGGTGCGGGCCGGGTTGCCGCCACCCGCGCCCGCGGCGAACACCACCGCGGCGTTGCCGGAGATCAGGCTGCTCAGTTCACTCACGCCGAGGTTCTCGATGTCGCCGACGACGGGGCGCGCTCCGGTCGCGGCGACATCGTCGGTGTGGTCGGAATTGCGGAACACCGAGGTGACGCGATACCCCCGACCGCTGAGAATTCTGGCCAGATGCAGCGCGACCTTGCCGTGGCCCCCGAAGATGATGACGTCGGACATGAGAACTCCAGCCTAGTGAAGACGTCCCCGACAAGGTGTCAGCGTACGGGCGTAATCGCGCCCCGGCGACGTGGCGGCGTGCCGCTGGTGCTATGAACAGATATCAACCAACTAGTTGAGAGGAGAGGTCCATGGCGGAAGCTGTGATCGTCGAGGCCGTCCGGGCGCCGGTCGGTAAGAGAAATGGCGCGTTGTCGGGGGTGCACCCCAGTGAGCTGTCGGCGCAGGTGCTCAATGGCCTGGTCGAGCGCGCGGGAGTCGATCCCGCACTCGTCGACGACGTCATCTGGGGCTGCGTCATGCAGGCCGGTGAGCAGGCGCTGGACATCGCGCGCACCGCGGTGCTGACGGCGGGCTGGCCGGAGACCGTTCCGGGCGTCACTGTGGACCGCCAGTGCGGTTCGAGCCAGCAGTCGTTGCACTTCGCCGTCGCGGGTGTGGTGGCCGGCCACTACGACGTCGTCGTCGCCGGTGGCGTCGAGTCGATGTCGCGGACCCCGATGGGCTCCTCTCTGGCCAACGGCGGGCATCCCTACCCGGAGGCGTTCCGCGAGCGCTACAACGGTCAGACCCCGAACCAGGGCGTCGGCGCCGAGATGATCGCCGAGCAGTGGGGCTTCAGCCGCACCCAGCTCGACGAGTTCTCGCTGCGATCGCATGAGAAGGCCGCCGCCGCACAGGATTCCGGTGCCTTCAAGGACCAGATCGTCGGCATCAAGACCAAGGACGCGGACGGCAACGACACCGTCGTGCTCGAGGACGGCGGCATCCGCCGCGGCGGCACGGTGGAGTCGATGGGCAAGATCAAGCCCGCCTTCAAGGAGGACGGTGTGATCCACGCCGGCAACTCCAGCCAGATCTCCGACGGCTCGGCGGCGCTGCTGATCATGTCGGCCGAGAAGGCCAAGGACCTGGGCCTCAAGCCGCTGGCCAAGGTGCACACCGCGGTGCTGGCCGGTGCCGATCCGGTCATCATGCTGACCGCCCCGATCCCGGCCACGCAGAAGGCGCTGAAGAAGTCGGGCCTGAGCGTCGACCAGATCGGTGTGTTCGAGGTCAACGAAGCCTTCGCGCCCGTGCCGATGGCATGGCTGAAGGACATCGGCGCCGACGAGTCCAAGCTCAACCCCAACGGTGGCGCCATCGCGCTGGGACACCCGCTGGGCGGGTCCGGTGCACGCATCCTGACCACGCTGCTCTACCACATGCGGGACAACAACATTCAGTACGGCCTGCAGACCATGTGTGAGGGCGGCGGCCAGGCCAACGCCACCATCCTCGAGCTGCTGTGACGGAGACGGCACAGGAGGCCCCCGGCGCTCTCACCGAGCGTCGGGGCAACGTCCTGATCATCACCCTCAACCGTCCCGAGGCCCGCAACGCGATCAACGCCGCGGTCAGCACCGCGGTCGGTGACGCTCTGGCGGAGGCGCAGGCCGATCCCGAGGTGCGGGCCGTGGTCATCACCGGCGCGGGCGACAAGTCGTTCTGCGCGGGCGCCGACCTCAAGGCGATCTCCCGCGGTGAGAACCTGTTCCACCCGGACCACCCGGAGTACGGATTCGCCGGCTACGTCAGTCATTTCATCGACAAGCCGACGATCGCCGCGGTCAACGGGACGGCGCTGGGTGGTGGCACCGAACTGGCGCTGGCCAGTGATCTCGTGGTCGCCGAGGAGCGGGCGCAGTTCGGCCTGCCCGAGGTCAAGCGGGGGCTCATCGCTGCCGCGGGCGGCGTGTTCCGCATCGTCGACCAGTTGCCCCGCAAGGTGGGTCTGCAGCTGATCCTGACCGGTGAACCGCTCAGCGCCGCCGAGGCGCTGAAGTGGGGTCTGATCAACGACGTGGTGCCCGACGGCACGGTGGTCGACGCCGCCGTGGCGCTGGCCGAACGCATCGCGGCCAATGCGCCGTTGGCCGTGCAGGCCAGCAAGCGCGTGGCGTACGGCGTGGACGACGGTGTGATCACCGGCGACAAGGGCGGCTGGGACCGCACCATGCGGGAGATGAAGGTGGTGTTCCGCTCCGAGGACGCCATGGAGGGTCCGCTGGCGTTCGCTCAGAAGCGCGCGCCGGTCTGGAAGGCCCGCTGAAGCTCCGCAACCCCAAACAGAAAGCGCCCCGGAATCTTTCGATTCCGGGGCGCTTTTCTGTGTCTGCTACTGCTACTGCGACTCAGCCTCGGCCGAGGTGGTCGTCGTCTCCGCGGTGGTCTCGGTGGTCGCCGGGGCCTCCGACGTGGTGGTCGTCGCCTCGGTGGTGCTGGTCGGCGACGTCGTCGTGGTCGCGGTGCCCGGCAGCGCGCCCGCCGGCGACAGCACGGTGTCGATCATGTAGATCTTGGCGTTCTGCGCGGTGATGCCGCCGCACACCACCTTGGCGGTGTCGTCGAACTTCAGATCGCCACCCTTACCCGTGATGGTGATCTGCGTGCCCTCCTGCGTGGTGAGCTTGCCGTAGATGTCGTCGGGTCCCAGCAGGCCCAGCGCGATGTGGTAGTAGACCAGCGCGGTGAGCGCGGCGGGATCGGCCTTGAGCGCCTCGACCTCGGCGGGGTCCAGCTTGGCGAACGCCTCGTTGGTGGGCGCGAAGATGTTGTACGGGCCGTTGTCGATCACGCTGACGATGTTGACGTCCGGGTTCCAGCCGCCCGAGATCACCGAGTTGAAGGTGCTGAGGTCCGGGATGCTCGCGATGGCCGCGGTGCCGGACTTGCCATACAGGCCAGCCAACCCCGTGGTTCCCAGCGACTTTTTGAAGTCGTCGCACTTGGGGCCGTGCACATCGGGCACCGGGGCGGAGAAGGTGGGAGTCGCGGTGGCGCTCGGGGTGGGCTCCGGGGTGGGCTCGGCATAGGCGGTCAACGCGGTCGGGATGGAGATGGCAATCGCCGCTGCGGCCGCGACCACGCCAAGGGTCTTCAATCGAGTCGTCATATCGCTCCTCTCGTCGCCTTGTTACGTCGTCGGGCCGTGTTCGGCCGTTACAGGTATGTGACGTGCATCTCATCATGTGAGACGCGGGATGGCGTCTGGTCCGGCAGAAATCGTAAGCACACCGGTTCTGGGGCGCCGACCGGGGCTGCCCCCGGTGACCGGCAGGGTGCGTCGCGAGATGCTGCCGCACAGCCCGGCGGCCACCACACCCAGGCCTGCTGCCAGGAAGAACGCGACGTCGTAGGAGCCGTTCGGGTCGCGCAGCCAGCCCACCCCCGCAGAGGTGACGGCGGCACCATGTCGGCGGGGCCGCGAACACCCAGACGACCACGATGGGAGCGTCGCCGCCGCGTCAGCGCGCCTGGGGCACGTCATACGATGACGCCCATGCCTGAGCCGCTCATTCTCTCCCTCAAGGGCCGGACGCCCCGCCTGCACGCCGACAGCTGGGTCGCGCCCAACGCGAGCGTGATCGGCGACGTGATCCTGGCCGCGAGGTCCAGCGTCTGGTACTCGGCCACGCTGCGCGCCGAGATCGAACCGATCGAGGTCGGCTACGGGTCCAACATCCAGGACGGTGTCACCGTGCACACCGACCCGGAGTTCCCCGTGACGATCGGCGCCGGCGTCAGCGTCGGCCACAACGCCGTCCTGCACGGCTGCACGATCGAGGACGACGTGCTCGTTGGGATGGGTGCGGTCGTGCTGAACGGCGCGGTGATCGGTAAGGGTTCGCTGATCGCGGCCAGCGCCCTGGTGCCGCAGGGCATGGTGATCCCGCCGAAGTCGCTGGTTGCGGGAGTCCCCGGCAAGATCAGGCGCGAGCTTTCGGACGCCGAGGTGGCGGCCAACCACTACAACTCAGAGGTCTATCAACATTTGATTGAGGTGCATCGCGGCGCCAGTGGGTAACCGCTGGGGGTGAAATCGATGCGAATCCTGGTCACCGGAGCCTCGGGCTATGTCGGCTCGCGCCTTGTCACGGCCCTGCTCGACGCGGGCCATGAGGTCACGGTGGCGGGCCGGAACCCGGCGAAGTTCGGTGGCTACGGCTGGATCGACCGGGTCGCCGCCGTCCAGCTCGATGCGGCCGACGCCGACGCCACGGCCGCCGCGGTGGCTGCGGCCGGTCCGATCGACGTCCTCTACTACCTGGTGCACGGCATCGGCGAACCCGGGTTTCGGGACGCCGACAACGCCGCGGCCACCCACGTCGCGGAGGCCGCGAAGGCGGCCGGGTTGAAGCGCATCGTTTACCTCGGCGGGTTCGTGCCCGACGACGACGCACTGTCCGAGCACCTGGCCAGCCGCGCCGAGGTGGCCGACGCACTGCACGTGGACGGCGGCCCCGAGGTGGTGTGGCTCGGGGCGGCGATGATCATCGGCGCCGGGTCCACGTCGTTCGAGATGCTGCGCTACACCGGGG
Organism: Mycolicibacterium confluentis; assembly: GCF_010729895.1. Lineage (NCBI taxonomy): Bacteria > Bacillati > Actinomycetota > Actinomycetes > Mycobacteriales > Mycobacteriaceae > Mycobacterium > Mycolicibacterium confluentis. Next base: position 855,201 of record NZ_AP022612.1, read on the forward strand.
ACCGGTTCGTGCTCATGCCGATGCCGAAATGGGCGCGACATCCGATGGACCCGATCTCGATTCGCGATGTGCTGCACTACCTTCTGGCCGCGGCCGACCCCAAACAGGTGCCTGTCGGCTCCTACGACATCTGCGGGCCGACCACCACGACCTACGGTGATCTCATGCGCACCTACGCTCGGCTGGCCGGGAATCGACGCGCGCGGGTCCAAGTGCGGGGGATCGACACCGCGGCGCTGTCCCGGCTGACCGCGGTGGCCCTGCCGATTCCCGGTGGTCTGGCCGCGGATCTGGTGGCCTCCCTGGATTATCCGATGACGGCGTCGGCGCACCGCCTCGGTGACGTGGTGTCCGACCCCGACGGCGGCCTGGTCGGCATCGAGGACGCCATCGCCCGCTCGCTGGAACCCGTCGAACCCAAACCCGTGGATCGACTGACGGATCCGCACCACCTGGCCGACACCGACGCGGAATGGGCCGGCGGTGACGCGCTGCGCATCCAGCGCCTCGCGGCCATGGTCACGCCGTCGTTCGCGCACCCGGCGCTCGGGCTGATCTCGGCGGTGCCGAAACCCGTGGCGGGTGCGGTGCGCGCGGGCCTTGATGCCCTCGATGCGATCTCCGGAATGCTGCCCAAGCCCGGGCCGTCATGACGGGGGTGCTGGAGCAGATCACGGCCCTGGTGACCGCGGCGGCGGCCCCGCCGGAGGAAGCGCCCTCGGTGCGACGCCGGCGGCGGATCACCGTCGTCGTGGTTCTGGTGCTCGGTGCGGTGTTGTTGGGCCTGTCGCTGACGCGCACCCCGGGCGACGCGAGCTTTTACTGGCTGACCATCGCCATGGCGATCGTGTGGGCGGGCGGGGCGCTGCTGTCCGGCCCGCTGCACCTCGGTTGGGTGACTGTCGCGGGAAGGCGGCGGCGCCCCGTGCTCACCGGCCTGGGCGTGGGACTGGCCGTGGGCGCGGCGTTCGTCGCGGGCGCGTTGGTGGCCCGCGAGATCGACGTCATCGCCGGACCGATCACGCGCGTGCTGGCCTATGCCAACCAGGGCAGCCTCGCGCTCATCGTGGCCATCACGCTGGCCAACGGCCTGGCCGAGGAGCTGTTCTTCCGCGGCGCGCTCTACAGTGCGCTGGGAAGCACTCGGCCACTGCTGATTTCGACGCTGCTGTACATCGCGGCGACCTCGGCGTCGGGCAACCCGATGCTCGGCTTCGCGGCCGTGGTGCTGGGACTGGTGTGCGCGGTCGAACGCCGGGCGACCGGCGGCGTGCTGGCCCCGATGCTGACGCACCTGGTGTGGGGCCTGATCATGGTGCTCGCGCTGCCGCCGCTGTTCGGGATCTAGTTCGCTTTCCGGCGCGACCAGACACAAACTCGCATGAAATCGCCCAATTTCGTGCGAGTTTGTGTCTGCTCGCGGGGGAATCAGGACAGCGGGTGCGCGATCTCGTCGCGCGGCATCCGCGCGACCGTCAACGCGATCAACGCGAGGATGATCGGCAGGATTCCGGCCACCGCGAAGATCGTCTGCATCGAGACGACCTTCGAGAGCGGACCCGCGATCGCCATCGAGACCGGCATGAACGCCAGTGAGACGAAGAAGTCCAGGCTCGACACCCGGCCCAGCATCGCCGGCGGGACGCGGCGCTGCAGCAGCGTGCCCCAGATGACCATGCCCGCACCGTCGGTCACGCCGACGAGGAACGACGCCACGAGCATGAGCCAGAACGAACTGGTCCACCCGATCACGATCAGCGGAAGCGACCCGGCGCCCCACATCAGCATCATCACGGTCAGGTAGCGCCGCGGAAGGCGCCGAGAGGAGACCCCGAGCGCACCGAGCGCACCGCCCATACCGAACGCCGCGAGCACCAGGCCGTAACTGCGGGCGCCGTCCTCGAATCGTTCGGTGGCGATGAACGGCAGCAGCACCTCGAGCGGTCCGATCACCACGAGCACGAACATGCTCGCGAACAGCAGTGTCCACAGCAGCCAAGGCGTCTTGACCATGAATCGCACGCCGTCGGCCAGGTCGGTCAGCACGCGCGTCTTGACGCGCGCGGGTTCCACCACGAATCCGTTGCTCACCGGCCGGGTGGCGACCAGCAGCACGAGCGCCAGTGCGAACAGAACCGCGACGGTGGCCGACCCGAGCGTCGGAAAGGTCGCTCCGACAAGGAGTCCCGCGACGGCCGGGCCGACGGCGCGCTGCAGCACGGGCCGCATGACGCCCTCGACGCCGTTGGCCGCGAGCAGCTGCTCGGCCGGCAGGATGCGCGGCAGGTAGGCGCTGTAGGCCGGGAAGAAGAACGCCGCCGCGATGCCCAAGACGCCCGCGGCCACGGCCATATGCCAGATGCGCAGCAGGTCCAAAGCGCCGAGGACGGCGACGGCCGTGACGGCCACCAGGTTGACGGCCTCGACGACGAGAATGATCGCGCGCTGTGGGAATCGGTCCGCGGCGATACCGCCCACCAGGACGAATCCCACCAGACCCGCACCCAGGCACGCCGCCACCAGAGAGAGCGCCGCGGGGTCATGGTCGAGTTCCATGACCTGCAGAGCCATCACGACGGCCCACATGCCCTCGGCGAAGATCGACAGCGAGACCGCCGCGATCAGCAGGCGGTATTCGCGGAACCGGAACGGGGCGAGCACGCGCCACCCGCCGGGGGCCCGTGCCTCCGACTGCCGTTCCAGGTCAGTGCTCACTCATCGATGGTGGCCGAGTGGGCATGGCCGAGTCCACTGGTTTTCCCGCGCCGAATCTGACCTTGTCCCGCACCGACGCCGACACTGCCCGCGTCGAGTGTGACGAAATGGCGTGATCCACTCGAACTTTCACGACCATGACAACGTGCGGGCGGATATCGCCTAGCTGTCGCTGAAGTTCGGTGCGCGCTTCTCCTGGAACGCCGTGACACCCTCGTAGAAGTCAGATCCGCTGAGCAGCATGTGCTGGCCCGCGGTCTCATGAGCCAGGGTGGTGTCCAGGTCGCCGAGGGTGGCGCCGTTGATCGCGCGCTTGGTCTTGGCGTAGGCCACCGCGGGCCCGGTCATCAGGCGCTTGATCACGGCGTCGGCCTCGGCCTCGAGTTGCTCGGCCGGGTACACGGCGCTGACCATGCCCCACTCGAGTGCCTCGGCAGCTGTCACGCGCTCGGCCAGCAGTGCCATCTTCATCGCACGCACGCGACCGATGGCCGCAGCCACCAGGGCCGAGGCGCCGCCGTCGGGCATCAGGCCAATCTTGGTGAATGCCAACAGGAAGAAGGCCTTCTCCGATGCCAGGATCAGGTCGGACGCCAGCGCCAGCGATACGCCGATGCCGGCCGTCGGGCCCTGCACCACGGCCACCACTGGACGCGGGAAGTCGACGATCGCGCGGATCGCGCGATTGCCCTGATGCAGGGTCTCCATCGGGTTGTGCCCGTTGCCGGTGTCGTCGGCGCTGATGCCCGCGCCGGCGCAGAAGCCGCGCCCGGTGCCGCCCAGGCGCACGACGCGGACCCGTGGGTCGGTCGCAGCGCGCTCGAGGGCGTCGGCCATACCCGCGAACACCGTCGGATTCACCGAGTTGAGGGTGTCGGGTCGATCGATGGTGATCGACAGCACGCCGTCGGTCAGGTCGACGAGGAGCCCGTCGACGGGAGTGAGTGCTTCCAGGCCGGTTTCCGCGATCGTCATGAACACACCATAGGAACTCCGCACCGCATCAGCACAGCCCACCCGTCGGTTGGTTGGGAGCCGGTGAGAAGATGCAGATCACACGTCAACGCAGAATTCAGATTCACACGAAGGGTGGACATCGTGGCGGGACCGCTTCAGGGATTGCGAGTTGTAGAGCTGGCCGGAATCGGGCCGGGGCCGCACGCGTCGATGATTCTCGGTGACCTCGGCGCCGACGTCGTGCGCGTCGAGCGTCCCTCCAAGAATCCGATTCCGATGCCCTCGCGCGACGCGACGCTGCGCAACCGTCGTTCGGTGGCCGCCGATCTCAAGGCGCCCGAGGGCAAGCAGCTGGTGCTCGACCTGATCAGCAAGGCCGACGTCCTGATCGAGGGCTACCGTCCCGGCGTCACCGAGCGTCTGGGCCTGGGGCCCGACGACTGCTTCAAGATCAACGACCGACTCATCTACGGCCGCATGACCGGCTGGGGCCAGGACGGCCCGCGTGCGCTGCAGGCCGGCCACGACATCAACTACATCTCGCTCAACGGCGTGCTGCACGCCGTCGGCCGCAAGGGGGAGAGGCCGGTGCCGCCGCTGAACCTCGCCGGCGACTTCGGCGGTGGGTCGATGTTCCTGCTCCTCGGCATCCTGTCGGCGCTGTACGAGCGGCAGACCTCGGGCAAGGGCCAGGTGGTCGACGCCGCCATGGTCGACGGCTCCAGCGTGCTGATCCAGATGATGTGGTCGTTCCGCGCACAGGGCATGTGGTCCGACGAGCGCGGCACCAACATGCTCGACACCGGCGCGCCCTACTACGACACCTACGAGACCGCCGACGGCAAGTACGTCGCGGTGGGTTGCATCGAGCCGCAGTTCTACGCCGCGATGCTGGAGGGCCTGGGACTGGATCCGGCCGAACTGCCCGGGCAGAACGACATCAGCAACTGGTCCAAGCTCAAGCAGATCTTCACCGAGAAGTTCGCCGAGCACGACCGCGACCACTGGGCCAAGGTGTTCAACGGCACCGACGCCTGCGTGACGCCCGTGCTGTCGTTCGGTGAGGTGCTCACCGAACCGCACATCACCGAGCGCGACACCTTCTACGACGCGGGTCAGGACGGCCTGCAGCCCCTCCCGGCGCCGCGGTTCTCGCGGACGCAGCCGGATACCCCGACGCCGCCGCGGGTGCCCGGCGAGGACACCGAAGCCGTGCTGCGCGACTGGAGCTGACGCTCTAGGACGCTGACGCTCTAGGAGACGAGGACACCAGCTGGCGCTCGGGCGCCTGCTGGGTGTCCTCGGCGAGCGTCTCCGCCGACACCAGTTTCAAGCCGGCGACGGCCGCGATGATGCCGGCGAGGAAGACGAGCTTGAGGACCGACGCCGACTCCTGGCCGGTCAGCAACGCGATACCGACTGTCAGCGCAGCGCCCACTCCCGTCCACACCGCGTAGGCCGTGCCGATCGGGATGCGGCGTACCGCCCAGCCCAGGCCGGCCATGCTGAGCCCGAATGAGATCGCGAACACCGTCGTCGGCCCCATGCGGGAGAAGCCGTCGGACTGGCCGAGCGCAGTGGCCCAGATGGCTTCCAGCACCGCACTCGCCAAGAGCACCAACCATGCCATCTCAGCTCACCGCCTTCAGGCCGCCGACGCTGCCGATGAGCAGGGTGAGCAGCAGCGCCTTCTTGGTGGACATACGCTCGTCGCCGACGAAGGTCGACCACAGCACCGTGACGGTCGCGCCGATGCCGATCCAGACCGCGTACGCGGTGCCTGCGGGCAGTTCCGTCATGGCATACGCCAGGCCGCCGAGGCTTGCGATGGTCCCGAGGATGAACACGAGGACCGGGACCAGACGCCGAAATCCATTGGATGCACCGAGTGCGATGGCCCATACGGCCTCAAACACGCCGGAGATCACCAACACCGCCCATGCCATGACAGACCCTCCTGAGTCAGTCTTGTCCGGTGCGGGTACTGCTCCCTCGTCCGCGAGCCCGAGAATGGGGCTCCATCAGCCAGGTTACGCGACTGTTTCAGGGACGTCATGGCGTCGAAACAATTGTTGCGCCGCCCCCCGGGGAGGGGCCTGAGACCTGCGGCACAGTGATCGGTATAGTCCCGACCAACCAGTAGGTCGAAGATGACGAAAGGATCATTGACGTGGAGATCAAGGACTCCGTGGCAGTAGTCACCGGCGGAGCGTCGGGGCTCGGTTTGGCCACCACCAAGCGCCTGCTCGATCGCGGTGCCTCGGTGGTGGTGATCGACCTCAAGGGTGAAGAGGTCGTCGCCGAACTCGGTGATCGCGCCAAGTTCGTCGCCGCCAACGTCACCGACGAGGCCGCGGTGAGCAAGGCCCTCGATGTCGCCGAGCAGATGGGCCCGCTGCGGATCAACGTCAACTGCGCCGGCATCGGCAACGCGATCAAGACGCTGAGCAAGAACGGCGCCTTCCCTCTGGACGCGTTCAACGCCGTCGTCCAGGTCAACCTGATCGGCACCTTCAACGTGCTGCGGCTGGCCGCCGAGCGGATCGCCAAGACAGAACCGGTCGGTGGCGAGGAGCGCGGCGTCATCATCAACACCGCGTCGGTGGCCGCATTCGACGGTCAGATCGGCCAGGCCGCGTACTCGGCGTCCAAGGGCGGCGTGGTCGGCATGACGCTGCCGATCGCCCGCGACCTGTCGCGTGAACTGATCCGCGTGTGCACCATCGCCCCGGGTCTGTTCAAGACCCCGCTGCTGGGCTCGCTGCCCGAGGAGGCTCAGAAGTCGCTGGGCCAGCAGGTCCCGCACCCGGCGCGCCTCGGCGATCCGGATGAATACGGCGCGCTGGCTGTGCATATTGTGGAGAACCCGATGCTCAACGGCGAGGTGATCCGCCTCGACGGCGCGATCCGTATGGCGCCTCGCTGATCAGGGGGAAGGAATCCATGGCAATCAAAACGAAGTTCACCGAGGCATTCGGGGTCGAGCACCCCATCGCTCAGGGTGGTATGCAATGGGTCGGTCGCGCCGAACTGGTTGCGGCCGTGGCGAACGCGGGTGCGCTCGGGTTCATCACTGCGCTGACTCAGCCCACGCCTGCGGACCTGGCCAACGAGATCGCCAGGACGCGGGATCTCACGGACAAGCCGTTCGGCGTGAACCTGACGATCCTGCCGTCGATCAACCCGCCGCCGTATGACGAGTACCGCCAGGTGATCGTCGACTCGGGCATCAAGATCGTCGAGACCGCGGGCTCCAACCCCGCGCCGCACCTGCCGATGTTTCACGACAACGGCATCAAGGTGCTGCACAAGTGCACCTCGGTGCGCCACGCGGTCAAGGCCCAGAGCCTGGGTGTCGACGGCATCAGCATCGACGGTTTCGAGTGCGCCGGTCACCCGGGTGAGGACGACGTTCCCGGCCTGGTGCTGATCCCGGCTGCCGCCGCGCAGATCGAGATCCCGATGATCGCCTCGGGTGGCTTCGCCGACTCGCGCGGCCTGGTCGCCGCACTGGCCCTGGGCGCCGACGGCGTCAACATGGGTTCGCGGTTCATGTGCACCGTCGAGTCGTGCATCCATCAGAACGTCAAGGAGGCCATCGTCGCCGGTGACGAGCGGGGTACGGAACTGATCTTCCGCAGCCTGCACAACACCGCCCGGGTGGCGTCCAACGTGGTCTCGCGTGAGGTCGTTCAGATCCTCAAGGACGGCGGTCAGTTCGAGGACGTCAAGGATCTGGTCGCGGGTGTGCGTGGTCGCAAGGTGTTCGACAACGGCGACATCGACGCCGGCATCTGGACCGTCGGCACCGCGATGGGTCTGATCAACGACATCCCGACCGTGGGCGACCTGGTGTCGCGCATCGTCGGCGAGGCCGAAGAGATCATCACCGGTCGCCTGGCCGACATGGTCGCCGACGAGGCCGAGGAATCGGCCGCCTGATTTCCGCTCCGAGTGGGCGCTGAGGCGGGCATCGGCTCGCCTCAGCACTCACTCGTGGCCGCAGCAGAGCAGCAAAAAGCCGATGTCCGCCGCAGAGCGGGCATCGGCTTTTTCGTTGTCCGGCACAGGCCGGTTCACGTCACCCGGAAGTGACGTGACCGTACTCAGCTGGCCAGATGGAGGTCGTCGAACTGCTCCGAAGTCTCACCCTCGACGAGGAAATCGCCGTGGTAGAGCGCGTCGAAATCAATCTTGATGACATCAGCGTTGGTGTCGTCGATCCACATGACACTGAGCGTATGGGTCACTCTTAAGGATTCATTGAGTCACAGTTCGGAAAACGTTGGCAATTATTACTTCGAAGTAGGGTTACTGACAGGTCAACCTCAGGCCGCAGGCGCGGTGAAGTGGATCGGGTTGGTTCCGTTGAGCGCCACCCAGGTGATCACGGCGGCTGCGATCGCCGCGACCAGCAAAGTCACCGAGACCAGTCGAGGCCAGGTGGCGCGCCCCCACAGGCGCTCATCGATCGAGTAGACGCCGGCACCGGTGAGCAGCAGGGCCACGGCCCCGAGTCCGATCATGAACGGCAGGTTGAACGGTGCGGACCAGAACGCCGCGCCCGCGACGTTGACGGCCCACGCGTCGATCATCGCGGCGATCACGGCCATCGCTGCCAGGGGCGTCACGATTCCGAGCAGCAGACCGACACCGCCGAGTGTCTCGGCCGCGGTGACCATGAAGGCCGCCAACTGCGGCATACGCCATCCGCTCTGTTCCATGCTGTCGACCACCATCTGGAAGTCGAACGCCTTGAGCAGGCCCGCCTGCAGAATGGCCGCGCCCACGGCAAAGCGCAGCACCAGCAGGCCCAAATCCCGTCCTGACGTCGTGAAACGAATATCGGATTCAGTTGTCATAAGTCACCACACTAGGGGGCGACGCCGACAATGTGAGCCTCGCTCAGCGTGGCCACAGGTCCCGAGTGAACGATGGGGAACCGCACGACGTGACCACCGTGCGACGTGTTCGACCGGCGTCGTTCAGGCATTGACCGCGATAACTTAACGTTGATAAGTTCGTGCCGATTCGCGGCTTGAATCGAGGGCGGTGGCAGACGGCCATCGGTGAGGGGGGACGAACGTGCTGCAACGGATCGCGCGGCTGGCCATCGCGGCGCCGCGTCGCATCATCGCGCTGGCGGTGCTGACCATGATCGCCTGCGCGGCGTTCGGTCTCCCGGTGGCCAAGAGCCTGTCCGCGGGCGGATTCCAGGACCCGGGATCGCAGTCCACCCGGGCCTCCGAGCTGCTCGCCGACAAGTTCGACCAGGGCGATATGCAACTGGTCTTCGCCGTCACCGCGCCTGAGGGTGTCAAGAGCGTCGAGGCCACCGACGCCGCACGCGACATCATCGACCAGATCAAGAGCTCCGAACACATCGCGAGCGTCACCTCGGCCTGGACCGCACCTCCGGCGGCCGCCGCCGAGCTGATCAGCCGCGACGGCAAGACCGGCCTGATCGTCGCCGGAGTGAGCGGCGGTGAGAGCAAGGCCCAGAAGTACGCCCAAGAAGTCGTGGACTCGGTCACCGAGACGATCCCGGCCAAGCATGTGGGCGTCACGATCGTCACCGGTGGGCAGGCCCTGGTCTACTCGCAGATCTCGAAGCAGTCCGAACACGATCTGCTGCTCATGGAGTCGATCGCCATTCCGCTGAGCTTCCTGGTGCTGGTGTGGGTGTTCGGCGGACTGCTGGCGGCGGCGCTACCCATGGCGGTTGGCGCACTGGCGATCGTGGGTGCCATGTCGGTGCTCCGATTGATCACCTTCGCGACCGACGTGTCGATCTTTGCCCTCAACCTCTCCACCGCGTTGGGGTTGGCGCTCGCAATCGACTACACGCTGCTGATCATCAGCCGCTACCGCGACGAACTGGCGCAGGGCTCCAGCCGTGATGAGGCCCTGGTGCGCACCATGGTCACCGCGGGCCGCACAGTGCTGTTCTCCGCCACGACGGTGGCGCTGTCGATGGTCGCGATGATCCTGTTCCCGATGTACTTCCTGAAGTCCTTCGCCTATGCGGGCATCGCGACGGTGGCGTTCGCGTCGTTCGCGGCCGTGATCATCACCCCCGCGGCGATCGTGCTGCTGGGCCCTCGCCTCGACGCGTTCAATGTGCGCAGGCTTGCGCGCAGGCTCACCGGACGGCCCGAACCGCAGCCCAAACCCGTCGAGCAGCTGTTCTGGTACCGCTCGACCAAGGCCGTCATGCGCCGGGCCGTGCCCATCGGCCTGGCCGGAGTCATCCTGCTGCTGGTACTGGGCACCCCATTCCTGGGGATCAAGTGGGGATTCCCGGACGACCGCGTCCTGCCGACGAGTGCCTCGGCGCACCAGCTCGGCGATCAGCTGCGCACCGAGTTCGCCGACAACTCCAACACCGCCGTGACCGTCGTCGTCCCCGACGCCGACGGGTTGACGCCCGCGGACTTCGACCGGTACGCCGCCGACCTGTCCAAAGTGGCCGACGTGTCCGCGGTGACGGCGCCGACCGGTACGTTCGTCGACGGCGACCGAGTCGGGCCACCCGCCGGCGCCACCGGAATCGCTGACGGCAGCGCGTTCCTGACCGTCGGCAGCGACACCGCGCTGTTCTCCGACGCCTCGGAGAGGCAACTCGATGCGCTGCACGGCGTTGCGGGCCCGGGCGATCGTGACGTCCAACTGACCGGTCTCGCGCAGATCAACCGTGACAGCGTCGACGCCATCACCTCCCGGCTGCCGCTCGTGCTCGGCGTGATCGCGGTGATCACCTTCATCCTGCTGTTCCTGTTGACCGGCAGCGTGATCCTGCCGTTGAAAGCTCTTGTGCTGAACGTGCTTTCACTCACCGCAGCCTTCGGCGCGCTGGTCTGGATCTTCCAGGACGGGCACCTCGGTGCGTTCGGGACCACGCCCACCGGGACGCTGGTCGCCAACATGCCGGTGCTGCTGTTCTGCATCGCGTTCGGCCTGTCGATGGACTACGAGGTCTTCCTGGTCTCCCGAATCCGCGAGTTCTGGCTGGCAGGGGGTAAGACCCGTGCCGACAATGACGAGGCCGTCGCCCTGGGGCTGGCCCGCACCGGGCGGGTGATCACTGCCGCGGCACTGGTCATGTCGATCTCGTTTGCGGCGCTGATCGCCGCGCAGGTGTCGTTCATGCGAATGTTCGGCCTGGGGCTGACGCTGGCCGTGCTGGTGGACGCGACGCTGGTTCGCATGGTGCTGGTCCCGGCCTTCATGCACGTGCTCGGCAGGTGGAACTGGTGGGCGCCCAAACCCCTGGTGCGCCTGCATGAACGGATCGGGATCAGTGAATCCGGTGCCGCCGGCGCCCATCCGGGTGCGGACACGCAGGCAGGCGCCAGGGTCGCGACGGAGACCGGTTGATGAACCCACGGTCGTTGGGGGAACGTCGACAGCGGGCCCCACGCGGATCCGGAGAGCAGTTGCACGACGAGATCCTCGATGCGGCAACCGATCTGCTCCTGGAGACCGGCAGTGTCAAAGAGGTGTCGATCCGCTCGGTGGCCGAACGCGTCGGCGTCACACCGCCGTCGATCTATCTGCACTTCACCGACAAGGACGCGCTGCTGGACGCGGTGTGCGCGCGCTACTACGAGCGCCTGCACACGAAGATGAAGCAGGCGGCCGAGGGGCAGTCGACCACGCTGGACGTGCTGCGCGCACAGGGCCTGGCCTACGTCCGATTCGCCATCGACACCCCGGAGTTGTACCGCATCGCCACGATGGGAGAAGGCCGTCCCGGCAGCGACGTGGACGCCACGTTGGCGTCGTCGGCGTTCGTGCACCTGCGGGAGACGGTGCAGGCGTTGATGACCGAGGGCATCTATCCGCCCGGGGACGCCACGGCCGTCACCCTCCAGCTGTGGTCGACTGCCCATGGGGTGGCGGCGCTGCTGGTCGCCAAGCCATACCTGCCGTTTGGTGAACCACTGGAGTTCGCCGACAACGTCATGCGGGCGTTCTGCACTGGACAGATCGTGATCGGATTGATCGGCACCGAGGCCACGGTGCAGGACACCCTGGATTGGGTGATCGAGAACAAGGGAGTGCGTCAATGAGCGAGGTGTCGAACCCGTTCTTCGCCCGGGTCTGGACCGTGATGTCGGCCCATGAGACCGAGGAGTTGACCAGGCTGCGCCGCGAGAACCTGGCGGGGCTGTCCGGGCGGGTGCTCGAGGTGGGCGCGGGCACCGGTACGAACTTCGCGCACTATCCGTCCCAGGTCAGCCAGGTCGTCGCCGTCGAACCCGAGGCTCTGCTGCTGCGGCACGCGCAGGCGGCCGCCGCGTCCGCGCCTGTCCCGGTGACGGTCACGGGGCAGACCGTGGAGGAGTTCGCCGACGCCGAACCGTTCGACGCCGTGGTGTGCTCACTGGTGCTGTGCACGGTCGACGAGCCTGCGCCGGTGCTGCGTCAACTCTTCTCGGTGCTGAAGCCCGGCGGCCAACTGCGCTACCTCGAGCACGTCGCGAGCGCCGGATGGCGCGGACGGCTGCAGGGCGCGGCCGACGCCACGGTGTGGCCGCGGCTGTTCGGAGGGTGCCACACCCACCGGGAGACCGAACGCGGACTGACCGAGGTCGGGTTCGCGATCGACGTCGCGCGCAGGCAGTGGACGCTGCCGCGCTGGCTGCCGCTGCCCGTTGCGGAGTTCGCGTTGGGCCGCGCCGTCAAACCCGCTTGAGCAGCGAGGGAAGCTGCTGCAACAGGTGCGGTAGGGCGTCGCTGGCGCTCTGTCGGACCGCCAGGGTCGCCGAGGAGGACAGCGGGGTCTCCTCAGGGTTGATCTCCACCACCACGGTGCCCTGCGCCAACGCCATCTCCGGCAGGCCCGCGGCCGGGTAGACGATGCCTGAGGTCCCCACCACGATCAGCAGATCCGCGCGCTGCACGGCGTCGACCGAGGCCTGCCAGGGACGCTCGGGCAACTGCTCGCCGAACCACACGATGTCCGGGCGGATCAGCCCGCCGCAGGTGCACTGCGGCGGTTCGGCCTCCAGTTCGGGCTCCAGCATCTCGGGCAGTTCGCCGGCGTACGCGGAATCGCAGTTGTCACAACGGAATTCGAACAGGCTGCCGTGCAGGTGGTGCACCGCGCTGCTGCCCGCGCGCTCGTGCAGGTTGTCGACGTTCTGCGTGACCACCGTGACGTCCTCGATGCCGGTGATCTTCTCCCACTCGGCCACGGTGCGATGCCCGTCGTTGGGGTCGACGCGCTGGACCAGGTGGTGGCGCCACAGGTACCACGCCCAGACACGCTCGGGGTGGTCCTGCCAGCCCTGCGTGCTGGACAGTTCGTAGGGATCGAAGCGTGCCCACAGGCCGTTCTTGTCGTCGCGAAAGGTGGGCACGCCGCTTTCTGCGGAGATGCCCGCGCCGCTGAGGACCACAATGCGCACCCCACCAAAATAACGGACCTGATGGATACTGGGACACGTGGAGTTGGGGGAGTGGGTGCAGGTTGATCCGAACGCGCCGAAGCCGCTGTTCGACCAGTTGCGTAGCCAGATCATCGAGGCGGTTCGGGACGGAAGTCTTCCGCCCGGTACTCGGCTGCCGACGGTGCGCGAACTGGCGGGGAAGCTGAGCCTGGCGGTCAACACCGTGGCGCGGGCCTACCGCGAGCTGGAGGCCTCGGGAATGCTCGAAACGCGGGGGCGCTTCGGCACTTTCGTGGCGCGGGCAGATCCGGCGGATGCGGCGATGGCCGCGGCGGCGCACACCTACGTGCAGGCCGCACAGGCGCTCGGGGTGGATCGGGCCGCGGCGCTGCGCTACGTCGAGGCCGCCTTCGCCTGACGCTCGGCTCAGCCGAACTTGAGCAGCGCTGTGGTCCCGCGGACCGAATTCAGCAGGCTGGTCGCGTACAGCAGCTCGATGGCGTGGTTGAACAGCCAACCTCGGCCGGATTCGAGCGGGACGTCGTGCACGGCCGCAACGCCGGGAATGGCACTGAGCTGGGCCACCGCCTCGTCGGGCGTCAGTGCGAACGGCATGGTCGGCACGGTGTACCGGCGGGACGGACGCAGCCGGCCCCGCTGCGCGAGCCCGGCGAACCACTTCGGCGTCAGGTCGAACATCATGCGGCCGCCCGGGAAGCGCGCGGCGCATTCGCCGATCAGGGCGAACGCCTCCTCGGGCTGCAGGTACATCAGCAGCCCCTCGGCCGTGATGATGACCCCGTGCGAGGTGTCAACGGCGTCCATCCAGCTGTAGTCCAGCGCGGACTGCGCGCGGTACTCGATGCGCGGCGACTCCGGCAGCAGTGCGCGCCGGATGTCCACGACGGGCGGCAGATCAACCGTGAGCCAACGGAATCGAGGCTCGGGAAGGACCGCGTCCAGCCGCCAGAAACTGGTCTGCAGACCCTCGGCCAGCGCGACGACGGTGGCCTCGGGATGGCTGCGCAGGTACTGCGAGGTGTGCAGATCGAAGGTCTTGGACCGCACGGCCATGTCCTGACGCGTCGAGCCGAACCTGGTGAAGTCGTAGTCGATCGAATCGACGAGGCGGATGGCCATCGGATCAGAGATCGTCGCGTCGGCCCTGCCGGCCTCGCGCGCTCGGCTGTAGAGCGTCATCAGCGCGGTCTCGGAGACCCCGGTCAGTTCGGCCTTGTGCTTGGCGGCCGTGTGGTTCTCCAGGTCGTTCTCGAGGGCGTCGTCAGGTGAGGCAGTCATCGAGTTCGACCTTACCGGCGCAGCACTTTCTCCAGCGTGCGCAGGTTTCGGGTGGTGGTCGACGACTTGTAGCGCTTCTTTCCCATGGTCTTGCCGATCGTGGAGTCCAGCGTGCCGGCGCGCGGCACCTGCCAGTAGAGGACGCCGACTCCGCGCGCGATCCTCTCCTCCGGGCCCGCGGGCAGCGCGGCCAGTTCGTCGAGCACCTCGGGGTCGGTGACGAACGTGACGTATGAGTGATGGCCCTCGACCTCGCGTTCGAACGGGAAGGCGTCGTCGATCGCCGCGACCGTGTCGATGTCGTAGGCCAGCACCCACGCGTCGTAACCGAACTTCTCGCGCAGTGCCTTTTCTGCGTTCCTGCGCACCGTGTCGACCTTGGCTTTGGCGTCGAACAGGACGTTGCCGCTGGCCAGCACGGTCTTGACGTTGCTGAACCCGGCGTCGGTGAAGGCCTTGGCCACATCGGCCATCTTCAGGTTCACCCCGCCGACGTTCACCCCGCGCAGGAAGGCCACGTATCGAGTCATCGGAGGGATCCCGAAAGCCTTGGCCCGTCGGCGGTCACAGTCATGATTTCGATGGTAGGCACGAGTGGGCCCGGTCAGTAGGCTCACAAGATGACTCGGCAGGTATTCGACGACAAGCTCCTGGCCGTCATCCGCGGCAACTCTCTGGGCGTGCTGGCCACACTCAAGCGAGATGGCCGTCCGCAGTTGTCCAACGTCTCCTACCACTTCGATCCGCGTGAGGTCGCGATCCAGGTGTCCATCACCGAACCGCGCGCCAAGACCCGCAACCTGCGCCGGGACCCCCGCGCGTCCATCCTCGTCAGTTCCGACGACGGGTGGTCTTATGCGGTCGCCGAGGGCACCGCGAGCCTCACTGCCCCGGCCGCCGACCCGCACGACGACACTGTCGAGGCGCTCGTCGAGTTGTATCGCAACATCGCGGGCGAGCATCCGGACTGGGACGAGTATCGGCAGGCGATGGTCACCGATCGGCGTGTGGTGCTGACGATGCCGATTTCGCACCTATATGGCAGCCCTCCGGGCAAGCGCTGACGGTAGGCTGCCGTCATGGGCAAGGACGAGACTCCTGAGGACGAGAGCAAGAAGAAGTTCCGGGAGGCATTGGAGCGCAAGAACGCCAAGTCCGCGGCCGGGACATCCCACGCAGACGGCGGTGCCAAGCAGCCCAGGGCTCATGGCCCGGTTGAGGGCCGTCGCGAATTCCGGCGCAAGAGCGGGTAACTCAACGTTCGACGACAACGATGTCCAAGGCCGCGGCGAACCTGTCAGCGCATCCTTGACGCGGCTGCACACATCCTCAGCCGGGAAGGCTGCGCCAGATTTCGTCTGGTCGACGTCGCGGCCTACGCGCAACTGCGGCCGCCGACGATCTACTACCACTACGCGTCCCGCGATGACCTGATCGAAGAGGTCATGGGGTCGGGTATCGCCGATATGCGCGCCCGTGTCATCGCCGTGCTCGACGACGCGGCCCGCAGGGTCACTCAAGCGCCGAATGCCCACCCCTGAGCGAGGTCACTCAGAGGTGGGCGGGAGGGTGGTCAGTGCGCGGCGGGGTGGGCCGTGGCGGTCGTGTCGGCGGCAGCGCGGCTGAGCACCCGGGCCGCGATCAGCGCGGCCAGCATGACCGCGACACACGCGATGCCGTCGTCCTTCAGGCCCCACTTCACGGCCGCGAGAGTCGCGGCACCGGCCACGCACAGCAGCGCGCCCACCGCGGCACTGCGCGGTCCGGGCGACACGGCGATCGCGCCGTCCCATCCGGGCAACGGATTGTTCTCGAGTGGCCGCAGCGCCACGAACAGCGCACCGACCACCGCGAGCATCATGAGCAGTTGAATCACGCTGAGTGCCAGGAAGTTCGGCTGACCCGGATAGCGGTCCAGGCCGGCATAGTCGAAGGCCAGGTGCATCAGCAGCAGGGCGGGCATGTGCCAGAGGTACAGCGTCATCGCCCCCGAGTTGCCGATCGCGGCCAGCCACCACACCCGGGGCCGCTGCGCCCACCGATTGATCGCCGGCGCCGCGGCGATCGCGAACGCGCACATCATGATTGCGTGCCCGGCCAGCAGCAGCGACGGCGGCGTCATATTCGCCAGGCGTTGACCCTCGATGCCGACCAGGCTCAACTCGTAGGGCCCGAACACCAGAAACCCCACGTTGACGGCGAACATGCCCAGTCCCACCCACAGCGCGGCGGCCCCGTCGAGCAGGCGGCGGCGATACGCCACACCGAACATGCCGGGAACCAGCCACACGGCCATGTTGACGTAGCCCAGCAGCGCCAGTTCGGTGTCGTGCAGGCGGACGGCGTCGACGGCCGCGACCAGGGCGTAGACGCCGACGACGCCGACGAGCAGGTGACCGACGGTGCTGATCCGGTGCAGCAGCGGCATCGCAGCCAGCATCAGCACGTAGGCGCCCAGGAACCACAGCAGTTGGACGCTGATCCCGGCGATCGGCTCGTAGACGTGCACGGGCAGTATGCGCTGCAGCGCCACCAGCGTGACGGCCCAGAAGGCCAGGTACCAGAACACCGGCCGGAACAGCCTGGTGCAGCGCTTCATCAGCCATCCGCCCCACGAGATGCCCGGTTTCCACGAGGTGGCGCTGGCGGCCGCGCCGGCGAAGAAGAACAGCGGCATGATCTGCAGGACCCAGGTCAACGCCTGGAAGACGACCGACGTGGTGAGCAGGTTGTCCCAGATGAAGACGTCGTCGCGGATGGTGCTGGTGGCCATCACGGTGTGGCCTGCGACCACGCCGACCAGCGCGGAGATGCGGATGACGTCGATGGCACGGTCACGGTCGGCCGGGGTCTGCTCGGCAACCTGCGCGGGCGTCGGAAAAGGCATAGGAGAAACCTAAGCCGCCTCCGCCTAGGTAGAAGTCACTAATTCTGCGGTTGCCTGCGCTCCTGCAGCAGCACCGCGACCAGGCACAGCGCCGAAAGCACCGCGACCGCGATGGAGAACGTCTCGCCCGCGGTCTTCAGGCCCCAGGTCTGGGCGGCCAGGCCGACGCCGATCACCGGAATGGAGATCGCCACGTAGGCGACCACGAAGTACGTCGAGCTGACCTCGGCGCGCCGCTCGGCGGGGGTGCGCTCGGACACCGCGGCCAGACCGCGCGCGAAGCTGATGCCCTGACCGGCGCCGGCGATCACCGCCGACACGATCAGCCACGGCAGCGACGCGGCGTGCAGGGACACCGCGAGCATGAGCATCGCGACCACCAGGATCGCGCAGCCCAGCGCGACGGCCCGCGCCGGTGGAATCCGGCCCGCGAACAGCTGCGCCCCCGCGGATCCCGCGAACACCACACTGGCCGCCGCGCCCGCCACGGCGAGATTGTCGATGCCCAACAGGCCCGAGACGAACGACGGTGCCACCGCTGCGAACAACCCTGTGACGGCGAAGCCCGCGAACGCCGCGGTGGACGCGACCGCGAACACCGCACGGGTCTGCGGTGGCACCGACAGGCGCTGCACGCCGATGCGTCCGGCGCGGGCCGAGGTCTCCGGCGCCGCCAGCACGGCCACCACCGCGAGTACGGTCAGCGCGATGTGGACGAGGAAGCTCAACTGCAGGGGATGCGGTGCGTACTGCACCAGCACGCCGGCGACCAGTGGTCCCAGCCCGAGCCCACCCATGTTGGCGACGGTCGCGATTGCGGCGGCGCGGCCACGCCACGCCGGCGGTGCGGCCTCGATGATCGCGGCGGTCGCGGTCCCGGTGAACACGCCCGCTGACAGTCCCGACAACACGCGGGCGATCAGCAGGACCGGAATGGAATCGGCGACCAGGAAGACTGCGGCGCTGGCCAATGCGGAGGCTGCGCCGGCCAGGAGCACGGGGCGCCGGCCGATCGCGTCGGACCACCGACCGAACAGCAGCAGCGCAGCGAGCACGCCCACCACGTACGTGGCGTAGATGACCGTCGTGGTCAGCACCGAGAAGTGCATGCGCTCGGCGTAGAGCGCGTACATCGGCGTCGGCATCGTGGTGCCGACCATGATGGCGGCGAATGCGTAACCCAACAGTGCGATGCCGAAGCGGTTTCGGGGCGGGTTGGTCACGTCGAGCACCTGACGAGTCTGGGTCACCCAGACCTCAACTCCGCAGGCACCTCCCCGATTCCCGCCCCCATACCGCGAGCAGACGCAGACTCGCATCGATCACCTCGATTTCATGCGATTCTGCGTCTGCTCGGCGCTGCGGGTGGGGCTAGTGCGCGACCGCCTTCTCGGCGCCCACGCCGGTCAGCGACCGGACCTCCATCTCGGCGTTCTTCTCGGTGTCACCGGTGTCGGGGGACGTCAGCGTCCCGACGATGCCCAGGATGAACGCCAGCGGGATCGAGATGATGCCGGGATTGGCCAGCGGGAACCACGCGAAGTCCGCGTTGGCGATCATCGAGGTCTTGGTGCCCGACACCGCGGGCGAGAACACGATGAGCACGATGGTCGAGATCAGACCGCCGTACATGCTCCACAATGCACCCCGGGTGTTGAACCGCTTCCAGTACAGCGAGTAGACGATGGTCGGCAGGTTGGCCGCCGCGGCCACCGCGAACGCCAGCGCCACCAGGAATGCGATGTTCTGCCCGTTGGCCAGGATGCCCAACCCGATCGCGAACACGCCGAGCACCACCGCGGTGATGCGAGAGACGCGCACCTGCTCGTCCTCGGTGACAGTGTTTTCGCCGTGCCGGCTTCGCCAGACGCTGGCGTACACGTCGTGGGCGAAGGACGCCGACGCCGTGATGGTCAGGCCCGCGACCACCGCGAGGATGGTCGCGAACGCGACCGCCGAGATGATGCCGAGCAGCACCACGCCGCCGAGTTCGAAGGCCAGCAGCGGCGCCGCGGAGTTCACGCCGCCCGCCGCGCCGAGGATGCGGTCGGGGCCGACCAGGGCCGCCGCGCCGTAGCCGAGCACCAGGGTGAACAGGTAGAACGCACCGATCAGCGCGATGGCCCAGACCACGGACCGGCGGGCCTCCTTGGCGGTCGGCACGGTGTAGAAGCGCATCAGCACGTGCGGCAGACCCGCGGTGCCCAGCACCAGCGCCAGGGCCAGCGAGATGAAGTTGATCTGCGACGTCAGCGATCCGCCGTACTGCGCGCCGGGGGCGAGCACGTCGCGACTCGCGACACCCTGGGTCGTCGACCCCGAGATCGCGGCCTGCGCGCTGCCGAGGATCTCGGAGAAGTTGAGCCCGAACCTGCTCAGCACCATGACCGTCATCAGGCCGGCGCCGGCGATCAGCAGCACGGCCTTGATGATCTGCACCCATGTGGTGCCCTTCATGCCGCCCACCAGGACGTAGACGATCATCAGGATGCCGACGACGGCGATCACGATGGACTGCCCTGCGCGGCTGTTGATGTCGAGCAGCAGGGCCACCAGGCCGCCGGCGCCGGCCATCTGGGCCAGCAGATAGAACAGCGACACCGTCAGCGTCGAGGTGGCCGCGGCCAACCGGACCGGCTTCTGTTTGAGTCGGAAGCTCAGCACGTCGGCCATGGTGAATTTGCCGGTGTTGCGCAGCAGTTCGGCCACCAGCAGCAGGGCCACGAGCCAGGCCACCAGGAAGCCGATCGAGTAGAGGAAGCCGTCGTAGCCGTACACCGCGATGGCACCCGCGATACCCAGGAAGCTGGCCGCTGAGAGGTAGTCGCCTGCGATGGCGATGCCGTTCTGCGGTCCGGAGAAGCCGCGGCCGCCCGTGAAGAACTCGTCGGCCGTGGCGTTGCGCTTGCTGGCGCGGATCACCACGACCATGGTGACCGCGACGAACACGCCGAAGATCGCGATGTTGGCGACGGGATTGCCCACGGCGTCGGCGGCAAGGAGAGTGGTGGTCACAGTGCGCTGCCTTCCAGTTCCTCGCGGATCGCGGTCGCGCGGGGATCGAGTTCACGGTTGGCGAACCGTACGTAGAGGCCCGTGATGAGGAACGTCGTCAGGAACTGGCCCAGGCCGATGATCAGGCCGAGGTTGACGTTGCCGAACACCCGGATGGCCATGAAGTCATGGGCGAAGGCGCCCAATGCGACGTAGAGCGCGTACCAGAGCAGGAAGAACGCGGTCATCGGAAACACGAAGCGGCGCAGCCGAGTCCGCAGTTCCTGGAACTCTGGACTGGCCTGGGTCTCAAGGAACTGAGCGCTTGTAGGCGCTGGTGGACTGTCGGTGGTGGGCACGGCGGGTCTCCTGACGTCGATGTGGTGCTGCACTCTGAGGTCAGAGTATTGAGACTCACATCACATCCGAAGGGCTCACGCGACCCAGCTCGCCGAAGCTCGCCCGTCCTGCGGTGAACGGTTGTCGGTGACCGTTGAACGGTCACGGGTCAACCGCGCGGAACGCGCTCGATTCCCATGCCCAGGCGTTCCGGGACGTGCATGCGCGCGAAGATCCGGGCGACGTCGCGCGGTGCGCTGCCCGCCGTCAGCCGGCTCACCACCACCGTCGTCACGAACGCGATGGGGACCGTGACGGCGGCCGGGTATCCGACGATGGCGGCGGGCCATCCGGAGAAGAGGTCGGTGTCGATCACACCGGTGACGGTCAGGGCGACGGCCGTGCCGGACAGCAGGCCGCCGGTGGCCAGGCCGGCGATCGCGCCCGCCGCCGTCAGACCGCGCCACCAGATGCCCAGCACCAACAGCGGGCACAGTGTCGACGCCGCGACCGCGAACACCAGTCCGACGTTGCGGGACAACTCGAGCGACGTGGCGGCCAGCGCCAGGGGAACCGGCACGAGTCCGCCGATGACCGCGGCCAACCGGAAGTCGCGCACCCGACCCTTGAGCACGTCGGTCGACAGCGCGCCGGCGATGCTGACCAGCAGTCCCGACGAGGTGGCGAGGAACGCCGCGATGGCCCCGGCCGCGACCAGGGCCGCCAGCCCGGCGCCCACCGGTCCACCGATCGCGGCTCCCGGCAGCAGCAGCACGGCCGCGTCGGCGGTGCCGGTGATCAGCAGTTGTGGCACGTGGAGGCGGGCGAACACCCCGAGGATCGTCGGAAACAGATAGAACAGCGACAGCAGCGCAATGACCGCCAACGCTGTCCGCCGCGCCGCGCGACCGTCGGGATTGGTGTAGAACCGCACCAGCACATGGGGCAGCCCCATGGTGCCCAGGAACGTCGCCACGATCACCGAAAGCACCTGGTAGAGCGGATGTTCGCCGCCCAGGCCGGAACCTGAGGAGAGCCACTGATCGCCGCTGACGGGCGCGCCGTCGACGACGGGGGTGGCCGCGCCTGCCGCCAGGGTCAGAGTGCTGCCGGTGTGCAGCGTGTAACGGCCCGGCCCGTGCAGCGGTGCGCCGTCGACCGAGACACCCTCGGGTTGCGCGACCTGCACCACGACGTCGGTCTCGATCGCGACCGTCGTCGCTTCGGTGACGACAGGGGGCAGCGGACCCCCAAGGGCGGGACGGTCGGTGAGGAACAGCGCCGTCAGGGCCAGTGCGGGTATGGCGATGGCCGTCAGCTTGAGCCAGTACTGGAAGGCCTGGACGAACGTGACGGACCGCATGCCGCCGCCGACGACGTTGGCGATCACGATGGCCCCCACGGCCACCGGGCCGATCCAGACCGGCACGCCCAGAAGGATCTTCAGTGTCAGGCCCGCGCCCTGATACTGCGGCACCAGGTAGAGCACGCAGATCACCACGACCACGAGCATCGCGATGGTGCGCACCCGCGCTGATCCCAGGCGGAACTCGGCGAAGTCCGGCACGGTGTAGGCACCCGAGCGGCGCAGCGGTGCGGAAGCGAAGAGCAGCAGCCCCAGATAGCCCGCGGTAAACCCAACGGGATACCACAGCGCGTCGGCGCCGTACTTGGCCACCAGCCCGGCGACGCCGAGAAATGATGCGGCCGAGAGGTATTCACCGGAGATGGCCGCGGCGTTCCAGCGCGGCCCGACGGTGCGGGAGGCCACCAGGAAGTCTGAGGTGGTGCGGGACAGTCGACCGCCGTAGGCGCCGACCAGGATCGTCGCCAAAGCCGCGAGCACCAGGGCGGCCGCGGTCACGGGTCCTCGCCCTCCTGGCCGCCCTCGTTCACGATGCGCATGAAATCGCGTTCGGACTGTTCGGCGAGGCGTACGTAGAGGCGGCCGAGGCCGTAGAACAGCGGGTAGAGGCCCACGCCCAACACCAGCCAGTTGAGTTGGATGCCGAACACGCTCAGCGCGGCGACTTCGGGAAAGGCGTTGCCGATCAGGGGGATCGCGATCGCGATGCCGGCGACGACGGCGGCCAGTCGCAGTGCCAGGCCCAGTTGGGCCCGCACCAGGCCGCGGACCAGGGCGTCGCCGACCTCGGTCTGTTCCTGGACCTCGACGCGCGTGCGCACCATGCGGGCACCGCGCCGGTGCGCGAGTACGACGCGTTCGCGGCGTGGGGGATCGGTGCGTTCGCGGCGGGGAGGATCGGAGCGGTTCACGGTTCGACCGGGCGATAACTGCGCATGGGTTCACGAACCAGTCGGTCGCGCAGTTCCCGGGTCTGTCTCCGACTCACCGGAAGTTCGACCGCGGGCGAGGCGCCGTTCTCCCGAATGCGCACCAGTACTCCGCTGTCGGTATTGCGCAACCCGGTGACCATGCCGAGCGCCACCAGATAGGAGCGGTGTACACGCTGGAAACCCGAATTGCGCCAACGGGTTTCCAGGGTGGACAGGGGGATGCGGACCAGATGCGATCCGGACGACGAATGCAGGCGCGCATAGTCGCCGTCGGCCTCGACCCAGCCGATGGTGTCCCGTCGCACCAGGGACGTGATCCCGGCGAGTTCGACGGGCACCACTTCGTCGTCGCCGCCGGTCTGCGGTTCGGCGGTTCGGGCGGCGACGACGCGGCGCACGGCCTCGTCGAGGCGCTCACGTCGCAGTGGCTTCAGCAGGTAGTCGATGGCCCCGACGTCGAAAGCCGCGACGGCCTTGTCCTCGTGCGCCGTCACGAAGACGACTGCGGGCGGGTTGGAGAAGTTGCCCAGCACCGCGGCGAGTTCCAGGCCCGACAGGCCCGGCATGTTGATGTCGAGGAAGATCGCGTCGATGCTGTGCTCGGACAGTTCGCGCAGTGCGGCGTTGGCATCACTGACCCCGTGCACCTCGCCGACGGACTCGTTGTTGGTCAGCAGATAGATCAACTCGTCGAGTGCGGGTGCCTCGTCGTCGACCGCGAGCACGGTGAGTGGGCTGGTCATACGCGTACTCCAGCCGCGAATTTGGGTACCCGCATGATCACCTTTGTGCCTGCCCCGAGCGCTGTTTCGACAACCAGACCGTAGTCGTTGCCGAAGGCCGCGCGCAGGCGATGGTCGACATTGGCCAGGCCGACACTGGCGGAGTCGTCGGCGTCGTTCCGTTCCAGTGCGTCGGCGTGCGCGGTGCGCAGGGTCTCCGGGTCCATGCCGACGCCGTCGTCCTCGACGCTGATGACGCAGTCGTTGCCCTCGTCGCGTGCCGTCAGGGTGATGACGCCGTCGCGCCTGCCTGCCAGGCCGTGCCGAATCGCGTTCTCCACCAACGGCTGCAGTGCCAGGAATGGCACCACCACGCCCAGCACCTCGGGGGCGACCTGAAGCCTGACGTCCAGGGCGGACCCGAATCGCGCGCGTTCCAGCGTCACGTAGCGGTCGATGTTCTTGAGTTCGTCGGACAGCAGCGTGTACGGACCTGCGGCGCGGAACGAGTACCGCGTGAAATCGGCGAAGTCGAGGATCAACTCTCGGGCCCGGTCGGGGTCGGTGCGGACGAACGAGGCGATCGTGTTGAGCGCGTTGTAGACGAAGTGCGGACTGATCTGGGCGCGCAGCGCCAGCACCTCGGCGCGGTCCAGGCGGGCCCGGGAGGCGTCGAGTTCGGCGAGTTCAAGTTGGCTCGACGCGTAGCGGGCGACTTCCCCGACCGCGCCGAGCATTCCGGGTCCGGGCCGGGCGTGGGTGAGGACCACCAGCACGCCGAGCACGTCGTGTTCGTCGGGCAGCAGAGGCTGGGCGATCACCGCGGGACTGGTGCCGGCCAACACGCGCCTGCCGTCCTCGGCCGCGGTGCGCGCCGCGCGAGCGCATTCAGCGAGCATGTGCGTGGTCCACATGAGCGCGTCGTCGGGGTCGTGCGCCAGCAGGTGACCCTCGGCGTCGTACAGGGCGACGCCCTGAGCGCCGGTCAGCTCCCGCAGGTGTGGCACCGCGTCGCGCGCCGACTCCGCGTCGAGGCCCTGGCGCAGGGCCCTTGCCGACAGCGCGGCGGTGTGCAGGGCCGCGTGCACGGCGATCTCGGTGGGGGTCGCCACGACGCGTCGGGTGCGCACCACGGCGATCGCCGCGAGCAGGGCGACGACGAGCAGTGCGGCGACCAACGCAGCCGCCATCTCGCCGGACATGCTGCCGACCCTAGCGACTCAGCGTGCGGCCAGGCTGCGGGTATGGCGAACGTGTTGCCGTCACTGGACGGGGCAGGCGTACTTCCGTGCCACATCGAAGACCCGGTCCTGGGCTCCGGGGCCGATGACACCCTGCGCGGCCAGTTCGATGCCGATGTATCCCGGGATGCCGCCGATGCACGCCTGATGGGCGACACGCCACGCGGTGTCCGGGTTGAGGTTGTAGCCGTTGCGCTGCAGGCCCTGCAGGTATTCATCGAACCCCGGCGTGCCCTGGTCTGGAATCGCCTGCGCCGTGCCGGCCAGGGCGAGCGCGGCGACCGCGGCCGCGACAAGAGGTGTCACCACGCGTCTCATGTCCATCTCCTATGGGCGTATCCAGGGTTATCGCGTCTACGTTCGCATACTCCGCCGACAGCGGCGTCTGAACCGGCTGACCTGGGTGCCCTTGCTGATCGCCGGCACCGAGCGGGCCTAAACTGGCTCAGTGCCCACCTTGCAGCTGGTTCAAGACCCGGACGCCGACGCGCTGCTGGAATCCAGCCCGCTCGCGCTGCTGATCGGGATGCTTCTCGATCAACAGATTCCGATGGAGGTGGCGTTCGCCGGGCCCAAGAAGCTCGCCGATCGCCTCGGCGGCCTCGACGCCCGTGTGATCGCCGAGTACGACCCGGAGAAGTTCGCCGCACTGTTCGCTGAAACGCCTGCGGTGCACCGGTTTCCGGGCTCGATGGCCAAGCGCGTGCAGGATCTGGCGCGCATCATCGTCGACGAGTACGACGGCGACGCCGCCGCGGTGTGGACCGAGGGCAACCCCAACGGGCGCGAGGTGTTGCTGCGGATGAAGCGACTGCCCGGGTTCGGCGATCAGAAGGCCAAGATCTTCGTCGCGCTGCTGGGCAAGCAGTACGGCCTGATCGCCGAGGGATGGCAGGCCGCCGCGGGTGATTACGGCAAGGATGGCGTGCACATGTCGGTCGCCGACGTGCGTGACGCCGAGTCGCTGGGCAAGGTCCGCAGTTACAAGAAGCAGATGAAGGCGGCAGCTAAGGAAGCCAAGGCCGCCAAGGGCTGAGCCTTACCCGCAGGCTTCACCTGCACCCACCCCATGCCCCCACCCCCAGCGCGCTCGCGGGAAAAGAAGGGGGCTTGCGGGAAAGAAGGGGCTCAGGGCACCACGGACGAACCGATGGTGGGCATGAACTGGCACTGCTTCTCGGTCGTGGTGACCTGCCCGAAGATCGTCGACATGATGCTGCCCGATCCGGTGTCGACGATCGCGGTCAGCGTCGTCGGCCCCTCGGGGTTGATGTCGGGGCGCGGCTTGAGCGTTGCGCTGCCGGACTTCCCGGTCGTCAGGTTGACCCAGGTGACGTTGAGCGGCAGCTTCTGCTCGGCCGCAGGCGCCGAGGTCCCGACCGCCGTGAACACGTAGGCGGTCTGCCCTGCGGCGGGCCCCGGCAGCGGGATGGTCGCGGGACCGGCCACGGAGATCGCGGTCGCGATCGAGTTGCCGCCGTCGGCCAGGCATCCATTGCCGATCGACGGGTACATGAAGTCCTGCGTGACCGGCGTGTCGGGCCCGAAACCCGGTGCGGGCGCGGGCCCGGGGACGGCGGCGTCGGGAGCGGGCGCCGCTTCTGGTGCGGGCGCCGCCTCGGGCGCCGGGGCGGGTGCGGCCTCGGGAGCCGGTGCCGGCGCCGCAAGCGGAGCGGCCTCAGGCTCAGGTCCCGCGGCATGCGCGGGATTGATCCCCGGCGGCAGGTGCGCCTCGGCGCCGGGCACCACACCGGCGGGCGGCACATGCGCGGTGGCGGCCACCGGTGCCGGGATCGAGGTCGGAGGATCGGACACGAACTGGCTGACCGCGGCCGCGAGGTGGTGCGAATCGTCGGCCGCAGCGGTGTTCTGGGTGAACGCCTGTGCGGCTGCCATCAGCATCGACGCGGCATTGGAAGGGTCGCCGGCGGCCTGTTGGATCGCCGGACTCAGGTTCTGCATCGCTGACAGCCCCGGAGCCTGCAGGCCATCGATCGGCGGCGGCGCCGGCGCAGGCGGTTCGGCGACGGCCACACCACCGAACGCGATCGCGACCGACGAGCCGACGACGAAAGCCGTGCTGCTCAGCAGGATCCGGGACATGCGGATGCTCCTTACGTTAAGGGCGACGATCAGGGCAGGGCGTTGGTGGGGAACAGCGACAGCAGTGCCGGCTCGGTTCCCGGGTATGCGGCCGACGGTGCGCCAGCCGCGGTCGCCGCCGCCTGCGCGGGCGTCATGGTCGTGCCGCCCAGGAACGACGTCAGCTCGGTGGGCAGCGTGAGGTTCTGCGGCAGCGGCACGGGCAGGCCGGGCACCTGGGGCAGCGTCAGTTGAGCCGCGGGCTGCGCGGCGCCGGGCGCGCTGGCGGGCACGGCGGGGGTCAAGGCGGGCATACCGGGCAGGGCGGCGGGCACAACCGGGGTTGCGGCGGGCATGCCGGGCAGGGCGGCGGGCACAGCCGGGGTTGCGGCGGGCATGCCGGGCAGGGCGGCGGGCATGCCGGGCAGCGTGGGCTGCGGCACGTTGAGTGACGCGCTGGCCACCGGCGGCGGCGTGAGCGGCAGGGCCGGCGTGGCCGGGGTGGTCTGCGCGCCGCCCAGGATCGACGCGGCGGTCTGCAGCAGCTGGGGTGCCTTGGACGGGTCGACGAACTGCTCGACGACGCTGAGCCCGGGCACGCTGGGTGCCGGGACCGCGGGTGCTGCCGGGTCGGCCTTGGCGATTCCTCCGGTCAACAGTGCAAGGCCGCCTCCGGCGATGATCGCGGAGGTGGACAACACGCTTCTGATCCCTGACATGGCTCTTCCAATCCCTTGTAAGTGGTCTGAACCCGAAGCTACGGTGTTACTGGTGGTACTCAAGTGACACGTGTGGCATTTATGGGACCGTTACCGAAGCGAGCGGCGACGGTGACCGGAAGCCGCGCCCATTAACCTTTCGCGTATCGACACAAAGAACACGGCCCTGCGATACGCCCCGGTGCTGCTGGTGCTCAGCGTCGTGGCGCGGCTGGCCTGGACCTACCTGGTCCCCACCGGCGCGAACTTCGTCGATCTGCACGTCTACATCGGCGGCGCGGAGGCGCTGAACCGGCCCGGCACGCTGTACAGCTACGTCTACGCCGACCAGACCCCGGACTTCCCGCTGCCCTTCACCTACCCGCCGTTCGCGGCCGTGCTGTTCTATCCGTTGACTCTGCTGCCGTTCGGCCTGGTGGCACTGCTCTGGACGCTCGGGGTGATGGGCGCCCTCTACGGCGTGGTGCGTCTGTCGCAGCGTCTGCTCGGCATCACCGGTGGGACGCGGACCGCGATGCTGTGGACCGCGGTGGGCATCTGGACCGAACCCATGCGCAGCACCTTCGACTACGGCCAGGTCAACGTCCTGCTCGTGCTGGCGGTGCTGTTCGCGGTCTACAGCACCAGATGGTGGGTGTCGGGTCTGCTGCTCGGACTGGCTGCCGGCATCAAGCTGACGCCCGCTATCGGCGGCCTGTACTTCGTCGGAGTTCGACGGTGGGGCGCGGCGGTGTTCTCGGCGGTCGTGTTCGCCGGAACCATCGCGCTGTCGTTGCTGGTCGTGGGGGACCAGGCGCGCTACTACTTCACCGATCTGTTGGGCGACGCCGACCGCGTGGGACCGATCGGCACGTCGTTCAACCAGTCGTGGCGCGGCGGCATCTCGCGCATCCTCGGGTACGACGCGGAGTACAACTCACTGGTGGTGGCGGCCATCGCGGTGACGGCCGTGTTGGCCTGGTTGGCGTGGCGTGCGGTGCAGACCGCGCCGGGCGAGCAGGACCGCCTGGGCCTGGTCCTGGTGGTGCAGATGTTCGGCCTGCTGCTGTCACCCATCTCGTGGACGCACCACTGGGTGTGGCTGATCCCGCTGATGATCTGGTTGATCCAGGGGCCGTACCGATATCTGCGCGAGGCCCGCGTGATCGGCTGGGGCTGGCTGGTGCTGGTCCTGGTCGGCGTGCCGTGGCTGCTGGGTTTCGCCCAACCGAGCATCTGGGACATCAGCCGGCCGTGGCCGCTGGCGTGGGCGGGGCTGATCTACATCGTCGCCGCTGTCGCGACGCTGGCCTGGATCGCGGCGTTGCGGATCAGGTGCCCGGGCGCCCGACGATCGAGTCGATATCGCGCGCCATAGCCACGTCCTTCTCCGTGATCCCACCCGCGGAATGTGTCACCAGAGCGAATGTGACTGTCCGCCAACGGATGTCGATATCGGGATGGTGATCCTGCGCTTCGGCGTGCTCGGCGACGCGGCGCACCGCGTCGATGCCGTCCAGGAACGTGTCGAATGTGATCGACCGTCGCAACGACCCGTCAGAGCGCTTCCACCCGTCGAGTTCCGCGGCGGCCGCGTCCACCTGTTCATCGGTCAACACAGACATGCTTCGATCTCCTCACCGAGTTGAGAGCATGTAGACCGATCATAGGTGAAGATCCTCCGCACGGACGCGGGCGAAGATGTCAGAATGCTCCCCTGTGGAGTCCACTGTCGTGACCGTTGCCGGCGTCCGTTCGCCTGTGCTGGTGGGAGGTGACGAGAAGGCTCCCGGCGAAGCCGTGGTGTTCGTCCACGGCAACAACGCCGGCGCGCCGTGGACCGCGCTCATGAATCCGATCACCGAGTTCGCACGCGCGGTGGCGCCGGAGATGCCCGGGTTCGGGGCCGCGGACAAACCGGCCGACTTCCCCTACACCGTCGACGGCTACGCGCGTCACCTCGACGGCGTGCTGACCGAACTCGGTGTCACGCGTGCGCATCTGGTGGCGCACGACTTCGGCGGACCATGGGCTCTGGCCTGGGCCGCCGACCACCTGGATCGCGTCGCGAGCATCACGCTGATCAACACGCCGGTGGACATCAACCACACGGCCGCCAAGATCTGGCGCACCCCGGTTCTGGCCGACGTGATGCGCGTCGTTATGGGGGAGCGGTCCACCGCGGCCCTGCTGCGCCGCACCGATCCGCAGGTGCCGGCGCGGGCACTCGACGAGATCGCCCGGCACGCAACGGTTCCCGAGACCTACCGCGCCGTCGTGCGGCTCTACCGGGCGACGGGACGGGATGCGATCGGGCCGTACGTGGAACGACTCAAACACTTTCCGGGCAACGTCCTGATCATCTGGGGGGACGGCGACGCCTACCTCCCGATCGACCAGGCGCGGCGCCAGCAGGAGCTGTTCGCGCATGCCGAGCTCAGGATCGTCCCGGGAGTCGGCCACTGGCCGTGGCTCGCCGAGCCCGACGTGGTCAGTGACCACCTGACGGCCTTCCTGAGCGAGCAGTGACCATGCCGATTCAAGTGGTCGTCGCGGGCGCCCTCATCGCCGACGGTGCGCTGCTGGTCGCGCAGCGGGAGCGACCGCCCGCGCTGGCCGGGATGTGGGAACTGCCCGGCGGCAAGGTGGCACCCGGGGAGTCCGACGAGCAGGCCCTGGCCCGCGAACTGCACGAGGAACTGGGGATCGACGTGACCGTCGGCGCGCGCTTGGGCGCCGACGTCCCGCTCAACGAGAACACCACGCTGCGCGCCTACCTGGTCACCCTGTCCGACGGCGACCCACACCCGCACGATCACCGTGAACTGCGCTGGGTGCGCAGCGGTGAACTGCACGACCTGCCGTGGGTGCCCGCCGACACCGCGTGGCTGCCGGATCTCACGGTGGCGCTGGCTGAGTAGGCACGGCCGAGACAAGGAAGATTTCGTTGAAGTCAACCCGCGCTGCGCCCGGAGTGCTTTGCTGAAGGGGTGACAACGGCGACCCCGTCGTCCACTTACGCCGGGCAGGGCGTGAACCTTGCACTGGCGACCTGGGTTTCGACGATCAACTTCTGGGCCTGGAATCTCATCGGGCCCTTGTCGACCACCTACGCCGCTGATCTCTCCCTGAGCAGCACGCAGGCGTCACTGTTGGTCGCGACGCCGATCCTGGTGGGCTCGCTCGGTCGACTTGTCAGCGGGCCGCTGACCGATCGCTTCGGCGGCCGACGCATGCTCATCGCGGTCACCCTGGCGTCCATCCTGCCCGTGCTCGCGGTCGGCGCCGCGGGAACCGCGGGGTCGTATCCGCTGCTGCTGGTCTTCGGCTTCTTCCTGGGCGTGGCGGGCACCATTTTCGCGGTCGGCATTCCGTTCTCCAACAACTGGTACGAACCGTCCCGGCGCGGATTCGCCACCGGCGTGTTCGGGGCCGGCATGGTGGGCACGGCCCTGTCGGCCTTCTTCACCCCCAGGCTCGTCACCTGGTTCGGCCTGATGGCCACCCACGTCCTCATCGCCGCCGCGCTCGCCGTCACCGCGTTGATCAGTTTCGTCGCGCTCAAGGATGCTCCGGCCTTCCACACCAACACCGATCCGGTGGCGCCCAAGCTGTTGGCGGCGGCCAAGCTGCGGGTCACCTGGGAGATGTCGTTCCTCTACGCCGTGGTGTTCGGTGGATTCGTCGCGTTCAGCAACTACCTGCCCACCTACATCAAGACCATCTACGGTTTCTCCCCCGTAGACGCCGGAGCGCGCACCGCGGCGTTTGCACTGGCTGCCGTGATCGCCCGCCCCATTGGCGGCGCGCTGGCCGATCGCATCCCACCCAGGACGGTGGTGCTGGCCTCGCTGGGCGGGACGGCAGTCATGGCGCTCATCGCGGTCACACAACCGCCCGCCGATCTGTGGTCGGCCATCACCTTCACCCTGCTGGCGGTGTTCCTCGGAATCGGCACCGGCGGTGTGTTCGCCTGGGTCGCCCGACGTGCACCCCGCAAGTCGGTCGGATCGGTCACCGGAATCGTGGCCGCCGCAGGAGGTCTGGGCGGATACTTCCCACCGCTGGTCATGGGCGCCAGCTACGACCCGGTGGACAACGACTACACGGTCGGACTGCTGCTCCTGGTCGTGACCGCATTGTGCGCCCTGGCCTACACGGCACTGCGATTGTCGGCGCACGAAGACCAGAAGGACACCTCATGACCGCACGCATCGGCGGACCCCTCGAAGAGCTGCTGGAGCGCAGTGGGCGGTTCTTCACGCCGGGTCAGGTCTCCGACGATCTGCGCACCGTCACCCGCACCGGCGGACGCGACGGCGACGTCTTCTACCGCGACCGCTGGAGCCACGACAAGGTGGTGCGCTCCACGCACGGCGTCAACTGCACCGGGTCGTGCTCGTGGAAGGTCTACGTCAAGGACGACATCA
This sequence comes from Mycolicibacterium confluentis, assembly GCF_010729895.1. Classification (NCBI taxonomy): domain Bacteria; kingdom Bacillati; phylum Actinomycetota; class Actinomycetes; order Mycobacteriales; family Mycobacteriaceae; genus Mycobacterium; species Mycolicibacterium confluentis. Next base: position 887,258 of record NZ_AP022612.1, read on the forward strand.
TCACCTGGGAGACCCAGGAGACCGACTATCCGTCGGTCGGTCCCGACCGCCCGGAGTACGAACCCCGCGGTTGTCCGAGGGGTGCGGCGTTCTCCTGGTACACCTATTCGCCCACTCGGGTGCGTTACCCCTACGCGCGCGGCGTGCTCATCGACATGTACCGGGAGGCCAAGTCCAGGCTCGGTGATCCCGTGCTGGCATGGGCTGACCTTCAGTCGGATCCGTTGCGCCGCAGTCAGTATCAGCGCGCCCGGGGGAAGGGCGGCCTGGTGCGGGTGAGCTGGGCCGAGGCCGCCGAGATGATCGCGGCAGCCCACGTCCACACCATCGCCGAGTACGGCCCCGACCGGGTGGCCGGATTCTCCCCGATTCCGGCCATGTCGATGGTGTCGCACGCCGCCGGCTCGCGTTTCGTGGAACTCCTCGGCGGGGTCATGACCTCGTTCTATGACTGGTATGCCGACCTGCCGGTGGCCTCACCGCAGGTGTTCGGCGATCAGACCGACGTGCCCGAGTCCGGCGACTGGTGGGACGCCGCCTATCTGGTCATGTGGGGCTCCAATGTGCCGGTGACCCGGACACCCGATGCGCACTGGATGGCGGAGGTGCGCTACCGCGGCACCAAGGTGGTCTCGGTCAGCCCGGATTACGCCGACAACACGAAGTTCGCCGACGAATGGATGCCGTGTGCGGCGGGCACCGACGGCGCGCTGGCGATGGCGATGGGCCATGTCCTTCTCACCGAATGCTTTGTCGAGCAGCGTGTCCCGTTCTTCACCGATTATGTGCGGCAGTTCACCGACCTGCCGTTTCTGGTCAAGATCGAACATCGCGACGGCGCCCTGGTACCAGGCAAGAACCTGACCGCCGCCGATCTCGGGCACGACGTCGAGAACGCGGCATTCAAACCCGTACTGCTGGACGGGAAGACCGATTCCGTTGCGGTGCCGCGCGGTTCGCTCGGCTTCCGCTTCGGTGACGACGGCGTGGGGAAATGGAACCTCGACCTCGGCGACATCGTGCCCGCGCTCACCGTCGCCCGCGCGGACGGGGAGTCAGCGGCGATCCTGCTGCCCAGCTTCGACACCGTCGACGGCCACGGTGCGACCCTGGCGCGTGGGGTGCCCGTCCGTCGCATCGGTGAGCATCTGGCGTGCACGGTATTCGACCTCATGTTGGCGCAGTACGGTGTCGCGCGTCCCGGTCTGCCGGGCGAGTGGCCCACCGGGTACGACGATGCCGCGCACCAGTACACCCCGGCCTGGCAGGAGTCGATCACCGGAGTCTCAGCGGCACAGGCCATCCGGGTGGCCCGCGAATTCGCGCGCAACGCCGAGGAGTCCGGTGGCCGCTCGATGATCATCATGGGGGCAGGCATCTGCCAGTGGTTCCACGGTGACGCCACCTACCGCGCGATCCTGGCGCTGCTGCTGCTGACTGGATCGATGGGCCGCAACGGCGGGGGATGGGCGCACTACGTCGGACAGGAGAAGTGCCGGCCCGTGACGGGTTGGTCCACCGTGGCCATGGCGACCGACTGGTCGCGGCCCCCGAGGCAGATGGCGGGCACCTCCTACTGGTACGCCCACACCGACCAGTGGCGGTACGACGGCTACCGCGCCGATGCGCTCGCCAGTCCGACGGGCCGGGGCCGCTTCCGCGATCGGCACACCATGGACGTGCTGGCCTCGGCCGCGGCGATGGGATGGAGTCCGTTCTATCCGCAGTTCGACAAGTCAAGCCTGCAGGTCGCCGACGAGGCGCAGGCCTCCGGCCGCGACCCCGCCGAGTACGTCGCCGAGCAGTTGTCCTCGGGTGCACTGCAATTGGCCGTCACGGACCCGGACAACCCGCGCAACTGGCCCCGGGTGCTCAACGTCTGGCGGGCCAACCTGCTGGGCTCCTCAAGCAAGGGCAACGAGTACTTCCTGCGGCACCTGCTGGGCACCACGTCGAACCTGCAGGCCACGCCCGCACCGGAACATGTTCGGCCGAAGGGCATCACCTGGACCGAGGACATTCCTGAAGGCAAGCTCGATCTGCTGATGTCCGTCGACTTCCGGATGACGTCGACAACCCTGCTGTCCGACGTGGTGCTGCCCGCGGCCACCTGGTACGAGAAGGCGGATCTGTCGAGCACCGACATGCACCCCTACGTGCACGCCTTCACCCCTGCGATCGACCCGCCCTGGGAGACCCGGTCGGATTTTGACGCCTTCGGGGCAGTCGCCCGGGCGTTTAGCATCCTGGCCGCCAAGCACCTCGGCGTCCGCAGCGACGTCGTCCTCACCACGCTGCAGCACGACACCCCCGCGGCCATGGCCTGCCCCGGTGGTGCCGAGAATGACTGGCGCGCCAGCGGAGCGGTGCCGGTACCGGGGAAGACGATGGGGCCGGTGGCCGTCGTGGAGCGCGATTACGCCGCGATCTTCGACAAGTGGTCGACACTGGGACCGCTGACCGAACGATTGGGGTTGACCACCAAGGGCATCACCACGCATCCGGACGTCGAGGTCGAACAGCTGGCCGCCAAGTTCGGGGTGCTGAGTTCCGGTGTGGCTCAGGGCCGCCCGGCGATCACGACGGCCGAGCGGATGGCCGATGTCATTCTCGCCCTGTCGGGTACATCCAACGGCCGGCTGGCGGTGCAGGGTTTCCGCGAACTCGAGCGTCGCACGGGACGCCAACTCGTGCACCTGGCCGAGGGCAGCGAGGAGCGCCGAATCACCTACGCCGACACCCAGGCCCGCCCGGTTCCGGTGATCACGAGCCCGGAATGGTCGGGGAGCGAGACCGGGGGCCGCCGCTACGCGCCGTTCACCGTGAACATCGAAGGACTCAAACCCTTCCACACGCTCACCGGGCGAATGCACTTCTACCTCGACCACGACTGGCTCGAGGAGCTCGGTGAGCAGCTTCCCGTCTATCGGCCGCCGTTGGACATCGCGAGGCTCTTCGGGGAGCCGGAACTCGGGACCACCGGGGCCCTGGGGTTGACCGTGCGGTATCTGACCCCGCATTCCAAATGGTCCATTCACTCCGAGTACCAGGACAACCTGTTAATGCTGTCGCTGTCGCGGGGCGGGCCGACGATGTGGATGTCGCCCGCCGATGCCGCGAAGATCGACGTGAGCGACAACGACTGGGTCGAGGCCGTGAACCGCAACGGCGTCGTGGTGTGCCGCGCCGTGGTGAGCCACCGCATGCCGGACGGTGTCGTCTTCGTCTATCACGCGCAGGAGCGCACGATCGATGTGCCGTTGACCGAGACCACCGGAACCCGTGGCGGCATCCACAATTCGCTGACCAGGCTGCTGATCAAGCCCAGCCATCTGGCCGGCGGATACGCCCAGACGGCGTATGCGTTCAACTACCTCGGGCCCACCGGCAACCAGCGCGACGAGGTCACCATGGTGCGCCGTCGCTCGCAGGAGGTGACGTACTGATGCGTGTCATGGCTCAGATGGCGATGGTGATGAACCTCGACAAGTGCATCGGCTGCCACACCTGCTCAGTGACCTGCAAACAGGCCTGGACCAATCGCGCGGGCACCGAGTACGTCTGGTTCAACAACGTCGAAACCCGCCCCGGCCTGGGCTATCCGCGCACCTATGAGGACCAGGATCGTTGGCGAGGCGGATGGGTCCGAGATCGCAGGGGCCGGCTGAGATTGCGTGACGGCGGCAGGCTGGCCAAACTGGCGCGGATCTTCTCCAATCCGAAGTTGCCGTCCATCGACGACTACTACGAACCGTGGACCTACGACTACGAGAACCTGACCTCGGCCCCGCTGGGGGAACACATTCCGGTCGCGGCGCCCCGCAGCCTGATCAGCGGCAAGCCGATGAAGGTGTCGTGGTCGGCCAACTGGGACGACGACCTGGGGGGCTCACCGGAGATCGTGCCGCATGACCCGGTGCTCAAGCAGGTCAGCGAGCAGGTCAGGTTGGAACTCGAAGAGACCTTCATGTTCTATCTGCCGCGCATCTGCGAGCACTGCCTGAATCCGTCCTGTGTGGCGTCCTGCCCGTCTGGTGCGATGTACAAGCGCAGCGAGGACGGGATCGTTCTGGTCGACCAGGACCGGTGCCGCGGTTGGCGGATGTGCGTCTCTGGATGCCCTTACAAGAAAGTGTATTTCAACCACAAGACCGGCAAGGCCGAGAAGTGCACGCTGTGCTACCCGCGCATCGAGGTCGGCCTGCCGACGGTGTGTTCGGAGACGTGCGTCGGACGCCTGCGCTACCTGGGTCTGGTGTTCTACGACGTCGACCGCGTCCTGGAGGCCGCCTCCGTCGCCGACGAGAAGGACCTCTACGAGGCGCAGCGCGAGATCCTGCTGGACCCCAACGACCCTCAGGTGATCGCGGGCGCCCGCGCCGAGGGCATCTCCCCCGAGTGGATCGCGGCGGCCCAGCGCTCACCGGTGTATGCGCTGATCAACACCTACCGGGTCGCGTTGCCTCTGCATCCGGAGTTCCGCACCGTGCCGATGGTTTGGTACATCCCGCCGCTGTCGCCCGTGGTCGACGCCGTCAGCCGTGACGGACACGACGGAGAGGACATCGGCAACCTGTTCGGCGCCCTTGAGGCGCTGCGCATTCCGATCGAGTACCTGGCCGGGCTGTTCACCGCGGGGGACACGGCCCCGGTCGAGGCCGTGTTGCGGCGACTGGCGGCGATGCGGTCCTACATGCGTGACATCAACCTCGGCCGTGAGACCCAGGCGCACATTCCGGCCGCGGTGGGTATGACCGAACAGCAGATCTACGACATGTATCGACTGCTGGCGATCGCGAAGTACGACGAGCGCTACGTCATCCCCAGTGCCTACGCCCCGACAGGGGCGCCGGTCGAGGAACCCGCCTGCTCACTGGATTTCGACGGCGGTCCCGGCATGTACGCATCCGGTCCGTTCGGTGAGGCCAGCGGCGTGCCGGTGCCGGTGGCGGTGGAAACCTTCCACGCCCTTCAGCGCCGGCAGACCACCGGCGAGATGGCCGCCAACGCCAGCAGGCCGTCGCGGCTCAATCTGCTCAACTGGGACGGCCGCGGTGCGCCACCCGGGTTGTTCCCGGACGGAGGACAGCGATGAGGCTGGGGCGCAGGCGCGCAGTGACGTCGACGGATCGCGCGGTATGGCAGGCGGCCTCGCTGCTGCTGACCTATCCCGACGAGGGGCACAGCGCCCGTTTGCAGGTGGTGACGCAGCTTCTCGACCATGTGCCGGGCTGTGCCCGCGACCTTCTGGTGCGTGCGCACACCGCGCTGATCAGCCGCGGTTCGCGGCAGGCCGCCGAAGACTATGTCGAGACGTTCGACCTGAATCGGCACGCCACGCTGTACCTCACCTACTGGACCGCGGGGGACACCAGGCGCCGTGGTGCCGCGATGCACGAATTCGCCGCTGTGTACCGGACTTCCGGAGCGGACGCGCCCAAAAAGGAGTCGCCCGACCACCTTCCGGTGCTGCTCGAGTTCGCCGCCCGGGTGGATCCCGAGGCAGGGCTGCGTCTGCTCACCGAACATCGGGTGCCGCTTGACGTGGTGCGCGCGGCCCTGACCGAGCGCGGCTCACCCTATGGTGACGTGCTCGCCGCGGTGTGTTCGACGCTGCCTGCGGCCGGCGACCAGGACGTGCAGCTGGCTCGGAGACTGGCCGCGGCCGGGCCGCCCGTCGAAGCCGTTGGGCTGGAGCCGTTCACGCTGACCGTGCCGCCCAGACGAACCGAGAAGGTGCCATAGCCATGGGTGCTGTCTTCTGGGATGTGATCCCGTACGTGACGCTGGCCGTCGTGATCGTCGGAAGCTGGTGGCGCTACCGCTACGACAAGTTCGGGTGGACCACCCGCTCGTCGCAGCTCTACGAATCGCGACTGCTGCGGATCGGCAGCCCGATGTTCCACTTCGGCATCCTGGTGGTCATCATCGGCCACGTGATCGGCCTGGTGATCCCTGAATCCTGGACGCGTGCGCTGGGCCTGAGCGAGTACGCCTATCACCTCCAGGCCGTCATCCTGGGGTCCATCGCCGGCATCGCCACGCTGGTGGGCATCGTGCTGCTGGTGTATCGGCGCCGCACCACCGGTCCGGTGTTCATGGCGACCACGCGCAACGACAAGCTGATGTACGCGGTGCTGGTGGCCGCGATCGTGGCGGGCCTGTGCGCCACCGCGCTGGGATCGGGGCTCGTCGGCGAGCCCTACAACTACCGGGAGTCGGTGTCGGTGTGGTTCCGGTCGATCTGGGTGCTGGACCCGCGCGGCGACCTGATGGCGGGTGCGCCCATCTACTACCAGGTGCACGTCCTCATCGGGTTGGCGCTGTTCTGCCTGTGGCCGTTCACCAGGCTTGTGCACGCGTTCAGCGCCCCGTTCGCGTACCTGTTCCGGCCCTACATCGTCTATCGGACCCGTGATGCAGCCCGACCGACCGAACTGGTCGGCTCCCGGCCGCATCGCCGCGGTTGGTGACGGTGGGCAGGGTCAGTAATGCAGCGAGTCCGCCAGCACTCGCACGGGCGCGCGACGATGGTGCGCGGCATATAACGGGTGCATCAGCGCCGGGTGCCTGCAGTGCGGGCACGACGTCGGTGAGGAATTCACCGCCGATCCGGTGAGGTGATGACACTCACTGCAATGCACCACATAGAACCCGCCCATCCAATTGAGCAGGCCCAGATAGATGGCCAATGTTGCGGCGAATCCGACGAACGCGATGACCGCAAGCGCTATAGCCGTGACGACCATGTCGGTACCTCCAAACCAGCCCTGAGAGACCTTCCGGCGGGTGACTCCACGGTACGCCGCCAAGCTTCGCGTTGGGGCCGCAATCAGGGCGCCGAAGTGCGAGAACGGTGCGCCGCAGGGGCGGTCTCGGTGACGCGATCAGGCCTTTCGGGCGCGTTTGTAGACCTTCTCGAGTTCCTTGCCGCGAAGACCCGTCAACTCGGCTTTGTGGACCTTGTTCAGCACCAGTGGGCAGCGCTTGCAGCGGGGCTTGCTGCGGCAGCACTTCTTCTTCGGTTTGAGGTCGGCATACTTGCTTGACTTCACTGGCTGGCTGTTCTCGTTTTCGTGATCGGGGCCTGCACTGCGACAATCTGTAAGTGGAATCTCGCCCCAACTTTAGAAACGTCGCGATCGTCGCTCACGTCGACCACGGCAAGACGACTCTGGTCGACGCGATGCTGCGGCAGTCAGGGGCCTTGACGCACCGTGGTGACGACGCTGCCGAGCGCATCATGGACTCCGGTGACCTTGAGAAGGAAAAGGGCATCACGATCCTGGCCAAGAACACCGCGGTGCACCGGCACAACGCGGATGGCTCGGTCACCGTGATCAACGTGATCGACACCCCGGGCCACGCCGACTTCGGTGGTGAGGTCGAGCGCGGTCTGTCCATGGTCGACGGCGTGGTGCTGTTGGTCGATGCGTCCGAGGGGCCGCTGCCGCAGACCCGATTCGTGCTGCGCAAGGCGCTCGCCGCGCACCTTCCGGTGATCCTGGTGGTCAACAAGACCGACCGGCCCGACGCCCGCATCGCCGAGGTCGTCGAGGAGAGCCACGACCTGCTGCTCGATGTCGCCTCCGACCTCGACGAGGAGGCCCAGGCCGCGGCTGAGAAGGCGCTCGACCTGCCGACCCTGTACGCCTCGGGCCGCGCCGGCATCGCCAGCACCACCGCACCTGAGGACGGCCAGAACCCGGACGGGGAGAACCTCGACCCGCTGTTCGACGTGCTGCTCGAGCACATCCCGCCCCCGCAGGGCGATCCGGAAGCCCCGCTGCAGGCGCTGGTCACCAACCTCGACGCCTCGGCCTTCCTGGGCCGACTCGCGCTGATTCGCATCTACAAGGGCAAGATCAAGAAGGGCCAGCAGGTGGCCTGGATGCGTGAGATTGACGGGCACCCCGTCGTCACGAACGCCAAGATCACCGAACTTCTGGTCACCGTCGGCGTCGAGCGCACTCCCACCGAGGAGGCCATCGCAGGTGACATCGTCGCGGTCGCCGGCATGCCGGACATCATGATCGGTGACACCCTGGCCGACCCGGATCATGCGCACGCACTGCCGCGCATCACCGTCGATGAGCCGGCCATCTCGGTCACCGTCGGCACCAACACCTCGCCGCTGGCCGGCAAGGTGTCCGGTCACAAGCTGACCGCGCGCATGGTCAAGAGCCGGCTGGACGCCGAACTCGTCGGCAACGTCTCGCTCAAGGTCGTCGACATCGGCCGTCCCGACGCGTGGGAGGTGCAGGGCCGTGGTGAGCTGGCGCTGGCGATCCTCGTCGAGCAGATGCGCCGCGAGGGCTTCGAGCTGACCGTCGGTAAGCCGCAGGTGGTCACCCAGACCATCGACGGCAAGCTGCACGAGCCGTTCGAAGCGCTGACCATCGACTGCCCCGAGGAGTTCCTCGGCGCCGTCACCCAGCTGATGGCCGCCCGCAAGGGGCGCATGGAACAGATGGCCAACCACGCCGCCGGATGGGTGCGGATGGACTTCATCGTGCCCAGCCGTGGCCTGATCGGCTTCCGCACCGATTTCCTGACGCTGACCCGGGGCACTGGTATCGCCAACGCCGTGTTCGACGGCTACCGCCCGTGGGCCGGTGAGATCCGCGCACGGCACACCGGCTCGCTGGTGTCCGATCGAAGCGGTCAGATCACCCCGTTCGCGATGATCCAGCTCGCCGATCGCGGGCAGTTCTTCGTCGAGCCCGGCGAGGAGACCTACGAGGGTCAGGTCGTCGGCATCAACCCGCGCGCCGAGGATCTCGACATCAACATCACGCGCGAGAAGAAGCTGACGAACATGCGCAGCTCGACCGCCGACGTGATGGAGACGCTGGCCCGGCCGCTGGAACTCGACCTGGAGAAGGCCATGGAGTTCTGCGCCGAGGACGAGTGCGTCGAGGTCACGCCTGAGATCGTTCGGGTGCGCAAGGTGGAACTGACGGCCAGCCTGCGGGCCCGCGCCAAGGCGCGCGCCAAGGCGAACGCCAAGGTCTAGACAGCACGCTGGGCCCCTCCTGGCGGAGAGGCCCAGCGGGTTTCGCCGCCGTCACTCGGTGGCGTCGGCGGTCTTCTTCGGCTTCGGTGACAGTGCCTTCTTGACCTTGGCCACCGCGGCCTTGACCTCGGTGCGCACCGACTTCGCCGCCTGACGCAGTGCCGCGCCTGGCTTGGCCTTCGGGGTCTTCGTCGTCTTGGCGGCCCCGTCGGTGTCGCCGTCGGTCTTGGCAAGGCCGGCGGTGTCGTCGGTGAGGGCGGCCCGATCCGCCTTGACCAGCTTGGCCCGCGGTTCGTCGGCGAGCTTGGCCTGGTCGTCGACCGTCTTGATCCTCCCCGGGTTGAGCGCGTCGGCGATGCTGAGCTGCGCGGCGCGCACCGTGGCCAGGATGCTCCGGTGGCGCACCTCCATCTTCATCTCGACCGGGGCGTCGTCGCGGATGCCAGTTCCGATGGTGACCGCCCGCGTGACGTCGGCGACGTTGGCCGCGCCTGTCACCACGGCGTTGTAGGTCGCGGTGAGGTCGCGTGTCTTGGCGGCATCGACAACTCCCACGAATGCGGTGATCTGAGCGCGGGTGATCTCCCGGAAGGCGTTCGCCGAGGCCGCGAGGATGGCCCTGGCCGCCTCCGGTACGACTTCGGAAAGTCGTCCGACGATCTCGGCCTGCATCCGCATGATCTGCTGGCCGGTTCGGATCAGTCTGTCGGCCGCCTGGAGGGCGCGGCCTATGGTGCCGTCCTCGAGCACCGCGATGGCACCTTCGACGTCGCCACTGCGGACCAGATCCCTAGCGGAGCTCAACGTGGCGGGCAGGTCCCAGACGATGCTCGAGAGCGTGGCACCGGCGTCCACCGCCGCGGCCGCGAGTCCCCCGGTGAAGTACAGCTGGTTCGAGATGAGTTGGCTCGTGATCGGCACCGGGTCGCTGACGAAGTCCATCGTGGACAGCGTGAGGTCCCGAATCGTGGCCTGCACGACGGGGGAGAACGCCTGGATCGGGTTGATCGGCCCTGTGGCCATCGCGGTGGGGACGACGGTGATGTCGTGAACTGAGCGAACTTCCGGCCCCGGTGTGACGGGTGACACCAGCAGGGCGCCGACGCCGACAAGCGCGACTCCCGCGGCTAAATGACTTCGTATTGCAATTGACATCTGGAGACCCTTTCCAATGGTGGCTGATGTGCGGAAACGTACCTGAGAGGAAGCTGAGCGATTGTTTTTCAGCAAAAATTAACGGCATGGTCGATCAATGTGCTTAACAACGCAAATAGTTGTTTAGCAAAGGTGAAATAGCTGCTATGGTCAGCGCAGTTCAACACGAGAAAGCGGGCCCCTCTCAGGGCGGAGGACGACCACCTTCGCACCGCAACCTTTGAGGCGATAGCCGTCTATAACAGCTAACGTAATTGTCGCTGGCATGAATGGTGTGCGGACCTGCGAAAATCTTGCCGCCGACAATATGGCGAAATTCTTCAGAGGAGCGCCGAATAGCCCACCCTGCACAATTGTCCGGCGGACTTATGGCATCGGGCAAACCTTTGCTGGGCAACGTCTGTGCTCGCTGATGCCGGTGATGACCGGCAGAAGGCCGCCGAACCTGCCGATACGCTGATGTGCGTGCCGACCGCCCGCCGCCGCCTGATGACGACCGCGGCCGTTTTGTCTGCGCTGGTCACCGGGGCGTGCACGGTCAGTCCGCCTCCGGCGCCGCAGAGCACGGAGACCGTGGAGAGCACGCCCCCGCCGCCGCCGAAGGCGACCCAGATCATCGTGGGCATCGACAACGTGGGCCCCGGCTTCAATCCGCATCTGCTCTCTGATCAGTCACCCGTCAATGCGGCGATCAGTGCCCTGGTGCTGCCCAGTGCGTTCCGTCCGGTCGTCGACAACAAGACTTCGACGGGATCGCGCTGGGAGATCGACAACACCCTGCTGCTGTCGGCCGAGGTCACCAGCGAGGATCCGTTCACGGTCACCTACAAGATCCGACCCGAGGCGTCGTGGACCGACAACGCCCCGATCGCCGCGGACGACTTCTGGTACCTGTGGCGCCAGATGGTCAGCCATCCCGGCGTGGTGGATCCCGCGGGTTATGACCTGATCACCGGCGTGCAGTCGATCGAAGGCGGTAAGACCGCGGTCGTGACGTTCTCGCAGCCCTACCCGGCCTGGCGGGAACTCTTCACCGACATCCTTCCGGCCCACATCGTCAAGGACGTGCCCGGCGGGTTCGGAGCGGGTCTGGCCCGCGCCCTGCCCGTGACGGGTGGTCAGTTCAGGGTCGAGGCCATCGATCCGCAACGCGATGAGATCCTGCTGGCGCGCAACGACAGGTTCTGGGGCCAGCCCGCGGTGCCCGATCAGATCCTCTTCCGCAGAGCCGGAGCTCCTGCGGCGCTGGCCGATTCGATCCGTAACGGCGACACACAGGTGGCTCAGGTCCATGGCGGTGCCGCGGCCTTCGCTCAGTTGTCGGCCATTCCCGATGTGCGCACCGCGAGGATCGTGACGCCCCGCGTCATGCAGTTGACGCTGCGCGGTCAACAGCCCCAGCTGTCAGATCCGCAGGTGCGCAAGGGCGTTCTCGGCCTCATCGACGTCGACCTTCTGGCCGCCGTGGGTGCCGGCAGCGACAACACCGTGACGCTGGCCCAGGCACAGGTCCGCTCGCCGTCGGATCCCGGATACGTGCCCACCGCCCCCGCGGCGCTCACGCGGGAGGCCGCGCTCGACCTCCTCGAGGGCGCCGGTTATGTGTTCGAACCGGAGAGTGCCACTCCGGAGCAGGAACCGTCCCGGCCTCGTCTGGTCAAGGACGACAAGCAGCTTGCGCTGGTGCTCGGGGTCGCAGCCAACGATCCGACGTCCGTGGCAGTGGCCAACACTGCCGCCGACCAACTGCGGAACGCAGGCATTGCGGCCTCAGTCCTGGCGTTGGACCCGGTCGCGTTGTACGGAGACGCCCTGGCCAACAACAAGGTTGACGCGATCGTCGGGTGGCATCGGGCCGGGGGAGACCTCGCGACGCTGCTGGCCTCGAGGTACGGCTGCCCAGCGCTGGAGGCGACTCCGGTTCCGACGACGGGGGCCACGCCGACCCCCACCTCCGCGTCACCAAAGCCGACGTCGGTGAGTCCGACCACCACCTCTGCGTCACCGAAGCCGACGTCGCCCACCGCGACTCCGACCACCACCACCGTGCCCCCGCCGCCTGCGGAGTCGGCCGAACTGGTTCAGGCGCCGTCCAACCTGACGCAGGTCTGCGACCGCAGCATTCAGGCCAATATCGATGCGGCCCTTGACGGTTCGAAAGAGATCGGCGCGGTGATCGACGCCGTCGAGCCCAAGCTGTGGAACATGTGGACCGTGATGCCCATCCTGCAGGACACCACCATCGTGGCGGCGGGGCCGTCCGTGCTGAACGTTGCCCTGACCGGCGCGGTGCCGGTGGGCATCGTCGGCGATGCCGGCACGTGGGCGAAGAAGCCCTGACCGATCGAGTCCTGCTGTGAGAGTCACTGCGGCCGGGTGACGCCCTGAACTGATGCGGAGGGGTGCCCGCGGCCGTGAACGCCACTGCCCCCTGTCCGACGCCGGGCGCCGAGCAGGGGGCAGAAGTGGCTCAGTCCTTCGAGTCGGCGGCCGACGCACGATCGGCGCCGGTCACGCGTTTCACGAGGCGCTCCAGGCGCTTACCGGGAGCCTTCACGTCGAGCTTCCGGTCGGCCTTGGTCAGAGAGGAGAGCGGCGTGATCCGCTTCGGCGCGGCCGTGTCGTCCTTCTCGTCCTTGACGTCCTTTGCAGCCGTGTCCCTGGCCGCGGACGGCAGCAGGCTGCTGCGCGCCTGCACGGTCGTCGTGGGGACCGGGGCACCCGAATTGGGGTTCACTCCCAGGGCGTCGGCCACGGTCTTGCGCACCGAATCGCGGGCGCCGATAAGCACGTTGTTGCGGAACTGCATTAACTGACCGTCACCGGTCGGGTCCGTGGGTTCGCCGTTTGTGCCTCCGACGGGTGCGGGCAGCACGCGCGCGACGCCTTCGATGGCGGGATCAGCGATCCACTGCGGTGCGTCGATGTACTCCCGCAGGGCCAGGTACAACGCGGTGTTCGGACCACCCGACAGTGAGGTGAGCGCCCCCTCCGCGACGGGAACCACGCCGAGGGGTGCCGACGCGAGTCCTCTGATCAGACGCTGCAGGGAAATGGCCGTGCCTTCGGCGAGGTCGCCGACATCGTCGCGCAGGTCGATCAGCGCGGTGTTGCGGAACTTCAGCAGAGCCCCGTCGCCGACACCATCGGTGGGCTCGCCGCCGGTTCCGCCGCCCAGTTCGTCCGGAATGATCTGCGCGAGGGCCTCCAAGACGGGGTCGAGCGCCCACAGCGGTGTATCGGCGGCATCGGTGACCACGCTGCGCAGCAGATTCTCGTCACCTGCGATCACCACGTACGCCGCGACAAGGGGCGTCAGCGGGGCTGACGCCACGGTGGTGACGAACCGCTGGCCGGACAGCGCCAGCAGTTCGGTCGGCGGCTGGTTATAGATTGCTGCCAGCCCAACCTGTGCTTCGATCGCCCGCGGTGTCGCCGCCGACGCGGGCGCGATCGGTGTCAGAGCGATGACGCTCGCGCCGACGATCGCCACACCCGCACCAAGACGGCATTGAACAGACTTCTTCATTTGCTGAACCCCCCAAGGTTCTGTGATTGCCCCAACCCCGCGCAGGTCTTCCATGCGCCCTGCGACGAGTATGGCTCAGGTTCCTCTCAGCTTTCACCACCTCGTTGAATGCGCAAGCATCCCTGGTTTCGAGGTGGTAGCTGACCGCTGGTCGAGTCGAACGGGGCCGCAGATCGAGCGGTCGGCTCGCCTTTGCTGGCGGCTGGGGCACGAGCAGAAACAAAGCGGGGCCCACTCAATGAGTGGGCCCCGCTTCGTGGGGGTGTTACTCGGCGCTGGCGCTGCTCGACGCAGACTCCCGCTTCGAGGCGCGCTCGGCCTTGGCGGCTGTGCGCTTCTCGGCACGCTCGGCCTTGGCGGCCTGACGCTTTTCGGTCCGCTCAGCCTTGGCCGCGGCACGCTCGGCCTTGGCGGCTTCGCGCTTCTCCTTGGCCTTGCTCACCGTGGACGGGGCTTCGGTGCTGGATTCGCTGTCGGAGCCGCCGGTCGACGGGGTCTCGGTCAGATCCGAATCCTTCACGACCACCGAGGTCTCGCCCTCGGAGGTCTCGTCCTTGATGGTGGAGTCGTCGACGGCGACGATCTCCTTGTCGACGGCGACATCGGTGGCGACCTCGACGTTGACCAGTGCGGTACGCGCACCGGCACCGGCATCCGGTGCCTCCGGGGTCAGCGCTTCGCCGATCGCCGTCAGGGCGCCGGTGATGGTCTCCTCAACCGTGTAGGAGATGGCGAGGGCGGTGTCGACGCCGTCGTCGATCAGGCCGTTGACGGCGGTGAGGCCGCCGAGCGCCAGGTCCTTGGCGTCGCTGATCACCTGGTTGATCTGCACCGCCAACGCCACCGGCAGACCCGCGATGTCCTCGGGCAGGCCGACGGCCGTCAGCAGGCCGGAGACCGCGTCCGCGACACCGGTCGTGAGGGAGGCGATCAGAGTCGCGGTGGTCTCCGTCAGGCTGGATGCCAGGTTCACCGGGATGTGCAGGAAATCGCCGGAGGCGATGATCCCGGTGTTGAGCACCCCGAAGCCTCCGCTGATGAGCGAGGACAGGGCCGTGGTGTAGCTCGCGGGGCTCAGCGGCTGGTCGCCGATGGCGGTGAGCGCACCGTTGATGCCCTGCTGCACGCTGGCGGTCACGTACCAGGGGATATCGGTGGCGGTGAAGAAGCCGGCCCGGAGGGCGTCCACGACGGCGTTTCCGGTGCTCGCCGCGGCGTTGACCACCGCAGAGATCGGGGTGATCGCCAGGCCCTGGATCGCCTGAACCACACCCGCGACGATCTGGCTGTCCGAGGCGGTCGCGAGGCCGCTGAGGATGCCGCTCAGGCCGCCGAGCGCGATGTTGATCTGGCCCTGCACCTCTCCGATGCCGAGCTTGATCAGGCCGTCCGTCCACGACACGGACTGTGCGGCGGAGGGCTCGACGTTGTTCCAACCCAACAGCGCGCCACCGAGGGTGTCGATCAGTTCGACGCCGCCGTAGACCGCGCCTGCGGCGATGTCCACGCCGCCGCTGAGCAGGCCGGTGTAGCTCGACAGGGCCAGCGGGTTGTTGACGACGTCGGCGAGAGCGTACAAAGCCGTCGACAGCGAACCGATGAGCGTCGAACCGATGATGTCGGTGACATCGCCCGGCAGGAAGGAGACGATCAGGTCGGCGTTGCCGACGGTGCTCAGGAGCTGGGAGAAGCCCGCTTCTGACGTGGCGGACAGGGCGTACAGCAGGCCGCCCAGGGTCGTCGTCGGGCCACCCGCGGCGTCGATCAGGGTGGTCCACAGGGCGGTGTTGAGGGTGGACGCTTCGTCGAGTACGCCGAGCAGAGTTTGCCCCGGAATCGAGGCGATCGCGTCGACCGTCCCGACGACGTCGGCGAGGCCGGCGTTGAGTGCGGCGATGAACTCAGCGATCGCGGCGTCGTCGATCACAGCCGACAGCTGCACGTCGGGCACCGAGACGCTCGGAATCGTCAGGGTCCGATTGTCGCTTGGTGTGACCACGACGGGCGTCAAAGCAATGGCACTGGCTGCAGTGAGTGCCATGCCGGCCGTGAGGTACGAGCGGGCGGAGATCTCCATTTTTTGTTACTTCCCCTTCTGGTTGGGCTGAACCGGGTAGCTGTGAGCGTAGGGGCAATTTCTCAGGTTCTGCTCAGGGAATTGCAGACCAATTCGGTCGATCTTTGCGTTTTCAACTAAGTTTGCTGGCGAAGGTCGGTGGCGTCGGCGGACTCACGTGTCGAAGACCGTGGATAACGGAAACTGGTGGCATGAGCTGTCATTGTTTGCTGGATACGCGTGAGGCTGCTGTTGCTGCTGTAACCAGCCTTCAAGATCGCCCGCGAGCGGCATAACTGTTAGCTGGGCCACATGAGCCGTGGTTAATTTCCGGTAACGTCAAAAATGATTGGCGGCGCTACGAGAATGTTTGCCCCAGGTGAACGAAATTTGATCTCGAAACAGTCTCGGCGGGATGTCGAGAACTCTCAGGAAGCCTCTCGGAAGGGGCTGACGGAGCCGTAAAACCTTGCTGCCAGGGCCGCGAACCTGAGCTCAACCTGGGAAGCTGCCGGTGGGCGGCGTTCGCCAAAAGATCGCCGCTACGCTGAATCGATGCAAGCTGAAAGGCCACGTCTTCTCTTTGTGCACGCGCACCCAGACGACGAGACCATCAACAACGGGGCAACCATCGCCCACTACGCAGCCCTCGGCGCCGAGGTTCGGGTCGTCACCTGCACCCTCGGCGAGGAGGGAGAGGTGATCGGCGAGCAATGGGCTCAGTTGGCCGTCGATCACGCCGATCAGTTGGGCGGATACCGCATCGCCGAACTCTGCTCGGCCCTGCACCTTCTCGGGATCGACGACCCGATATTCCTCGGAGGGGCCGGACACTGGCGCGACTCCGGGATGGCGGGAACACCTCCACGTGGCGGGCGGCAGCGCTTCGTCGACGCGGATGAGAGGGAGGCCGTCGGCGCTCTCGTGGAGATCATCCGCGATCTGCGTCCCCACGTCGTCGTCACCTATGACCCCAACGGCGGTTACGGGCACCCAGACCACATCAGGGCACACGAGGTGACGACGGCGGCGGTCGCTGCCGCAGCCACGACGGAGTACCCCGGTGAGCCCTGGACGGTGTCCAAGTTCTATTGGACGGTCCTCTCGGGCCGTGCCGTGCAGGCCGCCGCCGCCGGTTTGGACTCGTCTGACCTCCTGCCGGGATGGGTGCTGCCGCCGAGCGACATCGAGTTCGGCTACTCGGACGAGCAGATCACCGCGATGGTCGACGCCACCGATGGGTTGACCGCCAAGATCGAAGCGCTTGGGGCACACGCCACGCAGGTCGTCGTCGGTCCCACCGGTCGCGCCGCGGCGCTCTCGAACAACCTCGCACTGCCGGTCTCGGGATACGAGCACTACGTCCTCGCATCAGGGGAGAGCGGCGAGCGAAACGAGCGCGGTTGGGAGACCGACCTCCTGGCAGGCCTGGACCTGCCTTAGACAGGGAATCGCCGGCGGGACTGCCCCCTCTGCAGTCCCGCCGGCGAAGTCTTTGGCTCAGACGTTCGGAGAGCGCCGGAAGCGGCGCGTCCGAGTCCTCTTCGCGCGGTTTCGGCCCGCCTGGTGCTGTGTTTCGGTGCGGCCCTGCGCGATCCCCGCGATCATCGCGGCGCAGATTCTGCTGCTCATCGATCCCCCTCGATTCGGCTCTGCGCAGGAAATTACGGTGCTTCGTGACGGTGCGATACGCCCTGCGCCGCACACGCGTAGCCCTGGCCGGAGATTCGAGTAGTGACTACCTATGTCGGGTAGGCTGCCGACAGCGGCGCATCGGAAGGGACGAACCATGGATCCGGATCTGGACCCCAACCAGCAGCATTGGCAGGACCGGCTGGACAACTTCCAGTGGGTCGTGGGCTCGCTGACCGCGCTGCTCGACAGCGTCCCGACCTGACCGACGACCGCGGAGTCGATTCCGCCAGTCGCGTCATCGTCCTAGCTCTCCTCGCCGTCGACGGCGTCATCTGCGCCGTCATGTCTGCGCTGCTGTTGCCGCTGTATATCGGTGTCATTCCGTTCCCGATCAGTGCCATCGTCGCAGGCCTGGTCAACCTGGCGTTGGTGTGGGCTGCCAGCCAGTGGACGACGGAGACGCGCATCGCTGCGCTCCCACTCTGGACGTGGCTGATCACTGCCGGATTGTTGACCTTCGGGGGTCCCGGCGGCGACATCATGTTCGGCGGATCGGGTTGGCGCGCGTTCTACCCGATCCTGCTCATCGCGGTCGGGGCGGCACCGGCCGCCTGGTTCCTGGTGCGGCACAACGACGCGAAGCTTCGCCGCGCGCAAGCCAATCGCTGAAAGGCTTGCGCTGATCTCCCGCTGATCGGCTGCGCCAGCGCCCTCGGGGCAGGCCCGGTCTGCGTCAGTGCCCTCGGCCAGCCTGATCGGCTGCGCCAGCGCCCGTCGGGCAGGCCCGGCCTCGGTCTGCGCTACTCCGCGGTTTCGGCGGACCTTCGCGGTGACTTGGACGTGGTGGCCTTCTCGACGGCTTTCGCCACCCGGGTCTTCAGGCCGTCTCCGATGCGTGTACGTGGGCTGTCACCCACCGCGGGGTCGGAACTGGTGTGGTCCCTGCTGTCGTCCTTTTTGTCGGACTGGGCGGTCGCCTCGGAGGAGGACTTGACGGCCTTGGCCGCCCTGTCGAAATTCCTGCCGGCCTTCTCCCTGGTCAGTTCAAGCCGTGACAAGGTTTTGGCGAGGACATTCCGCGGATGCTGGACCGCGACGTCGGCGGGCGTGGTGACATCCGCCGGGGCGGGCGTGGTGACGGACGTGGTGTCCGGGGTGGGCTCAGGTGGCGTTCCCTGGTCCCCGGACTGCGTCGCGCCTTCGTTTTCGAGGTCAGTGAGCTGCACCGGTGGCGACGTCAGTGCGGAACCGGACCTGTCGGCGGGTGCGATCTCGTCGAGCGCAGGAACCCAGGTCGCGGGGTCGAGCGCCTGGGCCAGGTGGTCGACTCCGCGCTGGATCGCCGGCTGGATCGCAGCGTCCCAGGCCTCGCCAAGCGACTCGGACATTTCCGTGAGGGCTTCCGTGGCGTTGAGGACTGACTCTGGCTCTGTGGCGACGGACGCGGACGCGACTGACGAGAGGCTCGGCCACCACGGCGGCAGCGGCGGTATGGGGAACGGCAGCCACTGCAGGCTCAGGGCGTAGTTGATCTCCCCTCGGACGCCGGCGATCACACCATTGACGGCGGCGTCGGCGATGGCGCCGATTCCGGCGGCCCAGACGCCGAGGTTGAGCGGGTCGTTGACCACCGGGTCCAGGAAGTCGTAGACGAACGCATCGGTCACCGCGAGCACGAAGGGCTGGTACCAGATGAAGATCTGGTCGGAGATCAGGTAACCGAACGGGACGAAGCTCAGCGCCCACGGGGCCAGTTCGAGCGAAGCGTAGTTGGCCCAGCGTCGAGTGAACTCATACACGGTGTCGATGACGTTCGAGGCCGCGTTCATCGGGGCGACCCCCGCATCGGGCGACGGCGGCGCGGCCAGGGTGAACAGGTTGGGGGCGACGCTCGCGGTGTTCTGCACCGACCAGGTGACGGCCGGTGGCGCAGCGGGGGCGGGCGGTGACACGACTGGAGCGGCCACGATCGCGGTGGCCGTCAGCGTCGCGACGCCAACGGTCAGAACCGAGCGAACGGAAACACCCATACCAGCCCCTTGCCTGTGGATTTGGCCGTCCTGAAATCTACGCGCTGGGCGGCTGATCTGCCCGTATTGCTGCACACAACCGAGGGTGTGTTCACCGAAGCCGTCGGCGCGGCTAGTGTGGGGGGCGTCAGGGCAGGCACCGACGTTTCAGATAGTGAGACATGCGGATGAATCTCAACCATCGATGGGTTATCGAGGAGTGGCTCTGAACCCGCAGCGCGTTGACCTGCCCGCACCGGTCATACCCGTGGATACAGATGCCCCGAGTCAAGCGGCGCTGCGGCGAGTCCTGCGGCGAGCACGCGACGGAGTCGCCCTCAACGTCGACGAGGCCGCCATCGCATTGGCCGCCCGCGGAGATGACCTGACGGATCTGTGTGCGAGTGCCGCGCGGGTTCGCGATGCGGGCCTGGAGTCGACGGGTCGGCGTGGCCCAAAGGGGCGCCTGCCGATCAGCTATTCGCGCAAGGTGTTCATCCCCGTCACCCACCTGTGCCGGGACACCTGCCATTACTGCACTTTCGTCACCGTCCCGGGCGCGCTGCGCAAGCAGGGTATGGGCATGTACATGGAGCCCGACGAGATCCTCGAGGTCGCGCGGCAGGGCGCCGAACTGGGCTGCAAAGAGGCTCTGTTCACCCTCGGCGATCGACCCGAAGACCGCTGGCCCGAGGCGCGGCAGTGGCTCGATGAGCGCGGTTATGACTCGACGCTGGACTACGTGCGCGCCATGGCAATTCGCGTGCTGGAGGAGACCGGCCTGCTGCCGCACCTCAATCCCGGCGTAATGAGCTGGTCGGAGTTGTCGCGACTCAAGCCCGTCGCACCCTCAATGGGCATGATGCTTGAGACCACATCGCGGCGACTGTTCGAGACCAAGGGCGAGGCGCACTACGGCAGCCCGGACAAGGATCCCGCGGTTCGCCTGCGCACGCTGACCGATGCCGGTCGGCTGTCCATCCCGTTCACAACGGGACTGCTCGTGGGAATCGGGGAGAACCTGGCCGAGCGGGCCGAGACGATTCATGCGATTCGGAAGTCGCATAAGGAGTTTGGGCACATCCAGGAAGTGATCGTGCAGAACTTCCGTGCCAAGGACCACACCGCCATGGCATCGACGCCGGATGCCGGGCTCGAAGATTTCCTGGCCACGATTGCCGTGACCCGACTGGTGCTCGGCCCCGGCATGCGTATCCAGGCGCCACCGAACCTCGTGTCGCGCGAGGAGTGTCTGGCGCTGGTCGGCGCGGGAGTCGACGACTGGGGCGGCGTGTCTCCGCTGACGCCCGACCACGTCAACCCCGAACGGCCCTGGCCCGCATTGGATGACCTCGCCGACGTCACCGCCGAGGCCGGCTACGACCTGGTTCAGCGGCTGACCGCACATCCCAAGTACATCCAGGCCGGCGCGGCCTGGATCGACCCGCGGGTGCGTGCGCATGTCGACGCCGTGGCGGATCCCGACACCGGTTGGGCCCGCGACGTCAATCCGACGGGCCTGCCCTGGCAGGAACCGGACGAGGCCTCCGAGTCGCTGGGGCGCACCGACCTGCACACCGCGATCGACTCCGACGGGCGGCTGACCGAGACGCGCAGCGATCTAGACAGTGCATTCGGTGATTGGGAATCCATCCGCGCGCACGTCCACGAACTCGCGGCGCGCGCGCCCGAGCGGATCGACACCGACGTCCTCTCCGCGCTGCGATCGGCCGAACGTGACCCTGCCGGATGCAGCGACGACGAGTACCTGGCGCTTGCCACCGCGGATGGTCCCGCGCTGGAAGCCGTGACCGCGCTTGCTGATTCGCTGCGCCGCGAGGTGGTCGGCGACGACGTGACATTCGTGGTGAATCGGAACATCAACTTCACCAACATCTGCTACACAGGGTGCCGGTTCTGTGCCTTCGCGCAGCGCAAGGGCGATGCCGACGCGTACTCGCTGTCGACCGACGAGGTCGCCGACCGAGCCTGGGAGGCGCACGTCGCGGGTGCCACCGAGGTGTGCATGCAGGGCGGGATCGATCCGGAACTGCCGGTGACGGGTTACGCCGATCTGGTGCGGGCCGTCAAGGCGCGGGTGCCCTCGATGCATGTGCATGCGTTCTCTCCCATGGAGATCGCCAACGGTGTCACGAAGAGCGGGTTGAGCATTCGTGAGTGGTTGATCGCCCTGCGCGAAGCCGGCCTCGACACCATCCCGGGAACCGCCGCTGAGATCCTCGACGACGAGGTGCGTTGGGTGCTGACCAAGGGCAAGCTGCCGACCTCCATGTGGATCGAGGTCGTCAGCACCGCGCACGAGGTGGGTCTGCGGTCGAGTTCGACCATGATGTATGGCCACGTCGACACCCCGAGGCACTGGGTCGGTCACCTCAACGTGTTGCGGGAGATCCAGGACCGCACCGGCGGTTTCACCGAGTTTGTGCCGCTGCCGTTCGTGCACCAGTCCTCGCCGCTGTACCTGGCGGGCGCTGCGCGGCCCGGGCCCACCCATCGCGACAATCGTGCCGTGCACGCGCTGGCCCGGATCATGCTGCACGGCAGGATTTCTCAGATCCAGACCAGTTGGGTCAAGCTCGGCGTCGAACGCACACAGGTCATGCTGCGCGGCGGCGCCAACGACCTCGGCGGCACGCTGATGGAGGAGACCATCTCGCGCATGGCCGGTTCGGAGAACGGCTCGGCCAAGACCGCCGCCGAACTGATCGAGATCGCGGCCGGTATCGGCCGGCCCGCCCGTCAGCGCACCACGACCTACGCCAAGCACGCGGCCTGACTAGTCCGAGTCGGCGTGGGCTCGGCCGATGTGGGACTCGGCGCGCATCCGCTCCACCATGTGCGGGTAGTGCAGCTCGAATGCGGGCCTCTCCGAACGGATTCGGGGCAGCTCGGTGAAGTTGTGTCGCGGCGGCGGGCAGCTGGTGGCCCACTCGAGCGAGTTGCCGTAGCCCCACGGGTCGTCGACGGTGACGGGCTCCCCATAGCGCCAGCTCTTGAACACGTTCCACGTGAACGGCAGCACCGACAAACCGAGGATGAAGGCCCCGATCGTCGAGACGACGTTCAGGGTGGTGAACCCGTCGGTGGGCAGGTAGTCGGCATAGCGGCGCGGCATGCCCTCGTCACCCAGCCAGTGCTGCACCAGAAACGTGGTGTGGAAGCCGATGAAGGTCAACCAGAAGTGCAACTTGCCCAGGCGCTCGTCGAGCATGCGGCCCGTCATCTTCGGGAACCAGAAGTAGATGCCGGCGTAGGTGGCGAACACGATCGTGCCGAAGAGCACGTAGTGGAAGTGGGCCACCACGAAGTAGCTGTCATGAACCTGGAAGTCCAGCGGCGGGCTGGCCAGCAGCACGCCGGACAGGCCACCGAGCAGGAACGTGATGATGAAGCCGACGGAGAACAGCATCGGTGACTCAAACGACAACTGGCCCCTCCACATCGTGCCGATCCAGTTGAAGAACTTGATACCCGTTGGCACCGCGATCAGGAACGTCATGAAGGAGAAGAAGGGGTAGAGCACCGCACCCGTGGCGAACATGTGGTGCGCCCACACGGCCATCGACAGCGCGGCGATGGACAGCGTGGCGTAGATCAGCGTGGTGTAACCGAAGATCGGCTTGCGGCTGAACACCGGAAAGATCTCGGACACGATGCCGAAGAACGGCAGCGCGACGATGTACACCTCGGGGTGCCCGAAGAACCAGAACAGGTGCTGCCACAACAGCACACCGCCGTTGGCGGGATCGTAGACATGGGCACCCAGGTGACGGTCGGCGGCCAGGCCGAACAGTGCGGCGGTCAGCAGCGGGAACACCAGCAGCACCAGGATCGAGGTCACCAGGATGTTCCAGGTGAAGATCGGCATCCGGAACATCGTCATGCCCGGGGCACGCATGCAGACCACGGTGGTGATCATGTTGACGCCACCGAGGATGGTGCCCAGACCGCCGACGGCCAGGCCCAGGATCCACAGGTCAGCACCGGCACCAGGGGAGTGGATGGCGTCGGTCAGCGGCGAGTAGGCGGTCCAACCGAAGTCGGCCGCGCCACCCGGGGTGATGAAGCCCGAAAGGGCGATCAGTCCGCCGAAGAGGAACAACCAGTACGACAGCGCGTTGAGCCGGGGGAACGCCACGTCGGGGGCGCCGATCTGCAGCGGCAGCACCAGGTTGGCGAACCCGAATACGACCGGTGTCGCATAGAACAGCAGCATCACCGTGCCGTGCATGGTGAACAGCTGGTTGTACTGCTCGTTGGAGAGGAACTGCAGCCCGGTCAACCCGAGTTCGGCGCGGATCAACAGCGCCATCAGCCCGCCGATGAAGAAGAACGCGAAGCAGGTGACCACATACATGATCCCGATCAACTTGTGGTCGGTGGTGGTCACCAGTTTGTAGACCAGATTGCCCTTGGGCCCCATCCGGGCCGGAAACGGACGCCTGACCGTCAGTTCGCCAACCGGTGGCGCCTCGGCTGTCACGAGACCCGCCAAGCCATGAATGCGACGCTCGACATTGCTGGCCTCCCCCACTAGTCCGAGTTCAGCAATGATTCCCAGCGTGACTACGGCGAGCTGCGTGCTCTAGGGCCAAAGGTCCCTCGATCACGAGGAGCTGCCCGCCGTGCGCTTGAAACTACGCGGCCTACGCCTCGGTCAGCAGTCTCGGCCGTAGTCGGGACGGGGTGATGTCGGCACCCGCATCGAGGTCGGCGGCAATGGTTTGTGCGGACTCGATCAGGCCGTCACCGTCGATCCCGTAGGGCAGCGGGCGGGGCACCTCGTCGATGCGGTCCGACGCTCGTCGCAGCAGGGCGGCAGCACCCCTGGGATTGCCGCGCTGGATGTGGGTGATGCCGACCGCAAACTGCGCCAACGCCTGCCACAGTGCGCGTTCTGCGGCTGGACCGGTCTTCCAGGCGGCTTCGAACACCTCATGTGCGTGGAATGCCAAACCGTCGTCGAGCAGTCGTTGCGCGTAGCGGAGTGTCTCGTCCGGGGCGAGCTTCAGATCTTCGCTGATGCGCGGTACGCCCTGGCTGCCAGGGGGAAGTGGGCGGCCGAGCACGTCGCGTGGCCGTGAGTTGCGGGGACGACCCGATTCGTCGCGGTCGCGGTCAGATTCGCTCGTCACTGTGTCCCCGTCCTGGATGACCTCAATCCTATGCCGCGGGCTTCCAATCGATCTCGACGACGACGGCGGCACTCCGCACCTTCCCGCCCCACACCGACCAGCCGCCCCGACTGCCCTGTTGCAGTCGGGGTCGTGGCCGTCGGCGTCTCCCCGCCTTTCGTCGCCGGCGCTCGGTTGGGGCGGCCCCGGTGGCCTTGGCGGCTCAGTCACTGTCGCCGCCGGGGTCGGACCGGCCTTGGTTGTCCTCCTTGTAGGGGTTGAGGAGGTTTTCGGGGTGGTGGTGGTCGTTGATGCGGCGTCCGCCGTTGTTCTCGGCGGTCGACAGCCCTGCGGAAGTTGATCCCTGGGGAATATAACCGGACCAGGGTCCGTTTATGCGAATGACGGTGCCGGGAAGACTGCGCCGCGAGATCAAGGAGACGTCATGACCACAGCACTGAAGACCACCGATCTGGCCACCGGGACCTGGGCGATCGATCCCGTACATTCCACCGTCGGATTCGCAGTCCGCCATCTCATGGTGAGCAAGGTGCGCGGCACGTTCGGCAGCTTCAGTGGCGCCATCACGGTCGCCGAGGACGGCACGCCCTCGGTCAGTGCTGAGATCGAGGTGGCGTCGGTGAACACGGGCAATGAACAGCGCGATGCCCACCTCAAGGCCGCAGACTTCTTCGATGTCGAGCAGTACCCGACCGCGACCTTCCGCTCCACCAGCGTCGAGGCCAAGGGCGACGAATACGTTGTCAACGGAGATTTCACGCTGCACGGCGTCACCAAGCCGGTCAGCCTTGCGCTCGAATTCAATGGAGTCAACCCTGGCATGGGACACGGCGAGGTGGCCGGTTTCGAAGCCTCGGTTGTCCTCAACCGCAGGGACTTCGGCATCAGCTTCGATGCACCTTTGGAGACCGGCGGCGCCGTGGTCGGCGACAAGGTCACCATCACCCTTGAGATTGAGGCGCTCAAGCAGGCCTGACGGACCTCAAACAGGCCGACGGACTACAGCCTGGCGGCCAACTCGGTGCCCTGGCGGATCGCCCGCTTGGCATCCAGTTCGGCCGCCAGCGCCGCACCTCCGATCACATGCGGCTCCACGCCTCGAGACCGCAGTGCATCCTCGAGATCGCGAACCGGCTCCTGCCCGGCGCACACCACGACGGTGTCCACCGCCAAGATCTGCGGGTCCGAGTGGTCAGAGCCAAAGCTGATGTGCAGTCCGGAATCGTCGATGCGCTCGTAATTCACGCCGGAAAGCTGATGCACCCCTTTGGCTTTCAGTGAAGCTCGGTGCACCCAGCCGGAGGTCTTGCCCAGGCCGCGGCCCTGAGCGCCCTTGCTGCGCTGCAGCAGATACACCTCGCGGGCAGCGGGCGCCGGCAGGGGAGTGGTCAATGCGCCGCGGGCTTCCTGGGGGTCGGCGACACCCCATTCGGCCTTCCACTCCTTGAGGTTCAGGGTGGGCGACTCGTCGGTGGTCAGCAGTTCGCTGACGTCGAAACCGATTCCGCCCGCGCCGATCACGGCGACGCGCTTGCCCACCGTCCGGACCCCGTAGATCGCCTCGGCGTAGGTCAGCACCTTCGGATGGTCGATGCCGGGAATGGAGGGAAGGCGCGGCGCCACACCGGTGGCCAGCACCACGTCGTCGAAGCCCACCAGATCGTCGGCGTCCACGCGGGTTCCAAGGCGAACATCCACACCGTGCTTGGCGAGCATGGTCGTGTAGTACCGGATGGTCTCGTTGAACTCCTCCTTGCCGGGGATGCGCCGCGCCATGTCGAACTGGCCGCCGATGAACTCGTTGGCGTCGAACAGTGTCACCCGGTGACCGCGCTCTGCCGCGTTCAGGGCCGCGGCCAGTCCCGCTGGACCCGCACCGACGACAGCCACCGAGCGCGCGCGACGGGTGGGCCCGAGCACGAGGGTGGTCTCGTGGCCTGCGCGTGGATTCAGAAGGCAGGACACGGTTTTGTGCACGAAGGCATGGTCCAGGCAGGCCTGATTGCAGGCGATGCACGTGTTGATCTCATCGGAGGCGTTGGCCGCGGCCTTGGCCACCCAGTCCGGGTCGGACAGCAGTGGCCGGGCCATCGAGATCAACTGCACGCGAGTTTCGGCCAGGATCTGCTCGGCGGACTCGGGCATGTTGATCCGGTTGGACGCCACCACCGGGATGCTGACGTGCTCGGCGACGGCGTTGGAGATGTCGATGAAGGCCGCGTTGGGCACCGAGGTGACGATGGTGGGCACCCGCGCCTCGTGCCAGCCGACGCCGGTGTTGATGAATGTCGCGCCAGCGGCCTCGACTTCGGTTGCCAGGGCGACGATCTCGTCCCAGCTCTGGCCGTCCTCGACGTAGTCGGCCATCGACATCCGATAGTCGATGATGAACTCCGGACCGACGGCGGAGCGGACCCGGCGCACGATCTCGACCGGCAGCCGTCGGCGATTCTCGGGCGACCCGCCCCACGCGTCACGGCGTCTATTCGTCCGCGGTGCCAGGAACTGGTTGAGCAGGTAGCCCTCGCTGCCCATGATCTCAACCCCGTCATAGCCGGCGTCCCGGGCCAGCAACGCGCAGCGGACGAAGTCGTCGATGGTCGTCCGGACGCCACGGTCGGACAGTGCACGCGGCCGAAAGGGGTTGATGGGAGCCTTGATCGAGGAGGCGCTGACCGACAGCGGATGGTAGGCGTAGCGCCCCGCATGCAGGATCTGCAGCAGGATCTTCGCGCCCTCGGCGTGCACGGCGGACGTGATCCGCCGGTGCCGTCGTGCCTCCTTCGAGGACACCAACTGCGCAGCGAAGGGCAGCAGCCATCCCGTGCGGTTGGGGGCATATCCGCCCGTGATGATCAGGCCCACACCACCGCGAGCGCGTTCGGCGAAGTAGGCGGCCAGCTTGTCGATGTCCTTGGCGCGATCCTCGAGACCGGTGTGCATCGAACCCATCACCACTCGATTCCGCAGCGTGGTGAACCCCAGATCCAGGGGCGACAACAGGTTCGGATAGGGATCAGGCACCGATGGCCTCCAGAATCTCGTCGAGCCAGTCGAGGGACCCCTCCTCGGCGCGGATGCCGCCGCGCAGCACGAGGTACTGGTGGAGCGCACCGCCGTCCAGCGAGGCGGGGTCGGCGAACTGACTCTTCTCGTAGCCGCGGTAGGTGTCGAGCAGCGCGGCGCGCTCGGCCCGCAACGACACGATCTGCCCGCGCAGCGCTTCCAACGCACCGTCGCCGCCGTACTGCGCCCCGCGCAGTTTCACCGCCAAGTCGCGGGTGCGGGAATCACTCACCGAACTGCCCGCCCCGGACAGCGGGGCGGCGATCCAAGCCGACAGTTCGGCGCGACCGGCGTCGGCGACGGTGTAGACCTTCTTGTCCGGCCGACCCTGCTGGACGACGGGTGTGACGTGCACCCAGCCGTCGGCCTCCATGGTGCGCAGCGTCCGGTAGATCTGCTGATGCGTGGCACGCCAGAAGTGGCCGATCGACCGGTCGAACCTCCTCGCCAGCTCATAGCCGGTACCGGACTGTTCGCACAGCGACACCAAGATCGCATGGGGCAGGGCCACCCGAGAAGCGTATGCAGTACCGGCGGTCATATGCAACAAAGTGCACAGCGCCTGGATGCATATCCGCAGCGCGGGCGGAGACGCACCGGGTGCCGCGTTTGCGCGACTTGTAAATGCGACGTCTAGTATCAGGTACCGCGCCTGAGAGGGTCTGGGCGTGGAAGTTAGGGCACACTGGCACAGCCGTCCGGTTTTGGTCATCGGATACTGGTCATCAGCCCGCTGGACGATAAGAACAGCAGCCCTGCACCGAGTTAACGCAGAGACCCAGAGGAGATTTCTGTGACATACGTGATCGCCGAACCTTGCGTCGACGTCAAAGACAAGGCATGTATCGAAGAGTGCCCCGTCGACTGCATCTATGAGGGCGCACGGATGCTCTACATCCACCCCGACGAGTGCGTGGACTGTGGTGCCTGCGAGCCGGTCTGCCCGGTCGAGGCCATCTTCTACGAAGACGATGTGCCCGACGACTGGAGTGGCTACATCCAGAGCAACGCAGACTTCTTCGAAGAACTCGGCTCGCCCGGCGGCGCCTCGAAGGTCGGCCAGACCGACAACGATCCGGCGTCGGTCAAGAGC
The DNA here is from genome assembly GCF_010729895.1 of Mycolicibacterium confluentis. NCBI lineage: Bacteria > Bacillati > Actinomycetota > Actinomycetes > Mycobacteriales > Mycobacteriaceae > Mycobacterium > Mycolicibacterium confluentis. The sequence goes on from NZ_AP022612.1 coordinate 915,973, forward strand.
CTGCCGCCGAAGGCGGAAGACTGAGCACAGCAGTGACCGGGCTAAAGGTGTCGGCGTCCCTGCCGGTCTTCCCGTGGGACACCCTCGCCGACGTCACCGCCAAGGCCCGATCGCACCCGGACGGCATCGTCGACCTGTCGGTCGGCACGCCTGTCGATCCGGTTGCCCCGCTCATCCAGGACGCCCTCGCGGCGGCCGCGTCCGCACCCGGTTACCCGACGACGGCGGGCACGCCCGCGCTGCGTCAGTCCGCCGTGGGTGCACTTCAGCGCCGGTACGGCATCACCGGACTGGAAGAGCATGCGGTGCTGCCGGTGATCGGCACCAAAGAGCTCATCGCCTGGTTGCCGACGCTGCTCGGCCTGGGCCGCGATGACCTGGTGGTCATCCCGGAGTTGGCGTATCCGACGTACGACGTCGGCGCGCGCCTCGCGGGTGCGCAGGTGCTGCCCGCCGATTCGCTGACTCAACTGGGTCCGCAGACACCGGCGCTGATCTTCATCAACTCACCGAGCAACCCGACCGGCAAGGTGCTGGGCGTCGACCACCTCCGCAAGGTGGTCGGCTGGGCCCGCGAGCGCGGCGTGATCGTCGCGTCCGACGAGTGCTACCTGGGCCTGGGCTGGGACGCTCAACCGCTGTCGGTGCTGCACCCGTCGGTCTGCGACGGTGACCACACCGGACTGCTCGCGGTGCACTCGTTGTCCAAGACCTCGTCGCTGGCCGGCTACCGCGCCGGCTTCGTCGCGGGTGACCCGAAACTGGTCGCCGAACTCCTCGCGGTGCGCAAGCACGCCGGGATGATGGTGCCGACGCCCATCCAGGCCGCCATGGTCGCGGCCCTGGACGACGACGCCCACGAGGCGCATCAACGCTCGCTGTACGCGCGGCGCCGCGAGGCGCTGCTCCCGGCGATCCAGCGCGCCGGATTCACGGTCGACGACTCCGAGGCGGGCCTCTACCTGTGGGCCACGCGCGGCGAACCGTGCCGTCAGACGCTGGCATGGTTGGCCGAGCGCGGCATCCTTGTTGCGCCCGGTGAGTTTTACGGCGCGCGCGGCGCCCAGCACGTCCGGATCGCGTTGACCGCGACAGACGAGCGCATCGACGCCGCAGTCGCCCGCCTGTCCTGACTCCGTCCTGACGCCGGGTCAACCCGACGCGCGCAGGCTCAAGTCCAGCAGCAGTCGTGACTCCGGGTCGCCCAGCGACGTCCCCAGCACCTGCTCGATCCGACGTACCCGGTACCGCACGGTGTTGGGGTGCACGTGCAGTGCCTCGGCGGCGTCGGCCACATCACCGAAGCTGTCCAGATAGGTGCGCAGCGTCCGGGTCAACGTCGAATCCAACTGCTGGATCCGGGAATCCAGCAGCCGAGGATTGTCGGCCAGCCAGGTGACGATCTCGTCGAGCAGCACGGTGGTGCGTGCCTCCGCAGTCGAGCTCACCCGATCGATCGCGCCGGGATGCCGATCGCCACTGTCCAGCACGCGGTCGATGTCGACGCGGGCCGCCGCGACCTGACCGAGCCCGGCCAGCGACGCGGCCGTCACGGCCCGCAGATCCAGGCCCAACTCGGTCTTCAGGGAACTCACCACACCGCGGATCCACGACGTGACGGCCGCGGGTCGGCCCGCGTCGGGGAACACCACGTAGGCCCGCTGGCCGACGGACGCGACCACGGCGTCGCGGCGAAACGCGCTCGCGCTCAGCCCCAGAATGTCGCCCAGCCGAGCATGAGGCGCTGCGCACTGCACGCCGACGACCGCGGCCCGGCCGTCTTCGGCGATCCCGAGTTCCCGGGCCAGCGTGCCGAGGTCGTCGCCGCCCTCACGCAGTCCGAGCAGTTCGTGGGCCCGGACGGTGTGCATCGACGGTGTGCTCATCAGCCTCGTCATGATGCGTGCCGCGAGGACGGCGGCACCCCGCAGCACGTCGTCGGCGTCGTCGGCCAATGGACGGGACCCCTCCTGGACCCAGATCGTCCCCGCGAACGTCGGGGTCCGACGCTGGTCGACGTCGGGGCGGTGGACGCCGATCGCACGCCGAGGCCGCAGTCCCAGTTCCGGGCGTGCGGCCACCCGCACGACGCCGCTGCCCACGCGCAGTGCGTCGAAGATGCCCCACTGCGCGATCCACGCCAGGTGCTCGGGCGGCCCGGCGCGGCCCAGGATCGACAGCCGGCGCAGTTCGTCGGCCTCGTCGTTGGACGCCGAATACGCGAGCACATGCGACTGCGCGTCCTCGATGCTGACCATGCCGTGCGTCCGGTCGGCGATGGACTGTGCCAGGCCGAAGAGGTCGGTGCCGGAGTCGGACTGAGGGTCGGCGCGGTCGCCGTGATGCTCGAAGACATGGTTGACCAGGCGGTACAGCCGTTCCCATCGCGCGCGGGGGTCGACTGCGACGACGGCGACGCCCAGCGTCGCGGCCCGCTCGACGAGCGTCGATCCGGGCTCCTTGGCGAAGATCGCGGTGGGATGCCGTGCGGTGGCCTGCCGGTCCAGCCATCTCAGCGCCTCGGCCTCGGAGATGCCGAGGAGGAAGAACACGTCGGCCGACCCCGCCGCGAGCGCAAGGCCCAGGCGGACGTCGTCGGAGTCCAGCAGCGCGGCCGACGCCACCGGAAGATCGAGCCCGCGGGGCGCCTGCACCAGCGTGACCAGGGTCGCGTCCAGGGCCAACAGCAGTTGACCGAGGCTTACTCCCGTGACCCGCATATTGTCCGATTCTACTAACACCGACGCTCTGGATTGGCTGATCAGCTCACAGTTCGGTCGGTCATGTCGGGGATCGTTGACCCCATGGATGCCATCTCCGACGTGCCGCTTCCCGCCAACGAACCGGTCCATGACTACGCCCCCGGGTCGCCCGAGCGCGATCGCCTGATCACCGCCTTGGACGAGCTCACCTCGGCTCCGATCGATCTCCCACATGTCATCGCCGGCCGGCGCCTGATGGGCGACGGTGCCCGCATCGACGTCGTCCAACCGCATCGCCACAGCGCCGTGCTGGGCACACTCACCAACGCCGAGCACCGTGAGGCCGCAGACGCCGTGGACGCCGCGATGGCGGCCAAGGCGAACTGGGCCGCGATGCCCTTCGACGAACGCGCCGCGGTGTTCCTGCGCGCGGCCGACCTGCTGGCTGGGCCGTGGCGCGAGAAGATCGCAGCGGCGACCATGCTGGGCCAGTCGAAGACCGCCTATCAGGCCGAGATCGATGCGCCCTGCGAACTCGTCGACTTCTGGCGGTTCAATGTCGCTTTCGCCCGCCAGATTCTGGCGCAGCAGCCGATGAGTTCGCGCGGCGTGTGGAACCGCACCGACTACCGGCCGCTCGATGGATTCGTCTACGCCATCACGCCGTTCAACTTCACCGCGATCGCGGGTAACCTGCCCACCGCACCCGCGCTGATGGGCAATACCGTGGTGTGGAAACCCTCGGTCACGCAGACGTTCTCGGCCTACCTGACCATGCAACTGCTCGAAGCCGCAGGCCTGCCGCCCGGCGTCATCAACCTCGTGGCCGGTGACGGTCTGGCGGTCTCCGAGGTGGTGCTGACGGATCCACGCCTCAGCGGAATCCACTTCACCGGGTCCACCGCGACCTTCCAGCATCTATGGCGGGAGGTCGGCACCAATATCGAGCGCTACCACAGCTATCCGCGTCTGGTCGGGGAGACCGGCGGCAAGGACTTCGTCGTGGCCCACTCGTCGGCACGGCCAGACGTGCTGCAGACCGCGCTGATTCGCGGTGCGTTCGACTATCAGGGGCAGAAGTGTTCGGCCGCTTCGCGCGCGTTCATCCCGCAGTCGGTGTGGCACGAGATGGGTGACGATTTCCTTGGTGCCACCGACGCGCTGGCCTACGGCGACGTCACCGATCTGCGCAATTACGGCGGCGCCCTGATCGACGAGCGGGCTTTCGCCAAGAACGTCAAGGCCATCGAGCGGGCCAAGGGTGCGGCGGGGGTGACGGTGGCCGCTGGCGGCGAGTATGACGAGAGCACAGGCTATTTCGTGCGTCCCACCGTGCTGCTGTCCGACGACCCGACGGATGAGGCGTTCTCCACCGAGTACTTCGGGCCGATCCTCGCGGTGCACGTGTATCCGGACGACAAGTTCGACGAGATCCTGACGGTCGTCGACCAGGGGGCCAAGTATGCGCTGACCGGAGCGGTGATCGCCGACGACCGCGGGGCGGTGCTCACGGCGTCCGAACGCCTGCGGCACGCCGCGGGCAACTTCTACATCAACGACAAGCCCACCGGGGCGGTCGTCGGGCAACAACCATTCGGCGGATCGCGGGCCTCGGGCACCAACGACAAAGCCGGCTCGGCGCTGAATCTGTTGCGCTGGACATCCGCGCGGTCCATCAAGGAGACGTTCGTGCCGGCCACGTCGCACCCCTACCCGCACATGGAGGTCTGAGCCATGACACGCCTCTTCGACACCCTGGCCCGACCCGCGATCCTGACCGCGAGCCATTCCCACGGCTTGAAGCGGTCTGCGGAACGGATCCCTCTGACCCGTCGGGTGGTGCAACGGTTCGTGCCGGGGGAGACGGTCGAGGACGTGCTCAGCGCCGTCGCGGACCTGCGGTACTCGGGGCGGATGGTCAGCATCGACCACCTCGGCGAGGATGTCATCGACACGGGCGCCGCCGACGCCAACGTGCAGGTCTACCTGAGGCTGTTGGACCTTCTGGGAGAACGGGGCGAGGCGAATCCTGAAGGGGTTGCGCCGCTCGAGGTCTCGTTGAAGCTGTCGGCGCTGGGGCAGGCGCTGGACCGCGACGGTGAGAAGATCGCGCTGGAGAACGCCCATCTGATCTGCACCCGGGCACGTGAAGTCGGGGCGTGGGTCACGGTCGACGCCGAGGACCACACCACGACGGACTCGACCCTGCTGATTGTGCGCGAACTGCGCGCCGACTTCCCGTGGCTGGGCACCGTCCTGCAGGCCTATCTGCGCCGCACCTACGGCGACTGTCAGGAGTTCGCGGCCTCCGGTGCCCGGATTCGATTGTGCAAGGGCGCCTATGACGAACCGGCCGCTGTCGCCCACCGCAACCCCGATGAAGTCACGGCCAGCTATGTGCGCTGCCTGCGGGTGCTGATGGCCGGTTCTGGATACCCCATGGTCGCCTCACACGATCCGGCGGTGATCGATGCCGTGGCCGGTATTGCCCGTGAATGCGGGCGGGGAGCAGGGGATTTCGAGTACCAGATGCTCTACGGCATCCGGGATGCCGAGCAGGTTCGTCTGGCCGACGCGGGCGCCAACATCCGCGTCTACGTGCCGTTCGGCACGCAGTGGTTCGGCTACTTCATGCGGCGCCTGGCCGAGCGCCCCGCCAACCTGGCGTTCTTTGCGCGTGCGTTGGTGCAGCGGGGTTAGGCCGGGTACGCGGCGACCGGCATCACGACGCTGCCGCGGCAGGCTCCGGTGGAGATGTCGGTGTGCCAGATGCCGCGCAGCGACCCGTCAGGCTGTGGCGCGTAGAACGTGAACGACTGCGCCGGACTCCACTGCGACTGGCTGGTGTCACCGCCGATTGAGCACTGCCACACCCACTCGTAGCTGGTCTTCCACTGCTGGCCGTCCCATGAGTAGCGCAACGGGTTGGGCACGGTCGGGTTCGAGGACGGCGGGCCGTCGGCCGTGGCGACGCACGCACCCGCGCCGCAACTGGTCGACAACGTGAAGACCGCGGCGAAGTCGGCCTCGCGCTGGCGGACCGCCGCGCTGGTGCCGCCCTTCTGCGAGGCATAGGTCACCATCGAATACCGCCCCATCCACGGCTGCCCCGCGGCCTGCGCCGGAGCCACTCCGATCAACGTCAACCCCGCGATGAGGCACAGGGCCATCACCGCACCGCGTGGGCGTCGGATGCGCATCGTTTTCCTCGAATGATGTGGATTGGTCGGTGGTCCACCCAAGGTATCGACGGGGTCCGTCAATTCCCGAATCGCGACGCGGGGCATGACCAAGTCGTTATGGAGTCGATGCCCGGTCTTGGCGCAGGTGTTGCCGGCCGCGTCAGACCAGCGAATCGAGCGCCGTGATGATGCCGACGACGTCGGTGCTCTCGGCCCGACGAATCCGCCGCACCACCGTCCCGATCGGCTCCGGAGGGTTTGCGATGACGCGGCCGAGGAGCTTGGTCCGGTTGTCCAACCCGTCGATGACGAGCGGCCGGATGGCACCCGGGACGTTCGACACCAGCGTGCCGGCGCGCCAGGCCTCGTCGCGCGCGATGTCCACGCTGAAGTTCAGCGCCAGCGCCACATCGGGCCCGCCGACCGCGGTCAGTTCGGCGAGCTTGGGTGAGAACTCCTCGACGGCTTTGCGGGCCAGCGGGATCAGGCTCGCCAGCACCTCGTTGATCTCGTCGAAGTCCGTGCGAAACCCCGGCAGAGCGGCGGGCTTGAACTCCGATCCCGTCACCACGCCAAGGTCCAGGTTGATGTGGGCGTTGATGCCCAGCAGCAGGTCCTGCAGGATGATCGTCTGGTCGGCTCGGGCCTGCTCGAAGGCGAACTGCCACGAGCGGCTCGTCCGTTGCCTGCGCTGGAACCGGTCGTAGGCGGCGAAGTAGGCATTGGCGAACTTCGCGTCGAACCGGGACATCCGCGGACCGTCCTCGAAGATGCCCAACTCGATCCCGTCCCTGACCCGCAGGGTCACCTGCCGGTAGAGCGCCGCGAAGTACCCCAGTGGGTCCCGTCGTCTCTTGGTGTCGGCGACGATCGTCGCCAGGATGTCGAGCACGTCCTCGATGTCCTTGGCCTGCATGATGAACCACCCCCTATGTTGCACTGTGGCCGCGCCGTGGGGGTCTCGCACGCGTAGTCGACTACGTGTCGTTGTCGAGAAGTCCCAGCAGCGTCCAGGCGGCCAGCGACTGCGCGTCGGTGATCTGGGAGGTGCGCATCATCGACTCGACCTGCTCGCGGGTGAACCACGCACAGCGCATGTCCTGCTCCTCGTGCTCGCGCTGCGGCGGGCCTTCGGTGATCCCGAGCGCCAGATACGCCCGGCCACGCTGACTGCTCATCCCCGGCGCGACGTCCAGCAGACCCAACTCGACCATCGTGGTCGCCGTCAGACCCGTCTCCTCGCGAAGTTCACGCGCGGCCAGATCGGCCGGCGCCATCTCAGCGCGCTCCGGCGCGGTGCCCTGCGGAAACTCCCAGCGACGCATGCCCAGGGGGTACCGGAACTGCTCGACGAGCATGTACTGATCGTCGTGCCGCGCGATCACCAGCGCATAGTCCGGTTTGTCCACCACTCCGTAGATGCCGTGGCTGCCGTCGGGCCGGCGAATGGCGTCTTCGCGCACGGTCATCCATGCGTTGGAGTACACCGTGTCGGACTTGCACCGCTCGATGGGATCCATCGGGTCAGTATCGCGGTAGCGTCACAGGCGTGCTGTTGGCTTCCTTGAACCCCGCTGCTGTGGCCGCCGGTGCCGACCTCGCCGACGCTGTGACGATCGGCGGCACCACGCTGAGCCGCAGTGACCTCGTCGGCGCCGCGACGTCGGTCGCCGAACGCCTCGGCGGTGCCCGCCGAGTGGCCGTGCTCGCCACGCCGACCCCGGCCACCGTGCTGGCCGTGACGGGCTGCCTGATCGCCGGCGTGCCCTTCGTGCCGATTCCGGCCGACGTCGGCGTCACCGAACGCGCGCACATGCTCACCGACTCCGGTGCCCAGGCCTGGCTCGGGGAGCTGCCCGACGATCCCGGCGGACTGCCGCACATCCCCGTGCGCATGCACGCCCGGTCGTGGCACCGGTACGCCGAACCCTCGCCCAGTGCACTGGCCTACATCATGTACACCTCGGGCACCACGGGTCTGCCCAAGGGCGTCCAGACCACCCGCGCGGCCGTCGCCGCCGACATCGACGCGCTGGCCGAGGCGTGGCAGTGGAACGCGGACGACACACTGGTGCACGGACTTCCGCTGTTCCACGTGCACGGCCTGGTGCTGGGGCTGCTGGGCTCGCTGCGCATCGGCAACCGATTCGTGCACACCGGAAAGCCCACACCCGAGGCCTACGCCGCGGCGGGAGGCACGCTGTACTTCGGGGTGCCGACGGTCTGGTCGCGGGTGGTCGCCGACCCCGACGCGGCCCGCGCCCTGTCGTCGGCGCGCCTGCTGGTGTCGGGCAGTGCGCCGCTGCCGGTGCCGGTGTTCGACAAGCTGACCGAACTCACCGGGCATGCGCCCGTGGAACGGTACGGCAGCACCGAATCGCTGATCACGCTGAGCACCCGCGTCGACGGTGAGCGTCGCCCGGGTTGGGTGGGGTTCCCCCTTCGGGGAGTCGAAACCCGCCTGGTGGACGACGCCGGTGAGCCCGTCCCACATGACGGGGAAACCATTGGCCACCTCCATGTTCGGGCGCCGATGCTGTTCAAGGGATACCTCAACCGGCCGGAGGCCACCGCCGAGGTGCTCGGTGACGACGGCTGGTACCGCACCGGGGACGTCGCCGTCATCGACGCGGAGGGGATGCACCGCATCGTCGGACGCGAGTCGGTCGACCTGATCAAGACCGGCGGCTTTCGCGTGGGAGCCGGCGAGATCGAGACCGCGCTGTTGGAGCACCCGGGCGTGCGTGAAGCTGCGGTGGTCGGGATGCCCGACGCGGATCTGGGCCAGCGGATCGTCGCCTACGTCGTCGGGGATGCGTCCCCGGAGGAGCTGATCGACTATGTCGGGCAACAGCTTTCGGGGCATAAGCGGCCGCGTGAGGTGAGGATCGTCGCCGAGCTGCCGCGCAACGCGATGGGCAAGGTGCTCAAGAAGGAGTTGATGACATGCCCCTGAGGTTCAGCGAACTGTGCATCGACGCCCATGATCCCGCGGCGCTCGGGCACTGGTGGTCGCAGGCCCTGGACTGGCCGTCGGAGATCACCGAGGACGGCGACGTCGCACTGCGCCCGCCCGGTGGAGCCCGGCCGCTGTGGCTGTTCCTGCCGGTCGACGATGAGAAGGTGGTCAAGAACCGCATCCACTTCGACTTCACGCCCGACGATCAGGAGGCCGAGGTGGCGCGCTTGATCGGCTTGGGCGCCCGCCACGTCGACATAGGGCAGGGCGAGTCGAGTTGGGTTGTGCTCGCAGACCCCGAGGGCAACGAGTTCTGCATCCTCGCCGCTGAGTAGCCAGCGGAGTAGCTCTTTCCCGCGTGCACCCCTTCCCGCGAGGCCTCACCTTCCCGCGAGTGTGCGTGTCTGTACGGTGACACGCCGCGTCAGGCGTACAAAGTGGGCCGCTCGCCAGAGACCCAGGGGACGCTCGGCGTCGTGAGAAGAGCTCAGCCCCAACCATTCTCGAAGACGAACTCCGAAAGTGGACGCGCCACCGCCCAGTGGTCGATCTCCAACTGTGGGCGCGCGGGGAACTCCGGCACCTCACCCAGGCACAGCACCGCGATGGGTTCGGCGCCCGCGGGCATGCCGAGCAGCTGAGCCAACGCCTCCGGATCGAAGATCGACACCCAGCCCACCCCGTAGCCCTCGGCCCGGGCCGCAAGCCAGACGTTCTGAATCGCACACGCGGCCGAGGCCAGATCCATCTGCGGCATGGTGCGCCGGCCGAAGACGTGCTGCTCGCGGCCCTCGCCCAGCGCGATGACCAGCAGTTCGGCGCAGTCCAGGATGCCCTCGACCTTGAGCGCCATGAACTCGTCGTCGCGAGAGCCCAGCGCCTCGGCCGTGCGGATCCGCTCCTCGTTCACCAGGCGGTGAATCCCGGCGCGAACCTCGTCGTCGGTGATCCGGATGAACCGCCACGGTTGCATCAGGCCGACGCTCGGCGCCGCATGCGCGGCGCGCAGAATCCGGTGCAACGCCTCGGGCGGTACGGACGTGCCGGGCACGAATCGGCGCATGTCACGCCGGGCGAAGATGGCGTGGTAGACCGCGTGGCGTTCAGTGTCGCTGAACGCATGCAGGCTCATTGTTGGCGCCTCAGTTCGCGTGCAGGGCCTCGTTGAGGGTGATGCCGTGGCCGTCGCGATGGACGACCTCCACCGCTCCGCTGAGTGAGTTGCGGCGGAACAGCAGATTCGACGATCCGGACAGTTCGCGCGCCTTGACCGACTGGCCGTCGGACGTGGTCACCTTCGTGCCTGCCGTGACATACAGACCGGCCTCGACGACGCAGTCGTCGCCCAGCGAGATGCCCAGACCCGAGTTGGCGCCCAGCAGGCAGCGCTTGCCCAGCGAGATGACCTCGCTGCCGCCGCCCGACAGCGTGCCCATGATCGAGGCACCGCCGCCGACGTCGGAGCCGTCATCGACGACCACGCCGGCCGAGATGCGCCCCTCGACCATCGAACTGCCCAGGGTGCCCGCGTTGAAGTTGACGAATCCCTCGTGCATGACGGTGGTGCCGGAGGCCAGGTGCGCGCCGAGTCGCACACGGTCGGCGTCGGCGATGCGCACGCCCGCGGGCACGACGTAGTCGACCATGCGGGGGAACTTGTCGACGCCGTAGACCGTCACCTGCCCGCGGCGGCGCAGCTTGGCGCGCACCAGTTCGAAGCCCTCGACCGCGCACGGCCCGTGGTTGGTCCACACGACGTTGGTCAGCAGGCCGAAGAATCCGTCGGCGTTGAGCTTGTGCGGCGCGACCAGGCGGTGCGACAGCAGGTGCAGACGCAGGTACACGTCGTGCGTGTCGGCGGCCTTCGCGTCGAGGTCGGCGATCGTGGTGCGGACGACGACGGTCTCGGTGCCGCGGTCCTCGTCGCGACCGGCCAATGAGGCCAGGTCGGCGGGCGCGTCCGCGCCCGAAAGCCGCACGGTGCCGGCGTCGCTGAACGTTCCGAGTTCCGGGGCGGGGAACCAGGTGTCGAGAACCGACCCGTCGCTCGCCAGTGTTGCCAATCCGATACCCGCAGCTCCAGTCACGGTGTTACAGGCTACCGGGACGCCCAGTTGACGCCCACGGCACGTCCTTGCCATCGCCGAGACTGCGGGGAGTGCGAAAACTCGCCGGATTGAGCTCACTCACCGCAGTCTCGGCGGATGGGGGCAGGGCGGCTAGCCTGGGTAGTCGTGCTGGACCTTCACGGTGATCCGATTGCCCTGACCGCGGCGCTGGTCGACATCCCCAGCGAGTCGCGCGACGAGGCGCGCATCGCCGACGCGGTCGAGTCCGCGCTGCGCGAGCAGACCGTCGGCTTCGAGGTGATCCGCAGCGGCGACTCCGTCCTGGCCCGCACCAATCGGGGCCTGCCCAGTCGCGTCATGCTGGCCGGACACCTCGACACCGTGCCGATCGCCGAGAACCTGCCCAGCCGGATCGAGGGCGACGTCATGTACGGATGCGGCACCTCCGACATGAAGTCCGGTGACGCGGTGTTCCTGCACCTGGCGGCCACCGTCACGGACCCCGCCCACGATCTGACGCTGGTGTTCTACGACTGCGAGGAGATCGAAGCCTCGGCCAACGGCCTCGGTCGCATCGAGCGCGACCTGCCGGAGTGGCTGCGCGCCGACGTCGCCGTGCTGGGGGAGCCGACGGGCGGTTACATCGAAGCCGGCTGCCAGGGCACGCTGCGCGTTGTCCTGAGCGCGACGGGTACTCGGGCGCATTCGGCGCGATCGTGGATGGGCGACAACGCGATTCACAAACTGTCGCTCGCGTTGGCGAGGCTGGCCGACTATCAGCCGCGCGATGTCGACATCGACGGGTGCGTGTACCGCGAGGGTCTGTCGGCCGTGCGCATCGACGGGGGAGTGGCGGGCAACGTCATCCCCGACGCGGCCTCGGTGACGGTGAACTTCCGGTTCGCACCTGACCGCAGCCCGCAGCAGGCGTTCGACCATGTCCGCGAGGTGTTCGACGGTCTGCCGGTCTCCGTCGAGTTGACCGACTCCGCGGCGGGAGCACTACCGGGTCTCGGGCAGCCCGCCGCGGCCCAACTTGTCGCGGCCGCAGGCGGTCAGGTGCGGGCCAAGTACGGCTGGACCGACGTGTCGCGGTTCGCGGCGCTGGGCATCCCCGCACTCAACTACGGCCCGGGGGATCCGAACCTGGCCCACCGGCGTGACGAGCGGGTGGAGATCGCGCAGATCACCGCCGTGACGGAGACGCTGCGCGCTTACCTGTCCCGCTGAACCCCGCGGGCTTCGGCGAGCGCGCGGTCGGTCAGCGCAGCGTCGACCGTGGGCGCGAGTCGCTCGAGCGCGTCGGTGGCGCGTGGGTCACCGAACCTGACTGCCTCATACCAGCACTGCACCGCGATGGCGGCCTGCCCGGATCGTTCCGCCATCCCGGCGGCCTGCCTGGCCGCCGCGACGGCGCCATGCTGATCGCGGCCGGCCGCAAGCCGCCATGCCCGTGCGATCCCCAACTCCGGAGCGAACAGTGCGGATTTGGTGCCGTGCCGAGACTCCGCCCGTGCCAACATCTTTGCCGCGCCGGGCAGGTCGCCGAGCTGCGCCTTCGCTGTTGCCGAAAGCATCAACGCCAGCGGTCCCCACGAATAGCCCGTACGTTCCAGAGCCGCCGCGGCGGGACCGAGAAGTTGCGCTGCGGTCGCCGAATCACCCTTGGCCAGAGCGACATTGGCGAGAAGCACCTCACCGATCGCGCGACCCGGCTGCTGCAGTTCGGCGAAGTCGGTGTGCCGCTGCGCGACGGCTTCGGCACCGTCGAGGTCTCCGGCCATCACCAGCGCCGTGCACTCCGCCAGCCCGACCGTGAACCGCAGCAGGCCCGGGTGCTCGACCGCGGAGGCGCGTCGCGCATAGGGGTCGACGTCGGCGAATCGGCCCATCCGCGCCGAGGACAGGGCCGCGGCACTGGCCGCCCAGGCCACCGCGGTGTCGTCGGCCGTCGATGACGACAACACCGTCTCGGCAATCCGCAGCGCACGCTCCGGCGCTCCGGCGTTCATCGAGAAGGTGGCGGTGAGCGCATCGATCGTGGTCTGCGCGGAGGGTTCGCTGAGGCGACTGCGGGTGTTGCGCAGGAACGCCGTCGCCTGCTCGGGCTCGCCGAGCATCCAGAACTGATTGGCCGCGCGCGGCAGCGCCCACGCCATCACTTCACCGTCCGACAACCCGTTCTGGTCCACGGCAGCGAGCAGTTCGGCCGCCTCCCGCCCGCGGCCCTGCCAGGACAGGGCGTGCGCGAGCACCAGACGAGCACCGAGGGCGTCGGATCGTGCCAAGGCCGAGCGGGCCAGGCGTTCGGCCAGGGTGAGGTCGCCGAGGCGCAACGCCGCACCGGCGTCGGAGATGGTCTGGTCGACGGGCGGCGGGCGATCACTGTCGACGGCGAGGTCGGCCACCCGGAGTCGGTCGCTGGGGTGGTCACCCGCGCGCGCCGCCGCGACCTGCGCCAGGGCGCCCCGAATGCGTCGTCGGGCATCCGGATCGAGGGCCGCCGCTGAGCGCAGCGCGAACAGCGGATGCGTCGTGAACACCATCTGTGCGCCGCCACGGGGAAGCACCTCGATCACTCCGAGTCGCTCCGCGTCGCGCACCGCCTCCTCCGACGTCAGCGTGACGAGGTCCTCGCGCGGGATGGGCTCCTGCTGGCTGAGGTGGTCCAGGACGGCGCGGACTTCCGCGGGCGCATGGGTCAGAAACGCTTCGGCGTCCTCGACCGAGGTGACCGCAGCGGCCTGCGCGACGTCGATGCGGCGCAGCAGCGCGTCGGTCCACAGCGCTCGGACGGGCGCCGGTGCGTCCTCTTCGCGTGCCGTGACGATCATCCGGGTCTCGCCGGCCAGCGCGAGTTGGTACACCAGCGTCGCCGAGAGCGGATCGAGTTGGTTGGCGTCGTCGACGATCATCAGGTCGTCGGCCTCGGCCCGCAACGAGTCGCGCGCGGCGCGCAGCAGCGCGGCGGGTTTGCCCATCTCGGCGACGTCGACCAGATGTGCGAACGCGCCGAACGGAACCGCGCGTTCGGTGGGCGTACCGGTCACGATGCGCAGCGCCACGCCGGGGTGCGCCTCGGTGTACTGCGCGGCGGCTTGGTGCACCAGGGTCGATTTGCCGACCCCATCGGGCCCGGTCACGACGGCGCCGGGACGCCTCGCCACCGCCGCCGCGAGCTGCTCGAGGACGTCGGCGTGCTGCGGGACGCTCCAGTGCATCGGCACGGCCGGATCCTATGACCCGGGCGGCGGGGCTGACCGGGTTAGCGCCAAATACGCTCGGGTGTCATGCAGAACGAATGGGCCGTCTGTGTGTACTGCGCCTCGGGGCCCACACATCCTGAACTGTTGGATCTGGCCACCCGGCTGGGCCGGGGGATTGCCGACCGGAACTGGACGCTGGTGTCGGGCGGCGGCAACGTCTCGGCGATGGGAGCGGTGGCCGCGGCGGCGCGCTCGCGCGGTGGCCGCACCGTGGGGGTGATTCCGAAGGCGCTCGTGCACCGCGAGGTCGCCGACGTCGAGGCCGACGACCTGATCGTCACCGACACCATGCGTCAGCGCAAACAGGTCATGGAGGACCACGCCGACGCCTTCATCACGCTGCCAGGCGGCATCGGCACGCTCGAGGAGATGTTCGAGACCTGGACCGCCGGCTATCTGGGCATGCACACCAAACCCGTGGTGCTGCTCGACCCGGACGGGCACTATGACGGGCTGCTGTCGTGGTTGGACGGGCTCCTGGCAACGGGTTTCGTCGCCCAAGCGGCATTGGACCGGCTGCTGGTCGTGCGCGATATCGACGCGGCGCTGGATCTGTGCGCTCCCCGTCCGATACCACCGGTCTCGTCTCCCGGTTAGGCTCGACGGCATGCCAGCGTCTGACTCTCGTGCTTCCGTCGGCCTCCTCGACATCGTTAGCCAGATCCCCGGCCTCCTGCTGGATGCGCCCGCGATCGTTCGCGGGGTCAGCACCGGGATGCTCGCGCGACCGACATCGAAAGCCTCCATCGGCAAGGTCTTCCAGGACCGGGCGGCCAAGTACGCCAACCGGGTCTTCCTGAAGTTCGGCGACCAGCGGATCACGTACGCCGAGGCCAACGCCACCGCCAACCGCTACGCGGCGGCCCTCGCGGCGCGCGGCGTCGGGCACGGCGACGTCGTGGGCATCATGCTGAGGAACTCACCGAATGCGGTGCTCGCGATGCTGGCCACGGTCAAGTGCGGGGCCGTGGCGGGGATGCTCAACTACCACCAGCGCGGCGACGTCCTCGCACACAGCGTCGGACTTCTGGGGGCCAAGGTCATCCTGTCCGAGACCGACCTCGTCGAGCACCTCAGCGAATCCGCCGAACTCGAGCCCGGCGTGGTGGTGACCATCGAGGAGTTCGAGAAGTCCGCGGCGACCGCGCCGACGGGCAACCCGGCGTCGGCGTCGGCGGTGTTGGCGAAGGACACCGCGTTCTACATCTTCACCTCAGGCACCACCGGCAACCCCAAGGCCAGCGTCATGACGCACTTCCGCTGGCTGCGCGCGCTGGCCGGGTTCGGCGGACTTGGCCTGCGACTGCGGGCCGACGACACGCTCTATTCGTGCCTGCCGCTCTATCACAACAATGCTCTGACGGTCGCGTTGTCGTCGGTGATCAACGCCGGTGCCACGCTTGCCATCGGCGAGAAGTTCTCGGCGTCGCGGTTCTGGGACGACGTGATCCGTTACGACGCGACGGCGTTCATCTACATCGGCGAGTTGTGCCGGTACCTGCTCAACCAGCCCGAGAAGCCGACCGACCGGCAGCACAGGGTCCGGTTGATCGCGGGTAACGGCCTGCGGCCCGAGATCTGGGACGAGTTCACCACGCGGTTCGGGATCAAGCGGGTGTGCGAGTTCTACGCCGCCAGCGAGGGCAACACCGCGTTCATCAACATCTTCAACGTCTCGAAGAGCACGGGTGTCAGCCCGATGCCGTTCCTGGCCTACGTCGAATACGACACCGACACAGGCGAACCCAAGCGCGACGAGAACGGGCGGGTGCGCAAGGTGGGTGCGGGCGAACCGGGTCTGCTGATCAGCCCCGTCAACCGACTGTCGCCGTTCGACGGCTACACCGACCCGACGGCCAGCGAGAAGAAGTTGATTCGCAACGCCTTCCGGGACGGCGACGTGTGGTTCAACACCGGTGACGTGATGAAGCCGCAGGGCCTGGGGCATGCCGCATTCGGCGACCGCCTCGGCGACACCTTCCGCTGGAAGGGTGAGAACGTCGCGACGACCGAGGTCGAGGCGGCACTGGCCGCTGATCCTCAGGTCGAGGAGTGCACGGTCTTCGGCGTGGAGGTGCCGAACACCGGCGGGCGCGCGGGCATGGCCGCGGTCAAGGTCCGCGAGGGGTGTGAGTTCGACGGAGTGGAACTGGCCGAGACGCTGTACAGCAGGCTGCCCAGTTACGCGGTGCCGCTGTTCGTTCGGATCGTGGACTCGCTCGAGCACACCACCACGTTCAAGAGTCGCAAGGTGGATCTGCGCGACGAGGCCTACGGGTCACACGTCGAGGACCCGCTGTTCGTGCTCGCCGGTCGGCGTGAGGGCTTCATCCCTTTTCACGATGCGTACCCCAGCGAGGTCGCGAGCGGGGAGCGTCCGAAGGGCTGATGGTTCTGCTGCGCCGAGATCGACACCAGGGCTGTGAAGCTGGTGAGGCAACGACCCGTGTGTCGAACTCGCGGCAGATCTGCTGTCCGCACTGCTCAGAGGCTATATCCGGATCAGTCGACCCGACCGGTGAACGCGGCCATCTAGCCTGGAGTCGTGCAGTCGACGTTCTTGGGTAGGCCGGTGGCCAGCGATCGGGCGCTGATCATGGCGATCGTCAACCGCACGCCCGACTCCTTCTACGACCGCGGCGCGACGTTCACCGACGGCGCCGCCAAGGCCGCGGTGCACCGCGTCATCGAGGAGGGCGCTGACGTCATCGACATCGGCGGAGTCAAGGCCGGTCCCGGTCAGCAGGTCGACGCCGACGAGGAGACCGCCCGCGTCGTGCCGTTCATCGAATGGGTGCGCGCGGAGTATCCCGACCAGTTGATCAGCGTCGACACCTGGCGCGCCAGTGTGGCCAAGCTGGCCTGCGCGGCGGGCGCGGATCTGATCAACGACACGTGGGCCGGCGCTGACCCCGGCCTGCCCGAGGTGGCCGCCGAGTTCGGCGCAGGGCTGGTTTGCTCCCACACCGGGGGAGCGGTCCCGCGGACCCGGCCTTTCCGTGTCAACTACGGCACCAGCACCCACGGCGTCGTCGACGACGTGATCCACGAGGTGACGTCGGCAGCCGAGAAGGCCGTTGCTGCGGGCGTGGCTCGGGACGCGATTCTGATCGATCCGACCCACGATTTCGGCAAGAACACTTACCACAGTCTTAGTTTGTTGCGGCACGTAAAAGAGCTTGTTAACACTGGATGGCCGGTCCTGATGGCCCTGAGCAACAAGGATTTTGTCGGGGAGACTCTGGGTGTGGGACTGACCGAACGCCTCGAGGGAACCCTGGCCGCCACCGCGTTGGCGGCGGCCGACGGTGCCCGAATGTTCCGGGTGCACGAGGTCGGATCCACTCGGCGCGTACTCGACATGGTCGCGTCGATCCAAGGCGTGCGTCCACCGACGCGCACGGTGAGGGGATTGGCATGACGACACTTCCTGACCTGTCCACCGAGAACACGGTTCCCGGCTACTCGTGGTTGTCCGACCACAGCTGGAACCGGCCGACGTGGACAGTGGCTGAGCTCGAGGCCGCCAAAGCCGGTCGCACCATCTCAGTGGTGCTGCCCGCACTGAACGAGGAGGAGACCGTCGCCTCCGTCATCGACACCATCTCCCCGATGGTCGGCGGACTGGTCGACGAACTGATCGTGCTGGACTCCGGGTCCACCGACGACACCGAGATCCGCGCCATCGCCGCGGGGGCGCGCGTCGTCAGCCGCGAACAGGCCCTTCCCGAGGTGCCGCCGCAGCCCGGCAAGGGTGAGGTGCTGTGGCGGTCACTTGCCGCCGCCACCGGCGACATCATCGTGTTCGTCGACTCCGACCTCATCGATCCCGACCCGATGTTCGTGCCGCGCCTCGTCGGCCCGATCCTGACCGGCGACGGCATCCACCTGGTGAAGGGCTTCTACCGGCGCCCGCTGAAGGTCAGCGGCGCCGAGGACGCCAACGGTGGCGGCCGGGTCACCCAACTGGTCGCGCGCCCGCTGCTGGCGTCACTACGACCCGAACTGGGGTGTGTGCTGCAGCCGCTCGGCGGTGAGTACGCCGGCACCCGCGAACTGCTCACCTCGGTGCCGTTCGCACCCGGCTACGGCGTGGAGATCGGACTGCTGATCGACACGTACGACAGGCTCGGTCTCGACGCCATCGCTCAGGTGAACCTCGGTGTGCGCGTGCACCGCAACCGCCCGCTGACCGAACTGGCGTCCATGAGCCGCCAGATCATCGCGACCATGCTGCAACGCTGCGACTTTCCCGACTCGGGTGTGGGCGTGACGCAGTTCTTCGCCGACGGCGACGACTTCACGCCGCGGATCTCCAAGGTGACGCTGGAGGACCGGCCGCCGATGAACACCCTTCGTTAGCGGTGCCCCGCCCGATCTGTCACACCCATCGGGCAGTATCGAACCCGTGACCATGGTTCTGCTCTATCTGGTGGTTCTCGTCCTGGTTGCGGTGGTGCTCTTCGGTGTGGCCAGCGTGCTGTTCGGCCGCGGCGAGCAGCTTCCGCCGCTGCCTCGCGGCACGACGGCCACGGTGCTGCCCGCCTCGGGCGTCACCGGCGCCGACGTGGAACGGGTCAAGTTCGCCCAGACCCTGCGCGGTTACAAGACCAGCGAAGTGGACTGGGTGCTCGACCGTCTCGGCGCCGAGTTGGACTCGCTGCGTGGTGAGCTCGCGACGCTGCGCGGGGTCACCGACACACCGTCGCCCGACGAGGACGTCGACGAGATCTCCGCGGAAGCGTCGTCGCGTCAGGACGCCCCGTGACCGTCGAGGCCGACACCCGCGTCCGCTGCGGTTGGGCTGAGGGCTCCGACCTCTACCGGGACTACCACGACCAGGAGTGGGGTCAGCCGTTGCGCGGGGCCGTGCCGCTGTTCGAGCGGATGACTCTCGAGGCGTTCCAGAGCGGCCTGTCGTGGCTGATCATCCTGCGCAAGCGGGACAACTTCCGAGCCGCGTTCAACGGGTTCGACATCGCGACCGTCGCCGAGTACGACGAGTCCGATGTGGCGCGGCTGATGGCGGATGCGGGCATCGTGCGCAACCGCGCGAAGATCGACGCGACCATCGCCAACGCCCGAGCCGTGGCCGAACTCGACGTCGACCTGTCCGACCTGTTGTGGTCGTTCGCGCCGCCATCGCGGGCGCGGCCCAAGACCATGGCCGACGTGCCGGCCACCAGCCCGGAATCGGTAGCGATGGCCAAGGAGCTCAAGCGGCGCGGCTTCCGATTCGTCGGTCCCACCACCGCTTACGCGCTGATGCAGGCCACCGGAATGGTCGACGATCACCTCGCGACCTGCTGGGTTCCGGGCCGCTGAACGCGCCTAACGGACGGGTCTTGCACACGTCGAGCCACCGATAAGGAACAATGGGCACCGTGAACCGGCAGTTCGCGCCGAATCGGGCCGCAACGCCGGACCAGCGCAGATGTGGAGGGAGCACTCGATGGCGGCCATGAAGCCCCGGACCGGTGACGGTCCGCTGGAAGCAACCAAAGAGGGGCGCGGCATCGTGATGAGGGTTCCACTCGAAGGAGGTGGCCGTCTCGTCGTCGAACTGACACCCGACGAAGCGGCTGCGCTGGGCGACGAACTAAAGAACGTCACAAGCTGATCCGCCACGTCAGCCGGACCAGCGTTGCGTCCGGCTGACTAGGCCGACACCTTGCGATAGATCTCCAGGGTCTGCTCGGCGATGTGGGCCCAGGAGAACTCGTCGATGCAGCGCTGACGCCCGGCCCGTCCGAAGGCAGCCGCCTTGTCGGGGTCGGCGATCAGCGCGTTCACCGCGTCGGCGAGATCGGTCTCGAACGCCTGCGGCCGCGCCGCGTCGTAGTGCACGAGCGAGCCGGTCACCCCGTCGTTGACCACCTCGGGTATCCCGCCGACGTCTGACGCAACGACCGCGGTCGAGCACGCCATCGCCTCGAGATTGACGATGCCGAGCGGCTCGTACACCGACGGGCAGACGAAGACCGTCGCCGCGGACAGAATCCCGCGAATCTTCGCGATCGGCAGCATCTCCCGCACCCAGAACACTCCGGTGCGCGCAGCGGACAACTCCTGCACCGCATTCGACACCTCTGCGGCGATCTCCGGGGTGTCGGGCGCCCCCGCGCACAGCACCAACTGCACCTCGGGCGCGAAGCGATGTGCCGCCGCTACCAGATGCGCGACGCCCTTCTGGCGGGTGATCCGTCCGACGAACGCCACCACCGGCCGGGTCGGGTCCACACCGAGTTCGGCGAGCACCGAGTCTTCCGAATCCGCAGGGGTGGGATACCACACCGCGGTGTCGATCCCGTTCTTCACAACATGCACCCGGTTGGGGTCGAGAGCCGGGTAGACCCGAAGTACGTCCTCGCGCATCCCTGAACTGACTGCGATGACCGCGTCGGCCGCCTCCACTGCCGTGCGTTCCACCCACGACGAGACGCGGTAGCCGCCGCCGAGTTGTTCGGCCTTCCACGGCCGCAGCGGTTCCAGAGAATGCGCGGTCACCACATGCGGGACGCCATACAGCATCGCCGCGACGTGGCCGGCCATGCCGGTGTACCACGTGTGCGAGTGCACGATGTCGGCTCCCGCGGCGCCGTTGGCCATCACCAGATCGGCCGACAGCGTCGACAGCGCGGCGTTGGCGCCCTGCAGCGCCGGATCGGGTTGAGCCACCGTCACGCCCGGACGTGGCGCACCCATGCAGTGCACGTCGACGTCGCACAGTCTGCGCAACTGGGCGACGAGTTCGGTCACGTGAACACCGGCGCCGCCGTAGACCTCCGGCGGATACTCCCGCGTCATCATCGCCACCCGCATAGCGTCACCGTAGTGGTGCCGTGAAGTGTCCGCACCCCTGCCTCCGAACCGGGCGATATCCACTGTGCGACGGCGTACAAATCGGCGTTTGACCTAGCCGCATCAGGCCCTGTGCCGATAGGTTTGAGGGATGAGGGAAGCGCCACATGTGCTGGGGATCGTCCTGGCGGGCGGGGAGGGCAAGCGCCTGTACCCATTGACGGCAGATCGCGCCAAGCCGGCGGTTCCCTTCGGTGGCGGTTACCGCCTGATCGACTTCGTGCTCTCCAACCTGGTGAACGCCCGATATCTGCGGATCTGCGTTCTGACGCAATACAAATCGCATTCGCTGGACCGGCACATTTCGCAGAACTGGCGGTTGTCGGGCTTGGCGGGGGAGTACATCACGCCGGTGCCGGCCCAGCAGCGTCTCGGGCCGCGCTGGTACACCGGATCGGCCGACGCGATCTACCAGTCGCTGAACCTGATCTACGACGAGGATCCCGACTACATCGTCATCTTCGGTGCCGACCACGTGTACCGGATGGATCCCGAG
The DNA here is from genome assembly GCF_010729895.1 of Mycolicibacterium confluentis. Taxonomy (NCBI): domain Bacteria; kingdom Bacillati; phylum Actinomycetota; class Actinomycetes; order Mycobacteriales; family Mycobacteriaceae; genus Mycobacterium; species Mycolicibacterium confluentis. Next base: position 937,508 of record NZ_AP022612.1, read on the forward strand.
CAGATGGTGCAGCACCACATCGAGAGCGGTGCGGGCGCGACCGTGGCGGGTATCCGGGTTCCGCGCACCGAGGCGACCGCGTTCGGATGCATCGACGCCGACGATTCCGGCCGGATCCGGCAGTTCGTGGAGAAGCCGGCCGACCCGCCGGGCACCCCCGACGACCCCGAGCAGACGTTCGTCTCGATGGGCAACTACATCTTCACCACCAAGGTGCTGATCGACGCGATCCGCGCCGACGCCGATGACGACCATTCCGATCACGACATGGGCGGCGACATCATCCCGCGCCTGGTGGCCGACGGCATGGCCTCGGTGTACGACTTCAGCAACAACGAGGTGCCCGGCGCCACCGAGCGCGATCACGGGTACTGGCGTGACGTCGGAACGCTCGACGCGTTCTACGACGCCCACATGGACCTGGTGTCGGTGCACCCGGTGTTCAACCTGTACAACAAGCGCTGGCCGATCCGCGGCGGCGCGGAGAACCTGGCGCCGGCGAAGTTCGTCAACGGCGGTTCGGCGCAGGAGTCGGTGGTCGGCGCGGGCAGCATCGTGTCGGCGGCGTCTGTGCGCAACTCGGTGTTGTCCTCCAACGTCGTGATCGACGACGGCGCGATCGTCGAGGGCAGCGTGCTGATGCCCGGTGTCCGGGTCGGCCGCGGTGCCGTGGTGCGCAAGGCGATCTTGGACAAGAACGTGGTCGTCGGGCCCGGCGAGATGGTGGGCGTCGACCTGGAGAAGGACCGGGACCGGTTCGCGGTGAGTTCCGGCGGCGTGGTCGCAGTCGGCAAGGGCGTCTGGATCTGAGCCCCTTCATCCGCGCGAGGTCGACGACAGGGCGGATGCGGAGTCGGTGAACCCGGGGCACGGCAGGAACGTCTGCATGCCCGACGGGGTACCCGCTTTTCAGGGCCCGTCGGGGACGGCTCTCTTCCGGCTCCGGATGCGGCGCAGCAGTTTCCAGGCGCCCCAGGCGATGACTGCCAGGAACACCAGCACCAGTACAGGGAGCAGCAGCGCCACGAGCACCAGACCGACGCTCGTGACGTCCTCAAGGGTCGACAGCACGGGCGCGGCCACGCCTGCGGTCGCGACGTTGGCCGCCGGTCTGACCGCCGATTTGGTCAGCGACACCACGAGCGCGATAACGACGCCGATCACCACGGGCACCCACTGACCCGACTGGGCCCACTCGCCGGGGTCGGCGACGGCGGCGGTCTGCGCTGCCGTCCCGGACCCGAAGACGATGCCGCCCGCGGCGGGGCGCACGAAGGTCTGCACGGTGTCGTTGATGCTGTCCAGCGCGGGCACCTTGTCGGCGACGACCTCGACGATCAGCAGCACGGCCAGGATGGCCAACACCCAGCCGTTCTCCATCCACGACCAGCCCTGCGGCAGGTTCACCACGTCGGTGAACCGCGCAAGCAGTCCGAGCATCAGCATCGGGATGTAGGCGTTGAGTCCCGCTGCGGAGGACAGGCCGAGGCCCGTCAGCAACTGCTCCATGGCCTCAGTATGCGGTGACGGACTCGTCGGCCCGAGCCGTTCACCACAGGCGTGGGATGAGCCGGTATCGGACCTGCCGGCTGTAGGCGCGATAGCCGGGCAGTTCGTCGGCCAGCAGGCGCTCCTCGTCGCGGATCCGCGCGGCCAGCAACAGCAGCGCCGGTGGCACCAGGACCAGACCCCAGAACGAGTCGAGCGCCACCGGCATGCCGACCATCATCAGCAGGACCGAGCTGTACATCGGGTGACGGACCAGGGCGTACGGGCCAGAGGTCACCAACTGCTGGCCGGACTCGACCGTGATCGACGCTCCGGCGAATCGATTGGCGATGACCACCCCCTGTGCCGCGGTCAGCCCCACCGCGACGAGCACATCGCCCACCACAGTCAGCCAGAGCGGCACCTGCGACCAGCCGAACCGGTGGTCGAGCGCGCTGAGCACCAGGATCGCCACCACCAGCGTGACGATCGCGGTCATGATGATCCGCTCCGCGGGTCGCGTCTCGGCCGTCGGGCCGGCCCGCAGACGGCGTTGCAGTGCAGCCGGATCCGTGATCGCGAGGTAGATCGTGGGGATGAAGGTCGACACGGCGAACACCGCGATGAAGACCGACGCCTGCCAGTAGTCGATGGTCCCGGCGGGCACGAACAGCGCGATCCCGAAGAACGCGAATCCGAAGACGGCCGAAGCGACGGTCTGCAATGCCAGCTTCATCGTGTCCTCCTGTCAGCGCAGATCGCGACGGCGAAACGCGGCGAACGCGCATAGCGTCAGCGCGGCGTCGATTGACAGCAGCCACAGCACGGGCATCAGCGGGGAAGCCGCGCCGACCACCGAGGTGTGCACGAACGGCACGAGGTCCAGCAGCCATTGCGGGAACCCGGACAGCGACCCCAGCAGATACAGTGCGACGAACCCCGCCAGCACGGCCCACGCGACCGAGGTGAATCGCGGGACCACAGCGAAGAGCACTGCTGTGACCGCGATGAGCAGCCATACGGCGGGAAGCTGCGCGGCGGCGGTGCCCAGCACCTTGATCATCTTTCCGTTGACGTCGGAGGCCGCGATGCCGTAGGTCAGTCCCACGGCCCATCCGGCGACCAGCATCGCCGCCCCGCTGCCCACCGCCGCCATGACGAGATGGCTTGCCAGCCAACGACTTCGGCTGACCGCGCCGGCCAGAAGCGGCTCGGCGCGCAGGCCCGACTCCTCCTGGTGCAGGCGAAGCGCCACCGAGATGCCGCAGGCCGAGGCCAGCAGCGCGAGCATGGTGAACGCGACCGCGATGAACGCCTCTTCGAGGGCGTCGACGCCGCCGAGGCGGATGACCATGTCGTGCGCGATCTGGCTGTCGCCGATCTCGTCGGCGACACCATGCGCAACGTTGCCGATCATCAGACCGTAGAGGCACAGGCCCGCCGTCCACAGCAGCACGCTGCCGCGGTCGAGTCGCCACGCCAGGCCGAACACGCCGCTCAGTGACGATGCGGCGCGGCGAGGTCCGGGCCGCTCGGCCAGCAGGCCCGCACCGACGTCGCGGCGGTTCAACAGCGCGAAGGCGATTGCGATCAACACCGCAGCCGTGCCCACGTGCAGCAGCAGCACCCACCAGCGGTCCCCGGCATAGGGTCGCACCTGCAGTGACCAGCCCAGCGGCGACAGCCAGGACAGCCCGGCGGCGCCTGCATCGCCCACCGCGCGCAGCGCGAACGCCGAGGCCAGGACACTGAACGTGAGGCCGCGCGCGAAGCGTGCGCTCGGCGACAGTTGGGCCGCGACCGCGGCCACGCCCGTGAACACCAACGCCGAACCCAACAGTGCGAGGCAGAACGCGGCCGAACCGGCCAATGGGACACCTGTCGTGGCGAGTCCGGCGAAGCCGATCACTGCCGTCACCGCGGCGGCGCCGGACACCAGCAGCAGGGTGGCCGTCAGGCTCGCGTAGCGGCCGACGACGCACGTGTCGACGAGCTCGGTGCGGCCCGCCTCCTCGTCGGCGCGGGTATGGCGGATCACGGTCAGGATGACCGCCACGGCGATCAGCAGGTGGAAGATCGACGCCTTCCAGATGCCGACCGCGCCGAGGCTGTCGTTGTAGACGTTGCCGTACAACGCGCGCTGCGCCGGGCTGGCCATGATCGACGCCGCCAGAGCCGTGCGAGAGGACTGCGTCGGGTACACCGCGTCGATGCTGCCGATGTAGACCGTGGCCAGCGGCACCGACAGCAGCAGCACCCACAGTGGCAGCACGATCCGGTCGCGTCGGAGTTGAATCCGCAGTAGCCCAAGGGTTCCGGCGAGATTGGCGGTCCGAGGCCGGTGGGGGCTCGCGGGTGCGCCCGGCCGCTGCAGTGTCGTGCTGCTCATGAGCGCACCCGGTCGGGTTCGGCGGCGACGTCATAGTGCTGCAGGAACAGATCCTCGAGGGTGGGCGGACGACTCTCCAGACTGCGCACCCCCGCGTCGCCCAGCAGTCGGATCAGATCGCCCAGATTGGCGCTGTCGACCTGCGCGTGCAGGATGGTTCCGTCGTAGCTCGCGTCGGCGACCCCGGGCATGCCGCGGACGTCGCCCGGATCCCGGACCATCTCGGCCCTGATCGACGTGCGGGACAGGTGGCGCAGCGACTTCAGGGTCCCGGTCTCGACGGTGCGGCCCGCGCGGATGATGGTCAGCCGGTCACACAGCGCCTCGGTCTCGGCCAGGATGTGGCTCGAAAGCAGCACGGTGGCGCCGCGATCACGGGCCTCGCGGACGCACTGCTGAAAGACGTTCTCCATCAAGGGGTCCAGCCCGGTGCTCGGTTCATCGAGCATCAGCAGCGTGGCGTGCGACGAGAACGCCGAGACCAGCGAGACCTTCTGCCGGTTGCCCTTCGAGTAGGTGCGGGCCTTCTTCGACGGGTCGAGGGCGAACCGTTCGATCAGCTCCGCGCGCCGCCGATCGTCCTGTCCGCCACGCATTCTGGCCAGAAGATCGATGATCTCCCCGCCGGTGAGGGACGGCCAGAGCGTCACATCGCCCGGCACGTAGGCGATGTCACGGTGCAGTGCGACGGCGTCGGCCCAGGGGTCACCGCCCAGGACCTGGGCGCTGCCGCCGTCGGCCCGGACCAGGCCCAGCAGCACCCGCAGTGTCGTCGACTTGCCGGCGCCGTTGGGGCCGAGGAAGCCGTGCACCTCGCCGGTGTGGACCGCCAGGTCCAGCCCGTCAAGTGCCCGCACTGCTCCGAAATTCTTTGTCAGACCGCGGGTTTCAACCGCGTATGTGCTCCTTGGGGTCATTCGTCTCCTCCTCGGGTTGTTGTTCGCGTTCGGCGAGGAATGCGTCGAACATCGTGGAGTCGGTCATGAGTCCTTCGGTGTAGACCTCCAGCGCGGGCAGGACCATGTCCCGCGCGTAGTCGTGCAGCACCGCGCGCATGTCATCGGGGTTTTCGTGCAGTTGCAGGTACAGCAGGAATCCGCCGCCGCCGACCATGCCCAGGAACCGGGCTCGGGCCTTCGGGTCGACGCTGGGTTTGATGGTGCCGGCCCGCACACCTTCGTCGAGGTACTGCTCGACGTTGTCGATCATCCTGCGCAGGAGCATCTTTGCCAGCTCGCCGCCGGTCTGCATGCTGCGCATGAGGTAAGCCATGAGTGGCGCGAAATCCTCGATCTCGGCGACGGCCGCGAACCATGCGGCGGGATCACTCGTCTGCAGCGCCTCGGACTTGGACTCGCGGATGGTTTCGGTGACGAACTCGTCGCACGCCCGGCGCAGTTGTTCCTTGGAGCCGAAGTGGTGGATGACCAGGGCGGGGCTGACCCCGGCGGTCTTGGCGATGGCGCGCACGCTGACGTCGAACCCGTGCTGACCGAACTGTTCGATGGCCGCTGAGCGGATCCTCGCGGCCGCGGTCAGATCACTCACTGAACGCATGTTTAGTACGCTAAACACTTGTTCAGTAAGCGTCAACCTTTTGACCGTGAGCGGGTTCGCGGAAAGAAAGTGAGCTGCTCGCTGGGGCGGGCTATTCGCGCGCCGCGGCCAGAATTCCGTCGCCCAGCGGAACCAGAACCGGGGTGAGGCGTTCGTCCTCGGCGATCAGACGCGCGGCCTCGCGCACAGCGACGACGTCGGCGTCATGGGCCGCCGGATCGCCGGCGCGGCCACCCAACGCTGCGCGGTGCACCACGATGACCCCGCCGGGGCGGAGCAGGCGCACGCCCTCGACGACGAAGTCAGGCTGATCCCGCGGTTCGGCGTCGATGAACACCAGGTCGTAGGACTCGTCGGCCAGGCGGGTGAGCACCTCCTGCGCGCGACCGCTGATGAGCCGCGTCCGGGAGGGGCCGATTCCGCCCTCATTGAAGGCCTGTTTGGCCAGGCGCTGATGTTCGGGTTCGACGTCGATCGTGGTCAGCACGCCGTCGTCGCGCATACCCGCCAGCAGCCACAGTCCGCTCACTCCGACACCCGTGCCCACCTCGACGACGGCTTTGCCGCCCGACAGGCGCGTCAGCAGGCTCAGGAGCGCGCCGACGGCCGGCGTCACCGCACCGCACCCGCTGTCCTCGGAGCGCTCACGGGCCGCGGCCAGCACCGCGTCCTCGGAGATCGAGCCCTCGGCATGGGTCAGCATCGACTCGGCGCGGCGGGCGTTCTCGGCGCCTCCTGGTTCGTCTTGAGAGGCCATTCCCGCAGCGTAGAGGCAAGCGACTCGCACATGAAACAGGCGCGCCAGGTCGGACCCGTCGCACGGTACGGTGTGTCTTCCCCCGACACGCCGAACGTGTCGGGGGAATGGCGCAGGTCACACTGCGGCATCGCCGCAGCGCAACCCCACCGTCGGTGTCTTTCTCAGGAAAAGTTCAGTTTGCTCATACTGTTGGCACACACGTTCGAGAGAGGGTATGCGCATGGAACGCGGCGAACGCTGGTCCGGGAATACCCCGCAGTCTGCGGGTGTTGCCGATGACGTTCGTCGTCTGCGGGCATCAGGCCCCAGCCGTGACCGGGAGGATCTGACGACCACCACGATGATGGCCCCGACCACCATGGCTCACCTCGAGCAGGACACCGATCACTTCGTCGAAACGCCCGATGAGCCGCAGGGCACCGCCGTCTTCGACGCCACCGGCGACAAGGCCACCATGCCCTCATGGGATGAATTGGTGCGCCAGCACGCCGACCGCGTGTACCGCCTGGCCTACCGGCTCTCCGGCAATCAGCACGACGCCGAGGACCTGACGCAGGAGACCTTCATCCGGGTCTTCCGGTCGCTGCAGAACTACCAGCCCGGAACCTTCGAGGGCTGGCTGCACCGCATCACCACGAACCTGTTCCTGGACATGGTTCGGCGGCGCAGTCGCATCCGCATGGAGGCGCTGCCCGATGACTACGACCGCGTCCCGGCTGATGACCCGAACCCCGAGCAGATCTATCACGATGCGCGGCTCAATGCTGACCTGCAGGCCGCGCTCGACGCACTGCCGCCGGAGTTCCGCGCCGCCGTCGTCCTGTGCGACATCGAAGGTCTGTCCTACGAGGAGATCGGCGCCACGCTCGGTGTGAAACTGGGCACCGTCCGCAGTCGCATCCACCGTGGTCGCCAGGCGATCCGCGACTTCCTGGCAGCCGAGGCGAACCGCACGGCCGAGCCGGCCTGATTCACCGAATCGGACCGATCATGATGTCGTATCGCTATCAAGGGCAGCGCGTTGCGCGCTACATTCGAGGTGAATCTGGCCGGTCCGCCCGGCGCGGACGCACAGCGGGAGGAGGAGCGCAGGTGACGATGGATCGTGGACACCTGTTCCGCCGTGCGTTCTCCTGGGTCCCCGCGCACTTCGCCTCGCAGAGCGACGCGCCCGTCGGCGCGCCGCGGCAGTTCGGTTCCACCGAGCACTTGTCGAGCGAGGCCGTCGCCGCCTACGTCGACGGCGAGCTGAGGATGAACGCGCACCTGCGGGCGGCTCACCACCTGTCCCTATGCCCGCAGTGTGCCGCCGAGGTCGACGCGCAACGGCAGGCTCGTGAGGCGCTGCGGGACTCGTGGCCGGTGAGCATGCCGAGCACCCTGTTCACCACGCTGTCGCAGATCCCCAACGCTCCCTTGACGCCGCCCGACGATGTGCAGCAGCCGGTTGCCGATCAGTTGGCGCAAGACCGCGCTCGGGACCGGCGTCGTCGCCGGTAGGCTAGGCACGGTCGGCGCCGGGACGCGGCCCGGCCGCATCTCGTGAGCGCAAGAAGAGGATGACTTGAGCCCTAACGAAGACTCCGCGCCGGGGTCGAGCGGCCCTCGCCTGGCCCCTCGGCCTGTCACCAGACCACCCGTCGATGACGCGTCTCGCCGAGTGTTCGGCAGGCCCGACGGCGTGGAGGGCTCGTTCATCGCCGAGAACGTGCGGTCGGCGAAATTCCGCGAGTCCGACGAGTTCCAGCCCCGAGACCTGCCGCCCGACGCCGTTCTGGCGCAGGCCTTCGGCCGCCCCTATTCGGGCGCGGAGTCCCTGCAGCGCCATCCGATCGACGCGGGTGCGCTCGAGGCCGAGGGGCAGGGTCCCGAGGAGCCCGAAGATCCGTGGCGTAACCCCTCGGCGCAGGTGGCCCCCGGCAAGCCGGCCGTCGATGCGCAGCCCGCGACCGCAGCCGCATTCGTCCCGACCAAGCTCGGCGTGCGCGATGTGTTGTTCGGGCGCAGCGTGTCCTACGGGGTGCTGGCCATCCTCGGTGCCATGGCGCTGGCGATCGGCCTGGTCGGAGGCTGGATCGGGCAGAAGACGGCCACGGTCGCGGAGGCCTTCACGACCTCCAAGGTGGTCCTGGAGACCAGCGGCGGCGACGAGCTTCCCCCGGGACAGTTCGCCCGCGTGGCCGCCTCGGTCGCCGATTCGGTCGTCACGATCGAGGCGGTCAGCGACAAGACCGGTGCACAGGGTTCGGGCGTCGTCATCGACGGCGAGGGCTACATCGTCACCAACAACCACGTGATCTCCGAGGCCGCGACCAACCCCAGCCAGTACAAGATGAACGTCGTCTTCAACGACGGCAAGGTCGTGCCGGCCAATCTCGTGGGCCGTGATCCCAAGACGGACCTCGCGGTGCTCAAGGTGGACAACGTCGACAACCTGACCGTGGCGCGTCTCGGCGACTCCGACAAGGTCAAGGTCGGCGAAGAGGTCATCGCGGCCGGCGCACCGCTGGGTTTGCGCAGCACAGTCACCCACGGCATCGTCAGCGCGCTGCACCGGCCTGTCCCGCTGTCCGGCGACGGATCCGACACCGACACCGTCATCGACGCAATCCAGACCGACGCCTCGATCAACCACGGCAACTCCGGTGGCCCGCTGATCAACATGAATTCCGAGGTCATCGGCATCAACACTGCGGGCAAGTCGTTGTCCGACAGTGCGAGCGGTCTGGGCTTCGCCATCCCGGTCAACGAGATGAAGTACACCGCCCAGACCCTGATCAAGGACGGCAAGATCAACCACCCGACGCTGGGCTTGAGCGCTCGGTCGGTCAGCAACGACCTGGCGTCCGGCGCGCAGGTGGCCAACGTCAAGGCGGGTGGCCCGGCGGAGAAGGCCGGCATCCTGGAGAATGACGTGGTGGTTCGGGTCGGAGATCGCAAGGTCGCGGACGCCGACGAGATGATCGTCGCCGTGCGGCAGTTGAAGCCGGGTGAAGAGGCTGACATCGAGGTCGTTCGCGACGGCAGGCATGTCACCCTGCGCGTCATTCCGCAGGCGGACGGCTAGACATGTTCGCCAATGTCGGCTGGGGCGAGATGCTGGTGCTGGTGATCATCGGCCTGGTGGTCCTCGGCCCGGAACGTCTGCCCGGTGCGATCCGCTGGACCTCCGGTGCGTTGCGCCAGGCGCGCGACTACGTCAGCGGCGCCACCAGTCAGTTGCGCGAGGATCTCGGCCCCGAGTTCGACGACCTGCGTGAGCCGCTGTCCGAGTTGAACCGGCTGCGGGGGATGACCCCGCGGGCCGCCATCACCAAACACCTTCTTGAGGGCGATGATTCGGTCTTCAAGGCCTTTGACGTCGATGAGCTGAAGGGATCGCCGACGTCGAACGGTCCCGCCGTCAAGCCCGTGTCGGCACCCTCGCCGACGCCCGCCGTCGAGCCCAGCACGCCGGGCCCGACGAAGTTCGACCCCGACGCCACCTGAGTCCTTCCCGCCGACACTGCGGGGAGTGCGAATTTCCGCGCTGCTGATCGCGGCCACCGCAGTCTCGGCGAGAGAATGCGGGCGGCGCTCAGCGGCGGGTGGTGTCCAATCCCAGCGACATGCCGGCCAGGCCCCGCTTGCGCTCCGACAGTGAGTCGGCGATGCTCCGGAGCTGCTTACCCGCAGCCGAGTCCGGCGCCGACAGCACCAGCGGCACACCGGTGTCGCCTGCGGCCACGAGGGCCGGATCCAGCGGCACCTGCCCCAGCAGCGGGACGTCGGCGCCCACCGACCGGCTCAGGCTCTCGGCGACCTGCTTGCCGCCGCCCTCGCCGAACACCTGCATGGTGGTGCCGTCGGGCAGCACCAGTCCGGACATGTTCTCCACGACGCCGACGACGCGCTGCCGCGTCTGCAGCGCAATCGCGCCCGCCCGTTCGGCCACCTCGGCGGCCGCCAACTGCGGCGTGGTGACAACCAGGATCTCCGCGCTGGGGATCAACTGCGCGATCGAAATCGCGACGTCCCCGGTGCCCGGCGGCAGGTCGAGCAGCAGCACGTCGAGATCGCCCCAGTAGACGTCGGTCAGGAACTGCTGCAGCGCGCGGTGCAGCATCGGCCCGCGCCACACCACAGGCGTGTTGCCCTGGGTGAACTGGGCGATCGAGATGACCTTCACGTCGTGCGCGACGGGCGGCACGATCATCGAGTCCACCTGCGTGGGTCGGTCGTTGGTGCCCATCATGCGTGGCACCGAATGGCCGTAGATGTCGGCGTCCAGCAGACCGACCGACAGCCCACGGGCGGCCATCGCCGCGGCCAGGTTCACGGTGACGCTGGACTTGCCCACACCGCCCTTGCCGGAGGCCACGGCGTACACCCGGGTCAGAGATCCAGGCTGCGCGAACGGGATGACCGGTTCGGCCGCGTCACCGCGAAGCTGCTTGCGCAGCTCGGCGCGCTGTTCGTCGTTCATCACATCGAGGCTGACCCGGACCGCACCGGTGCCGGGCACGTCCGCGACGGCCTGGGTGACCAGCTCGCTGATCTCGGTCTTCTTCGGGCAGGCCGCGGTGGTCAGGTAGATCTCGACGTGGATCGCCGAGTCGGCGTCGACGTCGATGTTCTTCACCATCCCGAGTTCGGTGATGGGGCGGCGCAGTTCAGGATCGATCACCTTGGCCAGCGCAGTGCGCACGGCCCCGGCGAGATCGGAGGTTTCAGTCATCACCACGGAGTCTAGTGGGGGGTGCTGACCCGATTTTCAGCGCAGGCGTCGACGGCCTCAGGAGGCCGGCGCCTCCGCGGGCCCGGGCAGCGGTCCCAGTGAGGCGGAGCCCGGCGCTGGGGGTGCTGACTCGGCCGGAGCCGGACCCGGTACCGGTGCTGGCACCGGTGCACCGGGCATGCCCGGCAGCGGTGGTGTCGCGGGCAGCGGTGCGGCCGCCGGCGGCGGTGGCGGCGGCGGGGGAGCCATCCACGGCGGCAGGAACGGCGCGGGCGGCGGCGCCGCGGGCGTGGGCGTCTGCGCGGGGTTGCCGCCGATGCAGAACACCGCACAGGGCGAGTCGGGTGCGGTGCCCGCGCCCGTCGCGGCCGGGCCAGGCGGCACGGGCAGCTGGTTGGCCATGTCGGTCGGCGTCAGGTTGAACACCGGAAGCTCACCGATCGGGTTGCTCAGGCTGGTCCCCGGCAGATCCGGCCCGAGGCCCTGGAACCCCTGAATGCCCTCGAACGCCTCGATGTGGGTGTCGGCGATCGGCGGAGTTCCGTTGATCGGCGGCAGATCGAGCGGAGCGACGCCGGTCGCGTAGGCCCCGGCCCAGCCGAGCACGTTGCGGGCGTAGGCCATCGAGTTGTTGTAGCGCAGGATTGAGGTCAGCACCTGGTTCTGATCGCGCAGGTTCATGTTGCCGCTGCACAGGTAGCGGGCCGCGGCCAGCGCGGCGTCGTACACGTTCTGAGGGTCGGCCTTGCCGTCGCCGTCACCGTCGGAGGCGTAGCGCGACCAGGTGCCCGGCAGGAACTGCATCGGGCCCATTGCCCGGACGTAGGTCACGCGCCCGGCCTGCACGCTCTGCACGATGACCTCGTTGCCGGGCAGTGTGCCGTCGAGCGCGGGGCCGTAGATCGGGTTGACGGGGTTGCCACGGGTGTCGGTGGCGCCGCCGTTGGCGTGGCCGGACTCGATGCGTCCGATGCCGGCCAGCAGGTTCCAGCTGACGCCGCAGTTCGGGTACGCGCGCGTCATCATCGACTCGGCGTTGCGGTAGGCGCTCAGCGCGATCGCGGGGATGCGCATGGCGCCGGGTGCCGACACCACGACGCTGGGCGGTGGGGCCGACACGTTCGCTTTGGCGACGTGGAACGGTGTCGGAGGCCGCGCGACGGCGATCACGGTGGGACCCGATGTGTCGCGCGGCGTGGGTGCGACCGCGACCATGGGCGTCACGTCGGTGTCGTAAACGTTGTCGTCGTTGGGGGCCAGCGTCGGGCCCGACGCACCGACGGCCGCGGCCAGGACCAGCGGGGTGATGATCCCGACGCCGATGACCGGTGAATGTGCGACGCGGGAGAGTCGGCCGCGCGCGGAAGTCAGAGCCGTCGCCAGGGCCGGGCGCTCACCCGAGCCTCCGCCTATGCGCACTCGACCGTCCTCGTTGCTGCCAGATGAGTCTCGTTGTTCCAGTTGTGAACCAAGTCACCATACATAGTCTTGTGACGGCTGTGGCGACAATGGTCTCGCAACTGCTCTGCTGCCCAGATCACGAGGATTTTTTGCCCCCGTCGCCCTTGCCGGACTTGGGCTTCTCGTCGGTGCGGTCAGGCTGCAGCGCCTCGAGCATGTCGCGCAGTTCCTCGAGTTCGCGGCGCAGGTAGTCGCGGGTGACCACTTCGCCGATCGCCAGGCGCAGTGCGGCAAGCTCGCGGGCCAGGTATTCGGTGTCGGCCTTCGTCTGCTCGGCGCGACGCCGGTCCTCGTCGAGCGAGACGCGGTCGCGGTTCTCCTGACGGTTCTGCGCCAGCAGGATCAGCGGTGCGGCGTAGGCGGCCTGCGTCGAGAACGCGAGGTTCAACAGGATGAACGGGTAGGGGTCCCACTCCAGGCCGACCGCGAACAGGTTCAGCGCGATCCAGACGATCACGAAGATGGTCTGGAAGGCCAGGTAGCGCCCCGTACCCAGGAACCGGGCGATGTTCTCGCTGAACCGGCCGACCGCCTCGACATCAACACGGGGCGCGAAGCGGGACGTGCGCGGCGTGTCGAGACGTCCGCGTGAAGTCGAGTCGCTCATGGGGCCGTGTCCAGTTCGGGCTCACCCTCGCTGGCCCGCCAGTCGTGGGGCAGCAGATGGTCGAGGATGTCGTCCACCGTGACGGCGCCCAGCAGGTGCCCCTCCTCGTCGACGACGGGCCCGCACACCAGGTTGTAGCCCGCGAAGTACCTGGTGAGGGCTGCCAGGGACATGTCCGGCTCCAGGCTCGGCAGATCGGCGTCGACGATCCCGCTGACTAGGGCCGCGGGTGGCTCGCGCAGGAGGCGCTGCAGGTGCACGCAGCCCAGGTACCGGCCCGTCGGGGTGGCGGTGGGGGGACGCACCACGAATACCAACGAGGCCAGTGCCGGCGACAGGTCGGCGTCGCGCACCCGCGCCAACGCCTCGGCCACGGTCGTGTCGGGGGCCAGCACGACGGGGTTCGACGTCATCAGGCCACCCGCGGTGTCGGGGGAGTGCTGCAGCAGGCGGCGCACCGGGTCGGAATCCTCGGGGTCCATCCGGGCCAGCAGCACCTCGGCCTCGGTCGGGTTCAGCACACCCAGCAGGTCGGCGGCGTCGTCGGGATCCATCGCCTCGAGCACGTCGGCGGCCCGTTCGGTGTCCAGCGACTGCAGCACGTCGATCTGTTCGTCCTCGGACAGCTCCTGCAGGATGTCGGCCAACCGTTCGTCGTCGAGGGCCGTGACGACCTCGTTGCGGCGCTTGCGCGGCAACTCGCGGATCGCGTTGGCCACCTCGATGGGCCGCTGATCCTCGAACTGGTGCAGAAGCTGGGCCACACCCTGGCCCGGCATGGCCAGCCCCGACGGCGTCAGGCCGGAGACGTTCTGCCAGTCGACCACGTAGACGTTGCTGCGCCGGCCCAACCGGCGCTGGCTGCGGACGGCGACCCGCGTGACGAGCCAATCGCGCGACCGGATCTGCTCGATCGCGAGGTCGACGACGGTCAGGTCGATGCCGGCAAGCTGTTCGTACTCGGGATCGTTGACCTGTACGCGGGTGTCGAGCACCTGCCCGAGCACCAGGACTTCACCGGGACGCTGGACGAAGCGGCGCAGCGACACGTTGGCGGTGGTGAGGGTGACGGCGTGCGGTTCGATCGCCGTGACCCGCAGAATGGGTACGAAAATTCTTCGCCGCGTGAGCAATTCGACGACAAGGCCCAGTACGCGGGGCTGCTGGCGCACGATGCTGATGCTGATGACGACGTCGCGGACCCGGCCCAGCGACTCCCCGTCGGGTCCCAGCACCACCAACCCAGCCAGACGTGCCGCGTAGACCCTGTTGACGGACGCCATGAGTGTTAAGGGTAGGAGTGGAACCGTGAATAGCGCGTATCGACCCCGCAGGACGTGTCTCTCGGTGCCCGGCAGCAGCCGCAAGATGATCGACAAGGCCAAGCTGCTGCCCGCCGACGAGGTCTTCCTGGACCTCGAGGACGCGGTCGCGCCCGAGGCCAAGGCCACGGCGCGCGCCGAGGTGGCCGCGGCGTTGGCCGAGCCGGGCTGGGCCGGTCAACTGCGTGGTGTGCGGGTCAACGACTGGACCACGCCGTGGACGCACGCCGACATCATCGAAGTCGTCGCCGCGGCGGGGGAGCACCTCGACGTGGTGATCCTGCCCAAGGTGACCGAGGTCGCCCACGTCACCGCACTCGATCTGCTGTTGACCCAGCTCGAACTGAGCCACGGACTCGAGGTGGGCCGCATCGGCATCGACGCCCAGATCGAGGATGCTCAGGGCCTGACCAACATCAACGCCATCGCCGCGCACCCGCGCGTGCACGCGCTGGTGTTGGGCCCGGGCGACATGGCGGCGAGTCTCAACATGCGCACGTTGGAGGTCGGCGGCCAGCCCGAGGGCTACGACATCGGCGACGCACACCACCACGTGCTCATGTCCATCCTGATCGCGGCGCGCGCCCACGGGGTCGCGGCGATCGACGGGCCGTTCGTGAAAGTCCGCGATGTCGAGGGGTTCCGGCGTGTGGCGGGTCGCTCGGCCGCGCTGGGCTATGACGGCAAATGGGTGCTGCATCCCGACCAGATCGAGGCCGGAAACGACATCTTCAGCCCGCGCCAGCAGGACTACGACCATGCCGAACTGATCCTCGAGGCCTACGAGTGGCACACGTCCTCCGCGGGCGGCGCACGCGGCGCGGTGATGCTCGGCGACGAGATGATCGACGAGGCCAGCCGCAAGATGGCTCTGGTGATCGCGGCGAAGGGGCGCGCCGCGGGTATGCAGCGTCAGGGCGCGCCCTTCACGCCGCCGAGCTAAATCGACGAGTAGTCGGGCGAGTTCAACCCCACTGCGCCGACCGCGATCACCAATATCAGGGCGAGCAGGAGGGTCAGCGCGCCGACCACGATGCCCGCGATCGCCAGACCGCGGCCCGGTTGGCCTGTGGTCTTGATCTGGTTCAGCGCGACGACCCCGAGCACGATGCCCACGATCGGCGCGACGATGAACGCGCAGCAGAGCAGGGTCAGCACCAAACCGCCGGCCGAGGTCGCCAGCGACGCGATGGCCATGGTGTTGGTGCCCGTCGGCCGCTGCTGACCGTAGGGGTCATAGGGGTTCGCCGAACCCGGGTACGGCGCGGGATATCCGCCTGCCGCAGGCGGATACGCGCCCGGTGCGGAGTAGCCGCCTGAGGGCTGCGGGGGATAGGACGCGGGGTAGCCCGACGGCGGTGGCGGGTAGGCCCCCGCCGGTGGCGGCGGGTAGCCGCTGGACGGCGGCGGGGGGTAGCCGCCCGACGGTGGCGGGGGGTAGGACGAGGGGTAGCTCGGCGGCGGGGGATAGGCCGACGGCGGAGGGGGATACGCCGGATAGTCCACCGGCGAGTAGGGATCAGGCTGTGACTGCTCGCCGTTGGGGTCACCGGGGGTGCCGGGTGGTGGTGTCGTCATATCCTCATCGCATTGCGTAGATGGTCCAGATCAGGCCGATGATCAAGGTGGCCACTCCCACCACGATGCCAGCGACGGCCAACCCGTAGCCGCCCTGGGGCGCCTGCCTGATCTGATTGAGCGCGATGGTGCCCAGCACGATGCCGACGATCGAGAGCAGACCGCCGAAGTACGGCGCGAGGCCGGCTACCGAGGACACCAACGACACCACCGCAAGCGCATTGGTGCCCGAACGCGGTGGCGGGGCACTGCCCGCGCCGAATGGATTGGGCGTGAACTGCCCGGCGGGCGAGGCCGGCGGGGTGCGCCCAATGTCCGAAGGATGCGGATTTCGGCCGGGTTCGCCATCCGCCGCAGTCATGGTGATAAACCTAGCGTATGTGCAGGTAGCGCGGTGGTCTTGTCGCAGGCAGGCACTATGGGCGGCTTGAGTTCGTTGAGCCGGAAAGCGGTTCGGCCCGCCCCGCCCGATCGGCTCGAACGGGTGGCACCGCGGGCATCTGAAGAGGAGAATGACCAACGATGACCAGTCCATTCCAGCCGGGATCTCCCGCTGGCGCCACACCGGCTTCCGGCGCGCGTAGGCCCGTCGGTCTGCCCACCCCGCCGAAAGGGTGGCCGATCGCGTCCTATCCGACGTACGCCGAAGCCCAGCGCGCCGTCGACCACCTGTCGGATCAACAGTTTCCGGTCCAGCAGGTCACGATCGTCGGGGTGGACCTCATGCAGGTCGAACGGGTGACGGGCCGGCTGTCCTGGCCCAAGGTGCTCGGTGGCGGTGTGCTGACCGGTGCCTGGCTGGGCATCTTCATCGGCCTGGTGCTCGGTTTCTTCAGTGAGAATCCCTGGTCGGCGCTGCTCACCGGCCTGATCGCGGGTGTCTTCTTCGGTCTGATCAGCTCTGCGATTCCGTACGCGATGGCGCGCGGCACACGCGATTTCAGCTCCACGATGCAGCTCGTCGCCGGCCGCTATGACGTCCTCTGCGACCCGAAGAACGCCGAGCAGGGGCGGGACCTGCTGGCGCGCTTGCAGATCTGATCCGTGCGCCTGCGCGTCGTCGAATTACGACGCGCCTGGCGCAGGTGTTGCATGTCACGTGGCCGTGGCTCTACGGTTCTGGCGCGGGAGTAACCCGATGGCCGAAGCCGAGAGGCGGTGTGAGCGGTTCGTGACAGCGTGCGCACGCTCGACGGGTCTGCGTACCCGCATGTGGAGATTTGGCGCCGGCGCAGTGGCGGCACTGACTGTGGCTTCGACGGTTTCGGCGTGCGGTGAATCCTCCGACGGGCTGGTGATCAGCTACTACACGCCGGCCAGCGAGACCGCGACGTTCACGGCCGTGGCCAAACGCTGCAATGAACAACTCGGCGGGAAGTTCACGATCCAGCAGATCAGCCTGCCCAAGGGCGCTGACGATCAGCGCCTGCAGCTGGCGCGGCGGCTGACGGGCAACGACCGCACGCTCGACGTGATGGCTCTCGACGTGGTGTGGACCGCTGAGTTCGCGGAGGCCGGTTGGGCGCTGCCGCTTTCCGACGATCCCACGGGCGAGGCCGAGGCCGACGCCATGTCGAACACGCTGCCCGGTCCGTTGGAGACCGCGAAGTGGCAGGACAAGCTGTACGCCGCGCCGATCACGACCAACACCCAACTGCTCTGGTACCGGGCCGATCTCATGGACGCGCCGCCGGCCACGTGGGACGGCATGGTCGCCGAGGCCACCCGCCTGCACTCCGAGGGCAAGCCGAGCTGGATCGCCGTGCAGGCCAAGCAGTACGAGGGCCTCGTGGTGTGGTTCAACACGCTGCTGCAGAGCGCGGGCGGACAGGTCCTGTCCGACGACGGCAAGACCGTGACACTCGTCGACACCCCCGAGCACCGTGAGGCGACCGTCAAGGCGCTGTCGATCATGAAGGCCGTGGCCACCGCACCGGGCGCCGACCCGTCGATCACTCAGACCGACGAGGGCACCGCGCGACTCGCGCTCGAGCAGGGCAACGCCGCGCTGGAGGTCAACTGGCCCTTCGTGCTTCCGTCGATGCTGGAGAACGCCGTCAAGGGTGGTGTGTCGTACCTTCCGCTCAACGAGCGGCCCGAACTCCAGGGTGCGATCAACGACGTCGGCACCTTCTCGCCGACCGATGAGCAGTTCGACATCGCCTACACCGAGAGCCAGAAGGTGTTCGGCTTCGCGCCGTACCCCGCTGTGCGCGAGGGCGAACCGGCCCGCGTGACGCTCGGCGGGCTCAATCTGGCCGTGGCGAAGACAACCAAGCACAAGGCCGAGGCCTTCGAGGCGGTCCGGTGCCTGCGCAGTGTCGAGAACCAGCGGTTCACCTCGATCGAGGGCGGCCTGCCTGCGGTGCGGACCTCGCTGTACTCCGATCCGGCGTTCCAGAAGAAGTACCCGCAGTACGCGATCATCCAGGATCAGCTCACCAACGCTGCCGTGCGACCCGCGACGCCGCTGTATCAACCGGTGTCGACCATGATGTCGGCGACGCTGGCTCCTGTCAGTGCGATCGATCCCGAGCGCACCGCCGATGAACTCGCCGAGCAGGTCCAGAAGGCGATCGACGGCAAAGGACTGATCCCGTGACGGTCACCGCGCCCGCGCCCGGGCAGCTCACCGACGACAAGAGATCCGAACGGCGACTGGCCTTCTGGCTGATCGCACCCGCGGTCTTCCTCATGGTGGCGGTCACGGCGTACCCGATCGGGTACGCCGTGTGGCTGAGCCTGCAGCGCTACAACCTGGCCGAACCGGACGACACGACGTTCGTCGGCTTGAGCAACTACGTCACGGTCCTGACGGACGGCTACTGGTGGACAGCGCTTCTGGTGACCACCCTGATCACCGTGATCTCGGTGGCCATCGAGTTCGTGCTGGGCATGGCACTGGCGCTGGTGATGCACCGCACCATCTTCGGAAAAGGCTTGGTGCGCACGGTGATCCTGATCCCGTACGGGATCGTCACCGTGGCGGCCGCCTACAGCTGGTACTACGCCTGGACGCCCGGCACGGGCTACCTGGCCAACCTGCTGCCCGACGGCGCCGCGCCGCTGACGGAACAATGGCCGTCGCTGGCCGTGGTGATCCTGGCTGAGGTGTGGAAGACCACGCCGTTCATGGCGCTGCTGCTGCTCGCCGGTCTCGCACTGGTGCCCGACGACCTGCTCAAGGCGGCCCAGGTGGACGGCGCAGGCGGATGGAAGCGGCTGACCAGGATCATCCTGCCGTTGATGAAGCCGGCGATCCTGGTGGCACTGCTGTTCCGGACGCTGGACGCATTCCGCATCTTCGACAACATCTACATTCTGACCGGCGGCTCGAACAACACCGCGTCGGTCTCAATCCTGGGTTACGACAACCTGTTCAAGGGTTTCTCGATCGGGTTGGGCTCGGCGATCAGCGTGTTGGTGTTCCTATGCGTCGCGATCATCGCGTTCGTCTTCATCAAGCTGTTCGGCGCCTCGGCGCCGGGTTCCGATAGCGAGGTGCGCTAGATGTCGGAGCGGGTGGCTCCCAGTCGGGCCGCAGGCTGGACCATCGTCAACATCGTCGTGGTGATCTACGCGATGCTGCCGGTGCTGTGGATCCTGTCGCTGTCGCTCAAGCCGACCTCAGCGGTCAAGGACGGCAAGCTGATTCCGTCGGAGATCACGTTCGACAACTACAAGGCCATCTTTGTCGGCGGAAACACCAATGTGTTCAACTCGGCGCTGATCAACTCCATCGGCATCGGGCTCATCACGACCCTCGTCGCTGTGGTGATCGGCGGCATGGCCGCGTATGCGGTGGCGCGCCTGGACTTCCCGGGCAAGAAGGTCCTCGTCGGGATGGCCCTGCTGATCGCGATGTTCCCCCAGATCTCCCTGGTGACACCGATCTTCAACCTGTGGCGCACCATCGGGCTGTTCGACACCTGGCTCGGGCTGATCATTCCCTACATCACGTTCGCCCTGCCGCTCGCGATCTACACGCTGTCGGCGTTCTTCCGCGAGATCCCGTGGGACCTCGAGAAGGCCGCCAAGATGGACGGCGCCACGCCCGCCCAGGCCTTCCGGAAGGTGATCGCGCCATTGGCCGCGCCCGGCATCGTCACGGCCGCGATCCTGGTTTTCATCTTCGCGTGGAACGACCTGCTGCTGGCACTGTCGCTGACGGCCACCAAGTCGGCCATCACCGCACCGGTGGCGATCGCCAACTTCACCGGCAGTTCGCAGTTCGAGGAGCCCACGGGTTCCATCGCGGCCGGTGCCATGGTGATCACGGTGCCGATCATCATCTTTGTTCTGATCTTCCAACGGCGCATCGTCGCCGGACTGACCTCTGGTGCGGTGAAAGGGTAGCGATGGCCGAGATTGTCCTGTCGCATGTGACCAAGAGTTACGCCGACGGCAAGGGTGTGCGGGATGCCGTCAAGGATCTGTCGCTCACGATCGCCGACGGCGAGTTCGTCATCCTGGTCGGGCCGTCGGGGTGCGGCAAGTCCACGACGTTGAACATGATTGCGGGCCTGGAGGACATCTCCTCGGGCGAGTTGACGATCGCCGGCGAACGGGTCAACGAGAAGGCCCCCAAGGACCGCGACATCGCGATGGTGTTCCAGTCCTATGCGCTCTATCCGCACATGACGGTGCGGCAGAACATCGCCTTTCCGCTGACCCTGGCGAAGGCGGCCAAGGCCGACATCGCCAAGAAGGTCGAGGACACCGCGAAGATCCTCGACCTGACCGAACTCCTGGACCGCAAGCCCTCGCAGCTCTCCGGTGGGCAGCGCCAGCGTGTCGCGATGGGCCGCGCGATCGTGCGCAATCCCAAGGCGTTCCTGATGGACGAGCCGCTGTCGAATCTCGATGCCAAGCTGCGCGTGCAGATGCGCGGCGAGATCGCCCGCCTGCAGCAGCGACTGGGCACCACGACGGTCTACGTGACCCACGATCAGACCGAGGCCATGACGCTGGGCGACCGCGTCGTGGTGATGCGCGCGGGTGTGGCTCAGCAGATCGGCACCCCCGACGAGCTGTACTCCCGGCCGGCGAACCTGTTCGTCGCGGGGTTCATCGGATCGCCGTCGATGAACTTCTTCCCGGCCACCCTCACGGATGTCGGTGTCCGACTGCCGTTCGGCGAGGTCACGCTGACGCAGGAGGCGCTCGACAGCATCGCGTCGCATCCGACCCCGAAGAACGTCATCGTGGGCGTGCGGCCCGAGCAGTTCGAGGACGCCGCGCTGATCGACGGTTACCAGCGCATCCGCGCCCTGACCTTCGATGTCACGGTTGATCTCGTGGAGTCGCTCGGCGCCGACAAGTACGTGTACTTCACGACGGCGGGGGACAGCGCGCGCGCCGAGCAGCTGGCCGAGTTGGCCGCCGAATCCGGTTCGGGCGCCAATGATTTCGTCGCGCGAGTGTCGACCGACTCGACCGCGGCCTCGGGCCAGACGCTCACCCTGGCATTCGAGTCGTCCAAGGTCCTGGTGTTCGACGCCGACTCCGGAGTGAACCTCACGCTGCCGGTGCCCGGAGCCAGGTGACCTCGGTTCTCGACGACGTTCGCGCCCACCTGATCGAGCATTTCGCGCAGGCGGGAATCGGCGGCGAGCCGGATTCCGCCAGCGTGACGTTCCTCGGCGTCGAACCCATCACGGTGCTGCGGTTCGGGCCCGATCCCCGTCCCGGCCTGGACGGCGTCGTGCACTATGTGTCGTTGGGCTGCTCGCGTCATCCGATGGGGGACCCGACGGCCCCGACCGCCGACCCGGTCCGAGGGCCCCGCGCCGAAGTCGTCGTGAGCCTGCGTCCGACCATCCCGACGCCGGGCATCGCGCGGACGGTGGCACTGCTGGCCGCGACACCCGCGGTCGACGGCATCGTGCTGCTGCCCGACGCCCTCATCGATCTCGGTGCTGCGCTGTGGGCGGCGCAACCCGGCCACGCGCCGCTTTCCGCGGTGCTGCTGGGGGAACCGCAGATCCCCGAGTTGCCCCGGCCCGCACCCATGGATCCCGTGCAGTTCCTGACGGCGGTGCCGATCACGGGGAACGAGGCCGCGTGGGTTCGGCTCAAGGGGGCCGACGAACTGCGTCGCACCTGGGAGCAGGACGGCACCGATGTTCTCGACCCCGCCCGCGTCTAACCCTCCCGCGCGCAGACACACAATCGCCCCAAGCGGGCGGAATTCATGCGAGTGTGCGTCTGCTCGGCAAGAGAACTAGAGCCAGTGGTTGCGGCGGAAAATGCGGTACAGCGTGGCGCACACCAGCAGCATGAACAGCAGGACCGAGGGATAGCCCAGCGTCCAGTCGAGTTCCGGCATGTGGTCGAAGTTCATCCCGTAGATGCCGGCGATCATCGTGGGCACGGCCGCGATCGCGACCCACGCCGAGATCTTGCGCATGTCGACGTTCTGCTGCATGCCGACCTTGGCGAGCGCGGCCTGCACCAGTGACGTCAGCATCTCGTCGTAGCTGGCGATCCGGTCGGCGGCCCGGGTCTGATGGTCGAGGACGTCGCGCATATAGCGCAGCACCTCTTTGGTCATCAGATCCTTGAACTCGGAGTTGATCCGGCCCAGTTCCACCGACAGTGGCGCGACGGCGCGGCGCAACTCGACCACTTCCCGCTTGAGCATGTAGATCTGCTCGATGTCGGTCTTCGCGGTCGAGGAGAACGTCTCCTCTTCGATGGCGTCGACGTCGCACTCCATCAGCTGCGTGACCTCGAGATAGGTGTCGACGACGTGGTCGGCGATCGCATGCATGACGCCGTACGGGCCCAGCGCCAGGTGTTTGGATTCGTCCTCCAACCGCCTGCGCACGCCGGCCAGGCCGGAGTGGTCGCCGTGCCGCACCGTGACCACGAAGTCGGACCCGACGAACACCATGATCTCGCCGGTCTCGACGATCTCGCGGGCCAGCGCCACAGATTCGTGGGGGACGTAGTTGACGGTTTTGAGCACCAGGAACAGGGTGTTGTCGTAACGCTCGAGCTTGGGCCGCTGATGGGCATGCACGGCGTCCTCGACGGCCAGCGGGTGCAGTCCGAAAATGTCTGCGACCGAATGCATCTGGTGTTCGTCGGGCTCGTGCAGCCCGATCCACACGAACGCGTTCTGGCCCGCGGCCACCAGTTCGCGGGTGCGCTCGACGGCCGCGGCGTGGGTGTACTTGCCCGGTTGGCGGGTGCCGTCGACGTAGACGGCGCAGTCGACCATGGCGCGCGACACGGGGACAGGGATCGGCTTGGCGTCGATCCCTTGGCCCGGCGTCCGATTGGCGCCGGTCAACGACGGCGGAAGCGCACGAAATGATGGCATGGACCTACCTCCCCGCTTCTGCCGTGGAGTGCATTGGTGATGCTACGCGCCCCCACCCACACCTCCTCCTCACGAGGGGGGAACCGTCCCCGGTGAGGATGTTGGGTCAAGTAACCTGACGCGGTGGCTGAAACAGTGAGCACCCCGCATCTCGTCATTGAGGACGAGGAAATCTTTGACGCCCATGTCGGCGGCAAGCTGTCAGTCGAGTTGAAGTCGCCGCTGGACACCCAGCGTGCGCTTTCGATCGCCTACACCCCGGGCGTTGCGCAGGTCAGCCGCGCGATCGCCACCGATGCCACCCTGGCCAAGCGCTACACCTGGGCAAACCGTCTGGTGGTCGTGGTCAGCGACGGCACCGCGGTGCTGGGCCTCGGAGACATCGGTCCGTCGGCGTCGCTGCCCGTCATGGAGGGCAAGAGCGCGCTGTTCAAGGAATTCGGTGGGCTGGACTCGATCCCGCTCGTGCTCGACACCAAGGATCCCGACGAGATCGTTGAGACGCTCATCCGCCTGCGGCCGAGCTTCGGCGCGGTCAACCTGGAGGACATCTCCGCGCCGCGCTGCTTCGAGATCGAGCGCCGCGTGATCGAGGCGCTGGACTGCCCGGTCATGCACGACGACCAGCACGGGACGGCGATCGTCGTCCTCGCGGCGCTGCTGGGCGCCACCAAGGTGCTCAACCGTGACATGGCCTCGCTGCGCCTGGTGATCTCTGGCGCCGGTGCCGCGGGCGTCGCCTGCGCCAACATCCTGCTGGCCGCCGGTATCACCGACATCACGGTGCTGGACTCCAAGGGCATCGTGCACCGCGAGCGCGACGACCTGAACTCGTTCAAGGCCGAACTGGCCGAGCGCACGAACCCCGCCGGACGCACCGGCGGCCTCGCGGAGGCCCTCGACGGCGCCGACGTGTTTCTGGGTGTGTCGGCCGGTGTGGTGCCAGAGGAGCTCATCGCGACGATGGCGCCCAACAGCATCGTGTTCGCGTTGAGCAACCCGGATCCCGAGATCCACCCCGACATCGCGCACAAGTACGCCGCGGTGGTCGCCACGGGACGCAGTGACTTCCCGAACCAGATCAACAACGTGCTGGCCTTCCCCGGTGTGTTCCGCGGGGCGCTGGACGCCGGGGCCCGCCGGATCACGGAGAAGATGAAAGTCGCTGCTGCCGAAGCCATCCACAGCGTGGTGGGCGACGACCTGGCGGTTGAGCACATCGTGCCGAGCCCGCTGGATCCGCGGGTCGGACCCGCAGTCGCCGCAGCGGTGGCCGCTGCGGTCGACGAGGACGAGGACTAGCCCCTGAGCTGCATCCGCGCGCTGCGGCCGACCATTCTGTGGGGTCTGCTGGCCCTGCTGCTGGTCGGTTGTGGCGGTCCGCAGACGCCACCGCATTCGGTGGCCGTGGGCGCCACCTCCTCGACGGAGTCCGTGCTGCTGGCCAACCTGTACGCGGCGGCGCTGCGCTACTACGGGACACCCGCGCACGTCGTCGAGCTTCCGGATCCGCTGCGCGCGCTGGACTCCGGCGAGGTCACCGTGGTGCCCGGGTTCACCGGTCAGCTGCTGCAGACGTTCGCCCCCGGCACTCGGGGCGCCGGCGATGAGCAGGTCTACAAGGCCATGGTCGGGGTGCTGCCCGAAGGCGTCGGCGCGGGCGATTTCGCCACGGCCGCCGAGGACAAACCAGCCGCCGTCGTCACCGAGGGCACGGCCACCGCGTGGGGTGGGCGGGATCTGCCCATCCTGGTCAAGCACTGCACGCAGATTCGCGCGGGTGCGCTGCGCGGCGCCGTCGTCCCCGCGGCGGTGGGGAAGTGCAGGCTCGCGCCACCGCGCGAATTCGGCAGCAGCGCTGAGCTTTTCGAGGCGCTGTCGGGCGGTCAGATCAACATCGCCTGGGCCACGACGGCTGATCCCGACGTGCCCGGCACGGTCGTCGCGCTGGCCGACGGCAAGCCGTCGCTGATTCAGGCGCAGAACGCCGTGCCGCTGTATCGGCGAAATGAGCTGACCGCACGGCAGGTGCTGGCCCTCAACGAGGTTGCGGGCGTGCTCGACACCGCGACGCTCAAGCAGATGCGTCAGCAGGTGGACGACGGTGCGGATCCACGTGCCGTCGCCGACGCGTGGCTGGTCGAGAACCCGCTGGGCCGCTAGATCAGTGCACGTTGGGTGCGGCCTTGCTGAGCACCTTTGAGAACAGCCGCTGGTAGCCCGATCCGGTGATCCGCACGATGACGTCGAGGATCTTGGCGTCAGCGCCCACAAGGACGCGGGCCTTCTTCTTGTGGACGGCCTCAAGGATGATCGTGGCGGCCCTTTCCGGAGTGGTGCGGGCGAGCTTGCGGTCGAACTCCTGGGCCAATTCCTTGGGATCGAGTCCCTCGGCCGCGGTGGCATTGCGCGCGATCGCGGTCTTGATGCCTCCGGGGTGCACTGCGGTCACCTGGACCGGGCGCTTCTTGGTGATCATCTCCTGGCGCAGGGCCTCGGTGAAGCCGCGGACGGCGAACTTCGCGGCGTTGTACGCCGACTGACCCGGCACCGAGAAGATGCCGAACAGGCTCGAGACGTTGACGACGTGCCCGTCGCCGGACTCGATGAGGTGCGGCAGGAAGGCCTTGGTGCCGTTGACGACGCCCCAGAAATCGACGTCCATAATCCGCTCGATGTCCTTGAAGTCGCAGACCTCGACGTCGCCGGTGAACGCGATGCCGGCGTTGTTGTAGATCTGGTTGACCTTGCCGTAGTGCGCCTTGACCTCGTCGGCGTACAGCAGGAACGCTTCACGCTCGGTGACGTCGAGGCGGTCGGCCTTGACCGGTGCGCCGATCGCCTTCAGTTCTGCTTCGGTCTTGGCCAGGCCCTCGATGTCGACATCGCTGATGGCCAGTTTGGCTCCTGAACGGCCCAGTTCGATGGCCAGAGCCTGTCCGATACCGGACCCCGCCCCCGTCACGACACAGACTTTTCCGGCGAACCCCTCCATGGCGAACTCCCTCGCTTCGGCCTACGCGTCCAGTTGGCCAGTCACGCTACCCGATACCGCCGGTACCTCTCGGGGTAGGGGGCAGTCGTTCGGCTCGGTAACGAGCACCATCCGGCATACGATGCCCACATCATGAAGTGCATCCGTATTGCGACCGCAGGCTCGCTGGCCGCCGCAGGCCTCGCGCTGAGCCTGTCCGTCGCCTCTCCCGCTCAGGCCGACCCTGAGACCGACGCGTTCTTCAACGCCGTGACCGAGTCCGGGATCACCGGCCTGGATCCGGCGACGGCGACGCAGGTCGGCCAGCAGGTGTGCCCCATGCTTGCCGAACCCGGTCAGCAGATGGCCGACGTGGCCGGGAGGGTCTCCGAGTCGATCGGCAGGCCACTCGGACCCGCGACCATGTTCACCGGTCTGGCCATCACGTGGTTCTGCCCCGGGGCGGTGGCCTCGATCGCCAACGGCGACTCACCGATTCCGCTGGGTCTGTTCGGCTTCTAACGCAAAAAATGTGCGGATCTGCAGCCTTTTTCGCGATTGAGGCTGCAGATCCGCACATTTCTTTTGACTACTGGGCGAAAGCCTCGTCGAGAATCTCCTGGTGCTCGACCGCATGCACCTTCGACGAACCCGATGACGGCGCCGACATCGCGCGCCGCGAGATGCGCTTGATCCCGGTCAGCATGTCGGGCAGGAACTCCGGCAGCGCCAAGCCGAACGTCGGCCAGGCACCCTGGTTCGCCGGCTCCTCCTGCACCCAGAAGTACTGCTCGACGTTGGGATACAGCTCCAGCGTCTTGCGCAGGCGGCGCGGCGGCAGCGGATACAGCTGCTCGATCCGGACGATCGCGATGTCATCGCGCTTGTCCTTGGCTTTGCGCGCCACCAACTCGTAGTACAGCTTGCCGCTGCACATCAGGATGCGCTTGACCAGCGAGCGGTCGCCGTCGCCGACCTCGTAGGTGGGCTCCTCGAGCACCGAGTGGAACTTCGACTCGGTGAAGTCCTTGACGTCGCTGACGGCGGCCTTGTTTCGCAGCATCGACTTCGGCGTGAACACCACCAGAGGGCGGTGGATCCCGTCGAGCGAGTGCCTGCGCAGCAGGTGGAAGTAGTTCGCCGGAGTCGACGGCTGAGCGACGGTCATCGAACCCTCGGCACACAGCTGGAGGAACCGCTCGATGCGGCCCGACGTGTGGTCCGGCCCCTGACCCTCGTGGCCGTGCGGCAGCAGCAGCACCACGTCCGACGTCTGGCCCCACTTGGCCTCACCCGAGCTGATGAACTCATCGATCACCGACTGTGCGCCGTTGACGAAGTCGCCGAACTGCGCCTCCCACAGCACCAGTGCGTCGGGGTTGCCCACCGAGTAGCCGTACTCGAAGCCGACCGCGGCGAACTCCGACAGCGCCGAGTCGTACACCAGGAACCGGCCGCCGGTGGGCGTGCCGTCCTCGTTGGTGGCCAGCAGCGACAGTGGGGTGAACTCCTCACCGGTCTTGCGGTCGATCACGACCGAATGCCGCTGCGTGAACGTGCCGCGGCGGGAGTCCTGACCCGACAGCCGGACCATCTTGCCCTCGGCGACCAGCGAACCGAACGCCAGCAATTCGGCGAAGGCCCAGTCGATCTTGCCCTCGTAGGCCATGTCGCGGCGCTTCTCCAGTACGGGCTTGACCCGTGGGTGCACGGTGAAACCGTCGGGGATCGCCAGGTGCGCGTCGCCGATGCGGGACAGCACCGACTTGTCCACCGCGGTGGCCAGCTTCTGCGGGATGACCTGGTCGGATTCGACCGACTCGCTGGGCTCGACCTCGTGCTTCTCGAGTTCGCGGACTTCGTTGAACAC
This sequence comes from Mycolicibacterium confluentis, assembly GCF_010729895.1. Classification (NCBI taxonomy): domain Bacteria; kingdom Bacillati; phylum Actinomycetota; class Actinomycetes; order Mycobacteriales; family Mycobacteriaceae; genus Mycobacterium; species Mycolicibacterium confluentis. The sequence continues at coordinate 965,558 of NZ_AP022612.1, forward strand.
CCGTTCCAGCTGCCCCTGGTAGTCGCGCAGCGCGTCCTCGGCCTCTTTCATCGAGATGTCGCCGCGGCCGATCAGGGCTTCGGTGTAGGTCTTGCGGACGCCGCGCTTGTGGTCGATCACGTCGTACATCGCGGGCTGCGTCATCGACGGGTCGTCGCCCTCGTTGTGCCCGCGGCGGCGGTAGCACAGCATGTCGATGACGACGTCCTTCTTGAACTTCTGCCGGAAGTCGACCGCCAGCTTGGCCACCCAGACGCACGCCTCGGGATCGTCGCCGTTGACGTGGAAGATCGGCGCGCCGATCATCTTGGCGACGTCGGTGCAGTACTCCGAGGACCGCGAGTGCTCAGGAGACGTCGTGAAGCCGACCTGGTTGTTGACGATCATGTGGATCGTGCCGCCGGTGCGGTACCCGCGCAGCAGTGCGAGGTTCAGCGTCTCGGCCACGACACCCTGGCCGGCGAACGCCGCGTCGCCGTGCAGCATGAGCGGAACAACGGAGAAGCCGCTGTCGGTGTCGCCCTTGTCGAGCAGGTCCTGCTTGGCCCGCACCAGCCCCTCGAGCACAGGGTCGACCGCTTCAAGGTGGCTCGGGTTGGCCGTCAACGACACCTCGATGTCGTTGTCGCCGAACATCTGGATGTAGGTGCCGGTCGCGCCGAGGTGGTACTTCACGTCACCCGAACCGTGCGCCTGCGACGGATTGAGGTTGCCCTCGAACTCGCTGAAGATCTGCGCGTACGGCTTGCCGACGATGTTGGCCAGCACGTTGAGGCGGCCGCGGTGCGGCATGCCGATGACGACCTCGTCGAGGCCGTGCTCGGCGCACTGGTCGATCGCGGCGTCCATCATCGGGATGATGGTCTCGGCGCCCTCGAGCGAGAACCGCTTCTGCCCGACGTACTTGGTCTGCAGGAAGGTCTCGAACGCCTCGGCGGCATTGAGCCGGCTCAGGATGTACTTCTGCTGGGCGACAGTCGGTTTCTCGTGCCGGACCTCGATCCGCTCCTGCAGCCACTGCTGCTGCTCGGGTTCGAGGATGTGCGTGTACTCGACGCCGATGTGACGGCAGTACGCGTCGCGCAGCACCGAGAGCACGTCGCGCAGCTTCTTGTACTCCTTGCCGGCGAAGCCGTCGACCTTGAACACGCGGTCCAGGTCCCACAGCGTCAGGCCGTGCGTGAGCACGTCGAGGTCGGGGTGGCTGCGCCACTTGTCGCGCTCGAGTCGCAGCGGGTCGATGTCGGCCATCAGGTGGCCGCGGTTGCGGTAGGCCGCGATCAACTCGATGACCCTGGCGTTCTTGTCGGTGACCGCATCCGGGTTGTCGGTGCGCCACCGGATCGGCTCGTAGGGGATGCCCAGCTCGGTGAAGATCTCGTCGTAGTACTCGTCGGACAGCAGGAGCTGATGGACGGTGCGCAGGAAGTCGCCGGACTCCGCGCCCTGGATGATGCGGTGGTCGTAGGTCGAGGTGAGCGTGATCAGCTTGCCGATGCCGAGTTCGGCGATGCGCTCCTCGCTGGCGCCCTGGAACTCGGCGGGGTACTCCATGGCGCCCGCGCCGATGATCGCGCCCTGCCCGGCCATCAGTCGCGGCACCGAGTGGACGGTGCCCAGCGTGCCGGGGTTGGTCAGCGAGATCGTCACGCCGGAGAAGTCCTCGGCGGTGAGCTTGCCGTCGCGCGCGCGCCGGACGATGTCCTCATACGCCGCGATGAACTGACCGAAGGCCATGGTCTCGCAGCCCTTGATGGCCGCGACCACCAGAGAACGCTTGCCGTCCTTGCCCTGCAGGTCGATCGCCAGGCCCAGGTTGGTGTGGGCCGGGGTCACCGCATTCGGCTTGCCGTCGATGACCGCGAAGTGGCGGTTCATGTTCGGAAAGCTCTTGACCGCCTGCACGATCGCGTAGCCGAGCAGGTGGGTGAAGCTGATCTTGCCGCCACGGGTGCGCTTGAGGTGGTTGTTGATGACGGTGCGGTTGTCGATCATCAGCTTCGCCGGGATGGCCCGCACGCTCGTGGCGGTGGGCACCTCCAGCGAGGTGTTCATGTTCTTGACGACGGCTGCCGCGGCGCCACGCAGCACCTGGGTCTCATCGCCGGATGCCTCGGCGGGTGCAGCGGCGGGGGCGGCAGGCTTCACGGGCTTCTCGGTCTTCGCGGCGGCGGGTTTGGCGGGGGCGGGTTTGGCTGGGGCAGCCTTGGCAGAGGCGGCGTTATCGGCGGCCTTCTCGGGCTTGGCGGTCGCCGGCTTCTCTGCCGGCGGCGCAGGTGCGGGGGTTGGCGGCGCGGAGGGGGCGCTGGTGGCCACCTGCCCGTTGCTGGCGGAGGAGGTCTCGGAGAGGCCGGCCTGCACCGGTTCGGGGTTGTAGTCGACCAGGAACTCATGCCAGCTGGGATCGACCGAGGAGGGGTCGTCGCGGAATTTGCGGTACATCTCCTCGACCAGCCATTCGTTCTGCCCAAATGGGGAACTTGTACTGCTCACAGCAGCTGCTCGCCTCAATTCATCTCGTAGCTTCGCGTTACGGACAGGCGCGGCGCTGTGCCTGCCACGTGTACTGGGTGCGACCCCGATGCCAACCGGGGTGTTTCCACCGCATTAAAGGCTATCGCGTGCGCAGTGGGTCAGACCACGTAGCAGCGCAATACCGTGAATTGTCACAAGCGCTGCGCCCAACGGCCCGCGCGATGCGACGAGCGGCGCCCGTCGCGGCGTCACGTGGCCTGCGATTCGATCTCACCTTCAATGACGGGCGGCAGCACATGCAGTGCGCCCGGCCATTTCTGCGGTGCGGGGCCGAACGCCTCGCGGGCATTCTTGACGATCGTCTTGCCCATCAGCCGGTTTCCGACGCCGCCGATGAGGGCGCCGACGCCGACCGGCAGCACCTTGCCGAACATCAGCGCGCCACGCTTGACGGTGTACTTCTTCACGAAGAACTTCATCAGCCTCCCATTGAGCTGGGACAGCGCGGGCAGCGGTACCGTCGCCGCACCCTCGCTGAGCCACGCGCCGTTGGTGCGCCCCGGGCCGAGCAGGCGTCCGACGGCGTTCTTGGCGTCGTCACCCGTCAACGCGCCGAGCACCAGTGTGCGGCGCCGCTCCCGATCGTCGACCGGAATGCCGTGCACCTCGGCGACGGCCAGGACGAACACCGCGGTGGTCTCGAGGAACAGTGCGGTTTCACCGGCGACCAGGGAGAGTGCCAGGACCGTTCCGACGCCAGGCACCAGGGCGGCCGAGCCGACGGCCGCACCGCTGCCCATGACGGCGGCCAGATAGTGCTTCTCCAGCCGGGTCACGATCTCGTCGGGCGTCGCGCCGGGGGACTTGTCGCGCAGCCTCTGCACGTAGGCCCTGATCGCCGGGGCCTGCAGTCGAGAGCCGGACTCGATCAGGTGGGACAGCGCGCGTGCCGCAGCGCTGGGGTCGTCGTCCTCCACCCGGGCGGGAAGGTTGTCCGGCTCGGTCTTCGACTTCTTGGCGAACATCAGGTTGCCTCTCTGCGATACGACCCTGGTTCAAGGCTAGCGAACGCTCAACGAACGACACGGCGATCCGGGTGCCCGGCAGTGACACCTGTCACGGTGCCAGAAATTGGGAAGAAAACCGGCGCTCGGGCATGCTGATTTCTCTCATGGCTTCAGCGCAGGTGGCTCCCAGCCGACTCCGGATCATCGTGGTGCTGGGAGCGCTGATCGCGCTGGGCCCGCTCACCATCGACATGTACCTGCCCGCCCTGCCGAGCATCGCCGACGAATTGGGTGTGGGCTCGTCGGTGGTGCAGTTGACGCTGACCGGCACGTTGGCCGGTCTGGCGCTCGGACAACTGGTCGTCGGGCCGCTGTCGGATTCACTGGGACGGCGCAGGCCGTTGATGGCCGGCATCGTCCTGCACATGGTGGCGTCGGTGATCTGCCTGTTCGCCCCGAACATCGGGGTCCTCGGCATCGCGCGTGGTCTGCAGGGCATGGGTGCGGCTGCGGCCGCCGTCGTCGCCGTGGCTGTGGTCGGAGACCTCTACACCGATTCGGCGGCCGCCAAGGTGATGTCCCGGCTGATGCTCGTGCTGGGGGTGGCGCCCGTGCTGGCACCGTCGCTGGGTGCGGTGGTGCTGCTGCAGGCGTCGTGGCACTGGATCTTCGGCGCCCTGGTGGTCATGGCCGGGGGGCTGCTGCTGACGGCGGCCCTCGCGCTGCCTGAGACGCTGCCCGCCGAGCACCGCAGACCACTGCGCGTCCGAAGCATCGCCACCACCTATCGGCGTCTGCTGCGCGATCTGCGATTCATGACGCTGGTGCTGGTCGGCGCGTTGAGCATGGCCGGCCTGTTCGCCTACATCGCGGGAGCGGCGTTCGTCCTGCAGGGGCACTACGGCCTGGATCAGCAGATGTTCGCGGTGGTGTTCGGCGCGGGCGCAATCGCCCTGATCGGCGCGACCCAGTTCAATGTGGTGCTGCTCAACAGGTTCTCGCCGCAGCGCATCGTCACGGGTGCACTGATGGTCGCCGTGGTGGCGGCGCTGGTGTTCACGGTGCTGACGGTCGCGCGTGTCGGCGGGGTGTACGGCTTCCTGATTCCGGCGTGGACGGTGCTGGCCGCGATGGGGTTCGTGCTGCCCAACGCGCCTGCGCTGGCGCTGTCCCGCCACCACGAGGCGGCCGGCACGGCCGCGGCACTGCTGGGGGCCGCGCAGTTCGGGCTCGGTGCGGTGGTGGCGCCGCTGGTCGGTGTGCTCGGCAACGACGAACGTGCGCTCGCCGTGGTGATGCTCGCCAGTGCCGCCGTCGCGTTGGTGTTGCTGATGGCGGTTCGGCCGTCGCACTCTGCCGAGGTCGAACTCGATTTGGCGGCCGAAGCGGCCTGAGCGCCGCGGTTCTGCCGGGTCAACTTCCGCCGAGCGTCCGTGTCGGTACACCGACACTCCGTATCAGGCGTACGAAAGGGGCCGCTCAGCGCGGACCCATCGGCCGCTCGCCGCGGTTCTGTGGGGTTGTGGGGTAGTGGGGGAGTCCGTATCGTCGCCCGGATTACTCCGCACGGAATAGTCCGTCGCGGACGGAGCCGGTCGGCCGAGGGGGTTCAACCGCGTGAGTTATCTGCTCACTCCGTTGGGTGTGTCGGTGCTGGCCCTGCTGCGTGAACGACCCATGCACGGGTATGAGATGTTCCAGACGCTGACGACGCGGCGTGACGCCCGCATCGTCAAGGTGCGTCCCGGATCGCTGTATCACGTGGTGGCCCGCCTGGCCGAGGAGAACCTGATCCGGTCCACGGTCACCGGTCGGGACGGGAATCGCCCGGAACGCACGATCTTCGAGATCACCCAGTCCGGCATCGACGCGCTGACCTCCGGTGTGCGAGATCTGGTGGCCACGCCGGTCAACGAGTTTCCGCGGTTCGTCGCGGGCCTGGCCGAACTAGACAACCTGGATCGCGACTCCGCGGTGGCGGCCGTGCGCAGTCGGGTGGCCGCACTCGAGGCCGAACTCGCGGACATGGTCACGGGGCGCGAGTCCGGTGCGACACCTGCGATGTACCTGACAGTGCTGGACTATCTGACCGCGACCACCCGGACCAAGCTTGACTGGTTGCGCGACTTCGCCGACACCCTGGAGTCGGGCGGGGTCGGTTGGCGCGACGCCGCCAGTCGCGCGGACGAGGTGGTGCTGTGACCTCACAGCGCACTGGCGTGGACACCGCGTCGGCGCAGATCAACCCGTGGAATGCCTTGTGGGCGATGATGATCGGGTTCTTCATGATCCTGGTCGACTCGACGATCGTCGGCGTCGCCAACCCGAGCATCATGACCGAACTGCAGACCGACTACGACGCGGTCATCTGGGTCACCAGCGCGTATCTGCTGGCCTATGCGGTTCCACTGCTGGTCGCGGGCCGGCTCGGCGACCAGTTCGGCCCGAAGAACCTGTACCTGATCGGACTGTTCGTGTTCACCGGGGCGTCGCTGTGGTGCGGACTGTCCGGGTCGGTCCAGACCCTGATCGCGGCCCGCGTGCTGCAGGGCGTCGGCGCCGCGCTGCTGACGCCGCAGACGCTGTCGGCGATCACCAAGATCTTCCCCGCCGCCCGCCGTGGTGTGGCGATGAGCGTGTGGGGTGCCACCGCGGGCGTCGCGACCCTGGTGGGCCCCTTGGCCGGTGGCGTGCTCGTCGACCACCTCGGCTGGCAGTGGATCTTCTTCGTCAACGTCCCGATCGGCATCGCCGGTCTGGTGCTGGCCGCGTGGCTGGTTCCGGCGTTGCCGACCACGCCGCACCGGTTCGACGTGCTGGGCGTCGTGCTGTCCGGGGCCGCGATGTTCCTCGTGGTGTTCGGCCTGCAGGAGGGCGAGAGCCAGGGGTGGTCGGGCTGGATCTGGACCATGATCGTCGCCGGTCTGGGCCTGATGGCGGCGTTCGTGTACTGGCAGGCCGTCAACCGCAACGAACCGCTGATCCCGCTGCGCATCTTCGCCGACCGCAACTTCACGCTGTCCAATGTCGGCGTCGCGGTCATCGGATTCGCCGTGACGGCGATGATCGTGCCGGTCATGTTCTACGCCCAGGTGGTGTGCGACCTGTCGCCGACACGATCGGCGCTGCTGATGGCACCGATGGCGATCTGTTCCGGGCTGCTGGCCCCACTGGTGGGCCGCATCGTCGACCGTGCGCATCCCACGCCGGTGATCGGCTTCGGCTTCTCCTCGCTGACCGTCGCCCTGACCTGGCTCTCGGTGGAGATGACGCCGACGACGCCGATCTGGCGTCTAGTCGTGCCCTTCGTCGTAATGGGCGTCGGCATGGCCTTCATCTGGGCGCCACTGGCGGCCACAGCCACCCGCAACCTTCCACCGGAACTGGCCGGCGCGGGGTCGGGGGTCTACAACACCACGCGTCAGGTCGGGTCCGTGCTGGGCAGTGCGGGCATCGCGGCGTTCATGACGGCTCGCATCGGCGCCGAGATGCCCGGCGGCCAGGCCGGGGGTCCGCCCGGCGGAGGTACGCAGGGACTTCCGCAGTTCCTGCGTGAGCCGTTCTCGTCGGCGCTGTCGCAGTCGATGCTGCTGCCCGCCTTTGTCGCACTGTTCGGCGTCGTGGCCGCGCTGTTCCTCGCAGGTACCGTGAAGTCCGTCCGCGCCGCGGCCCCGAGGCCCGAGGCCAGTTCCGACGACCAGAGCACCGAGGTCCTGCCCGCTGTCGTCGACGAGTCGCGCGCCGAGATCGTCGCCGAGTACGCCGACCGGTCGTTCGACGACTTCGACGACGAGTCGGAGAAGTTCTGGCGAGCGCAGCGCCCGCTGCCCGTCGACTCCAGTGACCTGTCCGAATTCGGTGAGGATTTCGAGGATTACGAGGACGACGACGACTACATCGAGTTCACGATCGACCATGCGCCCCCACCGATGGCCGAGTTCGTGCGCGAGACCGCGCGGTACGAGGTGGCCGAACGGTACGCGGAGTCCGAGACGAGCCAGGACGACCAGGACTATCAGGGCTACGACGACTTCGATGACGCCGAGGAGTATCAGGAGTACGCCGACTACGGCGACATCCCCGGCGACGACACCGAGACCTCGCCCCTGTCGATCCGCGTCGAGCATCCGCGACCCGCGCCTGCGGACGCGTGGCACAGCGCCCCGGTCGAATCGTGGCACTCACTGCTCGACGATCACGATCCCGCCGACGATGCGGAATCCGAGCCGATAGGCCACGCGCACAACGGTTTCCACGTCGAGAGCGAAGATCGGATGCAGCCGCTGCCGCCGCCTCCGCGCCGGGAGCATTTCACGGCCAGCTTCCAGCAGCTCTCCGAACGAATCGACAGCCTCGCCGAGGGGTTCCCGAACCCGCCGGAGGACCGCCGCGGCGAGTTCTCCTTCGACATGCCCGAGTACCTGCCGCCGCCACCGGTGGGCGGCAACGGCGCCGGCGGTGGGTCCAGGCACAGGTCACCGGACGACCTCAGTATCGAGTCCCCGAACTCCAACGGCGACACGGGAAGGCGCGGCAGGCACTACCGCGAGGATCCCGATGACTCGTCCGGCCGCGGCAGGCATTCGCGACCATTCGGTGACTGAGTTCTAACGCAGGATCAGGGCGAGGTTCTAACGCAGGATCAGGGCGAGGCAGAGCCGTGCCACGACGGTGAACCACACCTCGACCCCCGGTGGCACTCAGATCTTCGGTGTGCCTACCCGGGTGACACGGCCAGGAACGCGCCGAGGTCGACCAGACCGTCCGGGGTGGTCGGGAGGTGGTCAGTCAGGGCAGGCGAACGCACGATCACCGTCAGGCACTGCGCCCGGCTGATCGCCACGTTGAGCCGATTCCTGTTGAGCAGGAACGGCATTCCGCGGGGCACATCGTCCAGAGCCGAGGCCGTCATCGAGACGAACACCGCGGGAGCCTGCCGACCCTGGAGTTTGTCGACGGTGCCCACGAGCACCTCGTCCAGGCCCGCGGCCGCGAGATGGGCCTGCAGCGTCAGCACCTGGGCGTTGTACGGCGCGACGACCAGGACGTCGGTGGCCCCCAGTGGCCGGGTGCCGGTCTCGGTGGTCCACGGTGCACCGAGCAGATCGGTGATGGCGGCGGTGATCGCCGCGGCCTCCTCGACGCTGGACGTGGTGTTGCCGTGGTGTTCGACGACCAGCGTGTGCACACCCGGGGCGCGGCCCTCGATGCCGCGGCGTTCCGCGCTGGGATGCGGCAGCAGGCGATTCTCGTAGGACAGCGCCGAGACCGCCCGGCACACCGCGGGATGCATCCGGTGCGACCGTGCCAGGAAGTATCCGAATTCGGCGGGCAGCACGTCGTGCCCGGTCATCAGCCAACCGAGCGCGGACTCGTCGACCGGTTCGGGATGGCTGCCGGTCGAGACCTGACCCAACTGCTGCGGGTCGCCGAGAAGCAGAAGGCTGCGGGTGGCCCGGGCCACCGCGATGGTGTTGCCCAGGGAGAACTGGCCGGCCTCGTCGATGGCCAGCAGGTCCAGCGCACCGGTGGGCACGCGGCTGTCGTTCGCGAAATCCCATGCGGTGCCGCCCAACACGCAGCCGATGTCGGTGTCCAGGAAGTCGGCGTAGCCGGAGTCGGAGATGGTGGTGAAGCGTCCATTGAGACCGTCGCGACCGGCCTTCTTGGCGACCTGGCTCGCATCGACCCCGGCCGCGACCACCTCGTCGAGCAGGTGGGCCACCACGGCGTGCGACTGTGCGACGACACCGATCTTCCAGCGGTGCGTGTTGACCAGCGTGGCGATCACCCGCGCGGCCGTGAACGTCTTGCCGGTGCCGGGCGGTCCGTGCACAGCGAGGTAGGACCGGTCGAGGTCGAGGACCGCGGCCGTGATGGAGTCGACGTCGCTGTCGAGGCGCGGCAGTTGAGCCGCCCCGCTCAGGGTGGTTGGTGGCCGCCGGCACAGCAGGTCGACGACGGCGCAGCGGGGGAGTGCGGGCGGGTCCGCCGAGAGCGTCTCCGCGGCCTCGGCCGCCAGCGCCGCGATGGAGTCCTCGATCTTGCCGGTGCGGATCGGCCTGGCCGGCGTCAGTGCCATCGGCAGGTGGTCATGCGGGCCGGATTCGGGCTGCAGTTCGCAGATGAGCACCTCAACCGGGACGCCTTCGACGGCGGTGACGTCGAGAACTTCGGCGTTCCAGGACGCGCGCCGGTCAGGGTGCTCGTCGTCCAGTCCGGCGGGTGCGGGCCGGTCGTAGAGGATCTGCGGGCGGCCGTCGAGTTGACCGCCCTCCAGGACGCCCTTCAGCCGGACGTGGCGCCGCGGTTTGCGTGCCCGCGGCGGCAGGTGCCAGTCTTCGACCACCTCGGCCTCCTCGATCAGGAAGACGCCCGAGGCGTCCCACTCGTCGACCGGATGGCTGAGCCGGTGAAAGTGCGCCCACCAGTATGGCTTTCGCTCCCGCTGGTAGTAACCGCGGGCCGATTCGAGCAGCGCCGCGGCGCTCTGTTCGGGAGTGCGTGGGGCGCTGAACCCGTCACCCGCGTAGCCCAGCAGAACCTCGGCGACGTCGTCGAGGGGCGGGACGGTTTCACCGCCCTCACCCGAGCGGGTCAGGTGGGTGACACCCGACTCGAAGGCGCGCAGCAGCAGCCAGTCCCGCAGTCGTCGGGTGGATCGACAGTCGTAGAGGTTGTAGTCGGTGATCTCCTTGAGGACCGCGGCGGCCTCGTCGGCACGGCCCGCGTCCAGCAGCGTGCGGTAGTGCGCGTACTGCGTGATCGAGGATGCGGCGTTGGTCACCTCGCCGGTGCGCAGTTCGGCGCCCATGTACAGCGGTTCCAACGCCTTGAGCGAATACGACGGTGCGCCCACGCGCAGGCTGTTGCGCACGATCGGGAACAGGTCCACCAGCACGTCGGACCGCAGAAGATCGTCCACCTCGTCCTCGCCGACGCCGTAGCGCGCCGCCAGGCGCAGCAGCGTCGACCGCTCGTAGGCCGCGTAGTGGTAGATGTGCATGTCCGGGTAACGGGCGCGCCGAGTGCGCACCATGGCCAGGAAGTCCAGAAACGCCTTGCGTTCCGACGGTCGGTCCTCGGCCCACAGCGGCCGGAAGTTCTCCCGGACGTCGAGCACGCCCCACATGTACTCCAGCCCCCAGGTGACGCCGTCCTCGGTCCACAGCGGGTCGCCCTCGAAGTCGAAGAACAGATCGCCGCGACTCTTGGCCGGCAGCGCTCCCAGCGCCTCGGCATCGGCGATCTCGAACTGCGGTGTGCCGGCCTCACGTTGGGCCACCTGAAGCCGCGCCTGGGTGCGCAGGCCTGTCAGCGTCGAGGCCGCGAGGTCGGGGACGGGTGCCGTCGAGGTGGCCAACGCCGCCACCGAGTCGATGCCGGCGTCGATCAGCGCCGCGCGCTGCGTCACCCGCATGCCGGCGACCAGGAGCAGGTCGTCGTCCTCCACCACGTGGGGCAGGCAGAACTCACAGCGCATGCAGGCCCCGACGGACGGATCCCGCCACGACACCGGCGCGCCGGAGGCCAGGTGCTCGTCGAGCAGGGTCTGCAGCTTGTCGCGCTGCCGCCGGAACACCGGGATCAGATCGGCGATGGGGTACTCCACGACGTCGCGGTTGCCCAGCACCAACTGCGCCCGCGGCGCCACCGCGATGCCGGCCGCCGCCAGGGCGTCCGCGTACCCGGCGATCTGCAGCAGCGCGGTGACCTTGGCACGTCGCGCGAGTTTGGTGTCGACGACGCGGTAGACCGCGGCGTCATCCGAATCGTCGCCGTCCCGGATCAGGAAGTCGGCGAAGCCCGCGAACCGGCCATGGAAGACCGCCGCCTGGTAGATGACTGCGGGGCGGGCCGCGAAGGCCTGTGCGGTGGCGTTCGCCGCGCGGCGCAGCGCGGCCTCCGAGTACGCGGCCGACGGGATCTGCACCACACCCCGCTCGCCGCTGCCGTGCGTGGCGATCAGGTCGGTGAGCACCCGCTGCTCATGCGCGGTGCCGAGTTCTGCGGTGCGGACCAGCATCTCGTCCTCGACGGACTCACGCGGCTCACCGCGTCCGAGCTTCGCGTCGAAGCGACTCAGCAGCGCGTACTCACAACCGGCCGCCGCGGCGAGGTCGGAGGCGCTGTAGATGACCGAAGGGCCTGCTGGGTCGTCGGCGACGAACACAGGCCCACTGTAGGTCAGGCGGGTGACATCTCAGCCGGGCGGCGCGTTGCCGATCAGCTCGACGCCGTTGCCGTTCCAGCGGAACCTCACCACACCGCCCAGGCCCTCAATGCTGCCCGCGTATTTGAGTGCGACGGTGTCGCCGGTGCTCTGGGTGGTGTCGATGGCATTGAAACCGAAGGTGTCGGGCACGCCGGTGGGGATGTATTTGCCGAGGTGGAACAGCACCGCCCGAGTGCTCGGGTTCGCGGCGTTGGTGTTGGCCTCGACGATCACCGCCGACAGCGGAGCGCACTCGTTGTAATTGCCCGCGAGGGGTTCGGTGTTCCACGGCTGCTTACTGCGGGGGTCGCGGGGCAACTCCGACACCGCCTTGGCGATCGCCGGTGCCGCGAGATTGACCGCGCACGGATCGGCCGGACCAGGCTCAGGAGTGGTGGTCAGGGTAGGCGGCGCGGCCGCCGTCGTGCTCACCGGAGCGGGCGCCGAGGGCTCGGGAGTCTTGGCGACGGTCGAGTCGCCGGACCCGCACGCGGTGAGTGCGCACAGCGCAGCGGCTCCCGCTGCGGACGCGACGGCCGATCGACGTACAGCGAACACACGGGCAGGCTACCGCTGGGTTCGGCCGACCTGGCAGGCGCATGCCGCGCGCGGCCTTAGACTTAGAGCCGATGACCATCGCCGACCCGGATCAGCCCGGGGTATCCAACGAGGACTCCACCTCCACTCCCGAGGTGTCCTCTGCACCGCCGTCCGACAATGCCGATTCGCCCGAATCGCCCACCTCCGCCGACCCGGATCAGCCCGGGGTATCCAACGAGGACTCCACCTCCACCTCCACTCCAGAGGTGTCCTCGGCGCCGCCGTCCGGCAATGCCGATTCGCCCGAATCGCCCACCTTCGCCGACCCGGATCAGCCCGGGGTATCCAACGAGGACTCCACCTCCACCTCCACTCCAGAGGTGTCCTCGGCGCCGCCGTCCGGCAATGCCGATTCGCCCGAATCGCTCACCTTCGCCGACCTGAAGATCCACCCCGCCGTGCTCGAGGCCATCTCCGAGGTGGGGTACGAGTCGCCGTCGGCCATCCAGGCCGCGACCATCCCAGCTCTGCTGGCGGGTTCCGACGTGGTCGGGTTGGCACAGACGGGCACCGGTAAGACCGCCGCATTCGCCATCCCGATCCTGTCCAGGATCGACGTCACCAAGAAGAGCACGCAGGCTCTGGTGCTCGCACCCACCCGCGAGCTGGCGCTGCAGGTGGCCGAGGCGTTCAGCCGCTACGGCTCGCGGATGCCGCAGGTCACGGTGCTGCCGATCTACGGAGGCTCGTCGTACACGGTCCAGCTGTCGGGTCTGCGCCGCGGTGCGCAGGTCGTGGTGGGCACCCCAGGTCGCGTCATCGACCACCTCGAACGCGGCACCCTTGACCTGTCGGGCCTGGACTACCTGGTGCTCGACGAGGCCGACGAGATGCTGCAGATGGGCTTCGCCGAGGACGTCGAGCGGATCCTGGCCGACACCCCCGAGTACAAGCAGGTGGCGCTCTTCTCGGCCACCATGCCGTCGGCCATCCGCAAGATCACCACCAAGTACCTGCACGACCCCGTCGAGGTCACCGTCAAGGCCAAGACCGCGACGGCCGAGAACATCTCGCAGCGCTACATCCAGGTCTCCGGGCATCGCAAGATGGACGCCCTGACCCGCATCCTCGAAGTCGAAGACTTCGAGGCGATGATCGTCTTCGTCAGGACCAAGCAGGCCACCGAGGAGGTCGCCGAGAAACTCCGTGCGCGCGGGTTCTCCGCCGCGGCCATCAACGGCGACATCGCGCAGAATCAGCGTGAGCGCACCATCAAGGCGCTCAAGGACGGCAACCTCGACATCCTGGTCGCCACCGATGTCGCGGCGCGCGGACTCGACGTCGAGCGCATCTCGCACGTGCTGAACTACGACATCCCGCACGACACCGAGTCCTACGTGCACCGGATCGGGCGCACGGGACGTGCTGGACGGTCCGGGGCCGCGGTCCTGTTCGTCTCGCCGCGCGAACGGCACCTGCTCAAGGCCATCGAGAAGGCCACCCGATCGAAGCTGGTCGAGGTCGAACTCCCCACGGTCGAGGACGTCAACGCCCAGCGCGTGGCGAAGTTCCGTGACTCCATCACCAAAGCGCTGGAGTCGCCGGGCTTCGAGCTGTTCCGCAGGCTCATCGAGGACTACGAGCGCGAGAACAACGTGCCGTTGGCCGACATCGCCGCCGCGCTGGCCCTGCAGACCCGCAACGGCGAAGAGTTCCTGATGTCGGAACCGCCGCCGGACAAGCGGCGCCGCGACGACCGTGACCGTCCGGACCGGCCGGCGCGACCGGACAAGCCCATGCGCCGTGACGGCGGATTCGCGACCTACCGCATCGACGTCGGCAAGCGGCACAAGGTGATGCCCGGCGCCATCGTGGGAGCGCTCGCCAACGAGGGCGGCCTGCACCGCAGTGATTTCGGGCACATCAGCATCAAGATGGACCACTCCCTGGTCGAGCTTCCCCCGCAGTTGTCCCGGGAGACCCTCAAGGCGCTGGAGAAGACCCGCATCCAGGGCATGCTCATCAATCTGCGGCCGGATGACGGAACGGGATCGCGTGACGGCGGCTCGTTCAACAAGCGCGACGGCGGTTTCAAGAAGCGCGACGGTGACTTCAAGAAGTCGGGTAAGAAGCCCTATCAGAAGGCGTATAAGCCTCGAAAAGAGCAATGACCCAGTCGCTTTACCGCGGTGAGCAGGGTGGTCTGGAATCCGTTTCCCACCCCACCAGGCGGACCGCCTCGCTGACCGGCGTTCGGGCCGTCGCCGCAATCCTGGTGGTCCTCACTCATGCCGCGTACACGACGGGGCGATACACCGAGGACTACCTGGGCCTGATCTACTCGCGCATGGAGATCGGCGTGCCGATCTTCTTCGCGCTGTCGGGTTTTCTGCTGTTCCGGCCCTGGGTGCGCGCGGCGGCCACGGGCGGCCCGGCGCCGTCGGTGCGCCGGTACGCGTGGCATCGCGTGCGGCGCATCATGCCGGCCTATGTCGTCACGGTGCTGGTGGCCTACCTGATCTACCACTTCCGGACGGCGGGACCGAACCCCGGCCACACGTGGATGGGGTTGTTCCGCAACCTCACCCTGACCCAGCTGTACACCGACAACTACGTGTATTCGTATCTGCACCAAGGGCTTACGCAGATGTGGAGCCTGGCCGTGGAGGTGTCCTTCTACGTCGTGCTCCCGGGCCTGGCCTATCTGCTGCTCGTGCTGCTGTGCCGGCGGGCGTGGCGACCGAGACTGCTGCTGGGCGGTCTGGCGGTGCTGGCACTGATGACCCCGGCCTGGTTCTGGCTCGTGCACACCGTGGACTGGCTGCCCGACGGCGCCCGGTTGTGGCTGCCGGGGTATCTGCTGTGGTTCGTGGGCGGCATGGCGCTGGCGGTGCTCCAGTCGATGGGTGTCGGGTGCTACGGGTTCGTCGCCGTGCCCCTGGCCGTGATCTGCTACCTGATCGCCTCGACGCCGATCGCCGGTGAGCCGACGACCTCGCCCACCGGGACTCTGGAGGCGGTCATGAAGTCGGTGTTCTACGGCGTGATCGCGGTGTTGGTCATCGCACCGCCCGGGTTGGGGGATCAGCGCGGTTGGTACAACCGCTTCCTCGCGAGTCGGCCCATGGTCTGGCTGGGCGAGATCTCCTACGAGATCTTCCTGGTGCATCTGGTGCTGATGGAGATCGCGATGGTCGAGATCCTGCACAAGCCCGTCTACACCGGGTCGATGGCGGGACTGTTCGTCGCCACGATGGCGCTGACGCTGCCCGCAGCCTGGCTGCTGCACCGGTTCACGCGGGTCCGCGGCGACTGACGACCGGAAGTGCTCGCCGGCTCAGCCCGGTGGCGCCGCGATTGCACGGAGGGTCGTGCGCAAGCCCGGACCGCAGCCCTGGGTGCAATCTTGGGGCCACGCCCACCGCAACCACACTGTGCCGGGGCTGACAGGAGTGCGCGCTGAGCAGTGACAACGCCACGCCTCAATCAATGAGGGTACCCTTACCTAAGTTGTAGAAAGGGTCCCAGATGACTGACTCCACACTCTCCCGCGGCCTGACGGGAACGCTGGTCAAGCTGTGGCGAGGCGGTGACTACGAGTTCACCGTGACCGGGCGTACCGAGATCAGCCCGCACTACCTGCGACTGCACTTCGATGCCGGCAACCTGCTGGCCGAGCGCGCGGTCCATCCGACGATGTGGATCCGGGGGTGGTTCCCCGACGGCGACAGATCCCACCAGCGCGGTTACACACTGGTCAACCCGGACTCCGAAGCCGGCACCGTCGACATCGATTTCGCACTGCACGACGGCGTCGCCACCAACTGGGCCCGCGGCGCCGAACCGGGGGACACCCTCGAGGTCACGGTGCTCGGCAGCAGCTTCGAACTCCCGCAACCCGCACCCGCCGGATACCTCATCGCCGGGGATACCGCATCGCTGCCCGCGATCAACTCGCTGCTCGCCGCGATCGGCGACACCCCGGCGTGGGTGTTCCTCGAGGCGGCCCACGACGACGATCGCGACCTCCCGGTCAACACCGGCGCGGGCGAGGTCGACGTCATCTGGGTGGACCGCACCGATGCCGGAAAGGGTCTTGTCGAGGCGGTCCGAGAGTCGGCGTTCGACGCCTCCGACCACTTCGGCTGGGTCGCATGCGACAACCGCACCACGCGGGGTGTCGCGCGAGTCTTCCGTGAGGACTACGCGATTCCGCGCCGGGCGATCAAGGCCCAGGGCTACTGGGTCGCCTGACTCATCTCGTCAGCGGACTGCGGCGACGGGGTGACGATCGGCAGCAGGAACTCCTCGACCATCGACCGTTCGTCGGCCTCGTCGTGACCCGGGAAGATCAGCAGTGAGGTGAGCACCCGCACCAGCCACCGCGACTTGCGGTCGACGGTGGCCGGATCATCACCGGGGCCGAGCGATTCGACGAAGGCCGCGCTCATGGCCTTGATCACGTGCGACGACTCGGCGATCTCGGCACCGATCGGGGCATCGCCTGCCGAGAACCACGACTGCAGCGCAGGACTGCTGCGCACCAGTTGCAGCGAGGCCAGGAAGCCTTCGATGAGCTTCTCCCGCGGATCCTCGACATCCCGGATGCGTTCGAGCATCTCGTGGTGCACGCCGTACGCCTCTCGATGCACGTAGGCGGTGTACAGGGCCTCGCGGTTCTCGAAGTACCGGTACAGCGTGGCGCGCGAACAGCCTGCGGCAGTGGCGATCTCGTGCATGCCGACGGACGCGGCGGGGCGTTTGGCGAACAGCTCGCCCGCGGCGTCGAGGATACGGTCGGCGGCCACCTCGCTGCGCCGCGACGCCAGCCAGTTGTTGCCCGCCATCATTTCACCGTGAACGGGACGGACAGCGGGCGACGGACGTAACTGCCGCCGGCCCAGACGACGGCGTCCTCGTCGACCTCGAAATCCGGGCAGCGCGAGAGCAGTTCACGAAGCGCTACCCGCGACTGCATCCGGGCCGCCGCGGCGCCCAGGCAGTGGTGCGCGCCGTGGCTGAACGTCAAGATGTTGCGCGGTCGGCGTGTGACGTCGAGTTCGCCGGCGTCGGGGCCGTACTGACGTTCGTCGTGGTTGCCCGAACCGTAGAGCAGGAGCACGCGGCGTCCTTCCGGGATGGTGGTGTCGGCGATGGTGACGTCGCGGGTAGTGGTGCGCGCCAATCCCTGCACGGGGGACGTCAAACGCAGGAACTCGTCGACGGAATCCGGGATCAGATCGGGGTTTTCGGCCAGCAGGCGACGCTGATCGGGGCGGCGGTGCAGCAACTGCACCGAGCCACCGAGCATGCCGGTGGTGGTGTCGTTGCCGCCGGTGACCATGGTGAACGTGAACGCCAGGATCGACAGCACGCCGGCGATGTCGCCGTCGGCCCCGATGCCCGCGGCCACCAGGTGCGACACCGTGTCGTCTTCCGGTGTGGTGCGTCTGCGCTCGATCAGGGCGGTGAAGTAACCCATCATCTCGGCCAGGGCGTCACCGAGGGTCTCCAGTGCGCCCGCCACGCCGCCCTCGGTGGTGTTGGCTGCGACGATGGCCTCGGTCCACCCGTCGAACTGGGCCCGATCCTCCTCGGGCACACCGAGATAGTGCGCCACCACCATCGAGGGCAACGGTTTGAACAGGTCGGCGACGATGTCGCCACCGCCCTCGGCGCGAAGGCGCTCGATCCTCTCCACGACGAACTCGCGGACCTTGGGTTCGACGGCCTCCACCTGACGCGGAGTGAAACCGCGCGACACCAGCCTGCGGAACTCGGTGTGCCCTGGCGGGTCCTGCATGACCATCGGCGGATTGTCCTGCAGGCCAATCATTTCCAGTTCACCGTAGTTGACTGTCAGGCCCTGCGCGGAGGAGAAGGTGCCGTGGTCGCGGGCCGCGGCCCAGATGTCGGCGTGGCGGGACAGCACGTAGTAGTCGTGGTCGGCGCGGTCCTGGGGTGTCACGTGGTGCACCGGATCGTCATCGCGCAGGGCCTTGTACATTGGCCACGGGTCGGCCCAGGACTCGGCGGTGGCCAGGTGGAACTCCGCTCGTGCCGAATGAGACACCGAAGCTGTCATGTCTTATGAATACGACATCTCTCCGGTGGTGTCAATGTCTTGGGCGGATGAGGGCGCAAGTCGATGATGCGACGTGACGGATCGGGGCGTCATGCGGACTCTCCTGGCTGCACTCGCGCATCCTCTCGTCCCTAGAGCCCCGTTCGGGTAGTGCACTACGCACGCGCACGTGTGGCCGGAAAACCATCATCGGCTCATGACCACCACGTCGCGAAACCTCGTGCTGTGCCTCGACGGCACCAACAATGAACCCGAGCGTGGCGCCACCAACGCCGCGCGAATCTACCGGGTGGCAATCAAAAATGATCAACAGCTGGTCTACTACGACCCCGGTGTCGGCACGATGGGGGCGCGCGCGGCGATCACCGCTGCCGGCAAGGCCGCGACCCAGGTCGCGGGGCTGGTCGGCGGATACGGCATCCGCGACGACATCGAGCAGGCGTACTCGTGGCTGTCGGCGAACTACCGCGAAGGTGACCAGATCTTCGTGTTCGGGTTCTCCCGGGGTGCCTACACGGCCCGCGCGCTGACGGGCATGCTGCGCACCGTCGGACTGCTGCGCCCGGGCAGCGAGAACCTGGCGCTCTACGCGCTGAAACTGTATGCGCGCAGCGGACCGTCGCGGCAATCCACCGCGAATCCCGACGGTCCGCCTGATCCCGAGGCCAAGGAGGCCGAACGCAAGTTCTGGGCGATGCGCGCTGATTTTCGCGAACAGTTCGGCAATCCTGACTTTCCGCACCCGTTCGACACAAGCAGGCACCAGGTGCACTTCCTCGGGGTGTGGGACACCGTCAAGAGTGTGGGCTGGCTCGATCTTCGAGGGCGTCTGCAGGTGGCGCGCTGGCCGTTCACCGCGCGGATCGTCAACGTCGGGACCGCCCGCCACGCTATGGCGATCGACGAGCGTCGCCGCTTTTACCCGGTCTACCGCTTCGACCCCCAGCTGGTTGCCGAGCATCCCGAGCGGTTTCAGGAACGCTGGTTCGCCGGGGCGCACAGTGATGTCGGTGGTCAATTCGAGGACCACAGACTCTCCGACATCGCGTTCTCCTGGATAGTGCACGAGGCAGATTCCGCGGGGCTCCTCATCGACGAGGACGCCTATAAACGCTTGGTGGGCAACGCATTTGGGGAGCCTTTGTCGGCCGACTACAGCCTGGGAAAGATCCACCCCAGCACATGGCCATGGTGGTTCCTGGGTGGATGGCGGCCGCGCAAGATACTGCCGGGCGATGTGGTGGATCCCTCTGTGTACCAACGGATCGCCGCGACCGCCGGCACCGACGACCCGTACCGGCCTGCGGTGCCCCCTGAGCCCGTGAACGCATGAGCTGAGGGCGGATCAGCCCTGAACGTCAGATCAGCGCACCGGGGTTGAGGATGCCCGCGGGGTCAAGCGCGTCCTTGATCCTGCGGTTGAGCGCCATGGCGTCGGGCCCCAGATACCCTGCCAGCCAGGGCTTTTTGAGCCGGCCGACGCCGTGTTCGCCCGTGATGGTGCCGCCAAGGCGCACGGCCAGGTCCATGATCTCGCCGAACGCCTGCTGCGCCCGTTCGGCCATGTCCGCATCGGCGGGGTCAAAGACGATGAGTGGATGCGTGTTGCCGTCCCCGGCGTGGGCGATCACCGAGATCATCAGATCGCGTTCGGCGGCCAGTTTCTCGATACCGGTGACCAGGTCGGGCAGCGCCGACAGCGGCACCCCGACGTCCTCGAGCAGCAGTGATCCCTTGGCCTCGACCGCGGGAATCGCGAACCGCCGGGCCGCGACGAAGGCCTCACCCTCCTCGGGATCCGAGGTCGTGAACACCTCCGCGGCGCCGTTGTCGCGGAAGGCCTGCGCCATGAATTCCGCGTCGTCGGCGCCCGAACCGCCGCGGTCATCGGAGGCCGCGACCATGATTGCGCCCGCCGAGCGGTCCAGGCCCATGCGCAGTTTGTCCTCGACGGCGTTGATCGCCACGTTGTCCATGAACTCCAGCATCGAGGGCCGGATCTTCGCGGTGATCGCGAGCACCGCGTCGGTCGCGCCCCGGACGTCGGGGAAGGTCGCGACGACGGTGTGGGCGGGGTGCTGCGCCGGCAGCAGGCGCAGCGTGACCTCGGTGATGACGCCGAGCGTGCCCTCGCTGCCGACGAACAGTTTGGTCAGGCTCAGGCCGGCGACGTCCTTGAGGCGCGGACCGCCGAGGTGCACCGCGGTGCCGTCGGCCAGGACAACCTGCAGGCCCAGCACGTAGTCGGTGGTGACCCCGTACTTCACGCAGCACAGTCCGCCGGCGTTGGTGGCGATGTTGCCGCCGATGCTGCAGATCTCGAACGACGACGGGTCCGGCGGGTACCACAGGCCGTACGCGGCGACGGCCTTCTTGACCTCGGCGTTGAGCAGGCCGGGTTGCACCACCGCGGTGCGGGTGACCGGATCGACCGTGATGTCGCGCATCTTCTCGGTGGACAGCACGATCCCGCCGTCGACCGCGGTCGCACCGCCCGACAGTCCCGTGCCCATGCCGCGCGGCACCACCGCGATCCGATGTTCGGAGGCCCAGCGGAGCACGGTCTGCACCTCTTCGGTGCGGGTGGGGCGCACGACCGCCAGCGGGGTGCCTGCGTCGGGATCGGCCGCCCGGTCCTGCCGATAGGAGGCCAGGATGTCCGGATCGGTGACGACGACCCCGTCGGACAGTTGTGAGCTCAGGAGGGCAATCGTCGACGAAGACACACCTCGATCCTACGGTCGGGTGTGGATCACCTGACCGCGAACACCCGGTAGTTCACCTCGGTCAGCGACACCTCGTTGACCGCCACGGTGTAGGTGCCGTTGAGCCAGGAGTAGCGCTCGTCGCCGGTCTCGAACAGGGGGCTCGAACGGCCGTACATCTGGTCGTGGTGGATCAGTTCGCCGGTGCGGAATCGGTCGACGGCCGCGGGGTCCATGCGGACGCGGCCGATGTTGGTGACGTGGACGAGCGCACCGTCGTCGGTGCGCAGCGTCGCGCGCACGTCGAGTCGGGAGACGCCGTCGGTGCCCAGCAGCACCCAGTCGCCGCCGCCGGCCAGGAACTCACCCGAGAGTGCGGGCCCGTCGCACCGGCCGCTGGCGATCACGTAGGTGAGCCTGGTTCCCAGCGGTGCGGTGTCAAGGTGGACGGCCGAGATCGACAGTGCGATGTCGGCCAGCGGTGTCAGTTCAGGTGGTGTGCAGTGCATTTCGGCTCCTACAGTGGACGGATCGCGGCGGTGAACCCGCGCGCCAGCGCGTGGGGGTCGTCGAGGTCGAGTTCGTCGGTGTCCAGGCGGCGCAGCATCAATCGGGCGATGTCGTCGTCGGAACCGGCGATCGTGCAGACAGGGATATCCGGGTGCTCGCCCTCGCGCCAGCGTGCGCCGTCCCACGCGACGGTCATCGAGGTCGACGGCGCGCGCAGCGTGAACGCCACGGGCGCGGCCTCTGGGGCTTCAAAGGGGTCGGCCTGCAGCAGCAGGTACTGCGCACCGAACCCGAACAGTGCGTCGACGGCGGCGCGGGGCAGTGGCGCGGCGGGGTCGGTGGTGGCCCTGGTCAGGTCATTGCAGTGCACGCCGTACTCGATGATCAGACACTGCAGTGCCGCCGCGAAGGGGTAGCGGCCGAATCGCAGGCCGATGTCGGGCCAGGTTCGCGGTCCGCGCTCCAGAGCGTCACGAAGGTGGCCGGCGCCCAACCGGATCCGGTCCGACAGTGCGTCGGCGGGGATCGAATCGGCGACCTCCGAGGGTGGGCTGAGGGAGCCGAACCGGGCCCGGTGGAACGCTTCGGCGGCCGTGAACAGGCCGGTCGCGACGTGGGCGGCCAGGTCCTGCACGGTCCACTCCGAGCAGGGGGTGGGGCCGTGGAGTTGAGGTGTACCCAGGGTCTCGAGGGTGTCGGCGAACTGGTGGATCAGCGCGATCGCGGTGACGGCCTGAGTGTCCATGCGTCGACGCTAAAACCATCACTTGGAAATAACAAGTATTAAATTGGAGAAACCAAGTTGGGCTAGGATGGCGGCATGGTGCGCTCGTATGCCCAGTACTGCGCGGTGGCCAAGAGCCTGGACATCGTGGGGGATCGGTGGACGCTGCTGGTGGTCCGTGAACTGCTCGACGGACCACAGCGCTACAACGACCTGCTTTCCGCACTCGCGCC
Source organism: Mycolicibacterium confluentis (assembly GCF_010729895.1). Classification (NCBI taxonomy): domain Bacteria; kingdom Bacillati; phylum Actinomycetota; class Actinomycetes; order Mycobacteriales; family Mycobacteriaceae; genus Mycobacterium; species Mycolicibacterium confluentis. The sequence goes on from NZ_AP022612.1 coordinate 988,052, forward strand.
CATCGCCACCGACATGCTGGCCGGCCGTCTGCGCGACCTGGAATCGCACGGACTCATCCAGCGGCGCGAACTGCCGAAGCCCGCCACGGGGCGCGTCTACGAACTCACCGACCTGGGCCGAGACCTCGAGGACGTCGTGCACGCCTACGCGCGGTGGGGCCGGCGGCTGCTGGACTCTCGCGATCCCGGCGACGTCGTGCGACCGCAGTGGCTGGGGCGGGCCGTACGCGCGTTCGCCCGTCGGGATCGGGAGGGTGTGAATCTCACACTGCGCCTGGTGACACCCGAGGGCACGCGGACTTTGCACATCGACGAACACCGCATCGACGATCGCGAAGACGAGGCACCCGTCGACGTCACGCTGTCCGGCGAGGCTGAAACCCTGATGGCCGCAATGGATCCCGTGCGCGCAGTGCAGCTTCGTGCCGACGGCACACTGACCGTCGACGGGGACCCGGCCGCCCTGAGCCAGCTCAGTCGGGTGTTCGGTCCAACTCCCGCAGCGACTTGAGCCCCAGGGCCAGCAGGCCGATGACCAGCATCGGCAATGACAGCGCCAGGAACGTCGTCCGCAGTCCGGCGGCGTCGGCGAGCGGACCGGCGACGATCAGCCCGAGTGGGCCCGCCGCGTAGGCCAGCGAGCCCATCACACCTACGACTCGGCCACGCAGGTGCGCCGGTGCGCGGGTCTGCATCACGTAGTTGTAGATCGGTGCGATCGGCCCGTAGACGAATCCGACGACCGCGCACAGCGCCAGGATCAGCGGCAGCGGCGGCAGGAAGGCGATGACCGTCATCGCGACGCCGAGGGTCAGCACAGCGATCAGCATCGTCGTCCGCCGTTTGAGGTGCCGGGACAGCACCGCGTAACTGAGGGCGCCGACCAGGCCGCCCATCGCCAGGGCCATCAGGACCCAGCCCAACTGCGCCGGTTCGTCGCGGTCGGTGAAGTACTTCGGGAACAGCACCGACTCCATCGGCATGTACAGGCCGGTGACGGTCAGGTCGACGAACGCCAGCGTCCGCAGCACCTTGTTGTTCCACACGAAACGCAGGCCCTCGACGATGCCCGACCACACTCCGTCGGGCAGTTTGGTGCGGTCCGGGCGACCCGCGCCCTCCACACGCAGCGCCGAGATCGCCACGATCGACAGGCCGAACGCGCCGGCCGTGACCCACATGGTGTTGACGCCGCCCAGCGTCGCGATCAGCAGGCCGCCGATGCCCGGGCCCACGATGTAGGCCAGGTTGAACACGGCCTCGTACACGCTGTTCGCGTGGTCCAGGGTCCACCCGGCCCGGGCGGCGGCCTCGGGCAGCATGGTCTCGCGCGCGGTCATCCCGGCCGGATCGAAGAACGAACCCAGCGCCGCGAGCCCCGCGAGGACTGCCACATCGATGGCTTCGACACCGAACACGAGTGCGATCACCGGAACCGCCATGACCGACAGGCCTGAGAGCAGATCGGCCAGCATCGAGACCACGCGCCGTCCCAGATAGTCGACCGCGGTCCCCGCCAGCAGTGTCGCGGCCAGCAGGGGCAGTGTCCCGGCCATCGCCACCAGGGATGCCTCGACCGCGGATCCGTTGCGCTGGAGCACCAACCAGGGGAAGGCGACGATCGTGATGCCGTTGCCCGCACCGGCCAACAGCGTCGCCGACAGGATCAGCAGCAGCGGAACACGTCTGCTGTTGACCATCGCGGGCAATCTTAGGTCGCCCGAACGCCCACGGGCCACTGAATTCCCGCAGCGCCGCCCATCGGCTCGGGCACGATGGTCTGGTGTTGCCACATCCCCGGACCGGACGCAGGTTCGCCTCACCCGTCCCGCCCGGGACCCGTTGGCCCGGGGATCCGGCCACCGCGGTCACACCCGTGGCCGGCGACGCGGCCGAGGTGGAGCGGTTGGCTGCCGAGGCTGCCCGTCTGCGCGACCTCGACGCCGAGGTCAGCGTGTGCCGGGCCTGCCCGCGGCTGGTCGCCTGGCGCGAGGAGGTCGCGCTGGTCAAACGCCGCTCATTCGCCGATCAGCCGTACTGGGGCCGGCCAGTCCCCGGGTGGGGTTCTGCGCGCCCGAGGCTGTTCATCGTCGGTCTGGCGCCGGCGGCCCACGGAGCCAACCGGACCGGCCGGATGTTCACCGGCGACCGTTCTGGGGACCAGCTGTTCGCGGCCCTGCACCGCGCCGGACTGGTGAACCAACCGTTGTCCGTCGACGCGGGAGACGGACTGCGGGCCAACCGGATTCGGATCAGCGCACCGGTGCGATGCGCACCGCCGGACAATGCGCCGACCCCGGCCGAACGCGACACCTGCGCACCGTGGCTGCGCGCGGAATGGACGATGGTCGCACCCGACGTGCGGGTCATCGTCGCGCTCGGCGGATTCGCCTGGAACGTGGCGCTGGGCCTGCTCGCGGATCAGATCGTAGGCCGCAGACCGAAGTTCGGGCACGGCGCCGTCGTGACCCTGCCCTCGGGACAGCAGCTTCTCGGGTGCTTCCACCCCAGCCAGCAGAACATGTTCACCGGCCGGCTGACCCCGGCCATGCTCGACGAGATCTTCGCCGACGCGCGCCGACGTGCCGGTATCTGAGCGATTTCGGCGCGCAAACCCGCGCTCAGCGCACGCAAGCGCGCCGAAATCACGGAAGCTGTCGGCCACGCGTAGCGTTGAAGCCGTTATGCGACTTTCTGTCCTCGATCTGGTTCCGGTGCGCACTGACCAGACCACCGCCGATGCTCTGGCCGCCACGGTGCAGCTCGCCCAGACCGCCGACCAGCTCGGTTACACGCGGTACTGGCTTGCCGAGCATCACAACATGCCTGCCGTCGCGGCCACCAGCCCACCCGTGCTGATCGGCTACCTGGCCGCGCAGACCGAACACATCAGGCTGGGCTCGGGTGGTGTCATGCTGCCCAACCACGCACCTCTGGCGGTTGCCGAGCAGTTCGCACTGCTCGAGGCCGCCGCACCCGGCCGCATCGACCTTGGCCTCGGCCGGGCGCCCGGCAGCGACCCGGTGACGTCAGTGCTGCTGCGTGGTGCCGCGGGACGTGACGATTCCGACGTCGAGAAGTTCCCGCAGTACCTCGACGAGATCGCGGCCATGATGAGCGCCCGCGGCGTGCGGGTCGACCTGCCTGCGCGCCTGGGCCGCCCCGACTACGTCCTCAAGGCCACCCCCGAGGCGGTCGGTGAACCGCGCATCTGGCTGCTGGGATCGTCGATGTACTCCGCACACCTGGCCGCCGCCAAGGGCCTGCCGTACGTGTTCGCCCACCACTTCGCCGGGCACGGCACCGACGAGGCGCTGGATATCTACCGCGAGGAGTTCCAGCCCAGCGATCTGGCGAGTGAACCCGTGACGTTCCTGACGGTCAACGCCTCCGTGGCGCCCACGCGCGAGGAGGCCGAGGAACTCCTGCTGCCGAACCTGCTCATGATGGCGCGCCTGCGGACCGGCCAGCCCCTGACCGCACTCGATCTGGTCGAGGACGCGCAGGCCACCAAGCTGACCCCGCAGGAGCAGGCCATCGTCGACGTCGGCCGGGCCAAGTCCATCGTCGGCGCGCCCGCCGAAGCCGCCGACCAGTTGCGCCAGTTGGCCGAGAAGTTCGGTGTCGACGAGGTGATGGTCAACCCGGTCGGGTCGGCGCGCCGCGGCACCGAACCCGCCACCGCGCCTGCGCGCACCACCACGTTGGAACTGCTGGCCAAGGAACTGTTCTAAGCCGAGTTGTTCTAGGCCAGGCCCTTCAGCATCAGGTTCCAGTACATGAACGGCAGACCGTACTTCTTCAGGTACCAGTAGCTGCGGTGCGGCGTGACCGGGTTCAACACCGGCATCGACGGTGTGATGTTCAGGTCGTAGTCGAACTCGGCCAGCAGCATCGAGTGCCCCGACGTCACGATCGGACACGATCCGTAGCCGTTGTACGACGCCGTCAGCGGTTGTCCGGCCAGGTGCGCCTCGACGTTGGCCACCACCACCGGCGCCTGTTTGCGGATGGCCGCACCGGTCTTGGAGTTCGGCGTCGATCCGGCGTCGCCCAGGCTGAACACGTTGGGGTACCGGACGTGCTGCAGGGTGTGCTTGTCGATCTCGACGTAACCGTTTGCGTCACCCGTCGAAAGCGGACTGTCCTTGATCCAGTCCGGCGCCGACTGGCGGGGCGCGGTGTGCAGCACGTCGTAGGGCAGCATCGTGGTGGACCCGGCGGTCCCGACGGGCGTCACCGCGACCTTGTGGGCTGCCGCGTCGATCGACGTCACCTCGGCTCCTGCGTGCACCGTGATGCCGTAGTCGGCAGCCACGCTCTCGAGGCTGTCCGCGATGGCCGGAATGCCGAAGAGACGCGGCGTGGGCACCACCAGGTGCACGTCGATGTCCTTCAGCACGCCCTGTGAACGCCAGTGGTCGGCGGCCAGGTAGGCGATCTTCTGCGGTGCGCCGGCGCACTTGATCGGGCCCGACGGCATCGCGAACACCGCGGTCCCCGAACGCACGTTGCGGATGAAATCCCAGGTGCGCGGGGCGAGGTCGAAGCGATAGTTCGACGACACGCCGTCCTTGCCGAGGGCCTCCTGCAGGCCCTCGGTTCGGTTCCAGTCCAGCTGGATGCCCGGACACACCACCAGGGCGTCGTACTCGTAGGTCGCGCCGTCGACACACGTGACGGTGTTGTTGTCGGGATCGACCGTGGCTGCGGCGTTGCGGATCCATGTGGCGCCCTTGGGCATCACGGATGCCTCGGGGCGCGCACTGGTGGCCGCTTTGGCCCGTCCGCCGCCGACGAGCGTCCACAGCGGTTGGTAGTAGTGCGTGGCGGACGGTTCGATGACGGCGACGTCGGAGTGGCCCCGGCGCAGCAGCCGGGCGGCGACCGAGATGCCGGCCGTTCCGCCGCCGACGACGAGGATCCGATGTTTTCCAGTGGTCACGGTTCTTCTCCTTGTGCCCGCTCAGGCGTTCTGGTGTGAATCCGCCCAGGCGCCATAGCCGCCCAGGATGTCGCTGACATCGGAGAAACCGTTGGACCGCAAGAGGCTTGCCGCGACCGAGGACCGGTAGCCGCCGGCGCAGTACACAACGGTCGGCCTCGAAGGATCCAGTTCGGCAAGGCGCCCCGGCAGCTGTCCAACCGGGATCGCAGTCGCGTTCGGGATGGTGCCTGCGGCGACCTCGCCCGGATTGCGCACATCGACGATCTGCAGGTCGGCCAACTCTGCGGCGCGTTGGTCGAATGCCTGTGCTGTGAGTCGAGAGGCCATCTGAACGTCGTCGGAGTGGGCCAACATCTCCTCGAACGGCCGGTCTAAGTATCCGATCACGCGGTCGAAACCGATGCGGGCCAGTCGATTCCTGCCCTCCAGCTCCTGTCCCGGCTCGGTGAACAGCACGATGTCGACATCCGGCGACAGCACTGATCCGGCGAACTCGGCGTACCGGCCCTCGAGACCGATGTTGATCGCCTGGCGCAGATGGCCGGTGGCGAACTCCTCTGGGCTGCGTCCGTCGACCAGGACGGCGCCGTCGGCCAGGGCCGCCGAGACGTCGTCCCAGCTCATGGCCGGAGGCATCGTGTTCTCGTCCAACAGTTCTCGATCCTTGCGGTTGAGGATCGCGTCGTAGACGAAATAACTCGGGGCCGGCGGCTGACCCTCGGTGACCAGCTCCATGAAGGTGGCCTTGTCGGGGGCACGCAACGCGTAGTTCGTGGTCTTCTGCTCACCCATGGTCGACCACAGGTCCGTCGAGAGGTTCTTGCCGCAGGCTGATCCCGCGCCGTGCGCCGGATACACGCGGGTGGCGTCGGGCAGCGTCATGAGCTTGGTGTGCAGCGAGTCATAGAGTTTGTCGGCCAACTCCTCGCGGGTGAACCCGATCGATGCCAGCAGATCCGGGCGGCCGACGTCACCGATGAACAGCGCATCACCGGTCAACACGCCATAGGGGACCTCGTCGCTGGCGTGCTCGTAGACCACGATGCTCATCGACTCCGGGGTGTGGCCGGGGGTGTGGCGGAATTCCAGCGTCACCTCACCCAGGGAATAGCGTTCGCCGTCGGCGACACCCATCGACTCGAACTCGGTCTCGGCGACCGAGGAGTAGACGATCTTGGCGCCGGTGGCTTTGGCCAGCTCCAGATGGCCCGACAGGAAGTCGGCGTGGAAGTGGGTCTCGATCACGAGTTCGATCGCGAACCCGAACTTCTCCGCATCGGCCAGGTACTCGGCCACATCACGCTGGGGGTCCACAACCACTGCGCGCCCACTGCTTTCGTCGCCGATCAGATACGACGCATGGGACAGACAGTCCAGGTAGTACTGGACGAACTTCATGACGGGTCCTTTCATTCGCTGCGGTGGGGCAGGCCCCTCTGGGAACCAGACTGCCTATACCCCTATGGGTATGTCAAGTACCCTATGGGGTATATCTATTCCGTCTTGCATGTACCCCAGGGGGTATGTGTATCCTGGAGTTGAACATACCCCCAGCGGTATTTCTTGACGAAACGCATCTGTAAGCGAGGACCACCGATATGACTGCACCATCGACCATCGACTCTCAGCATCTGAGTGACCTGCTGGCCTCGGCGGCGCCGCCGCGAGTGCTCGATGTGCGCACCCCCGGCGAGTTCGAGGCCACCCACATCGCCGGTGCCTACAACGTCCCGCTTGACCTGCTGCGCGAGCACCGCGACGACATCGTCAAGCATCTCGATGAGGACGTCGTTCTGGTCTGCCGCTCAGGTCAGCGCGCCGCGCAGGCCGAGGAGGCGTTGCGCGACGCCGGGTTGCCCAACGTCCACATCCTCGACGGCGGCATCGCCGCCTGGGAGGCTGGAGGCTTCACGGTCAACCGTGGCGCCCAGCGCTGGGACCTCGAGCGGCAGGTTCGCCTGGTCGCCGGCTCGATCGTGCTGTCCAGCGTCCTGGGCAGTATCGCCGTCCCCAAACTCAAGTGGGTGGCCGCCGGGATCGGCGGCGGCCTGACCTTCGCGGCGCTGTCCAACAGCTGCGCGATGGGCATGCTGCTGGCCAAACTGCCCTACAACCGCGGCGATGTGTGCGACGCCCAGACCGTGGTGTCTCGACTCCTGGAATCCAACCCCTCATGACTGCGCTCACCATCGGGCTGGCGGTGTTCGTCGGCGTCACACTGGGCCTGCTCGGCGGAGGGGGCTCGATCCTGACGGTCCCGCTCCTGGCCTACGTCGCGGGCTTGGACGCCGCACCGGCCATCGCGACGTCGCTTCTGGTGGTTGGCGTCACGAGCGCGGTGGGCGCGGTGTCACACGCCCGGGCCGGCCGCGTGCGGTGGCGCACTGGGCTGATCTTCGGGGCGGCCGGCATGGTCGGCGCCTACGGCGGCGGCCTGCTGTCACAGTTCATTCCGGGCACCGTCCTGCTGATTGCCTTCGCGGTCGTGATGGTGGCCACCGCCGTCCCCATGCTGCGTGGTCGAAAGGAGGTGGCGGCGGATGTGACGGCGCACCGCCTGCCGGTGGTGAAAGTCATCGCATTGGGTCTGGCGGTCGGCGTGGTCACCGGGATGATCGGCGCCGGTGGTGGATTCCTGGTGGTGCCCGCACTGGCGCTGCTCGGTGGGCTGCCGATGGCTGCCGCGGTCGGGACGTCACTGATCGTCATCGCGATGAACTCCTTCGCCGGTCTGGCGGGGCATCTGTTCAGCGTCGGCATCGACTGGCCCTTGGCGCTCGGCGTGACGGCCGCGGCCGTGGTGGGCGCCCTCGTCGGCGCGTGGCTGACCGCGAAGGTCGACCCCGGCGTGCTGCGAAAGGCCTTCGGGTGGTTCGTCCTTGCGATGGCGGCGCTCATCCTGGCGCAGGAGGTCTATCCCGCAGTCGGAATCGCCGCGGCGGGGCTCATCGCGGTGGCCGCGCTCGTGTCTCTCGCCTGCGCGCGTTACGCGCGTTGTCCGCTGCGACGCGTCTTGTGCCGTTCACCGTATGGCGGTGCTGCCGCGTGAACGTCGCGAGGGAATACCCCCGCCGGTACCATCGCTTTACGGTTCATCGGAAGGAGACATGCCATGGTCGGTGACGAGGACGCAATCGCCGCGGTGCTCAACAGACTGCGACGTGCTCAGGGCCAGCTTGCCGGGGTGATCTCCATGATCGAGCAGGGCCGTGACTGCAAGGATGTCGTGACTCAGTTGGCCGCGGTGTCGCGGGCGCTGGACAAGGCCGGATTCAAGATCGTCGCGACCGGCCTGCGCGAATGCCTCACCGGTGAGACCGCCGACGGCGACACGCCGATGACCGAGGCCGAGTTGGAGAAACTTTTCCTGGCGCTGGCCTGATACCCGCGGGCTGATGTCTAGGGCTTGAGCCTGATCACCGAGATCGCTCGCGTGGTCTTCTCCTGATAGGCGCGGTACCGGTCGCTGTTGTTCTCGTTGACGATCTCCCATAGGCGCGCGTAGTCCGGGTCGTCGGGACCGATGATGCTGGCCGTCACCGGGAACCGTCGCGGCCCGACGTTGATCTCCACGTTCGGGTGGGCCTTGATGTTGTGATACCAGGCGGGATTTCGGTTGGTACCGCCGTTGGACGCGACGATCAGATAGTCGTTGCCGTCATTGGCGTAGCTCAGGGTGGTGGTGCGCGGTTGGCCGGACTTGGCTCCCACGGCGTGCAGCATCAGATTCGACGGCGCGCCCGGAATGCGGTGACCGATCCAACCCCTGGTGCGCTGGTACAGCGTGTCGTGCACGCGCACGAACGTGACCAGTAAAGACGGCATCGCTGATGAAGGCATGAGCCCAGTGTGCCCGCTCGGCGCCCCTATAACCGCGCCAACGCCTCCCGGAGAATGCGCGCCGTCTCCTCCCGGTCTGGGTCTCGGCGCACCACAAGCCCTTTGGCGAATGACAGCTTGTCGCCGTCGTGGCGCGGCGCCACGTGCAGGTGGATGTGAAACACCGTCTGGAACGCGGCCCGGCCGTCGTTGATGACGATGTTATTGCCGTCGGCATGCAGTCCTGAGGCCCGCGCGGCCTGTGCGATGCGCTGCCCCAGGATCGTCATCCCCGCGACGGTCTCGGCGGGGGTGTCGGTCAGATCGGTGTGGTGCTGCTTCGGGATCACCAGGGTGTGGCCCCGGACGATGGGGCGGATGTCGAGGACCGCCAGGTAGTCGTCGTCTTCGTGGATGCGGACTGCCGGAGCCTCGCCGACGACGATGTCGCAGAACACGCAAGTCATAGCTGCCACGGTAGCGGGACTCGGCGGCACCAGTGACGCATGCCATATGTGCACTATTTGCAGATTGTGCAACAATTGTGATCAGTACGCGGAAGTGTTCGGCACCGCAGAGGGCGACGCCTGAAATCCGCGAGGAGAAGTTGATGAGTGATTTGGCCGTTGCGGCTGCAGTCTTGGATCCCTCCCCACGAGTCCGGCGGATTCGGCAGGCATGGACGGTGGCCGACGGCACGATGCGTTCCGCGCTCGACATCGCGCGCCCGTACGTCACGGGTCTGGACAATCTGCCGGCTGACGGACGGTTCCTGTTGGTGGGCAACCACACTGCGACCTCCCTTGCCGAGGTGTTTCTGATTCCGCACTACGTGCGGCGCGCCATCGGCGCCGAGGTGCGCGTGCTTGCCGACCGTGCCTTCGGGATGCACAAGGGGCCGATGACCGATCTGATCGCGGCCTTCGGCGGAGTGGTCGGTTCGCCCGAGAGTGTCCGGGATTTGATGGACCACGACGAGACCATCCTGGTGTTTCCCGGTGGGGGGCAGGAGATCACGAAGTTCAAGGGCGAGGAGTACATCCTGCGCTGGAAGCAGCGCGAGGGCTTCGCCCGCGAGGCCGTGGCTCGCGACTACCCGATCGTGCCCGTCGGACTCGTCGGCGGCGACGATGTCTACCAGAGCCTGACCACCCGAGACAGTCTGTGGGCCAAGATGACTCACGCAGTCCATTCCGTCGTGCCCGGCGGTCCGCCCGACAAGGCGATGCCGCTCGTTCGCGGCGTGGGTCCGACCCTGATTCCTCGCCCGCAGCGGATGTACCTGGCGTTCGGCGAACCGATCTCGACCACCAAGCCAGCCGACACCGAGTCCGCCGAGTGGGTGACCTCGGTGCGGAACGAGACCAAGGCCGCGCTGGAGAAGCTCCTCGACGATCTGCAGGCCATCCGCGCCGACGATCCGTACCGTCAACTGAACCCGCTGGCCTGGCGGCGCGCGGCCCAACCGCAGGAGGGCTGAAACGTGATGGCGGCCAAACCCGACCTGCGAGCGCGTCGGCGTAGGCAGACCACCGCCGACCTGCGCGCCGCCGCCATCGATCTGGTGCGGGCCCGGGGGTTTGACAAGGTCACCGTGGAGGAGATCTGTGCCGCGGCGGGCGTCGCACCGCGAACCTTCTTCAACTACTTTCCCAACAAGGAGTCGGCGATCGCGGCGGGCCCACCCGAACTGCCCGAGGATGTGGCCGAGGCGTTCGTCGCGGCGGGTGCCGCGCCGTATTCGACCGTCTGCACCGAGCTGATCACCCTGGTGGCCACTCACCTGGCCGGTGCGCCCGATCGAGCGCTCGTCGCCGCGATGATCGAGATCGCCGCCAGCACACCCGTCGTGCAGGCCGCGATGCTGGCCGGATTCGAACGCGGGGGACGCGAGATCGCCGAACTGGTGGCGCGCCGATGTGAGCTGCCCGTGGACGGTGAAATTCCCGTGCTGATGGCGGCTCTGGTGCTGACCACGGTTCGTGCAGGCATGGCGCGCTGGGCGGCCGCGCAACCGGCCGACGGCGACAGTCCGATGCCGTTTGTGCTGCAGGCCGCCGCCACCATGCGGCACATCTTCGAGTCCTGACCGGTCGCCGGACCGGAGTCGATACGCTGCGGCCATGGACTCCATCGAGTTGGCCTTCGCCGGCGCCGCCGAACAGGCCCGACTGCTGGCCTCCGGTGCGGTCACCGCGCCCGCGCTCACTGACCTGTATCTGGATCGCATCGCCCGGTTGGACCCAGAACTGCGGTCCTATCGCGTGGTGTTCGCCGAGCAGGCCCGCAGGGCCGCCGCCGAGGCGCAGGAGCGGTTGGACGCGGGGGAGCGCCTGCCGCTTCTCGGTGTGCCGATCGCCATCAAGGACGACTCCGACGTCGCAGGTACGCCCACCACCTACGGCAGCACCGCGCACGGGCCTGCACCCACCAAGGACGCTGAGGTGGTGCGCCTGCTCCGCGAGGCCGGCGCGATCATCCTCGGTAAGACCGCGGTGCCCGAAATGATGATCTGGCCGTTCACCGAAACCATCTCCTACGGTGCCACGCACAACCCATGGGACATCTCCCGCACGCCCGGCGGCAGCAGCGGCGGCAGCGGCGCCGCGGTGGCCGCGGGCCTGGCCCCCATGGCGCTGGGCTCCGACGGTGCGGGGTCCATCCGGATTCCCGCCTCGTGGTGCGGGCTGTTCGGTCTCAAACCGCAGCGCGGCCGGGTGCCGCTGGCGCCGCACGACGACGCGTGGAACGGCATGGTGGTCAACGGCCCGCTGACCCACACGGTCGAGGACGCCGCACTGTTCCTCGACGTCACGTGCGACAAGCAGATGCCCGGACCCGAGGGCGGATTCGTGCGTGCGGCGTCGCGGCCCCCGAACCGGCTGCGGATTGCTCTGACCACCAAGCTGCCGCCTGGAGTGACCGGGCGTGTGAGCCCCGGACATCGCGCGGCGGTGCATCAGGCCGGACAGGTGCTGCGCGAACTCGGCCACGACGTGGTGGAACGCGACATCGACTATCCACCGACTTCGATGTTCACCCAACTGCTGCCGCGCTACATCCGCGGCGTCTACGACGATGTCCGAGTGCTGCCCCATCAGGAGCGCCTCGACTCGCGAACGCGGGGCGTGGCCCGCATCGGCCGAATGTTCTCCGATGCGCGGATCGCCAAAATCCGTGCCGCTGAACAGGAGTTCTCCGCTCGGGTGCTGTCCATCTTCGACGACGTCGACGTCGTCATCACGCCGGGAACGGCCACCGGGCCGTCGAAGATCGGCGCGTACCGCAGGCTCGGCGCCGTCTCGACGCTGTCGCTGGTGGCCGCCCGGGTGCCGTTCCAGATCGCATTCAACGCCACCGGCCAACCCGCCGCCGTGGTGCCCTGGGGGCTGGACAGCTCAGGACTGCCATTGTCGATTCAGTTGGTGGGCAGACCCTTTGACGAGGCCACGTTGTTGTCGCTGAGCGCGGAGATCGAGGCGGATCGGCCATGGGCGCATCGGCGCCCGTCGGTGTCCTAGCGCAACGCATCGCGGTGGCGGCCGCGAGATGACGTACCGCACGTGTCGCGGAACCGCGCGCCATCGCGCGGTTGTGCGCGGTTGTGCGCGGTTGTGCGCCGCACCCGTGGCAGATCTCCAGCGTCCCCTGTGCACCATCACGCCCCCGAGATGCCTCTCGTTGAGGATAAGCCGCATCTCAGCGCCGCAGCCCGCAGAATGTCGAGATGGGACTGTTCGGCGCAGGGGGTAGTGACGAGGATCTTGAGCGGCGGATCGCCGAGCTCGAACGGCGCGTCGCCGAACTGGAGCGCGCGGCGTTTCTGGCGGGTCAGCCCATCCGCACCCAGCCAGTGGACGAGCCAGGCGTCAGCGAGATGGTGCGTCACCTTGCCGTGGGCGGCAACAAGATCGCGGCCATCAAACTTCTGCGCGATGAGACGGGACTGGGCCTCAAAGAGGCCAAGGAGATCGTCGATCGCCTCTAGTCGGCGATAACCCGCCAGGCCGCCAACTTCGTGGAGAAACCAACGGTGTGCGCGGGACTGGTCGACGGCAGCCTGGCGTAATGCAGGTGCGCCGTCCCGGTGGCGAGGCGACGGAAGTTGGCCTCGGCGGCCGCGCCGTTGAAGTACACCCGCTCAATGTCGGGGTGTGCGGCGAAGAAGGTCGGGAAGTCGTTGGCCACCATGCTGTCCCGTTCGACCGCCGAGTCCAGGCTGCCGGGGCGACGGCACAGCGCCAGTGCATCCCATACGGCGACGCCCCGGGAGATCAGTGCCGCGGTGCGTTCGGCGTAGGGCGCGTCCGCGGCGAACCCGAACAGTTCGCCCGTGATCCGCCAGAACGCGTTCTGCGGGTTGCCGTAGTACTCCTGCTTGGCCAGCGACAGCACACTCGGGGCATTGCCGAGAATGAGAATGCGCGGCCTGCCGCCGACGATCGGCGGGAGTCCGCGCACCTGCGGCGAGTTGTGGATCGTCACCGGCGCTCACCGCCGCTGGAACGCCACAAGTCACTCATGTGCGCACTGTACGTTGACCGATGTGGAGGCCAACAACCCCGGCGAGCGCGCCGAGCTCATCGAATGGCTGCGGGAGAAGGGGATCGACCCCGCGCAGGCCGAGAACTCCTTCTCGCCCATGCTGCTGGCGTCACGCCGACTGATCGGCGATGACGGCACCTACGTGTCCACCCGGCAGATCGCCGAGAAGACCGGCCTGGATGTGGACACCGTCCAACGGGTGCAGCGTGCGGTCGGGTTGCCGACGGTCGACGACCCCGACGCCGAGGTGTACCTGCGCGCCGACGGCGACGTCATCGGCCACACCGCCAAGTTCCTGGCGCTCGGCTTCGACACCGACCAGATCCTGTTCGCGACGCGCACGCTGGCCGAAGGTCTGTCCAACGCCGCGGAGATCATGCGCTACACCGCGCTCGGGGCGGTGCTGCAGGCAGGCGCCACCGAACTGGAGATCGCGCAGGCCTCCGAACGGGTGGTCGGAGAGGTCGCGCCGCTGCTGGCCCCCATGATCTCCGACATGCTGCTGCTGCAGTTGCGGCACGCCCTGGAGTCCGAGGCGATCACGGCCTCCGAGCGCGCCGTGGGTGAACCGCTGCCGGGTGCACGTCAGATCGCGGTCGCCTTCGCCGATCTCGTGGGCTTTACCCGGCTGGGGGAGGAGACGCCGCCCGAGGAACTCGAGCGTCTGGCGAACCGGCTCGGCGAGATGGCCCGCGATGTCGCGCACCCGCCGGTGCGGTTCGTCAAGACCATCGGCGACGCGGTGATGCTGGTGTGCCCCGACCCCGTACCGCTGCTGGATGCGCTGCTGGACCTGGCGGGCGCTGCCCAGGCCGACGCCGAATTCCCACGCCTGCGCCTCGGTATGGCGTTCGGCGACGCCGTCAGCCGCGCCGGCGACTGGTTCGGCAGCCCTGTCAATCTAGCCAGCCGGGTCACGGGCGCCGCACGGCCCGGATCGGTGCTGGTCGCCGAGTCGGCACGCGAAATGATCGGCGACACAACTGGTTTCGACTGGTCCTTCGTGGGTGCCAAGCACCTCAAGGGTTTCAAGGGTGAGACCAAGTTGTTCCGCGCCCGGCGCGGCGGTCCTATTGCGCCGTCGGCAGCGTGATGCCCTCCGACGGTTGCACGATGACGAAACCCTGGCCGTGGAAGGCGACCTGCACGGCCTCGCCGGACCCGCGACCAATCAGTGCGCCAGCTTTGAAGCTGGTCTTCAACTGCGTCTGAAGATTCGCCGACCAGGCCACCACGGCGTTGGTGTCGGCGAACGTCGGCGCCTCGGCGGCGTTGAGCACCACGGGCGGTCCGTCGGTGGTCAACGCGACCCAACCGGTGCCGCGCAGCGTGGTGTTGAACAGTCCACCGGTGACCATGCTGGCGCCCTTGACTCGTTCGATGTTCCAGTCGAGGCTCGACGAGAAGGCCAGCACGTTCTTGCCGCTGATGGAGAGCCCAGAGTTGTTGAGATTCAACAGGTGCACGTCGAACGAGCGGTCGGCCAGGAACACATCGCCCTGCCCCTGGCAGCGCATGAGCGGCAGGCCCTCACCGGTGAACGCCTTCTTGATGAACTTCGACGCGCCGCCGCCCTCAAAGGCGAAGTCGACGTTGCCCTGATAGGCCACCATCGACCCCTGCCGGGCCATGAACGGTTCGCCGAGTCGGACGCGCAGGAGCTTGTTGTTCTGGTTGCCGATCGGTTTGGCCTCCTTCTCGCCGTACCGGCCGTCGACCAGGTCGCCGGTGATCCCGCTGAAGCCGTCACCGACCGGCGCCGCGGGAGCCTGCGCGCGGGCCGGTTCGGGTGGCGGCGCTCCCATCGGCACCTGCAGCACTTGCCCCTGATGTGAAACCTGGTCCGTCCAGTTCTGCCCGTCCCACCAGCGATGCTCGAATCGGCCCTCGGGATCGGGATGCCATTGCCCTGTCATGTGTCGCCCTCCCTCGACGCGTGCGTTGTCTGCGTTGTCCTAGGCCCACAGTAGGCAGGCATTGCCGATTGCAACGTGGCCCCGCATTCTTAGGGACATGGCTGGTAAGGAGATCGACCGGGCCCGGGCGCAGAGCGCACTGGCCGTCGTCAGGCAGCACCCGGGAATGGCGCTGTTCGTGGTGTCGCCAGCGATCCTCGCTGTCGGCGCGGTGTGGTGGCTGGCCGGCACCGGATGGGCCGTCCTGCTGTTGATCGCTCTGGTCGCCGCCGGCGGGGCTGCGCTGCTGCTCAAGCGCTGATTTCCGCCCTGGTGTTCGCCGGAGGAGAAAGCCGTCCCTTCGAGGGTGTAACGGTGTAATCATGTAATAATGAAGAACCATCATTCCCACCGTTCCGTCCCGGATGCGGACGAGGCTGCCGACTGGTTCGCCGGTCGCCTGCCCGGAGAGTGGTTCGACGGCGATCCCGAGGTCACCGTCGACCGCGAAGAGATCACGGTCATCGGGCGTCTTCCGGACCCCGAGGGCGAAGAGAGCAGGGCCCGCGCGTCGGGTCGGGTGGCCCGGTTTCGGGAGGAGACCCGGTCCGAGCGCATGCGGATCGCCGACGAGGCCCAGGACCGGTTCGGCCGCAAGGTCTCCTGGGGCGTGACCGTCGGCACCGGCGACGGCGAAGAGCGGATTCTGTTCACGCACATCGCCGTTCCGGTCATGACCCGGCTCAAACAGCCCGAGCGTCAGGTGCTCGACACCCTGGTCGATGCCGGCGTGGCACGCTCGCGCTCCGACGCGCTTGCGTGGTCGGTCAAGCTCGTCGGTCAGCACGCCGAGGAGTGGCTGACCAAGCTGCGCGAGGCCATGTCCGAGGTCGATGACCTGCGCGCGCAGGGGCCTGAGCTCTAGTCGCCCCGTCACCCGTCACCCTGTCGCCGAGAGTTGACTTGGTGTACGCGATTCGCGACTCAGACTCGAGTGGGGGCGCGAACAACTCAACTCTCGGCGCCGGAGCGGGCGCAGCGACTCGGTTCCCAACGTCAAGCCTGCGTCATCTCCCAGTAGGCGCAGCGGCGCGCGCGTCCGCTGCACAGAGGGATCAGTTGACCCACTTGCCGATTCCATCGCCAAATTGCCCTCAATAGATGGATTCCCGTTGATTAACAGAGCCTTTACAGTCTGATCCGTACCTGAAACAACTGGTTGCGCTAATCTCAGTTCACCCCGCAGAGGTGGGGGATTCGGGCTGGTGGCAACCGCTGCTGGTGGTGGGGCCGAAGTGGTGCTGACGCCGCATCAGCGCGTCGTGACGAACCCCGGGACGGAGACTGATGGACATTTCGATTGTCTGCGGCAATCCCAAGCCGCAATCGAGGACCATGCATGCAGCTCAGGAGTTGGCGCGCAGTATCGCTGGGGTGCCGCCCCGCAACTCGATCGAACTCAGCGAGATTTCCAAAGACCTGTTCGACTATTCGTCCAGCGTCGTTCGCGAAGTGAAAGCCCTTGTGGCACAGTCTGATGTACTCATCGTCGCGACGCCCACGTACAAGGCGAGCTTCACCGGCCTCCTCAAGGCGTTCCTCGACAACTACGCCGCCGGCGAGTTGGCGGGAACGTTCGCGATTCCGTTCATGACGATCGGATCGGACAAGCACTTCCTGGCCGCCGAGACGCAGTTGCGGCCGGTTCTGGTCGAACTGGGAGCCAGTGTCCCGACGGCGGCTTTCAGTCTGAACACCGAGGCGCCGTCGGGACTCGATGACGCCATCACCGCATGGGTGGACCAGAACCGATTGGGGATCAAGGCATTTGAGCTCTGCAGCGCTGCCCCCGGCGGAGGGATCTGACGTGGCGAACGCCGTCGCAATGCAAGGCGCCTGTGGGTCGCTGAATCGAGAAGATTCAACGCGGCGGCCGGAACCAATTCAGAGACAGGTTTAGCCGCCAACCGAACGAGGTCGGTTCGGTGCTCGACATGTTGTGCGCACCGACCGCCTGAGGCCCGTCACCGCAGTCGGGCGCAAACCACACACATCGCCGAAGGGCATGCCGCAATCACTCGACGAGTGCGGCGCAACCCCTGGTGCCACGTGGCCGTCGTCCCGTGGCGGCCCGTACTGACGCGCGCACTCTGCGCACTGCCGACCATCCCGCCGAGCCCACCGGGCGCCCGTTTCGTACTACAACGTGACAAGGAGCATGACCATCATGAAATCGCGTTCCACTGCCGCACTTTGCGCATTGATCACTGCGACAACACTTTTCGCGTCCGCCTGCGGATCGCAGCCCGAAAGTGCCAGCCAGGGCGAGTCCGGGTCACCTCAGGCGGGCGGCAGTTTGACGCTGGCCGCGATCGGCGGGGGACAGGCCGAGACGATGGACCCGACAAAGTGGCTCAACACCCCAGACCAGACCCGGATCGGCGCGCTCTACGACCAGCTGGTGGCGTTGGGGTCTGATGGCAATCCGGAGATGCAGCTGGCGACGGACTTCACGCCCAACGCCGACGGCACGGAATGGACGGTGGTGCTGCGGCCGGGTGTCACGTTCCACGACGGCAGTCCGTTGTCATCCAAGGACGTCATGTATTCGCTTAAGCGGGTGATGGATTCGGGTGCCGTCGCGTCGGCAACCCTGTCGTCCATTGATTTCGACCGCAGCGAAGCGGTCGACGACGGCACCATCGTGTTCCGGCTGAACCGGCCCGCGGGCGACTTCCCGTCCTTCTTTGTCGACCCCTCCACCTCGATCATCAAGTCAGGAACCACTGAGTTCGAGAATCCGGTCGGCACAGGTCCGTTCAAGTTCAAGTCCTGGACACGGGGTGACCGCAGCATCTTTGAGCGCAATGACGACTACTGGGGAACCAAGGCGCACCTGGACGAACTCGTCATCATGCCCATGAGCGACGAGACCGCGCGCACCAACGCGTTGATGTCGGGTGCTGTCGATGTGTCGGTGGATGTCTCGCCGACCGCAGTCAGCACACTCGAGAAGACCGGACTGCAGCTGTCCCGCAAGACCGGCGCCTCCGCATCGAACTTCTACCTGCGGACCGACAGCGTGCCGACCGACAATCCCGCACTGCGTGAGGCCATGGCACTCGCGATCGACCGGCAGAAGTGCGTCGACGTCGCCCTCCAGGGCGAGGGTGAAGTGGCCTCAGACCTGTTCGGCTTCAACTTCCCGTCCTTCCCCACCGACGCGCCGAAGATCAGCTATGACCCTGAGAAGGCCAAATCTGTTCTGGCGAAGGCCAATATCTCCAATCCCAAACTCACACTGCACCTGGGCCCGGGTGGTCCAGGCATGGTGGAGTGCGCGCAGGTGTTCCAGGAATCGGCCAAGGCGGCCGGAATCACCATCGACATCAGCACGGTGCCGGGCCAGGACGTGTTCAATCCGGATGCGGGATACCTGTCCTGGGACTTCGGCATGACGGCGTGGCTGGGCAACTCGTTCCAGGATGTCGCCCGCCTGACGATGCTGGACGGAGCCTTCTTCAAGGAGACCGGCTTCACCGATCCGGCGTTCGATAAGGCCTTCTATGCCGCGCAGGCGTTGATGGACGCGGATGCCCGCAACGCCGCCTACGCCGAGCTGGCTAAGCGGATTCAGGGTGAGCACATCTACATCATCTGGGGATACGGTGATTTCATCACGGCCCACACCGGCAACGTGCATGGCCTGGAGGCATACGCCGGAGGCAAGTCGGTCGGGTTCCGGATGGCCGGACTCAACGAAGTGTGGATGACTAAGTGACGACTGGTCATCAGCCGGAGGTGAAGCCCAGTTCCGGCAGCACGCTGCCGGAACTGGCCCACCGCGACTCTCCCAGCCGCCGTGCGCTGTGGATGTCGTTGGCCGGCGCGGCCGGCTACCGGTTGGTGTCCGGCGCGGCACTGCTTTTCGTGGTCGTCACCCTGGCATTCTTCGCCACAGCACTGTTGCCCGGGGACCCGGTGAGTGCGGTGCTCGGGCGTAACGCGTCGCCCGCGCGACTGGCGGAGATCCGCGCGGCGCTGGGACTCGACCGCCCCATGCTCGAGCGTTATTGGACTTGGTTGACCGATGCGATGCGTGGCGATTTCGGTAATTCGCTGGTCTCCCAGGAATCAGTGGTCAGCATCCTTGGCCCCCGAATCGTCAACTCGCTGATTCTGGCCGGGTGTGCGGCGGCGATTCTGGTGCCCGCGGCGCTGTTGCTCGGGACCTACGCAGGCGCGCGGCCGGGATCCAGGACAGACCGGGTGATCTCGAGTTCAACCCTGGCCTTCCTGTCAATGCCGGAGTTCACATTGGGCGCGCTGCTGGCCTACCTGATCGGAGTCCGCAGCAACGGCGCGATCCCGGCGGTGTCGATGTTCGCCGCCGAATCCGGGCCGCTGTCCAAACCGGAGGTGTTGATCCTGCCGGTGGCCACGATGGTCCTGGTGAACCTCGGCTACTCGATGCGGATCGTCCGCGCCGGCGTGGCGCAGACCATGCAGGCCGATTACGTCCGGATGGCCAGGCTCAACGGGGTTTCCGAACGCAACATCCTGTTCGGCTACTCGCTGCGAAATGCGTTGGCACCCTGCATTCAAAGCGTCTCGTTCGTGTTGGTCTACCTGGTCGGCGGGGTGGTGCTGGTGGAGACCGTGTTCCAGTACCCGGGCATCGGGCAGTTGGCGGTGAACTCGACCCTGCAGCGGGACTTTCCGGTGATCCTCGGCGTCACAGCGGTGATCGCAGGCATCTACATCGTCGTCAACACAGTCAACGACGCCCTGATAGTGCTCTCCAACCCAAGGAAGTGGGCTGCCCGATGAGTTCTCGAAGGGTCGTGGGATTGACCCTGTTGATCAGCGTGATCGTGGTCGCCTTCCTCGGCCGGTTCATCGCGCCCCATTCACCGACCGAGGTCCTCGGGGCGCCCTACAGTGCGGACACGGGCCTGCTGGGCCTCGATGCGCTCGGGCGAGATGTCCTCTCGCGCATCCTGTATGGCGGTGCCACGCTGGTGCTGACCAGTCTTGGGGTGACCATCGTGGCCTACCTGATCGCCGCGCCGGTCGGCATGTTCATGGCGCTGCGCAACGGTCCTTCGGAGCGGGCGCTGATCTGGTTCAACGACGTCCTGCTGGCGTTTCCGCCGATCCTGTTGCTGTTGTTGCTGGCCACCGCCAGCGGCAAGGGGCTGACGGTCGTGCTCGTCGCCGTGGTCATCGGTCACTTCCCGCAGATCTGCCGATTGTCCCGCGCCGCGGCATCCCAGGTTGCGCACGCCAACTTTGTGGACGCCTCCAGACTGCGCGGTGAGCGGTCAGCGGCAATTCTGCGCCGTGACATTCTGCCGAACATCGTGCCGACGTTGGTCGCCGATTTCGGTACCCGCACCGCGTCGTCGATCCTGCTGATCGCCGGGGCCACCTTCCTCGGCCTGGGTGAGGCACCGCCGTCGTCGAACTGGGCGCTGATGGTGTCGGAGAACAGGGTGGGGTTGTCGATCCAGCCGTTGGCCGTGTTGGCGCCGGCACTTCTGATCGGTGTGTTCATCTTCGGGGTCAACCTGGTCAGTGACCGCGCCGTCGACGGCACCCCGCGCGGCAGTCGGCTGTTCGCATCAGCCCGAGCCCTGACATCAGCGAGGTTTGTGAACCGATGAGCAGCGAGAAAGCCGGCAAACCACTGGTACGAGTCGACGGTCTTGCTGCGACTCTGGCCGACGGACGGGAGATCCTGAGCGACGTCAGTTTCGAGGTCGGCCAGGGCGAGATCGTGGCGCTCATCGGTGAATCCGGCAGTGGTAAGACCACCACCGCCCTGGCGCTGCTGGGCTATGCGACCCCCGGGGTCACCCTGTCGGGGCTGGTTGAAGTCTGCGGCCATCAGGTTCTGGAACTGGACGAAGGCGAACTGCGCGCAGTCCGCGGGCGAGCGATCGGATACGTACCCCAGGACCCTCCGTCGGCATTGAACCCGACGATGCGCGTCAAGAAGTTGATTCGGTCGATACTGACCGCGCACCCGGATCGTGACGCCGGGCCGGAGGCCATCTCGGCGGCGCTGCGTCGCGTGGACCTGCCCGCCGACGATGCGTTCCAACGTCGTTTTCCGCATCAACTGTCGGGTGGTCAGCAGCAGCGCCTGGCGATCGGCGCTGCGCTGGCCGCCAGTCCGTCAGCAGTGGTGTTCGACGAACCCACCACCGGGCTGGACCTGCTCACCCAAGCCGTGGTGATCCGCGAGATCCGCAGCCTGCGAGAACGTTTGAACGTCTCGATGGTCTACGTCTCCCACGATCTGCGGGTGGTCGCCGACCTCGCCGATCGGGTGTGTGTGATGTACGACGGGAGCATCGTCGAATGCGGCCCCACTGCGCAGGTGCTCAACAATCCGGTCCATCCCTACACACGGAGCCTGATCGAGGCGGTTCCGGATCACCGGCGCTCCATCGTAGGTGGCGCGCGGGTGGCAGAGCCTCCGGGCGCCGAGCCGGCTGCCGCACAACAGGATCGGCGGCTGCTCGAGGTGGACTCGTTGCGTGCCAGCTATCACACGGGTGGGCGCCAGGTCCCGATCCTCGACGGCGTCGATCTGAAGATCGCGATTGGCGAGCGGGTTGCCATCGCGGGACAGTCGGGGAGCGGCAAGACCACTCTGACCCGGTGCCTGAGCGGACTGGTCACCGCTGATGAAGGCAACATGCTCTTCGAGAACCGAGAGTTGAAACGGTCGCTGCGCCAGCGCACCCAGCATGAGCTGCGGTCGATCCAGGTGGTGTTCCAGAATCCGACCTCTTCGTTGAACCCCCGCCTCACGGTGGGTGAGATCGTCGGACGCCCAGTCCAGCTCGGCGACAGCAGGGCGCGCAGACAGGCCATGAAGGAGTCCGTGGACAGGGCGCTGGAACTGGTGGAGCTGCCGACATCGGTGGCGTCCCGCCGGCCCGGTGAACTCTCCGGAGGGCAACGGCAGCGGGTCATGATCGCGTCCGCGTTGGCTGCCCAGCCAAGGCTGCTGATCTGCGATGAGATCACCTCCGCGCTCGATGTTTCGGTGCAGGCGCGAATCGTCGCGATGTTGCGCAGACTCAGCGATGAGCTGGATCTGGCTCTGTTGTTCGTCTCCCACGACTTGGGCGTGATCGGCGATATCGCCCATCGCACCGCGGTGCTGCAGGCCGGCCGGGTCGTCGAGGACCGGCCTACCGCGGAACTGTTCGCCGACCCCCACAACGACTACACCCGACGGCTTCTCCAGGCCGCCGATGAACTGGGCGGGCATCTTCGCCACGCCGCGGTAAACCAATGAGAAGGGACATTACGATGACCGCCGACAGTCGATCCGACGTCAAGGCGCCGACGGACTCCGACGACCTCGCCTATCTCACCGCTGTCGAGGCTCTGGCGCTGTTCCGGGCGAAGACCATCTCTCCGGTGGAGTTGATGACCTCGCTCGTGGACCGTGCCGAACGGCTCGAACCGCAGATCAATGCATTCAGCGAGATGTACTTCGAGAAGGCGATGGAACAGGCGCGTGCGGCTGCCGACGCCTACGCCGGGGACGGCACGCGGGCGAGGCCCTTGGAGGGCATCGCGGTGGCGCTCAAGGACGAGGTTCCTATCGAAGGGCATCTGTTCACCGACGGTTCGCTGGTGCACGAAGGCGAATACGCCTCCGAGACAGCGGCGTTGGCGCAGCGCATCTTCGATGCCGGGGGCATTATGCATGCCCGGACGACCACGCCCGAATTCTGCTGCGTGCCTTTCACCCATTCCCGGATGTGGGGAGTCACACCGTCACCGTGGGACCTGACGAAGTCAGCCGGCGGTTCCTCGGGCGGATCTGGAGCGGCGCTCGCTGCGGGCACCACGACGCTGGCCACGGGCTCGGACATCGGTGGTTCGATCAGAATCCCCGCAGCGTTCTGCGGCGTCGTCGGATTCAAACCGTCGTTTGGCCGCATTCCCGACGTCACGCCCTGGAACCTCGACCACTACTGCCAGAACGGTCCGATGGCGCGCTCGGCCGCCGATGCCGCGCTGCTGTTCGACGTCATGCAGGGGCAGCACCCCGACGACATCGCCACGCTGCCGCGACTGGAGATGCCCTCGACCCTGCCGGATGTGGCGGGTTGGCGGGTGGCGCTGTGCGCAACGCTGGGCGATTACGAGGTCGAGGACGGCATCCTCGAGAACCTGCGGGCCACCGCAGATCTGCTGCGCAGCTTGGGGGTCACCGTCGATGAGGTCGATCTGCCGTGGACACGGGCGCAGATCGAGACCATTCTCGAGGTGCACTTCGGCTACATCGCCGCCGCGTCGGCGGCCACCCTGTCACGCGGTAAGCCTGAACTGCTCAACGACTACACGCTGGACTACATCGAGCGCACGACAGCCCGTGCCACGAAGATGACGATGGCCCAGGCGTTCGACGCTGAAGCCGAGTTCTTCCGTCCTCTGTCGACGATCTTCACCGAGTACCGCGCGCTGTTGTGTCCGACACTCGCGACCGTGTCGCTCGAGGCGGGGGACTCCTACCTGGGCTACGGCCCGACCATCAACGGCAAGGTCACCGGGCAGGTCGATCGGGACGGTCTGATGACCGGGCCGTTCAACATCGTCGGTCGGTGTCCCTCCACGGCCCTGCCCTCTGGATTCGACAAGAGCGGCATGCCCACGAGCGTCCAGATCGTCGGGCGCCCCTATCACGACATCGATTCTCTGGCACTCGCCGACGCGGTCGATCGTGCTCGCCCGCTGTACCGAGAGACCAGGACCCGTCCGTCATTCGTGTAAGCGACCGAACAGCATTTCCACACCTGCAACACCGTCAGCAACAGGAGAGGTAATACATTGGCTCCCAAGAAGTTCCACCTGGGTTGGTTCGTCGGATTCGTGGCCAACGACTTCACCGGACCGTTCTCGCCTCCGGACGACCCGTGGGATGGCAAGTTCTACGTCGAGATGGCGCAGTCGATGGAGCGTGCCGGCTTCGACTACATGATGTTCGAGGACACCGTCAGTGTCCCCGACGCATACGGGCAGTCCTTCGACACCTATCTCAAACACGCGCTCTGGGTGCCCAAACACGATCCGGTCCCGCTGGCCGCCGTGATTGCGGCGGCCACCTCCAAGATGGGCGTGATCGCGACGATGTCGACGGCGTTCTACCCGCCCTACATGCTGGCACGCACGGTGGCCACGGTGGACCACATCGCGAAGGGCCGATTCGGCTGGAACATCGTGACCTCCGGACAGGATCAGGCGGCGCGCAACTTCGGGATGGACAAGCTGCTGCCGCACGACAAGCGCTACGAGGTCGCCCATGAGTACGTCGACGTGGTGCGGAAACTCTGGGATTCCTGGGATGCCGACAACATCGTCCGCGACTACGAAACGGGTGCCTACATCGCACCCGGCACCGTGCGGCCCATCCACCACGAAGGTGAGTACTTCCGCACCGAGGGGCCGCTGACGACGGTGCGGCCTCCCAATGGCCAGCCCGTGTTCGTGCAGGCCGGCGGATCACCCAAGGGACGTGACTTCGCGGCCAAGTACGCGGATTCGATCGTCGCGAACCCCGGCACCATCGAGGAGATGCGAGCGTTCCGTGACGACGTGCGGGCACGGGCCACCGCATACGGACGCGACCCCGACGAGATCAAGGTCCTGTTCATCGCCATGCCGGTGCTGGCTGCCACGACGGAGGAGGCCAAGGCCGCCAACCTGCGCAACATGTCCAGTGACCGGGCAGTGGAGAACATCCTCGCCGGGTTCTCCTTCGTGACCGACATCGACTTCTCGCAGTTCCCCCTTGACGAAGTGCCTCCGCAGGATCTGACGACCAACGGTGAGCAGTCTTCACTCGACATGTTCCTGCAGCGCGGCAGCGGCAAGACACTGCGGCAACTGGCCATGGACTACATCTCGCCGCCGATCGAACTGGTCGGCACGCCCGATGAGGTTGCCGACCGCATGGGGGAGGTCATCGACGAGGTCGGTGGTGACGGCTTCCTGATCTACACCGGATCCAACAGCCTGAACCGCAGATTCATCGCGGAGATCACTGAAGGGCTGGTGCCCGCGTTGCAGCGGCGCGGCCGCACCAGGACCGAATACAAGTCCGAATATCTGCGCGACAACCTGAGGGAGTTCTAATGCCCGCGGGCCGGCGGGAGGGAGCAGCGGGTTTCCTGCTGCTCCCCCCGCAGGCTCGCCGCAGCCCGGTGCTGCACCAAGACTGCACGGGCCATCAGCAGGAGAAGGTGGACGTGGCGGGGCGGGTCCGTGATGCCACCGTCGTGTACGCCGCCGACCTGGGTCGTGCGCAGGCGATCGCCACGCGCCTGCGCACGACCGACTCTGCCCTGATCCTGCTGGACGTGCGCGCGTTCGTCGCCGGGACGTTCGCGGAGTGGCGGAAGAGTTGCCCGGATCCCGGGAGATGCCGTCGCGTCGCCGCTGGTGGTCATCGGCTGTCCTATTGCGGCACCGTCGCCGGTCTCGAGTCCTATCTGGCCGATATCGCGCGGCTCGGGATGGTCGACGGCGTCATACTGTCCGCGCATTGGGTGCCGGACGCTCCCGATGTACCGTCGTCTGGCGGCACGGTGCAGCAGAGGGCAGCGGCGGTGTCGACAGGTTGCGCATCGGGACGCCACCACGAGCAGCGTCTTCGATCGGTAGTCGCTTCGACACAGTTGTCGCGGCGCGGGGGAGGGGAATGATGGCGAGCCACGACACCGATGGGAGCGGGCACGACCCTCAGTCAGCGGCGATCATAGCCATGCTGCGTGAGGACGGCAGGCGCTCCTACGCGTCAATCGCGAAGGACGTCGGTCTTTCCGAAGCCGCTGTCCGGCAACGGGTCCAACGGCTGATCGAACAGGGCCACATGCAGATCGTCGCGATCACCAATCCCCTCGACGATTTCAAACTGTCGTCGCTGCTGCGGATCCGGGTCAGCGGAGATGTCCGCGCCACGGCGGCCCAGATCGGTGAGATCGCTGAGGTGAGCTTCTGCGTCATCGTCTCCGGCGACTGTCAGGTTGTCGCGGAGGTGATGTGCCGGGATGGGCACCACCTCCTGACGGTCGTGCACGAGTCGATCGAGGCTCTGCCCACGGTGACCGACGTGCAGACCATGGTCTACCTGGAGGCCGTCAAACAGACCTATCAGTGGGGGACCTGGCCCCTGGGCGAGCACTACTCGCGCTGACGCCGCCACGTCTCGCCGCAGGTTCCTCCGAGGCTCCGGCATGCCCGGACACAGACGACAAGGGCACGATGACGTTCGGGTTTCGCTGGGTGCTGGGCCGCCCCTGGCTGGTGTGGTCGGTCGCAGCACTGGCCTATGTCGCGGCGGTGCTGAACAGAAGCACCATTGGTGCGTCGGCAACCGAAGCGGCACAGAGATTCTCGGCGGAACCTCAGCTGTTGTCGGTCCTGGTGGTCCTGCAGGTGATCGTGTACGCCGCGGCTCAGATCCCCGCCGGTGCGCTGCTGGATCGGTTTGGCGCTCGGGCGGTCCTGACTGTTGGGGTCTCCCTGATGGCCTTGGGCCAGTTAGGTGTTGCGGTCACCGAGCAGGTGGCGGCTGCGGTGGCGGCCCGGGCCGTGGTCGGGGCCGGCGACGCGGTGATCTTCATCGCGGTGCTGCACCTGGTGCCGAACTGGTTCGATCAACGACGCGCTCCGCTGGTCCGCCAATTGACGTCGATGACCGGTCAACTCGGGCAGATTGTCTCGGCTGTGGGCTTCGCCGCGGCGGTTCGGCATGCGGGCTGGCTCACCGCCTATGCCGGCGCGGCCGCGTTGTCCCTGCTGGTGGCGATGCTTGTCGTGCTCGTGGTGCGTGAGCACCCGCCGGGTGTGGTGGTCAACCGTGCGGCCCTGCCGAGGCCCACGGCCAAGGCGGTGTTCACCAACCCCGGAACCCACCTCGCCTTCTTCAGTCACATGGGCACGCAGTTCCCCTGCACCGCGTTCAACCTGCTGTGGGGGATACCGTATCTGATTCACGCACAGGAGCTTTCGCCGACGACGGCAGGGTTGATGTTGTCGTTGACCGTCGTATCGGGATTGGTGTGCGGACCCATCGTCGGGCTGTTCTCCGGTCGCTGGCCGCAGTACCGGACCGGGTTGGTGCTGGCATGCGTGGCGGCGATGGCGGCCTGCTGGACGGTGGTGCTGGTCTGGCCCGGTCGCGCGCCGATCTGGCTGCTGGCCCTGCTATTGGTGGTGATAGGTGCGGGTCTGCCGGTCTCCACCACCGCATTCGATCAGGCGCGCGACCTCAATGCGGCGCAGAACCTGGGCGTGGCGCAGGGCGTCACCAACATCGGCGGGTACTCCGCGACCTTTGTGGTCATTCAGGTGGTGGGCTTGTTGTTGGGTGCGTTCGGCGGCGGTTACGGACGCGAGGAGTTTCACGCGGCGTGGGCGGTGCAGTACCTGGTGTGGCTGATCTCGGTGGTCGGCATCGTGATCTCTGCGCGACGTACCCTCGGCGCCCAACGTCAAGCCTGCGTCATCTCCCAGTAGGCGCCCCGGCGCGCCAGCAGGCCGGCGTGCGTGCCCTGCTCGACGATCCGGCCATGCGACACCACCAGGATCAGATCCGCGTCGCGGATCGTCGAAAGCCGGTGCGCGATGATGAAACTCGTGCGATCGCGGCGCAGTTCGGCCATGGCCTGCGCGATCAGCAGTTCGGTCCTGGTGTCCACTGATGACGTGGCCTCGTCGAGCACCAGCAGCCGCGGCCGGGCCAACACGGCTCGCGCGATCGTGATCAACTGCTTCTCGCCCGCGCTGATGCGGCCACTCTCGTCGCTGACCCAGGTGTCGTAGCCGTCGGGAAGGGTGTGCACGAAGCGGTCGACGTGAGCCGCCTTCGCGGCCTCGATCACCTCGTCGCGGGTGGCCCCCGGCCGGCCGTAGGCGATGTTGTCGGCGATCGACCCGCCGAACAGCCAGGTGTCCTGCAGCACCATGCCGATTCCCGCGCGCAGCGACTCCCGACTGATCGTGGTGATGTCGACACCGTCGACCAGAATGCGGCCGGAGTCCACGTCGTAGAACCGCATCAGAAGATTCACCAGCGTGGTCTTGCCTGCGCCGGTCTCGCCGACGATCGCCACGGTGCTGCCGGGTTCGGCCACCAGGGACAGGTCTTCGATCACCGGGTGGCCCTCGCGGTAGCTGAAGCTCACACGGTCGAACTCCACCCGCGGCGGTGACGCCGAGAGCGGCAGTGCCGCAGCCGGATCCGGTGTGTGCTCGGGTTCGTCGAGGAAGTCGAACACCCGCTCGGCGCTCGCGATCCCGGACTGCAGCGAGTTGTACATGCCCGCGATCTGCGTCAGAGGCTGGTTGAACTGGCGCACGTATTGGATGAACGCCTGGATGCTGCCCAGAGTGATCTGGCCGGTGGCCACCTGCAGGCCACCGAGCACCGCGACCGCGACGTAACTGAGGTTGCCGACGAACATCGTGGCGGGGGAGACCAGGCCGGAGAAGAACTGCGCACCGAAGCTGGTGTGGAAGACGTCGTCGTTGAGACCGGTGAACCGGTCCCGCGCGGCCTCTCGGTGGCCGAACGTCTTGACGACGGTGAAACCGCTGTAGGTCTCCTCGATGTGGGCGTTGAGCCTGCCGGTGTTGCGCCACTGCGCGACGAAAAGCCGTTGTGAGCGGCGGGTGATCATGCGCGTCACCCACAGCGTCAGCGGCACCGCCGCCACGGTGATCAGCGTCAGCAGAGGTGAGATGGTCAGCATCATCGCCAGAACGGCCACCACGGTCAGCACCGCGGACAGCAGTTGGTTGATGGTGATCGTCAGCGACGTCTGCACATTGTCGACGTCGTTGGTGACCCGCGACAACAGCTCGCCGCGCTGCCGGGAATCGAAATGCGACAACGGAAGTCGGTGAATCTTGCGCTCCACATCCGCGCGCAGGGTCACCATGGTCCGCTGGACGGCCACGTTGAGCAGCCGCGCCTGAATCCAGACCAGCAGGGCCGCAATGAGATAAAGGCCAAGTGCGAGCAACAGCGTGCGGGCCACCGCGCCGAAGTCCACGCCCTGCCCGGGGATGACGTTCATGCCGGACAGCAGATCGGCGAACGTCGTGTCACCCCGCGCGCGGGCCGCGTCGACGGCCTGCTCCTTGGTCAGACCCGCGGGCAGTTCGCGTCCGATCACCCCGTTGAACAGCAGGTCGGTGGCGTGCCCGAGGATTCGCGGGCCGATCACGCCGATCCCGATGCCCAGCACAGACAGCACGATGACCGTGACCGTCAGCATGCGCTGAGGGGTCAGGCGCCTGATCAGTCTCAGGGCCGCGGCGCGGAAGTCGCGGGACCGCCGCGGCGGACCCTGTTCCATCGCGCGCAGACCGCCGCGCAGAGGGCCGCTCATGACGGCTCACCCGCATCCGCGGCGACGGCTTGCGAGTTCGCGAACTCGCGGTAGGCCGGGCAGTCGACCAGCAGAGTGTCGTGGGTGCCGACACCCACCACACGCCCGTCGTCGAGGACGACGATCTGATCGGCACCCATCACGGTGGAGATCCGCTGCGCGACCACGATGATCGTCGATCCGCCGGCCACCTCGCCCAGATTTCGGCGCACCCGTGCATCGGTGCGAACGTCGAGTGCGGACAGCGCGTCGTCGATCAGGTAGACCGCGGGGCGGCGGATGACGGCGCGGGCGATGGCCAACCGCTGCCGTTGCCCGCCCGAGAAGTTGGCGCCGCCCTGGGCCACCTTCATCTCCAGCCCGGCGGGGTCGGCGGCCACGAAGTCGTCGGCGGCCGCGACCCGCAGGGCCTCCCACATCACCTCGTCGGTGGCGTCGGCCCGGCCGTACCGGAGGTTGTCGGCGACGGTCCCGGTGAACAGGTGGCCGCGCTGCGGCACCAGGCCGATCCCCGCCCACAGGCGTTCGGTGCGGTAGTCCCGCACGTCGACGCCGTCGAGGCGGACCGACCCCGACGTCACGTCGTACATGCGGCTGATCAGCGCGATCAGCGTCGACTTGCCCGACCCCGTGCTGCCGACGACGGCCGTCGTGGTTCCCGGTGCCGCGGTGAACGAGACATCATGCAGGACAGGCTGTTCAGCCCCCGGGTACTGGAAGGACACCTCGTCGACTGTGACGGTTCCGGCGGTGTCCGCTGGGGGAGTGGCCGGATGATCGGGGTCGGTGACCGCAGGGCGGGTCGAGAGCACCTCGGTGATCCGCTCGGCGCACACCGTCGCCCGCGGCAGCATCGCCAGGAAGATGGTGGCCATCAGCACGGCCATCAGGATCTGCATGAAGTAGGACAGGAACGCGATCAGCGAT
The DNA here is from genome assembly GCF_010729895.1 of Mycolicibacterium confluentis. NCBI lineage: Bacteria > Bacillati > Actinomycetota > Actinomycetes > Mycobacteriales > Mycobacteriaceae > Mycobacterium > Mycolicibacterium confluentis. Next base: position 1,018,612 of record NZ_AP022612.1, read on the forward strand.
CCGACCTGCACGTGTCCGGCGTCGATGCGCAGTCCGCCGAACCAGATGAGGGCGACGCTCGAGATGTTGATCGTCAACGTGGTGACGGGAAGCATCAGCGCCTGCCACCGGCCGGCCTCCAGTGCCGCCTGCGACAGGTCCCGGTTGGCAGCCTCGAACCGGCGGATCTCGACGGGTTCACGGGAGAACGCGCGGATGACCCGAATGCCGGTCAACTGTTCGCGCATGACCCGGTTGATGCCGTCGATGCGCTGCTGCATGGTGCGGAAGATCGGCAGCAGGTGTCTGATGATCCAGTAGTTGCCGAGCGCCAGCACCGGCACGCTGACGCCCAGCAGCCACGCCAGTCCGGCATCCTGGTGCAGCGCCATGGCCACGCCGCCGACGCACATGATGGGTGCGCTCACCAGCACCGTGAACGTCATCTGCACCAGCAGTTGAATCTGCTGGACGTCGTTGGTGGTGCGCGTCAACAGCGAGGATGCACCGAAGCGGGCCCGCTCGTGTTCGGAGAACGTGATGACGTGCGTGAACATCGCCGCGCGAAGGTCGCGGCCGAAACTCATGCCGGCCCGCGATCCGAAGTACACCGCCCCGACCGCGCACACCACCTGCAGCGCCGTGACGGCCAGCATCACCGCGCCGAGGTGGATGATGTTGTCGGTGTCTCCGACCGCGACGCCGTCGTCGATGATCGCGGCGTTGATCGTCGGCAGATACAGCGACGCCAGACTGCTGACCACCTGCAGGGCCATCACGGCGGCCACCAGGTGCCGGTAGGGCTGCACGTACTGTCGCAGCAGCGCCCGGAGCATCTCGTAACTGTTGCACACCCCGCTGTCGGGTTCACGCACCGACCCGCTTCGCGTGCGGAGTCGTAAAACGCCAGGTCATCGGGCGTGTCGGTGGTTGGTCCGGAATGCTGCCGCTACAGTGCAACCTGTGAGCAGGAGAGCATGGGCGGCAGCAGCCCTCGCGGTGGGCACGGCGATGATGCCGGCGTTGGCGGGCTGCTCGAGCGACGAGCCGAATCAGCCGCAGTCCGGGCCCAGTGGGCCTGCGCCGGCCGCGGATGTCCAGCACGGCCCCACCTTTCCCGAATGCGGTGGTGTGAGCGACGAGACCGTCGGCCAACTGACTCAGGTGCCCGGACTGGTGAACACCGCCAAGACGTCGGTGGGTTGCCAGTGGCTGGCCAACGGCGGCATCGCCGGGCCGCATTTCTCTTTCACGTCGTTCCGAGGCAGCCCGATCGGTCGCGAACGCAAGACCGAGGAACTGTCGCGCACGAGCGTCGAGGACATCAACATCGAGGGCCACGACGGCTTCATCGCCATCGGCACGGATCCGATGATGGGCGACAACCTGTGCGAGATCGGGATTCAGTTCGACGACGACTTCATCGAATGGTCGGTGAGTTTCGCGTCCCAACCCTTCCCGGATCCGTGCGAAGTGGCCAAGGAACTGACCCGGCAATCGATTGTGAACGCGAAATGAGCAGCGCGATGCGGCGACTGATGGCGGGTGGCCTGGCCGGTGGAATGGCGATGGCCGTCCTGGCGGGTTGCGCGTCCACCGTGGACGGCACCGCGGTCAAGTCGGGGTCGGGTGCCGGCCCCCGCAACAACGACTCGCAGGAGACCTACCCGAACCTGCTCAAGGAATGCGACGTCCTGACCACCGACGTCCTGGCCAAGACGGTCGGCGCGGATCCGGCCGACATCCAGAGCACGTTCGTCGGCGCGGTGTGCCGGTGGCAGGCCGCCAATCCGTCCGGCCTGATCGACATCACCCGGTTCTGGTTCGAGCAGGGCAGCCTCGACAACGAGGAAAAGGTCGCGGGCCAACTGAACTACAAGGTCGAGAACAGGGCGATCGCCGGTGTGCCGTCGATCGTGATGCGCACCAACGACCCCAACGGCGCATGTGGCGTGGCCAGCGATGCCGCGGGCGTCGTGGGCTGGTGGGTCAACCCTCAGGCGCCGGGAATCGACGCCTGCGGGCAGGCCGTCAAGCTCATGGAGCTCACGCTCGCGACGAACTCCTAGCGGGGCACGCAGACGGTCTGTCGCGCGTCAGCGGGGCACATAAAAAGTCGTCAGCGCTGCGCTGCCCAGTTCAAGCGCGGACCACGGTGCGCCGAACCTCAGCACGGCCATCGCCGACGTCGGGTACTTCGTCGAGATGTGCTCGAACGCAGTGATGTTGGACTCCTCCGGCTCGGACAGCCCGAGCGCAAGCTGTGACATCGTCGGTTCGTGTCCTACGACCAGCAGGGTCTGCGGCTCGAATCCGAACGTCGTGGCCGCGGCGTTGATCTCGGCGATCACCGCTCCCGGTGCCGCGCCGTAGAGTCGCTCGGTGACGTGCGTGGGCGCCTCGACGTTCGTGCGGGCCAGGGTCTGCTGCGTGCGGGTGGCCGACGAGCAGAGCACGGCCTCCACCGCGGACTCCAGGCCCGACCCGGACCGCAGCCAGTCCCCGGCGAGGGTGGCCTCGCGTTCGCCGCGAGACGCCAGCGGACGGTCGTGGTCGGCGACCCCGTCCGGATAGTCGGATTTCGCATGCCGCAGCAGCACCAGGGTGCGTCGTGGGTCGCTCACACGGCCACGTTAGGACAACTTGTCGGCCCGCGGTCCTACACTCGCCACGACCGTTCAGAGAAGGTCTGAAACAACCAGGTCGGGGAAGGGGTAGGCCATGCGGTTCGTGCACACGGCGGACTGGCAGTTGGGCATGACCCGCCACTTTCTGGAGGGCGAGGCGCAGCCGCGGTATTCGGCGGCGCGCCGCGATGCCGTCGCTGGCCTGCGGGACCTCGCAATGGCCGCCGGTGCGGAGTTCGTCGTCGTCGCGGGTGATGTCTTCGAGGACAACCACCTCGATCCCCGAGTGATCACCCAATCGCTGGAAGCCATGCGGGCCGTCGGCGTTCCGGTCTACCTGCTGCCCGGCAACCACGACCCGCTGGACGCGTCGTCGGTGTACACCAGCGCTCTGTTCACCGCGGAGTGCCCGGACAACGTGACGGTGCTGGATCGCGCGGGTGTGCACCAGGTGCGCCCCGGTGTGGAGATCGTGGCGGCACCGTGGCGCTCCAAGCGGCCGACCACCGATCTGGTGGCCGAGGTGCTCGCCGATCTTCCCAGCGACGACGTGACCCGCATCGTGGTGGCCCACGGGGGCGTCGACGTGCTCGACCCGGACCCCACCCGCCCGTCGCTGATCCGGCTGGCCGCTGTCCAGGACGCGATCAACCGTGGCGCGGTGCACTATGTCGCGTTGGGGGACAAGCACTCTCGGACAGAGGTCGCCGAGCGGGTGTGGTACTCGGGATCACCCGAAGTGACCAACTACGACGACATCGAGCCGGACCCGGGCCATGTGCTGCTGGTCGACATCGACGAGACCGACCCGGCCCGCCCGGTCACGGTCGAGGCACGTCGCGTGGGCCGCTGGCGTTTCGTCACGCTGCAGTTCCAGGTCGACAACCGCAGGGACATCGCCGATCTCGACATGAACCTCGACCTGATGACCGACAAGGACCGCACCGTGGTGCGCCTGATCCTGACTGGCGCGCTGTCGGTGACCGACCGTGCGGCACTGGATGATTGCCTCGACCGGTACTCCATGCTGTTCGGTTGGCTCGGACTGTGGGAGCGGCACAGCGACCTCGTGGTCGTGCCCGCCGACACCGAGTTCTCCGACCTCGGCATCGGCGGATTCGCCGCGTCGGCGGTGGAGGAGTTGGTGGCCACCGCACGTTCGGGCGACCCGGCCAGCGCCCAGGACGCGCAGGCCGCGCTGGGCCTGCTGCTGCGGTTGTCGGGAGGCCTGACGGCGGAGAGCGGTGCCGCATGAGACTGCACCGGCTCACCCTGACCAACTATCGCGGAATCGCGCACCGCGACATCGAATTCGCCGACCGCGGCGTGACGGTGGTGTGCGGCGCCAACGAGATCGGCAAGTCGTCGATGATCGAGGCGCTCGACCTGCTGCTGGAGTCCAAGGACCGCTCCACCAAGAAGGACGTCAAGCAGGTCAAGCCCACGCACGCCGATGTCGGCTCGGAGGTCACGGCCGATCTGAGCACCGGGCCGTACCGGTTCATCTACCGCAAGCGCTTCCACAAGAAGTGCGAGACGGAACTGACCGTCCTGGCCCCGGTGCGCGAGCAGTTCACGGGTGACGAGGCCCATGAGCGGGTGCGGGCCATGCTCGCCGAGACCGTCGACACCGGACTGTGGCAGGCCCAGCGGGTGCTGCAGGCCTCGTCGACCTCGGCGGTCGACCTGTCCGGATGCGATGCGCTGTCCCGTGCGCTCGACGTCGCCGCCAGTGACGCGTCCGCCACGTCGGCCGGACTCGCCGGCGGGGAGCCGCTGCTGTTGGACAAGATCGACGGCGAGTACGGCCGCTACTTCACCCCCACCGGACGGCCGAAGGGGGAGTGGGCCGCCGCTGTCGCCGCATTGGAGGAGGCTGAGGCCGAGGTCGCCCAGCGCACCGCTGAGGTGGCCGAGGTCGAGGAGCGGGTCCGTACCCACGCGACGCTGTCTGACGATCTTGCCGTCCTGACTGAGCAGGCCCAGGACGCCGCACGCCGCCTGACCGAGGCTGCGGCGGCGGCTGAGGCGGTCAATGCGCTGTCCGCTGAACTGCGGGCTGCGCAGAGTGAGGCCACGGCGGTGGGCGCCACCCGCGCCGCTGCGTCCGCTCTCCTGGAGGAGCGCAAGCGGCTGTGCGCTGGGTTGATCACACGGCAGGAGACCGTCGACACCGTGGCGGCCGCGGCTGAGCAGGCCGCAGAGGCTGAAGCCACCAGTCGGGAGGTGGTCCAGGAGGCCGAGCAGGCCGCCGTCGTCGCCGAGCAGCAGGTGCAGGCCGTGCAGTCGCGTGCCCAGGCGGCGCGGCAGATTGTCGATCGTCTGGCGGAGCGCGCCGAGGCCGATCGGCTTGCGGCACTGCTCATCCGGTACGACGCGGTGTGCGCCGAGCGCGTGGATGTCAACGCAGAGTTGTCGCAGATCATGTTGACCGACAGCATGTTCCGCGACATCGAGACCGCGGCCTCCGCAGTGGACCGGGCCCAGGTCCGCGCCGAGCAGACGGCGGCGGCCATCGAGTTCACCGCCGACTCGGACGTCGAGTTGGCGGTGGGGTCCGAAACCATCACGTTGATGGCTGGCCAGACCTGGTCGCTGAGCGCCGCCGAGGCCGCTGAGGTGGCGCTGCCCGGCGTCCTGCGCGTGCGGGTCAACCCGGCAGCGTCGGCGGTCGACACGCACGCGACGTTGGCCGCCGCCCAGGAACATCTGTCCGACCTGCTGCGTGCCGCGGTGGTCGATGACGTGGAGGCGGCTCGCAGCACGCTGCAGCGTCGCCGCGAGTTGATCGCGCGCCGTGACCAGTTGACCGCGACTCTGACGGGAATCGTCGGCCACGACGACGTCGAGCATCTCCGGTCCCGCCTCGAGGCACTGCAGGAGACCGAGGCCATCGACGTCGATCCGGACGCCGCGCGGGCCGAGCTGGCCTCGGCTGATGAGGCGCTGCGGGAGGCCGCCACGCAGTATGAACTGCAGCGTCGGGTCGCCGCGGCGGCGGCCAAGCAGTTGGCTGAACACACCAAGCAGGCCGCAGTGTGCGGCGACCGCCTGGCCGTGGCCCGCGAGGAGTTGGCCGCGACCACCGAGCAGTTGGCCACCGCACGGGCCGAGGTGTCCGATGAGGTCGCCGCGGCGCGGGCCGTTGAAACCGCGCAGGCCGCGCAGGTGGCCGAGCAGAAGGTCGCCGAGGTGTCGGCCCGGCTGACCGCGCTGGCTCCTGAGAAGGTCACGGCTGAGTTCACTCGAGTCCGTGCGGAGTCGGAATCGTTGTGCCGCAAGCGCGATGACGCCGCGCGGGCACTGCGTGACATCGAGGTCGAGCTCGCGGTGTTCGGCACCGAGGGGCGCACGGGCAAGCTTGATGCCGCCCAGATCAAGCGCGAGCACGCGGTCGCGGCGTACACGCGAGTTCATCAGCGTGCGCGGGCCGTCACGCTGCTGCGGTCGGTGATGCTGCGCCACCGCGACGACACCAGGCTGCGCTATGTCGAACCGTTCCGCGCGGAGGTGGAGCGGTTGGGGCGCACGGTATTCGGCGAGACATTTGAGGTCGAGGTCGACAGCGACCTGACCATCCGCAACCGCACCCTCGACGGGCGCACCGTGCCGTTCGAATCGCTGTCCGGCGGAGCCAAGGAGCAGCTCGGCATCGTGGCGCGCCTCGCGGTCGCCGGCCTGGTCTCCGATGAGGACACCGTGCCCGTGGTCATCGACGATGCGCTGGGATTCTCGGATCCGGACCGGCTGGCGAAGATGGGTGCGGTCTTCGACCAGGTGGGTGCGGACGGCCAGGTCATCGTGTTGACCTGCTCACCGGAGCGCTACCTAGGCGTGGTCGGCGCCCACCGCGTGCAGCTCACGGCCTGACCCCCGGAGATTTGCTTTGGCAGGTGCCACACGCGCTTTTCGCTGGTTGACACCCTGTCGGCGGCAGGCCTAGCGTTTTCTCAACGCGCGAATGTGGCGAGTTCGGGGGACATGCCATGAGGTACGGGGCCTATCTGCCAAACATGATGCACATCCCGGTGCTGACTCAGCCATGGGAACGGGACCTCACTGCGGCCGACGTCGTCCGGGTGCTGAGGCTGGCCGAGGAACTCGGCTTCGAGTTCGGCGTGGTCCCGGAGCATTTTCTGATACCCGGCGAACACATCGCGCTGTCGGGTGATCACTACTTCGACGCGACCACCGCGCAGGCCTTTCTCGCGGGTGCGACCACGCGGATAAAGATGCTGTCCTCGGTCACCATCCTGCCGCTGCATCACCCGGTGGTGATCGCCAAAGCCATCGCCACCCTGGACTGGTTCAGCAACGGCCGCTCCATCGTCGGTGTCGGAGTGGGATGGCTCAAAGACGAGTTTGACCTTCTCAGAGTGCCGTTCGACAAACGCGGCCGGATGGCCGACGAGTACCTGGCCGCCATGATCGAACTGTGGGACAGCGAATCCCCGTGCTTCGACGGGGAATTCGTGTCCTTCGACAACGTCGGATTCAACCCCAAACCGGTGCAGCGGCCCCATCCACCGCTGTGGGTCGGTGGCGACGCAGACGCCGCCCTGCGGCGCGCCGCCCGGTTCGGCGACGGGTGGATCCCGTGGCTGACCCAACCGCAGGACCTGCCAGCTCGGGTGGACTTCCTGCGGGCACAGCGGGGATTCGACGACCGGCCGTTCGAGATCTGCTACAGCCTGGCCGGATTGGCACTCGGGGACCAGCACGTCGTCACCAACGACCCCCGGGCCAAGCCGGGGCGCGACGTACAGCAGGTCATCGACAGCTGCTGCGGGCTTCAGGCGTTGGGCGTCACCGTGACCTCCGTGCTGCCGCCTCCACTGCCCGACTGCGAGGCGTACCTGGACTTCCTGCGCTGGCTGGCCGCCGACGTCCTGCCCGCGGTCGCCTAGCCCGAAGTCGACCCGTCTGGGCGGCGCGTGGCGCCGCCCAGACGTTGTCAGAAGTAGGCGTTGGCCGGGATCGGGGCGCCGTGCAGCAGGTTCTCGCCGATCACCCGGGCTTTGTAGGCGACCGGGTTGTGCAGGGTGATCGTGCGAATGTTGCGCCAGTGCCGGTCGAGGTTGCGCTGCCGACTCGCGGCGCTCGCTCCGCCGAGTTCGAGCAGTCGGGTCGCGGCCTCGGGGGCGACGTCGTCGAGGTGCACCTTGACCTTGGCCACCTTCAACTGCGCCTCCTGCGCGAGGTCGGCATCCGGCAGGCCGTTGTCGTCGTAGGAGTCCGTCGCGGCGCCGATGGCGTCGGCGGCGTCGAGCACGGCGGCCCGCGCCACATACGCCGTGCTGGCCAGCTCACCCAGCAGCTTCTGGTACAGCGGGTCGTCGACTGGGCGCTCGGTCAAGGCGTGGCTGAAGCTGCGGGTCCGGGATCGCAGCAGGGCCGCACCGTCGTCGACCACCGAGGCCAGCACGCCGGCGACCACGGCATGGATGAACAACTGCAGCGATGCGTACTGCACCGACGGCTGCGGTTCGGCGTCATACGGAGTGTCGACCAGCACCTCGTCGGCCGCCACCGCGACGTTGTCGAACACCGTCGTGCCGGTGCCCGTGCGGCGCTGGCCGAAGCCGTCCCAGTCGTCGATGAGGCGCACGCCCGCGCGATCGGACGGGACGATCACCGAGGCCACCGAGTCGTGGTCGGTGGTGGTGGCCACGGTCAGATAGTCCGAGAACAGCGTGCCTGTGCTGTAGAACTTCTCACCGTTGAGCCGGAATCCGTCACCGTCGGGCAGCAGTCGCGTGTTGAACACCAGGCTGCCGACCGCCAGGCTGCCCTTCTCGCTGAACGCGTTGGCGAACAGCTTGCCGTCGACCACCTCCCGCAGCCAGCGCTTGGACACCGCGTCACCCGCGTTGGCCCGCAGTGCCCGCAGGCGCTCTTCGACGAACCAGAAGTGGGTCCGGAAGATGTGCGCCACAATGGGGTCCGCCTGTGCGACGTCGATCAACGTCGAGAACAGTTGGCGCACAGAGTATCCTGGCCCGCCGTATTCGGTGGGCAGGCGCAATGTGCCGAAGCCCGCGAGCTTGAGCGCGGCGACCTGGTCGAAGGGGTTCTCGTCGTTGAGGTCTCGGTCCTTGGCTCCTGCACCGATGTCGGCGAGCAGTGCGGTGAATTCGTCGGTGCCGGGCAGAATGGTCTGCCGGATGGGTGCTTGGGTCATGTCTTGAGTTCTACCGAGCGCCGTGACCGACAACACTGCTTTGGATCAGGGCGAACTGAACCGTCCTCTGTCAGCGTGCTCAGCAACGCCGGGCACAATGTCAGACGATGAGTGTGAACCCGCTTCGCAAACGCGTGCACGAGAAGCTGGCCTCCGCGCCGGGCGTGCGCGCGGTCCGTCGACCCGTCACACCCGAGGCTGCCGAGCAGTTCAACCTGCACTACGTGCGGTCCGGTCCGCTGTCGGCACACCCGATCGTGATCATCCCCGGTGGGCCCGGCGTCGCCTCGATCCAGCTGTACCAGGCCACCCGGCGCCGGGCGGCCGCGGCAGGACTCGACGTCGTCATGGTCGAGCACCGCGGGGTGGGGTTGTCCCGACACGACGACGCAGGTCATGACCTCCCGCCTGAGGCGATCACCGTGGCGCAGGTGGTCGACGACGTCGCCGCGGTGCTCGACGACCTCGGAGTCGAGCAGGCCATGATCTACGGAACGTCGTACGGCAGCTACATCGCGGCCGGCGTCGGGGTTCGGCACCCGCAGCGGGTCAAGGCCATGGTGCTCGATTCTCCCGTGCTCTCGGCACGGGACATCGAGGCGATCCGTCACGCGATCCGCGGCCTGCTGCTCGAAGGTGAGGTGGAGGGCACCGAGGAGTTGGCGGCCAAGGTGCGCCGCCTCGTCGACGACGGCACGATGGACGCCCTGTCGGGGGAGGTCGCGGCCACGGTCTACGCCTACGGCGGGGCACCGCTGCTCAGCCGACTGCTGGACCTGCTGCTGACCGGGCACACGCTGCTGTGGCGGGCGATGACGCAGATCGGCAGGCTGTCACTGCTGAAGGTGCCGTACCACAACGAGATCGACCTGGTGGGCCGCATCGCGTTCCGTGAACTCGACTACGCCGGTGTACCCGACGGGCTTCCGCTCGACCCGTCCGACGCGCTGTTGGAGATGGCCGACCAGATCCCTGGCCCCACACCGGAGTTCGAGGGTGAACCGTACGATCTGGTCGCCGAGATGCCGCGGTTCGACTGGCCGACGGTCGTCGTCTCCGGTCAGCGTGACCTCACCACGCCGCCACCGGTGGCCGAGCGTGTCGCGGCGCTGATCCCCGGCGCGGTGCTGGTGCCGCTCGCGACCGCCGCGCACAGTGCGCTGGACAGCCGGGAGGCCGCGGCCCTGCGGATCGTCAGAGCCCTCGTACACGGCCGGGCCGAAGGCCTGCCCGCGGTGGCCGATGAACTGGACGCGCTGCCCGGCAATCAGTCGGTGCGCCTGCTGGTCTGGGCCGTCAGCGTCGCGGCGGCCCTGGAGGCCAGGCTGCCGGGGCGCACACCTACTTCATGAAGCCGATCGCGGTGTACTTCAGGTCGCCGATGCCTGCCGGGCCGTAGTTGGCCAGGTTCTTGCGGACCGCGACGTTTCCGGCCGACTGGAACAGCGGCAGGCTGAACGTCACCTCCCAGATCAGCTTGTCCAGTTCGTTGGCCAGATCGCGCGCCTTGGCCGGGTCGAGCTCGGACAGCGTCTGCTCGATCTTGGCGTCGATGTCAGGACTGCCGATCCTGCCGTAGTTGCTCTCACCCCCCGAGGCGTAGATCTGGGTCAGGCCCGAGAGCGGGAAAGCGTCACCGCCCCAAGCGAACTGGACGATGTCGAAGTTGCCCGGGGTGACGAAGTCCTTGAAAAGGGAGCCGCCCGCCGCGGGAACCAACTCGAGGTTCACGCCGATCTGGGCCAGGTTGTTCTGCGCGATCTGGGCGATCTGGCGCGTGCTCTTACCGTCGTAGAAGACGTCGCGGATCTTGAGCTGCTTACCGTCCTTCTCGCGGAACCGACCGTTCTGCCGCCAACCCAGTTCGTCCAGTTCCCGCTTGGCCGCTTCGGCGTCGAACGGTGTGCTGTTGTCCTGGTAGCCCTCCTGTCCGGCGACGAAGATGTGGTTGTTGAGCGGCACCGGGTTGTTGACCAGGCCACGCTGCGACACCGTGGTGATGGCTTGGCGGTCAATGCCCTTGGCGATCGCAGCGCGCAGCTTCGGATCATTGAGCAGCGACCCGGGCGCGCCGTTGAACGTGATGTGGTACCAGCTGTTGGCGGGGGCGCGGGGGATGGACAACTCGGGTGTGCGGCGTGCGATCGTCAGTTCGTCCAGCGACGCCATTCCCGCGGCGTCCAGCGAGTTGTTCTGCAGCGCAGGGACGACGGCGGCGTCATCGAGAACCGTGTAGGTGATGGTGTCCAGCACCGGTTGTTCGCCCCACCATTTCGGGTTGCGGCTCAACACGATCCGCTGTTGGGTCCGGTCCACCTTGGTGACCATGAACGGTCCCGCCGAGGGGCCTGGGCCGTTGAGGAAGCCCTTGTTGAACGCCTCGGGTGTGCTCGTCATCGACTTCGGGTAGAGCATGCTGTTGCCGGCGAACATGCCCTTCCAGTCGGCGTAGTGCTTCGCGAACGTCACGACGGCCTGCCGGTCGTCGACGCCCTTGGTCACCGACGCGACGCGCTCGCTGCCGTTGGGGGCCGCGAACTGGTAGGCCGGGTCCTTGCCACTGGTGGCGTGGATCTGTGCGGCGAGGTCCTCCCAGGTGATCGGGGTGCCGTCGGTCCAGACCGCCTTCGGGTTGATCGTGTAGGTGACCACCTGCGGATCAGTCTTGGTCAGTTCGACGCTGGTGAAGTAGTCGGTGTTCACCGTCGTCTCCCCGTCGGGGGCGATGAAGAACGCGCGCGGCAGGGTCGGCTTGTACATCGAGTTGACCTCGCCGAGGTTGCCGTCGATGTGCAGGTTGTTGAAGTTCGACGGGAACCCCGACAGCGCCAGTCGCAGGTTGCCGCCCTGGCGCAGGGTCGCCGGGTCCTGGGGGTTGATGTCGGCGGTGGCACTGACCTCGGCGTCGCCGCCCGCCGCGGGCACGTCCTCATTGGGGGTGGAGCAGCCCGAAAGCAGTAGGCCAGCGCACAGCAGGGCCGCGGTCGTGCGTCGCAACGTCATGCCGACCGATGCTATAGCCAGCGGCGGTCACCGGTGGGGACCCTCGCCAGACCTGTGCCCGGCTCAGCGCAGTTCGGCCCTGGGCACCGCGGCCAGAAGCCGTTGGGTGTACTCGTGTCGCGGATTGCCGAAAACCGCGTCGGCGTCACCCTCCTCCACGATGCTGCCCTGGAACATGACCGCCACCCGGTGCGCCAGGTGCTTGACCACCGACAGGTCATGCGAGACGAACAGGTAGGACAGCCCGAAGCGGTCCTGCAGGTCCAACAGCAGGTTGAGGATCCCGGCCTGGATCGACACGTCGAGCGCCGACACCGGTTCGTCGAGCGCCAGAATCTTGGGCTGCAGCGCCAACGCGCGGGCAATGCCGATCCGCTGCTTCTGCCCGCCGGAGAACTCGGCGGGGTACCGGCTGGCGTCGGAGCGGCTCAGCCCCACCAACGTCAGCAGTTCGGCGACTCGCTCCTGGGTGTCCGACTTGGTGAAACCGTTGGCCTGCAGCGGTTCTGCGAGCACCTCCGATACCGGCAGCCGAGGGTCCAACGAGGCCACCGGGTCCTGGAAGACGACCTGCAGGTCCCGCCGCAGGGCGCGGCGCCCGGACTTGTCGAGTGTGGCGACATCGGTGCCGAGCACCTCGATGGTGCCCGACTGGGGAGTCTGCATTTCGAGGATCTCGTGCAGCGTAGTGGATTTGCCGGACCCCGACTCGCCGACGATCGCCAACGTGCGACCGCGGGGCACGTCGAAGCTGATGCCGTCCACGGCCCGCACCTCACCGATGTGCCTGCGGAACACCACACCCTTGGTCAGCGCGAACGTCTTGACCAGGTCGCGCACCCGCACGGCCGAGGTGCCTTCGCTGGACGGCGCGGCCACGGTCTCCGGGGCGGTGGCCACACCGTAGATCTCGGCAGCACTGCGCCCTGCCACGTCGTCGGGGCGGATGCAGGCCGCCCGGTGGGAGGGTCCGACCTCGATCAACGGAGGTTCGGCCTCCCGGCAGGTGTCGATCACCAGGGGACAGCGCGGCGCGAAGGGGCAGCCACCGGGGAGGTTGGCCAAGGACGGCGGTGCGCCCGGGATCGGCACCAGGCGGGTTCCCTGCGGGGCGTCCAAACGGGGCACGGAACCCAACAACCCGACGGTGTAGGGCATCTGCCGGTCCCGATAAAGCGCACCCACTGGGGCGGTCTCTACGGCCCGCCCGGCGTACATCACCACCGCGCGGTCGGCGAACTCGGCGACCACACCCAGGTCGTGGGTGATGATCAGCACGCCGGCGCCGGTCACGTCGCGTGCGGTCTTGAGCACGTCGAGGATCTGCGCCTGCACCGTCACGTCGAGTGCGGTGGTGGGCTCATCGCAGATCAGCAGGTCCGGGTCGTTGGCGATCGCGATCGCGATGACCACGCGTTGGCGTTCACCGCCGGACAGTTCATGGGGGAACGCGCGGGCCCGGCGTTCGGGTTGGGCGATGCCGACGAGGTCCAGCAGTTCGACGGCGCGTCGGCGCGCGGCGGCCTTGGTGGTGCCGGGGTTGTGGATCGTGATGGCCTCGGCGATCTGATCACCCACGGGGAAGACCGGCGTCAACGCCGACATCGGGTCCTGGAAGACCGTACCGATGGCCTTTCCACGCACCTGGGACAGCGCGGCGTCGCTCTGGCCCAGCAGTTCCTGACCGTGCAGGCGCACCGATCCGGTGACGTCGGCGTATTCGGGCAGCAGGCCGATGATGGACATCGCGGTCGCCGACTTCCCTGATCCGGATTCGCCGACGACGGCCACCACCTCGCGCGGTGCGACGGTCAGGTCGACGCCGCGCACGGCGCGCACGGCGGGGCCGTCGGTGGGGAAGGTGACCGAGAGGTCGGTCACCTCGAGCAGTGAGCTCATCGGCGGCCTCGTTTCCGCCGCAGGGCGCCGGATCCGGGATCGACGGCGTCGCGCATTCCGTCGCCGATCAGGTTGGCGCAGAACACGATCGTCACCAGCACGCCGGCGGGGAACAGGAACACCCACGGGAAGGTCAGCACCGAGGCGGTGCCGTCGGCGATCAGCGTGCCCAGCGACACGTCGGGCGGCTGCACGCCGAAGCCCAGGAAGCTCAGACCGGTCTCGGCCAGAATTGCCAGGCCCACATTGAGAGTCGCGTCGATGATCAGGATCGAGGCCACGTTCGGCAGGATGTGCCGCGTGATGATCCGGCTGTTGGATACCCCCATATACCGTGCGGCCCGGACGAATTCACGTTCCCGCAGGCTCATGGTCATGCCGCGCACCATGCGTGAGCTGATCATCCAGCTGAACACCGACAGCAGCACGATCAGCGCGATGACGCTGCCAGCCTCTTTGACCCGAGGGGTCATGATCGCGATCAGGATGAAGCTCGGCACCACGAGCAGCAGATCGACGATCCACATCAGGACGCCGTCGCGCCAGCCCCCGAAGTAGCCCGCCACCGCACCCGCTGCCGCCGCGATCACCGTGGAGATCAACGCCACACACACGCCGATCAGCATCGATTTCTGCATGCCGCGCAGCGTCATCGCGAACAGATCCTGGCCCAGCGCGTTGGTGCCGAACCAGTGGCTGGGACTTGGCGGATGCTGCAGCGCGTAGTAGTCGAGGTCGGTGTAGGACCAGGGGAGCAGTGGCGGCAGCGCCCAGCACGCGACGAACATCAGCACAAGCAGCACCAGTGAGACCACGGCGGGGCGATTGCGCAGGAACCGCCGCAGCACCAGCGTGCGCCGCGAACTGAACGCGGCCTCGGAGACGCTGTTGACGTTGACGGGTTCGGTCACTGCACACGCACCCTTGGGTCGAGGACGGCGTAGATGACGTCGGAGAGCAGGCCGGCCACCAGCACCACCGCCCCCGTGAACACCGTGACGGCTGCGATCACGTTGGTGTCCTGGTTGGTGATGCCCTGCACCACCCATTCGCCCATGCCGTGCCAGCCGAAGATCTTCTCGACGAACACCGCGCCGGTGACCAGTCCGCTCACCCCATAGGCGAACAGCGTGGCCATCGGGATCAGCGCGGTGCGCAGGCCGTGCTTGAACAGCGCCTGCCGCCGGGTCAGTCCCTTGGCACGCGCGGTGCGGATGAAGTCCTGGCCCAGCACGTCGAGCATCGCGTTGCGCTGGTAGCGGCTGTAACCGGCGAACGCACCCAACGCCAACGTGGCGGTGGGCAGCATGAGGTGCTGTAGGCGGTCGACGAACTGATTCCACGCCCCGCCGACGGCGTCGGGGGACGTCTCGCCGGTGTACTCGAAGATCTGCGCGCCCAGGAAGGAGTTGCCGTACAGGCCGACCAGGATCAGCAGACTCGCGATCACGAACGTCGGCATGCTGAGCACCAGCAGCGCCAACACCGTGATGACACGGTCCGAGATCCGGTACTGCCGCACCGCGCTCCACGCGCCGGCCACCACGCCCAGGGCCGCCCCGAACACCACGCCGAGGAACACCAGGCGCAGGCTGACCCCGATCCGCCGCCACAGTTCGTCGGACACCGGTTGGCCACCCACGGTGGTGCCGAAGTCGCCGCGGATCGCGCCGGACGCCCAGTTGGCGTAGCGGAGGGGGATGGGCTGATCGAGGCCGAGTTCAGCTGCCTTGGCCGCGATGACGGCATCCGACGGTCGCGGGTTGCGCTCCAGGAGGCTGTCGAGGGGATTGAAGGACAGCGAGGCCAGGCAGTACGTCAGGAACGACGCGATGGCCAGCAGCACCGCGTACTTGAGGCTGCGACGCAGGAGGAACCGGGTCATCCGTGGGTCCGCCCTCGCTGCATTCGCACAGCGTAGGAGATCAGGCCCGCGTTGCACGTCTGCGCCGCGTGGGCGGGTCTTCGATCATCGTGATCGCAGGTCTTGTGTATCGCCTCACACTTGCCTAGCCTTCGCCCGGATTAAGGAGGCTCAATGACCGTCACTGACGAATACCTGGCCAACAACGCGAAGTACGCGGAAACCTTCTCCGGTCCGTTGCCGCTGCCCCCGAGCAAGCACGTTGCTGTGGTGGCGTGCATGGACGCTCGCCTCGACGTGTACCGGATCCTCGGTCTCGGTGACGGTGAGGCGCACGTCATCCGCAATGCGGGTGGTGTGGTCACCGACGACGAGATCCGTTCGCTGGCCATCAGCCAGCGGCTGCTGGGCACCAAGGAGATCATCCTCATCCACCACACCGACTGCGGCATGCTCACGTTCACCGACGACGAGTTCAAGCGGTCGATCCAGGATGAGACGGGCCTGAAGCCCGAATGGGCGGCTGAGTCCTTCCCCGACATCGAGGAGGACGTGCGGCAGTCGCTGCGCCGGATCGAGGCCAGCCCGTTTGTCACCAAGCACGAGTCGCTGCGTGGCTTCGTCTTCGACGTGGCCACCGGCAAGCTCAACGAGGTCACCCTCTAACTCTCTCCGCGATTTCGGCGCGGTTTCCGGCGTTGGGCGCCGGAAACCGCGCCGAACTCTTGACTTCACCGAACCTCGGCTGGCATTCTCTACCGAGTTCATAATCTTGGTCAGATCAGCCAACTTTACGAGGAATCGATGACCAGTCAGTCGACACAGCCCGCCGTGGGCAAGTACGAGCTGAGCCACCTGCGCGCGCTCGAGGCCGAAGCCATCCACATCATCCGGGAGGTGGCCGCCGAGTTCGAGCGGCCCGTCCTGCTGTTCTCCGGCGGCAAGGACTCCATCGTCATGCTGCACCTGGCGATCAAGGCCTTCGCCCCGGGCCGGCTCCCGTTCCCCGTCATGCACGTGGACACCGGCCACAACTTCGACGAGGTGATCGCCACCCGCGACGCGCTGGTCGACCAGTACGGGATACGCCTCGTCGTGGCCAGCGTGCAGGAGGACATCGACGCCGGGCGAGTGGTGGACAACGGCCCGTCCCGCAATCCGCTGCAGACCGTCACGCTGCTGCGCGGCATCCGCGAGAACAGGTTCGACGCCGCATTCGGCGGGGCCCGCCGCGACGAGGAGAAGGCCCGCGCCAAGGAGCGTGTGTTCAGCTTCCGCGACGAGTTCGGCCAGTGGGACCCGAAGGCCCAGCGGCCCGAACTGTGGAACCTCTACAACGGCCGGCACCGCAAGGGTGAGCACATCCGCGTGTTCCCGCTGTCGAACTGGACCGAGTACGACATCTGGGCCTACATCGGTGCCGAGGAGATCACGCTGCCGGGCATCTACTACGCGCACACCCGTCCGGTGTTCCAGCGCGACGGCATGCTGCTCGCGGTGCATGAATACATGCAGCCACGTGACGGCGAGGAGGTCTTCGAGACCTCGGTGCGCTTCCGCACCGTCGGCGACGTCACCTGCACGGGCTGTGTCGAGTCCACGGCGGTCACGGTCGACGAGGTGATCGCCGAGACCGCGGTGTCGCGGTTGACCGAACGCGGCGCGACGCGTGCCGATGACCGCATCTCGGAGGCCGGGATGGAAGACCGCAAGCGGGAGGGCTACTTCTGATGAGCGCCAACACAACACTGTTGCGGCTTGCGACCGCCGGTTCGGTCGACGACGGCAAGTCCACTCTGATCGGTCGACTGCTCTATGACTCGAAGGCCGTCATGGAGGATCAGCTGGCGGCGGTCGAGCGCACCTCGCAGGAGCGCGGCAACGACTACACCGACCTGGCATTGGTGACCGACGGCCTGCGCGCCGAGCGCGAGCAGGGCATCACGATCGACGTCGCCTACCGCTACTTCGCCACGGCCAAGCGGAAATTCATCATCGCCGACACACCAGGGCACCTGCAGTACACCCGCAACATGGTGACTGGCACGTCCACCGCGCAGTTGGCGATCGTCCTCGTCGATGCGCGGCACGGCCTGCTGGAGCAGTCCCGCCGGCACGCGTTCCTGGCGTCGCTGCTCGGCGTCCAGCACATCGTGCTGGCCGTCAACAAGATGGACCTGATCAACTGGGACCGCGAGCGGTTCGAGTTCATCCGCGACGAATTCCACGCGTTCGCAGCACGTCTGGACATCCACGACGTCACCACCATTCCGCTGTCGGCGCTCAACGGCGACAACGTCGTGACCAAGTCGGACAAGACCCCGTGGTACGACGGGCCCGCGCTGCTGAGCCATCTCGAGGACGTCTACATCGCCGGCGACCGCAACCTGGTCGACGTGCGGTTCCCGGTGCAGTACGTGATCCGCCCGCAGACCGTCGACCATGCCGACCACCGCAGTTACGCCGGCACGATGGCCAGCGGTGTGATGCGCCCCGGCGACGAGGTCGTGGTGCTGCCGAGCGGCAAGACCACCAGCATCACCGCGATCGACGGCCCCACCGGTCCGGTCGAGGAGGCCTTCCCGCCGATGGCGGTGTCGGTCAGCCTCGCCGACGACATCGACATCAGCCGCGGCGACATGATCGCCCGGCCCAACAATCAGCCCACCGCGACAACCGAATTCGACGCCACCGTGTGCTGGATGGCCGACGACTCGGCGCTGGAACCGGGACGCGACT
Source organism: Mycolicibacterium confluentis (assembly GCF_010729895.1). Taxonomy (NCBI): domain Bacteria; kingdom Bacillati; phylum Actinomycetota; class Actinomycetes; order Mycobacteriales; family Mycobacteriaceae; genus Mycobacterium; species Mycolicibacterium confluentis. The sequence goes on from NZ_AP022612.1 coordinate 1,036,904, forward strand.
ACGTCATCAAGCACACCACCCGCACCACCCGGGTCCGGGTCAGCGCGCTCGACTACCGCCTCGACGTCAACACGCTGCACCGCGACAAGAGCGCCACCGCGCTCAAGCTCAACGAACTGGGCCGCGTCACGCTGCGCACCCAGGTGCCGGTGCTGCTCGACGAGTACTCCCGCAATCCCGCGACCGGGTCGTTCATCCTGATCGACCCGGACACCAACGTGACGGTCGCGGCGGGCATGGTCCGCGACACCACGCCCGCCGCCACCCGCACGTCGACACCCAACACCGTGCGGCACCAGTCGCTGGTGTCCGCTGACGACCGGTTGACCACGGGGCGCACCCTCTGGTTCACGGGCCTGTCGGGTTCGGGCAAGTCGTCGATCGCGGTGCTGGTGGAGCAGAGGCTGCTCGAAACTGGGCGTCCCGCTTACATTCTCGACGGTGACAACCTGCGCCACGGTCTCAACGCCGACCTCGGGTTCTCGATGGGCGACCGCGCGGAGAACCTGCGGCGCCTGGCGCACGTCGCTACGCTGATGGCCGACGCCGGGTTGACCGTGCTCGTGCCCGTGATCAGCCCGCTTGAGGAGCATCGCGAACTGGCCCGCAAGGTGCACACCGACGCTGGCGTGGGGTTCGTCGAGATCTTCGTCGACACACCGTTGGCGGACTGCGAGGCCCGCGATCCCAAGGGCTTGTACGCCAAGGCGCGATCCGGGGAGATCACGCACTTCACCGGCATCGACAGCCCGTACCAGCGGCCCAAGAATCCGGACCTGCGGTTGACTCCGGAGTCCAGCCCGGATGACGCCGCACAGTTGGTCATCGACCTGCTGGACAGCCGCGCATGACCGACCACGAACTGGCCGCTCGGCTGGCGACTGAGGCTGGCGAGCTGCTTCTGCGGGTGCGCGAGGAACTGGCCGACGCCACCGGGGAGGAGCGGAAGGCCGCGGGCGACAAGCGGTCCCACGACTTCCTCATGGAGGCGCTGGACGCCGAACGGCCCGACGACGAGGTCCTGTCAGAGGAGGGTGTCGACAACCCGAAGCGCCTCACGGCGAACCGGGTGTGGATCATCGACCCCCTCGACGGCACCCGTGAGTTCTCCGAACTCGGCCGCGACGACTGGGCCGTGCACGTGGCGCTGTGGCAGGACGGCGAGCTCATCGCGGGCGCCGTCGCACTTCCGGCACAGGGCGTCACCCTGGCCACGCCGACCGTCGCTGCGCCCCCGGACGCTCCGGGAACCCCGCGCATCGTGGTGTCACGCACTCGTCCGCCGGCGATCGCGCTGGCCGTGCGTGACGCGCTCGGTGGCACGCTGGTCGAAATGGGTTCCGCCGGAGCCAAAGTGGCCTCCGTCGTGCAGGGTTTAGCCGACGTTTACGTGCACGCCGGCGGACAGTTCGAGTGGGACTCCGCGGCACCCGTCGCGGTCGCCCGTGCCGCAGGTCTGCACACGTCGCGCATCGACGGGTCGCCCCTGGTCTACAACCAGGAGGACTCGAAGCTGCCGGATCTGGTGGTGTGCCGACCGGAGTTGGCCGAGGCGGTCCTGCGGGTCACCGCCGCGGGCTAGCGGTACTGCAGGAAGCTGAACCGTTCGCGGATCTCGTCGGCCACGATTCCGAACTCCTCCGCGGTGTAGCGGTGCGTTCCGTGCGCATCCCGAGGGTGGGCCCGGTTGTGGTCACCAAGGAAGGCGTCGAGGTCTTCGGGGGTGGCCATTCCTGCCGCCGAATACACCTTCTGTAAAGCACCTTTCGGAGACGAGACCAGGTCCTGGTAGTCGATGTCGAGAAACGTCGCGGCCTGTGCCGGCGCCCGCTCACGCGCCTCGATCGCACGCCGGAACCACAGTTCGCTCTGGTTCACCTGCGCCCGTCCGACCTCAATCGGGTCGACGTCGTCGCTGTAGGTGCTGCGGTAGACCGCGAAAAGGCTGGCCCCCGACGTCAGCGTCGAGACGATGTCGCGATGGATCTGCACCACCACCAGGCCCGGGAACGTGTCGATCAGGTGGTCCAACTCCGCGGTGTGGGCCGGGGCCTTGAGCACGAATCGCCGATCGTCGTGGGTGGCGAGCAACTGCAGCACTTCGCGGTAGCGCGCGTAGGTTCCGGTGAAGTCTTGGGCGGCAAGCCATCCCGCGTAACTCGGCAGGCGCATCATCGACGTCAAACCCCAGTTGCGCAGGTCTGTGCCCATGCCCAGCACGCATTCCTCGGGCAGCGCTGGACCCGACGGGTGCACGATCGCCATGTCGGGGTTCAGCGTGTGCAGCAGTTGGCTGGCGGTCGCGCTGATCTCGGCTGCGGGCGGATGGTCCGGTTCGGTGAACAGCCAAGGGGCCGCCAGTTCGGCGGGCAGTGGGGCGTGCAGTCGTGGGTCAGTACCCAGCAGGCGATACAGGAAGGTCGTGCCGGTGCGCCAACCCCCGATGATGACGATCGGCGGCGTCAACTCGGGCACGGCCGGATTGTCGTTCAGGTACCGGATGATTCGGGCACCCGCCGTGAGCCGGCCGGTCGCCGACTGCAGGGCCATCTTGGCGCCGACGGCATTGAGTCGGCCGTCCTGTTCGGCCGAGCCCAGATACTCCCGCAGGCCTTCGGCCCACCCATCGGCGAACAGCGTGGCCGGGAACTCGCCGCGCCGGGTCGCTCGCTCGGCCACGGCGTCGGGATCGAAGCGATACCGCTGCGGGTTGTCCGCCCGGTCCTTCTCGGCCTCGGCGTAGATCTTCTGCGCGACCGGACCGCGAGCGGGCCTCTGCCACGTCATCGAAGCTCCTCGAGTCGGACCCGTCGCGCGACGGGCAGTTCGGGGGCTGCGTCGGCGTGCAGGAACCGCAGCACGAACAACCCGAAACCCAGACCTTCGGTGTCGAGCCAGTCGCAGCCGGCGACGCCCGGGTCCTCGGCGGCCAGGACGAAGCGGAACCTGCCGTCGACGAGAGCGCTGGACGCGGCGGTGCGTGTCACGGTGCGGTGCCGGTGATCCAGCGAGTTGAGAAATCGGTTGTAGAGCACGATGTTCCAGTGCCGGCACGTCGGAGGGGTGCCCTCGAGCACCAGGGCCTCGCCGTCGGCCAACTGCCAGGAGCCGCGCAGGTAGTGGATTCCCGGTTCGGTGAATGCGGCTCCGGCGGCCATCGCAGACCAGTGCCGGACGGTGTTGGGGGACTGCGCGTCGGCGGTCGTCGAGACCTCGAAAACCTTGGGCACGTTGGCGATCACTGTGCCCAGCCGCCTCAGTGCGCGATCGAGGTCCGTGGCCACCGGCGGTTCGTCGTCCACAGCGTCGAGCACGTCGATGCGGCACCATCCCGGATCGTCGGGAGCTGCGCTCTCATATGCATAACGCACCCACACCGACGACGAACCCGCCGGGAGATCGGACAGGGTGGCCGTGAAGTCGCCGGCGGCGCCGACCTCAAGGTCGTCGCTGTCGAGGCGCGCGACCGCGGCCGCGTCGGCGACGCCGCTGCCGCTGTACACCGTGATCGACTGGTACACGGAGTCACCGACATTGCCGGTGATCCGATACGTGCGGTCGTGGCGGATGTCGGTGATCCAGTACCGGAAATCGGGGTTGTCCATGAAGAACTTCTCGCGCCACCCGTTGAACGGCGCCAGTTCGGGTCGATCGCGGTCGACCTCGAGACGGCCCAGCAGATTGTTGACCGCCCGCACCAGTGCCCGTTGGCCGTGCGCGCGGTCCTGCGCATCGAGGTGCGCGGTCGACTCGGCCAGCGCGTCCCCGGCGGTGCGCAGGCCGTCGACGAATGCCTGCCAACCGTCACGCGTCATAGGTGGAGAACCTACCGTCGGACTCGGCGAACTCGACGGATGCGAAAGACGCGCCGTCGTATAGGTTGCAGACATGGTTGAGCACCCGACCCTGCGCACACTGTCCGGACTCCCCGCCGAGCCTGCGAGCCTGGCCTCATCGGCGCTGATCCTCATCGACTGCCAGAACACCTACACCCGCGGAGTCATGGAACTCGAGGGAGTGCAGGCGGCCCTCGAGGAGGCGGCGAATCTGCTGGAGCGCGCTCGCACCGCGGGCATCCCGGTCATCCACATTCAGCACGACTCCGGGCCCGGGTCGCCCTACGACGTGCGTGCCGAGATCGGCGCCATCGTCGACCGCGTCGCGCCGCGTGGCGATGAGCCCGTCGTGGTGAAGAATTACCCGAACTCGTTCGTCGAGACCGACCTGGATCAGAGGCTCAAGGGGTTCGGCGCGCAGAACCTGGTGCTCGCCGGGTTCATGACGCACATGTGCGTCAACTCGACTGCGCGTGGCGCGTTCAACCTGGGTTATGCGTCGACGGTGGTGGCAGCCGCGACCGCCACCCGGCCGCTGCCGAACCCCGCCGGGGGTGAGGTTCCGGCCGCGGCGGTGCAGTCGGCGAGCCTGGCGGCGGTCGCCGACCTGTTCGCCGTCGTGGTGCCCGACGCCCGAGCCATCCCGTAGAGCGGCAGGCGCTTTCGGCTCGGGTCAGCGGTGGAACATCCCGTGTTTGATCCTGCGCTCGTCGCCGGCCACCGTCGACCACTGGCCGGCGGAATACATCTTCGTCGGCATGGTGCTGGCTCTGATGACGGCCAATGAACCGTCGGCGTGCTTGACATACCTGTCGCCGAACCTCATGTAGTCATCGACCACACCGTTGTCGCGTGTCACATGGACTGTCATGTCGAACTCGTGGCCATCGCCGGCGCCCTGCAGGGCGCACCACCCTCTGATTCCCAGCGATTCTCGGCAAGCGTGTACCCATCGCGCCTGGCCCGGTCGCGGGGGCCGATGCCCAACAATTCGTCGGCGGTGCCGGTGCCGTGCGGTTCGGCCGCCTTCATCATCGCCGTGTGCGCATCACTGGCATCCGTGTAGGGCGGCACGACGAGAAGCGTCAACTTCTGACGACCCTGCCCGAGAATGCCTACAGTGCAATGTGGTTGACGTTGATACCCGTCGAGTTTGACCCTCGCGGCCCCGGTGTTGATGGTGCGCGGCACCGACTTCCACTCGGGCAGGGCGTACTGTACGCGCTCGATGTCGCCCAGGCGGACCGACAACACCGCCAACAGGTCCGGCAGTTCCGCGCTGAGATCGTCACTGCGCGGCCACCAGGCCCCGTCGACCGTGCCGCTGGACGCCTCTTTGGGCTTCAGGCGGAGACGGGGGGTGCGCTCTGGGCCGGTGAAGTTCGGTTCATGCCGATGCGTGTTAGTCAGCGTCATGAGGACGCTCCCGTCTCTGGCCTTATTCGGCCAATTGGTGAACTGGCGATGGACGGCTCCGACTGAGCACGTGCAAGAAGTACCACCAGTACTTTCAGTGTACGGGAAGCGCAGGTCACCGGCCCAGATCTGCTGAGGTTTCTCAAATTCTCACAGCAGCCGCGCTCGTCCGATGCGACGACAATCGGGGGAGTCGGATGTTGACAGTGGCAGAATCCATGCAATGCGGATGTCGGCAAAGGCGGAGTACGCCGTGCGGGCGATGGTGCAGTTGGCCACCGTCGACGCGGGCGAACTGGTCAAGACCGACGACCTGGCCAAAGCTCAGGGCATCCCGCCGCAGTTTCTGGTCGACATCCTCGCGGTTCTGCGTGCCGATCGGCTGGTGCGCAGTCACCGCGGCCGAGACGGCGGTTACGCGTTGGGCAGGCCCGCGGATCAGATCAGCATCGCCGATGTGCTGCGCTGCATCGACGGCCCGTTGGCCAGCGTGCGCGACATCGGTCTCGGGGATCTGCCGTACTCCGGCCCGACCGAGGCGCTCACGGACGTGTGGCGCGCGTTGCGGGCCAGTATGCGCGCGGTCCTTGAGCAGACCAGCCTGGCCGAGGTGGCCTCAGGCCGCCTGCCTGAGCACGTGTCGTCGCTTGCCGACGACTATCGCACCCAGGAACGCGTCCGGGGGCATCGGCCCGCGGGTTAGCTCTGCTGGTCCTGGCCGTACTTCGGGTTGCCGTCCTCGTCGAGCCAGTCGTTGACTGCGGTGCCGGTCACGGTGTTGTGCGAGCCCGGCAGCACTGCAGTCGGTCGGTCCTCGTAGGACTTGACCATGTCCGCCGCCTTCTCCTTGGCCGACTCGGTGACCTCCGGCTTCTCGAAGGTGTTCTCGTTGTCATCGTTGCTGGCGTCCATCAACAACGACTAACCCGAACTGTGACCGGCGAAACACCGGACTCAGTTCCGTTCGTCCACCGTCACATCTCCGGTCGCCGACCGCGCTATGACGGTCGAGACCGCCCGCTTCGGGTCGAGCGTCTCCGGCACGCGCACCACCATCACGCCGTGCCGGGCTTCGGTGCTCGCCTTGACCAGGAACGGTCCGTCACCCGCCAGGCCGAGCACCACGTCGCCGTCACCGCTCGTGGCCTCGATCCGCTGGGCCGTCGGGTCCTGGAAGTCCACGGTGATGTCGCCGTCGACACTGGTGGCCGAGAACGACTCGCGCACCGCCAGCGGTTGACGCGCGTGGATTACGCCCTTTGCCATGGTTCAAACCTAGGTATCCCACGGTCCTGGGCAACACCGCGTTCTCCAGAGACTCTGCGGGGGATAACCCCCGTATGGACCGGTGCAGTACGGTTCTGGGTCCATGGCCACCACGCGCGTCGAAGCACTCGGCAACATCGGGCCCAACTGGTTCTCGGCCGTGATGGGGACGGGCATCGTCGCGACCGCGGGCGCCTCGCTCCCGGTGACGATCCCCGGGGTGCGCGGCTTCACCGAGGTCGTCTGGGTGATCGCCGCAGTCCTGCTCGTGGTGCTGGCCGTGGTCGTCGGCGGGCACTGGCTCCGGCATCCGACCGTGGCGCGGACCCACGCGCGCAACCCGCAGATGGCCCACTTCTACGGTGCGGCACCGATGGCGTTCGTGACCGTCGGGTCCGGCGCGCTGCTGGTCGGAACCAACCTGATCGGTGAGCGCCTGGCCGTGGACATCGCCTGGGTGCTGTGGACCGCAGGCACGTTGGGCGGGCTGTTCACTGCCGTCTCCATCCCGTACCTGATGTTCACCCAGCACAACGTCGAACCAGACGCGGCGTTCGGCGGCTGGTTGATGCCCGTGGTGCCGCCCATGGTGTCCGCGGCCGGCGGTGCGCTGCTGATCCCGCACATGGCGCCGGGCACCGGCCAGACCACCATGCTCTACGGCTGTTATGCGATGTTCGGCCTGTCGCTGGTCGCATCACTGGTGATCATCACGATGATCTGGAGCCGGCTGACTCTGTACGGGACGTCCGGGACGGCGCGGGTGCCGACGCTGTGGATTGTGTTGGGCCCGTTGGGTCAATCGATCACCGTGGCAGGTCTGCTCGGGAGTGACGCGGCGTTGGCCGCTCCACCGGACGTCGCCGCCGCGATGAAGGCATTCGCGATTCTCTACGGCGTCCCGGTGTGGGGGTTCGCGGTGCTGTGGATCGCGCTGGCGACGTCGTTGACAGTGCGCACCCTGCGCCGCGGCATGCCGTTCGCGTTGACGTGGTGGAGCCTGACCTTCCCGGTCGGCACCTTCGTCACTGGCACCACCCAGCTCGCGGCGCACACTCACCTTCCGGCGTTCAAGGTCGCGGCGGTGGCCGCCTACGCGGGCCTGCTGAGCACCTGGATCCTGGTGGCGACCCGCACGACCCGCGGCGGCATGCGGGGCAGTCTGTTCCAACCCCCGCCCACCGGACCTGTCCGCGCGAGCAAAGACACGCTCACCTGAGCCCTGCGCGTGCCAGAATCGCGGGCGTGCGCGTAGGGATGACATTGCCAGTCATGGAACCGGATCTGGACGCCACCACGCTGCGCGCGTGGGCCGCCACCATCGACGAGGGGCCGTTCTCGGCACTGTGCTGGGGTGAGCGCATCGCGTTCGACAACCCGGACAGCCTGACGCTGTTGGGCGCGATGGCAGCCTGGACCGAACGTGTCGAGTTGGTGACGACGGTGATCGTGCCGCAACTGCACGACCCGGTGATGTGCGCCAAGGCACTGGCCACCGGCGACATGCTCTCGGGCGGGCGGTTGACCGTGGGCATCGGCGTCGGCGGCCGCCATGAGGATTACCGCGCGGTGGGCGCGGACCCGAAGACCCAGACCATGCGGGAGATGGCCGACCGCGTGGGGATCATGCGCCGGGTGTGGGCGGGCGAGAAGATCACCGAATCGGTGCTTCCGGTCGGACCGTCGCCCGTCCAGCACGGCGGGCCGCGACTGCTGGTCGGCACCATCGGACCCAAGACCGTGCGCAGCGCCGCAGCCTGGGCTGACGGACTCGCCGGGATCACCATGGACCTCGACGTCGCGGGCCAGAACGAGCTCTTCGACGTGGCTCGACACGCGTGGGCCGAGGCGGGGAAACCCGCGCCGCACCTGGCCACCTCCTTCTGGTTTGCGTTGGGGGACAAGGATCAAGCCCGCGAACAGGTCCGCACTCACCTGCTGCGCTACATGAACTGGCTACCGGCCGACCTGGTCGAGGCCATAGCCCCGACCACGGGATGGGCCGGTGATGAGGACGAGTTGGCCGCGGTGCTGCGCAGTTTCGAAGCCGTCGGCACCGACGAGATCCACCTGATCCCGACCAGTACGGACATCGACCAACTGAGGCGTGCCGCGGCCGTCGTGAGTGATTTGTGGAGTCCCAGCTGCAGACAGCACCTGTGAGACTCCACAAGTCGAAAGGACTGAAGTGATGACCACGCCGTACGGCGCCTTCCAGTACGAGATCTACTTTCAGGGTCTCACCGGGGTGCTGCCCAGCCTGCCGATGGCCTACGCCGATCTCGAGGAGCGCGCCCGGCACGCCCTGCCGCCGTCGGTCTGGTCCTATGTGGCAGGAGGGGCCGGAGACGAGAACACCCAGGACGGCAACGTCACGGCCTTCGGTCGGTGGGGGCTCATCCCGCGCATGCTGGTGGGCGCCACGGAGCGGGACCTGTCGGTCGAGCTGTTTGGAAAGCGCTGGCCCGCCCCGATTTTCCTGGCACCGATCGGGGTGATCGCCCTGTGTGCCCAGGACGGTCACGGTGACCTCGCGACCGCGCGGGCCGCGGCGGCCACCGGCGTGCCGATGTGCGCGTCCACCCTGGTCGAGGATCCGATGGAGGACATTGCCGCACAGGTCGGCGACACCCCGGCCTTCTACCAGTTGTACTGCCCCAACGACCGCGACATCGCCGAGAGCCTGGTGCATCGGGCCGAGGCCGCCGGATACGCCGGGATCGTCGTCACGCTCGACACCTGGATCCCGGGATGGCGCCCACGTGACCTGGCCACCGCCAACTTCCCGCAGTTGCGGGGGAAGTGCCTGGCCAACTACACCAGCGATCCGGTGTTCCGGGAGAAGGCCGGCCTGGCCGAGGGCGCTGACCCCCGGGATGCCGTCATGTACTTCGCGAGCGTCTTCGGGAAATCGCTGACCTGGGATGACCTGACCTGGCTGCGGTCGCTGACAAAGCTGCCGCTGATCCTGAAGGGCATCTGCCACCCGGACGACGCCCGCCGCGCCGCGGACTACGGCGTCGACGGCATCTACTGCAGCAACCACGGCGGCAGGCAGGCCAACGGCGGTCTGCCGGCCATCGACTGCCTGCCGGGCGTGGTCGAGGCCTCCGGCGACCTGCCGGTGCTGTTCGATTCCGGGGTCCGTTCCGGCGCGGACGTCATCAAGGCACTGGCGTTGGGTGCCAAGGCCGTTGGGATCGGGCGCCCGTACGCCTACGGCCTGGCGCTCGGAGGTGTCGACGGCATCGTGCACGTGGTGCGCTCACTGCTGGCCGAGGCCGACCTGATCATGGCGGTCGACGGCTACCCGACCCTGGCCGACCTCTCACCGGATGCCCTGCGCCGCGTGGGCGGTTGAGCTTCGTGCAGTGGTGGGAGAGCGCCGTCGTCTACCAGGTCTACATCCGCAGCTTCGCCGACGACAACGGTGACGGCATCGGGGACATCGCGGGCCTGCGCTCCCGACTGCCCTACCTCGCGGCCCTGGGCATCGACGCGGTGTGGATCAACCCCTGGTACCCGTCGCCGATGGCCGACGCCGGCTACGACGTCTCCGACTACCGCGGCATCGAACCGTCCTACGGCACGCTGGGGGAGGCCGAGGCCTTCATCGCCGACGCGCACACCTTGGGGCTCAAGGTGATTCTCGACATCGTGCCCAACCACACCTCCGATCAGCACGAGTGGTTCCAGGCCGCCCTGCGCGACGAACCGGGCGCGCGTCAGCGGTACCTGTTCCGTTCGGGGCGCGGCGCCGACGGGGATCTTCCCCCCAACGACTGGGGCAGCATCTTCGGTGGTCCGGCCTGGAGTCGGGTCGCCGACGGCAGTTGGTATCTGCACCTGTTCGCCCCCGGTCAACCGGATCTCAACTGGGAGCACCCGCAGGTGCGCGCCGAGTTCGAGGACGTCCTCGGATTCTGGTTCGACAAGGGCGTCGACGGGTTCCGCATCGACGTCGCACACGGGTTGGTCAAGGCCGAGGGCCTGCCGGACCGCGGCAACGCCAAGACGACTCACCCGGCCTTCGACCAGGACGGCGTGCACGAGATCTATCGGGGATGGCGAGCGATCGCGGATCAGTATGCGCCGCAACGGGTCTTCATCGCCGAGGCATGGGTGCCCAGCAGCGAGCGGTTGGCGAGGTACCTGCGGTCCGACGAACTGCACACCGCGTTCCAGTTCGACTTCCTGCGCGCGCCGTGGCGGGCCGAAACGCTGCGCGCGGTGATCGACGACGCGATCGCCGGTGCGGAGTCCGTCGGTGCACCGCCGACGTGGGTGCTGTCCAACCATGACGTCCCCCGGACCGTCACCAGGTACGCGCGGTCGCAGCCTGCGAGCCTGGTGGAGTCGGAGTGGGAGCGGTCCCGGTGGGCCGAGGAGCAGGCCGATCACGACCTGGGGCGACGCCGCGCCCGGGCGTGCGCGCTGCTGCAGTTGGCGCTGCCCGGCACCGCCTACGTCTATCAGGGTGAGGAATTGGGCCTCGAGGAGGTCGAGGACCTGCCCGACGAAGTTCGGCAGGACCCCACCTGGGTGCAGTCGGGGTTCACCGACGTCGGTCGCGACGGGTGCCGGATCCCGTTGCCGTGGGCGGGAAACACTGCCCCATATGGCTTCTCGCCGCCCGGCGGCGCCCCGACCTGGCTGCCGCAGCCCGAGCACTGGGGTGCACATTCCGTGGCTGCCCAGCAGGACGACGTCGACTCCGTCCTGCATCTGTACCGCCAGGCCCTCGCGTTGCGGCCGGGACTGTGGGTGGAGGCCGGCGCGGTCCGCTGGCTGGTCAACACACCTGAGGCGTTGGCGTTCCAACGCGGTGCCGCCCAGTGCTGGGTCAACACCGGTGACACTGAAATCGCGCTGCCCGAGCGGCTTTCGGTGATCCTGGCCTCGGGCCCCCATGCCGTCGGTGTCCTGCCGCCGGATACCGCGGCGTGGTTGGCCGCCCCGTGCGAAAGTTGACGGCATGTCGCAGCCCACGATCCGCGTCTCCCGCCTGCCGGAGAAACAGAGCACGTCCCGCGAGGCGCTCAACGACCTGATGCGCAGCACGCCCCTGGCCACCATCGCGTTGGTGCGGGATGGGCATCCTGTCGTGTTTCCCACCGGATTCACCCGGGTGGACGACGAACTGGTGGTCCACGGGTCCACGGGGTCGCCCTGGATGCGTGCCCTGGCTGACGGCGTTTCGGCCGCGGTGTCGATCACCACGCTCGATGGCGTGGTGGTGGCCCGCAGCGGGTTCGAGTCGTCGTTTCGCTACCGCAGCGCCACGCTGTTCGGAACGTTCACCCGGGTCGCCGACGCCGACAAGGTCGACTACGTGGAGGCGCTGACCGACGCGTTCATCCCGGGTCGGGTGGCCGAACTGCGAGAGAGCACCCGCAAGGAACTGGCCGCGACCCTGGTGCTGACGCTGCCGATCGGGGAGTCGAACTGGTCTCTGAAGATCAGCAACGGCTGGCCCGAGGATCCCGAATCGGACGTCGCCGCCGGCGTCTGGGCCGGGGTGGTGCCGTTGACCAGCGTCTACGGCGATCCGGTGGCCGCACCGGACTGCCCCGTGACGGTGCCCGTGCCGGAGTCGGTGCGTCGGATGGCGAACCGTCCGTTGGCCTGATTCTGGTGAATTGCGGACCCCACGCGGGCCCTTAGACTGCATCCGTGGGGGATCTGGACGTCCAATTGACTGGACTGCGCACCTTCGCGGCCCAGTGCGGATCGGAGGCGGTCGAGCTCTCCGGTGCAGCGGCGCCGGTCAGCGCCGGACCGGTGTTTCAGCCGACCACTGCCGCAGTGACGGCAGTGTCGGCGGCCGTGACCGCGATGGCTGCACGCCTGAGTGATCGAGCGGAGACCACGGGGGTGAAGATGGACGCTGCGGCAACGACATTCGCCGAGCAGGAGCGCCGGTCGGCGACGCAGATCGCGGCGACCACGCCGACATTCCTGGTGTAGATGCCCGGCTCCAATCTCGCGGGCCTGCCGACGCGGTCGCAGATCGAGGCGTGGGACACCAGTCATCTGACGTCGGCGGCGCGATCATGGTCCGCAACGGCCGACCAGTGGGAGGCGTCGTTCAGCACCATCCACCAGGGCGCGTTGGCTCCCGGCGGTTCGGGCTGGGACGGCGCCACCGCAGCGGCGACCGCGCGGCGCACCCAGTCCGACAAGCTGACCGTCATCGGCATCGCCGACGACCTGTGTGCTGCCGCGTCTACGGCCACCGTCGGCGCGCGCGAGATTTCGGCGGCCAAAAACGTCGTCCTCGATGCGATCCGGCGAGCCGAGGACGCCGGCCTCGACGTCGGCGAGGACCTGTCGCTGAGCAGTCGAGAAGAGTTCCCGCCGGGCCCCGAATACGACGCCAAGCTGGCGCAGGCCAAGCAGTTGGCCGCCGAGATCCGGTCGGCCGCGGCGGCACTGCTCAACTCCGACCAGGCTGCGGCCGGCGCCCTCACCGCAGCCGTCGCAGCATTCGAGTCCGTGTCCTTTGCCGAGGTGCCCGGCGCGCCGCAGGACCGGGACGGATCCGTGCAGTTGGTGGACAACCGGACCTTCAAAGAGGGCCCGATGATGTCGCCGACACCCGAACCAGGCGCGGGCGGCGGCGGTGACGGCACCCCGACGCTGGAGGACATGCTGCTGCCGACGGAGCGGGAGCAACCAGCGCCCGGTGCGTCACCACCGCAGGCCGCGGTCATTCCACCGCAGCAGCCCCCGCAGTCCGCCGTGCCGAAGCTGCAGCCCCCTGCGGGCACGGATCCTAAGGCGTTGGAGGAGGGCAAGGCGGCGATTAGGTCCCTGCTGGCCGCCCAGGGGGTGCCCTCCGACCAGATCGAGCAGCGGATCAACGATATGGTCGCGAGCTCCGAGCAGTTCTGGGCGACTTACGATCCGAACGCTCCACTGCCCGCGCCCCCGAAACTCCCGCCGCAGCCGGCGCCCGGATTTGTGGACGGGTTCCGTGATCGCTGGCTGGCCACCGAACAATCCTTCAAGAACCTGTTCGGCACGGGCGGACCCAAGGCTCCCGGGGTGTTCGAGTCCTGGCGGGATCTGGTCACCGGCACCGCCGAGGAAATCGGGAGAACCGCCGCCAATCCTCTCCATCCCCTGCTGAGCGAGGTCCAGAATGCGATGGACGCACCGAGCCTGGCGTACTACGCCGGCGAGAAGGGCGCCGACGGTGCGATGACGGCGCCGGCGCTGCTCTTTGGCCCAGAAGCGGGGCTGTTGCGGTCCGGTGCGTTGCACGGCCTCGACCTGCCGGAGATGGACACTCCCGCTCCCCATGTTCCCGACGGCCCGACGCCGGGGCACGGCCCGACCAGCGCGCACTTGACGCCGTTCGAGATCGCCGATCCCATCGACACGTCGCGCCCGGAGTTCGGGTTGGACAACCCGACGCAGTACATGCCGCCCGGACTGCGCGTTCTGACGGAGCAGCACCTATCGGGCTCAGGAGAGACCGTCCTTGGGCCCTTCGCTCCTCGAGATGGCGGCCCGTCGTACATCGACGTGGCCAGGGACCGCGGCGCCAGCTACTTCGATCTGGGGGCGGACTGGTACTCCTACGCACCGCAGCAGCAGCTTGCCGCGAATCAGCACGTGCTAGACATGGCGATCGCGAATCACGACACCATCACGTTGTCCGTGCCGTTCTACAAGGTGCTCCCGGACACCTATACGGGAGCGGAACTGAGGTATCTGCTGGACCATGGCTACCAGCTGGTCGGTGACACTAAGCTGGTGCCTCCGAAGATCGAAGGCGGCTCATGACAAGGCTTCTCGAGTTCATCGCTCAGTATCTGCAGGTGCTGTACCTCAATCCCGCGTATCGCTTCACCAATTCCCGCTCCCGTGGGTTGGCCGATATCGACGCCTCGATCACATTGTCCAGTGAGAGGTTGACGTGGGTGGTGTCGAATGACCGCGGTCAGTTCGAGATCTCGGTTGCGCCGACGCGAGTCGGTGGCGAGGACGACTGGTTCTGGCTTTCGGTGATCCGGCAGTACCTCGGCGGAGGGGACGACACGGAACAGGGCTCCATCCTGGATCAGGTCAGTTGGCTCGCAACCAGCCTGCCGGCCATCGAAGGCCTCTTCGCCGACGATAGACGAGCGGCGGAGGTGTGCGCCGAACTCAACGATCTGCAGCGCGCGAACGCGTACAAGAACTGGGGAATCCCCCACCCTGAGGCGTGATGTGGCGCGTCGCGTTGTGACTGCACTGAGGGCGGGAGCCAGCTACTTCGACCTGGGCGACGCCTGGAACTCGTTCGCGCCGAATCAGCAGCTGGCCGCCAACCAGCATGTGCTGGACACAGCCATCGCCAACCGTGACACCATCCGACTCCCAGTGCCCTTCACCGAAATCCGGCCGGACACCTACACCGGGGCCGAACTGCGTTATCTATTCCAAGGGGTACACCGTCCTCGATGACCAGACACTGCTTCCTCCCAGCCTCGAGGGTGGACCGTGACCAGGCTTCTTGATTTCGTCGCCAGGTATCTGTCATTCCTTTACCTCAGCGATGCGTACCGGTTCACGGATTCGAGCCACCGCGGCCTGGCCGACATCGATGCATCGGTGACGCTGTCCGGAGATACGTTGAGGTGGGACGTCACCAACAACCGTGAGCAGTTTGATCTTCTGGTCGTCCCGTTGCGGCCTGAAGGCAATACGCGGGGGTACTGGCTGTCGTTGATTCGCCAGTACCTTGAGGGTGGGGCTGACACCGATCAGGGCACGATTTTGAGTCAGTTGAACTGGCTGCAGGACAATCTGAACTGCGTTGAAGTGCTGTTCGCCGATGACGCAAAGACCGAAAAGGTCTGTGCAGAACTCGAATCGCTGAAGCGGTCGAATTCGTACAAGAACTGGGGTTGGCCTAAACCCGAAGCGTGACGACCTCGTAGTCCGCGACCGGTGGCGGCTCATGAGGTGACCCCCAGTGGCCGGTCGCGGCTCGTGCGGATATCGCGGCGCCGATTCCGTGCTACGCTGTTGAGGCGCGCTTGCTAGTTGCTGCGCATTTGATTGAGAGAAGAAATTCAATGGCACAGGGCACTGTGAAATGGTTCAACGGCGAAAAGGGCTTCGGCTTCATCGCTCCTGACAACGGCTCGGCGGACGTCTTCGTCCACTACAGCGAGATCACCGGCGGCGGCTTCCGCACGCTCGAGGAGAACGCTCGGGTCCAGTTCGAGATCGAGCAGGGCGCCAAAGGTCCTCAGGCAGTTGGCGTTTCCGCCATCTGATCTGACGCAGACTTCAAGACGCTGGTGCGGAGCATTCCGCACCAGCGTTCTTCGTTTTAGGGGACTGTGACTGAGTTCTGTTGTGTTCCAACCGTTTCAGGCTACCGCCTCGCCATATCGCTTTCCTCTCAACGCTGTACGTGAATGAAGTTCGCCCAATTCGGCTACACTGACATATGGGCAGAATCCAACCGTTGACATGGTTCTACACGTTGGAGATGCGTGTTCAGGCCAAACTGCTGGCGCACCCGCACGGTTATCTCTCGGAAGCGATCGCAGCGTCGATACCGCGCCGCGCCGACTTGGTCCGTGACGACAACATCCGCCAGAAGTCGCGACGCTGGCAACTCCGCTCGGCCGAGGCGATCCGCCTGGAGGAGGAACGCCTCCGCCTTGACAGCTGGTGGACGAGCCTGTGCGAGCTGACCCGCAGGGCACTGCTTGAGCATCGCGGCGCCCAGGTCCCGGCCAGGTATCGAGACGCCGTCGCAGAACTTGACCCCCGCGGCGCACCGCCCAGCGGGGACACCGACGCGCCTTTCGCCCTGACGGGAATCACCGCGGCCTACGTGGAGATGGTCGCGATCGGCGCCGACACGCGATAGCGCCGACTACTGGAACTTCGAAGGATTGATCATGACCTACCTACACCGCGCATGCCGGAGTCCCGGCTGCGTCCAGAACCCGACCCCCGGCAGTCGTCACTGCCAGAACCACGGCATCGCCACCCACGAGCAGCGGCAGTCGCTCGGAAAGATGATTGCGGGTCGGCTCAAGCCCCCGGTCACCGCAGACACGCTGGGGTGATTCACCACGGATCCTTCGGCCGGCATGGCGCTGGTACGCGCCGGAACCGGCGCTCGCTCCCGCGACGATCGCCACCGACGGAAGCCCCGATGCGGTCAGCTCCGCGTCCAGGAGTGCAGCAGGTCATGAGCGGTCCGTATGCCTCCGGAGGGCTTTGACACCCAACTCGTTTCCGATTGCTGCGCGCATGAGGGCAATGTCTGAGACGGTGGCGCCGCCACCGCCGAAGCACGGTGATCGTCGGTTCCACCTGTCGCCTCACCCTGCGTTGAACCCGTCGCCGCTGCGGTTCGTGTGGTCTGCATCACCGTCGATATGAGGGGGTGCCATGCAGGCACGGACTCGCCCGCGCGCCGGATTCGTCGCGGCGGGGGTGGCCGTCATGGGCATCGCCGCGCTGACGGCCGCACCCCTGGGCCCGGTGGTCTCATCCCAACCACGGCCGATCGTGATGCAGGACATCCGGTTGGCAGCCGCGTCAGTCCCGCCCGGTGGGCTGATCGTCAGCTTCCTGCGCAATCAGGTCACCTACTGCTCGATCATCTGCCCGCTGCTGGTTCAGACCGGCGTGACGGCAGGAGTGACGACGCTGCAGGCGCCGGCCACGTTCCTGGCTGCGTTGCAGTCCAATGATGTGTTGAAGGCGATCGGGATCGCTGCCGCATCGGTCACGGGCCCGACCAACGCTGCGGCGGCCGCCGCGATCCTGGCCGACGGCACCGAGGTCGCTCCGCGGGCGCTGAATGCCTTCGAGGTGGGTGTGGTCGGACTGATGAACATCGTCCCCGCCGCGGTGGACGGGTTGCCGGGGGTCGTCTCGGCCATCCAGACCGCGCGCCAGGACACCTATACCGCGCTCAACCTGCCGATCGTGCCCAACCCGACACCCACGGCGAGGCCGGAGGGAGTCGTGCAGGTCGCGGTGATCGGTGCGATCAACGTGGGTGGGGCCATCATCTTCCCGGCCTTCAACGAGGTGTTGTCCGCGGTCTTCGAGGTTCCCGACGCCGTGGCGCAGGAACTCGCGGCCAGCGGGAATCCGGTCCGGGCGGTGGCCGCGGGTGTCGACACCGCCGCACAGGCTCTGACTGACGCGGGCACCATCGTCGCGGACGCGGTGGTCAAGGCCGTCGACGACGTCCGCGCGGAGGCCGGTCAGGCGGGCGCCTCGAGGCGGCGACTGACGGTGCCGAGCCCCTCGAGCTCAGTGACTGCAGAGAGTCCCTCGAACGCAGTGACTGAAGGGGCGGCGGCTGCAGAGGCGGTGACTGCTGCAGACGGGGTGGCCCCGCGCCAGCCCGCCGTGAAACCGACTCGGCCCCCGGCGGCCAAGGCGGTCGGTGACCCCCAGGTGAAGACTGAGGACGCACAACCCGTGGACCGGCACCAGCCCCGACCGTCACCTGCACCCCTCACCCTCACGTTGCCGCGATTGCCAGCACCGGCCAGGCACGCCGACGCCCAGACATCCAGAGATGATCGTCACCCGTCGTTCGGAACACGGATTGCCGATCGGCTCAAGGCACCCAGGCCCGTCGACAGGCAGGACTGAAGGGCGCCGTGGGTGCGCATCGCCCTGGTGATTGATGCGACTTGCGCTGCGTCGCCGTGCTTAGGCTGTACCGATGGGCCTTCCGGATTGGTCGCGCGGAAAGATCACGCTGGCTATGGGTGCCGTCGCAGCGCCCATTGCGCTGATCCTGATCCTGACCGCACCACGTGACAACGCGCCGAGTGCAGACTGTCAACGCGCCGACGATGCCGCGCATCACCTCATGGCGGTCTTCCCGGCCGCTATGCGGGGGATGGGCGGCCATTCCGAGCCCAACCTGTCCCGGACGGCCGCCGAAGCAGAAGCCGCGGTCCGCGGCGAAGCGGCAGCGGTCCAGGATCCGGAACTGAGGACGAGGGTGCTGAAGCTCGCCGATGCGGTGCACCGCATCAGCAAGGGCAGTCCAAACGCACCCCCGAGTGGGTTCCCAGACCGGGATTTCGTGGGTGGATACCAGGATTCGACCGCAGCGCTTCACGCGCTGAAGCTCATGTGCCCGAATGTCGGCACCGACGAGATCCCCGCCGATACGCCGGCCCTGCCGAACTGAGCTCGAAACCCGGTTGCCCTTACGAGAAGATAGTCCACCGGCAGCCGTTCATGTGCTATCCAGTCAGCATGAGGAAACTGGCCGTGGTCGGTGTGCTGGCCGTAACTGCCTTTTCGACCATGTCGCCGCTCGCACATGCGGATCGTGCTGAACCACCGCCGCTCTACGGGTATTACAACCTCTCCGTCGACTTTGCGAAGCAGACCTTCAATGGCACGCCGACCCCGATGGAGTCGAAGACGTTTCCCGTCTCGTTCACCACCAACTGTGACGTGAACGGTTGCCTCGCGCGCATGGACAACAGCGACGACCAGAAACGAAATCCCGGCGCACCCCTGGAGTTCGAGTACCGGTGGACCGACGGCCGGTGGGAGACGAGCGGTGAACAGCCCTACCTGTGCGAGCGCACCGACGCCAACAGCGGTGTGCCGTCCCGTCGCTCGGACTACTGGATCCCGAACAACGACGGCAGCTTCCATGGTGAACGCACGCTCGTCGTCGGCGGGGCGGGCTGCCCAGGCGAGGGACCGGGCACCCACTGGGTGCCGATCTCGCTGATCCCGATCGACGCCCCGCCGGACTAGGAGCAGAACGCACCGGAAGCGGCAGCGCTGGCCAGGACGGGGATCAGGCGGATTGGTGTCAGATAGCCGAAAACCGCCTGTGATCAGGCGGTTCATGGGTGCCCCCGGCAGGATTCGAACCTGCGGCCTTCTGCTCCGGAGGCAGACGCTCTATCCCCTGAGCTACGGGGGCGCAGTGATGCGCCATTGGGCCTGCACAGACTAACCCATCGTGACGGCCAGTCCGAATCCGATACGCCCCGGTGTCGCGGATGCACAGAACGTCGGCGCCCGGCCACAAACATGGACGCCAGCGCCGAAGGTGCGGGAGACGAGCCCCCGACCGGTAACTGATTCGGGACCTGACCACCCCAGACCATAGGATGGACACCCGTGACCCCTGCCGATCTGGCCGAGCTGCTGAAGAACACCGCCGCCGCGGTGCTGGCCTCCCATGACCTCGATACCGCTGCGCTGCCCGCCACCGTGACCGTCGAGCGTCCGCGCAACCCTGAGCACGGTGACTACGCCACCAACCTGGCGCTGCAGGTCGGCAAGAAGGTCGGCGCCAACCCACGCGAGCTGGCCGGCTGGCTGGCCGAGGCGCTGACGGCGGCCGACGGGATCGCGTCGGCCGAGGTCGCCGGCCCCGGGTTCGTCAACCTGCGGCTTGAGGCCTCCGCGCAGAACACCCTCGTCGAGAATGTCATCTCCGCAGGCCAGGCGTACGGCCGCAGTGACGCGCTGGCGGGCACGAACATCAATCTCGAGTTCGTCTCGGCCAACCCGACCGGGCCCATCCACATCGGTGGCACCCGCTGGGCCGCCGTGGGCGATGCGCTGGGCCGCCTGCTCTCCACGCAGGGTGCCGACGTCGTGCGGGAGTACTACTTCAACGACCACGGCGCTCAGATCGACCGCTTCGCGCGTTCCCTGGTGGCCGCCGCCAAGGGTGAGCCTGCCCCTGAGGACGGCTACGCCGGCGCCTACATCGGCGACATCGCCGCGCAGGTCCAGGCCAAGGCCCCCGATGTGATGAGCCAGCCCGCCGACGAGCAGCAGGAGACCTTCCGCGAGATCGGCGTCGACCTGATGTTCACCCACATCAAGGAGTCGCTGCACGAGTTCGGCACCGACTTCGACGTCTTCACGCACGAGGACTCGATGCACACCTCGGGCCGCGTGGACGAGGCCATCGCCCAACTGCGCCGCACCGGCAACATCTACGAGAAGGACGGTGCGACCTGGCTGCGCACCACCGAGTTCGGTGACGACAAGGACCGCGTCGTCATCAAGAGCGACGGCCAACCCGCATACATCGCCGGCGACCTGGCGTACTACCTGGACAAGCGGGCGCGCGGCTTCGACCTGTGCATCTACATGCTCGGCGCCGACCACCACGGCTACATCGCCCGGTTGAAGGCCGCCGCCGCGGCTC
Organism: Mycolicibacterium confluentis; assembly: GCF_010729895.1. Taxonomy (NCBI): domain Bacteria; kingdom Bacillati; phylum Actinomycetota; class Actinomycetes; order Mycobacteriales; family Mycobacteriaceae; genus Mycobacterium; species Mycolicibacterium confluentis. The sequence goes on from NZ_AP022612.1 coordinate 1,057,604, forward strand.
TGGGCGACGACCCCGACACCGTCGAGGTGCTGATCGGGCAGATGGTCAACCTCGTGCGCGACGGCCAACCGGTCCGGATGAGCAAGCGCGCCGGCACCGTCATCACGCTCGACGACCTGGTCGAGGCGCTGGGCGTGGACGCCGCGCGCTACTCGCTGACCCGCAGCTCTGTGGACACCCCGATCGACATCGATCTGGAACTGTGGTCGTCGGCCTCCAGTGAGAACCCCGTCTACTACGTGCAGTACGCGCACGCCCGGCTCTCGGCTTTGGCCCGCAACGCCGCCGATCTGGGCCTGAGCGCCAGCACCGAGCACCTCGAACTGCTGACCCACGACAAAGAGGGCACGCTGGTGCGCAGCATCGGCGAGTTCCCGCGCGTGCTGAAGACTGCCGCGGACCTGCGCGAGCCGCATCGGATCTGCCGCTATCTCGAGGACCTCGCGGGCGACTACCACCGGTTCTACGACTCCTGCCGAGTGCTGCCCCAGGGCGACGAGGAGTCGACCGACCTGAACGCCGCACGCCTTGCGCTGTGCCAGGCCACGCGTCAGGTGATCGCCAACGGTCTGTCGATCCTGGGCGTGAGTGCGCCGGAGCGGATGTGAACGCGCATCCTGCCGGGCCCCGGCACGCCGAGGAGATCCACCACGCGGGGGCTCCGACCAGGCCGCAGTCCCCGGAGGACATCCTGCTGCTGGCGCCGAATGTCTGGCCGCGCAACCTGGTTCGTGGCGCAGACGGTGAGGTGTCGATCGCGGGTGTGACGGTCAGCGAGCTCGCCCGCGAGTACGGCACGCCGCTGTTCGTGATCGACGAGGACGACTTCCGGTCCCGCTGTCGCGAGATCGCCGCCGCCTTCGGCGGGGGAGAGTACGTCAATTACGCCTCAAAGGCGTTCCTGTGCAGCGAGATCGCCCGCTGGGTCGCCGAGGAGGGGCTGTCGCTGGACGTGTGCAGCGCCGGTGAACTCGCCGTGGCACTGCACGCCGACTTCCCTCCCGAGCGGATTGCCCTGCACGGCAACAACAAGTCGGTGTCGGAGCTGACCACGGCCGTGAAGGCCGGTGTCGGCCACGTCGTGCTGGACTCGATGATCGAGATCGACCGACTCGACGCCATCGCCGGCGAGGCCGGCGTGGTGCAGGACGTGTTCCTACGGGTCACCGTCGGCGTCGAGGCGCACACCCACGAGTTCATCTCCACGGCGCACGAGGATCAGAAGTTCGGTCTGTCGCTCGCCAGTGGCGCCGCGATGGCCGGCGTGCGTCGGGTCTTCGAGACCGACAACCTGCGCCTGGTGGGCCTGCACAGCCACATCGGCTCGCAGATCTTCGACGTCGCGGGCTTCGAGATCGCCGCACACCGCGTGCTCGGCCTGCTGCGTGACGTCGTCGCCGAGTTCGGTGTCGACAAGACCGCGCAGATCTCCACCGTCGACCTCGGTGGGGGACTGGGTATCTCGTACCTGCCGCAAGACGATCCGCCGCCCATGGCGGAACTGGCGAGCAAGCTGCACCAGATCATCGAGAGCGAGGCCGCCGCCGTCGGGCTGCCGGTGCCGCGCCTGGTGGTCGAACCCGGTCGCGCGATCGCCGGACCCGGCACCATCACGCTCTACGAGGTCGGCACCGTCAAGGACGTGGCGATCAGTCCGACCGCTCAACGGCGCTATGTCAGCGTCGACGGCGGGATGAGCGACAACATCCGCACCTCGCTGTACGGGGCCGAGTACGACGCCCGCCTGGTGTCACGATTCAGCCACGCCGGACCCGTTCTCGCGCGAATCGTGGGCAAGCACTGCGAGAGCGGTGACATCGTGGTCCGGGACACGTGGGTGTCCGAGGACATCGTTCCCGGAGATCTGCTGGCAGTCGCGGCCACCGGCGCGTACTGCTATTCGATGTCGAGTCGATACAACCTGTTGGGTCGACCCGCGGTGGTGGCCGTGCGCGACGGCGTCGCGCGCCTTGTGCTGCGCCGGGAGACGGTCGACGATCTGTTGAGTCTGGAAGTGAGGTGATCGCATGAGCGCATCCGAAAAGCCGGTCGGCATAGCGGTGTTGGGCCTGGGCAATGTCGGCACCGAGGTGGTCCGCATCCTCGACGAGAGCGCCGAGGACCTGGCCGCCCGCGTTGGCGCACCTCTGGTGCTGCGCGGGGTCGGCGTCCGCAACGTCTCCGACGACCGCGGGGTCCCGGTCGACCTGCTCACCGACGACATCGAAGCCCTGGTGGCGCGTGACGACGTGGACATCGTGGTCGAGGTCATGGGTCCGGTGGAACCGGCGCGCAAGGCGATCCTGGCCGCACTCGAGAGCGGGAAGTCGGTCGTCACGGCCAACAAGGCCCTGTTGGCGCAGTCCACGGGCGAGTTGGCGCAGGCCGCCGAACAGGCCCGAGTGGACCTGTACTTCGAGGCGGCCGTCGCCGGCGCGATCCCCGTGATCCGCCCCCTGACGCAGTCGCTGGCCGGTGACACCGTGCTCCGGGTGGCCGGCATCGTCAACGGCACCACGAACTACATCCTGTCGGCCATGAGCGACACCGGTGCCAGCTACGACAGTGCGCTCGCCGACGCCAGCGCGCTCGGGTACGCCGAGGCGGACCCGACCGCCGACGTCGAAGGCTATGACGCGGCCGCCAAGGCCGCGATCCTGGCCTCGATCGCGTTCCACACCCGGGTCACCGCCGACGACGTCTACCGCGAGGGCATCACCAAGGTCACCGCGGAGGACTTCGAATCGGCGAAGGCCCTGGGCTGCACCATCAAGCTGCTGTCGATCTGCGAACGGATCACCAACGGCGATGGGCAGGAGAGCGTTTCGGCGCGCGTCTATCCCGCACTGGTGCCGCTGGACCACCCGTTGGCCGCGGTCAACGGTGCGTTCAACGCAGTCGTGGTCGAGGCGGAGGCCGCCGGTCGGTTGATGTTCTACGGCCAGGGTGCCGGGGGTGCACCGACGGCCTCGGCGGTCCTGGGTGACCTTGTGATGGCCGCACGCAACCGGGTCCAGGGCGGTCGCGGCCCGCGTGAATCGAAGTACGCGCGGTTGGCCATCGCCCCCATCGGCGTGGTGCCGACGCGGTACTACGTCAGCCTGTATGTCAGCGACAAGCCCGGCGTGCTGTCCTCGGTCGCGGCTGAGTTCGCCAAGCGTGAGGTCAGCATCGCCGAGGTCCGCCAGGAGGGTGTGGTCAACGAGGGCGGTCAGCGAGTCGGTGCCCGCATTGCTGTGCTGACTCACCGTGCCACCGACGCCGCATTGAGCGAAACCATCACCGCGCTCGGGGATCTCGACGCGGTCTCGAGCGTGGCCAGTGTGCTGCGAATGGAAGGAGCGGGCGAATGAGCGCCCCCAAGACCACGGTCCATTCGGCGTGGCCGGGCCTGATCGAGGCCTACCGGGACCGACTGCCGGTGGCCGCCGGCTGGACGCCGATCACACTGCTGGAGGGCGGCACGCCGCTCATCCACGCCAAGCGCCTGTCCGAGTACACCGGATGCACGGTGTACCTCAAGGTCGAGGGTCTGAACCCGACCGGGTCGTTCAAGGACCGCGGCATGACCATGGCCGTCACGGACGCAGTGGCCCGCGGTCAGCAGGCCGTGCTGTGCGCCTCCACGGGCAACACGTCGGCGTCGGCCGCGGCCTATGCGGCGCGCGGCGGCATCACCTGCGCGGTGCTGATCCCGCAGGGCAAGATCGCGATGGGCAAGCTGGCTCAGGCGGTCATGCACGGCGCCAAGATCATTCAGGTCGACGGCAACTTCGATGACTGCCTCGAACTGGCGCGCAAACTGACCACCGACTACCCGACCATCGGGCTGGTCAACAGCGTCAACCCGGTCCGGATCGAAGGCCAGAAGACCGCGGCGTTCGAGATCATGGACGTGCTTGGGCGCGCCCCCGATGTCCACTCGCTGCCGGTGGGCAACGCAGGCAACATCACCGCCTACTGGCGGGGTTACTCGGAGTACCACCGCGACGGCGTGACCGATTCGCTGCCGAGGATGCTCGGCACCCAGGCGGCCGGGGCCGCCCCACTGGTCCACGGCGCACCCGTCAAGGACCCGGAGACCATCGCGACGGCCATCCGGATCGGGTCGCCGGCGTCCTGGGCGGGTGCCGTTGAGGCGCAACAGCAGTCGAACGGTCGGTTCCTGGCCGCCACCGACGAGGAGATCCTGGCCGCCTACCACCTGGTGGCGCGCACCGAGGGTGTCTTCGTCGAACCGGCCTCGGCCGCGAGCATCGCGGGCCTGCTGAAGTCGGTCGAGGACGGCTGGGTGGCCAAGGGTTCCACCGTGGTGTGCACCGTGACCGGCAACGGCCTGAAGGACCCCGACACCGCCCTCAAGGGCATGCCGACGGTCACCGCGGTGCCGGTGGATCCGGCTGCGGTCGTGGAGAAGCTGGGTCTGGTCTAGCGTGGTTCTGCGATGATCCAGACCCTGCCCGCAGGACTCGTGGCACATGCCGTGGTGGCAGCCTCGAGTGCCAACCTGGGCCCCGGCTTCGACAGCCTCGGCCTGGCGCTGGGGATGTATGACGAAATCACCGTTGAGACAACGGAATCCGGTCTGGCGGTGCATGTCGAGGGCGAGGGCTCTGGTCAGGTGCCCGACGGCCCTGACCACCTCGTGGTGCGTGCGGTGCAGCGGGGGCTCGACGCCGCCGGGCTGCGTGCCGACGGCTTGAATCTGCGGTGCCGCAACGTGATCCCGCATTCCCGAGGCCTGGGTTCGTCGGCCGCGGCGGTGGTCGGCGGGTTGGCCGCCGCCAATGGTCTGATCGCGCAAACGGATTGCGTCCCGGCCGATGTGGACAAGCTCGTGCAGCTGTCCTCTGAGTTCGAGGGACACCCCGACAATGCCGCGGCCGCAGTGCTGGGCGGTGCCGTGGTGTCCTGGACCCAGCAGGGCGAGCGGACCGAGTATTCGGCGGTGGAGGTGCGGTTGCATCCCGACATCCACCTGTTCGCCGCGATTCCCGAGGTGCGGTCGTCGACGGCCGAGACGCGGGTTCTGCTGCCCGAGCAGGTCAGCCACGCCGACGCGCGGTTCAACCTGAGTCGGTCCGCCCTGCTGGTGGTGGCTCTCAGCGAACGGCCTGACCTGCTGATGGCCGCGACCGAGGACGCCCTGCACCAGTCGCAGCGCGCGCCCGCCATGCCCGCGTCGGCGGAATACCTGACGTTGCTCCGGCGTTCTGGCTATTCGGCGGTGCTCTCCGGCGCCGGACCTTCGGTCCTGGTGCTGGCCACCACGCCTGAACTGCCGGTCGACCTCGTCGAGCACGGCGTCAAGCTCGGATTCACCGTCAAACACATGAACGTCGGCGACGGAGTTCGCTGGACGTCCGGGGTTCCGGCCACGACCTGACGACGGTGTCGTTTGCGACCCTGACGACATTGTCGGTTGGCCACGCGGGGGCGGGTTTCTTGCTTCCGGCAACGATGCAGGATATCCTCGGTCCCGTCCCGGCAATTCGCAGCTTCTCTGCGCCGACACTAGGACGACCACTCACTTCTCGTGTCTCACTCGTGTACCGACGGTTCGTCGTACAGCCGCGAATCCCGGTGATCATCGTTTCGTGACCCTGATGGTGGCACGTGGTGCGCCCAGTGGTTGCTGGACATACCGAACCCTCGCTCAAATGCATCGCGAGGGAAGAAAGGAAATCCGTGACTGATACGGACCTCATCACTGCGGGCGACTCCGTTACCTCGGCAGATCTGCCCGAGACGGTGACTTCAAAGGCTCCCGCCCGGGACTCCGGTGAGGGCTCCCTGGCCAGCATGGTGTTGCCGGAACTTCGCGCCTTGGCCGTTCAGATGGGCGTCAAGGGCGTTTCGGGGCTGCGCAAGGGCCAGCTCATCGCCGCCATCCGTGAGCGCCAGCAGGGCGGCCAGCAGTCGGCCCCGGCCAACGGTTCGGCCGAGTCGCAGGCCCCCGCCGCCGCGCCCACCCAGAAAACTGACGCCGAGTCTCCCCGTGACGACACGCCGCGTCGGGAGCGCCGGACCGCGTCCCGTCGTGCTGGCGCCTCGGCCGAGGGCGAGCAGGCCGAGTCGGCCGAGCAGGCCGCGCCCGCCGGCGACGCTCCCCGCAGCGACGACAAGCCCGAGCGCAACGAGGCCAAGCCCGAGCGCAACGAGGCCAAGCCCGAGCGCAACGAGGCCAAGTCCGAGCGCAACGAGGCCAAGTCCGACCGCAACGAGGCCAAGCCCGAGCGGAACGACAACCGGTCTGAGCGCAACGAGAACAAGTCGGGGCGCAACGAGGGCAGGAACGAGAACAAGTCCGAGCGGAACGACAACCGCTCCGACCGTAACGAGAACAAGTCCGAGCGGAACGACAACCGTTCCGACCGCAACGACAACCGTTCCGACCGCAATGACAACCGCTCCGAGCGTGGCGGTGACCAGCAGAATCGCGGCGGCAACGCCAACAACGACAACAACGACGACGACGACGAGGGCCGGGGCGGCCGTCGTGGCCGCCGGTTCCGTGATCGTCGCCGGCGCGGCGAGCGTTCCGGCGGCGAAGGTGGCGGCGACACCGAACTCCGCGAGGACGACGTCGTTCAGCCCGTCGCGGGCATCCTCGACGTCCTGGACAACTACGCGTTCGTCCGAACCTCGGGATACCTGGCCGGCCCCAACGACGTCTACGTGTCGATGAACATGGTCCGCAAGAACGGCCTGCGCCGCGGTGACGCGGTGACCGGCGCGGTGCGAGTCCCCCGCGAAGGCGAAGGCGGCGACAAGAATTCGCGGCAGAAGTTCAACCCGCTGGTGCGTCTGGACACCGTCAACGGCGGTCCCGTCGAGGCGGCCAAGAACCGTCCCGAGTTCGGCAAGCTGACCCCGCTGTACCCGAACCAGCGGTTGCGTCTGGAGACCACGCCCGACCGTCTCACCACGCGCGTGATCGACCTGATTATGCCGATCGGTAAGGGTCAGCGTGCGCTGATCGTGTCCCCGCCCAAGGCCGGTAAGACCACGATCATGCAGGACATCGCCAACGCGATCACCAAGAACAATCCGGAATGCCACCTGATGGTGGTGCTCGTCGACGAGCGTCCGGAAGAGGTCACCGACATGCAGCGCTCCGTCGTCGGTGAGGTCATCGCCTCCACCTTCGACCGGCCGCCGTCAGACCACACGCAGGCCGCGGAACTTGCCATCGAGCGGGCCAAGCGCCTGGTTGAACAGGGCAAGGACGTCGTGGTTCTGCTGGATTCGATCACCCGTCTGGGCCGCGCGTACAACAACGCGTCGCCGGCGTCGGGCCGCATCCTGTCCGGTGGTGTCGACTCGACGGCGCTGTACCCGCCCAAGCGGTTCCTCGGCGCGGCGCGCAACATCGAGGACGGCGGTTCGCTGACCATCATCGCCACCGCGATGGTCGAGACCGGTTCGACCGGTGACACGGTGATTTTCGAGGAGTTCAAGGGCACCGGCAACGCCGAGCTCAAGCTGGACCGCAAGATCGCCGAGCGTCGCGTCTTCCCGGCTGTCGACGTCAACCCGTCGGGCACCCGCAAGGACGAGCTGCTGCTCGGGCCGGACGAGTTCGCGATCGTGCACAAGTTGCGTCGGGTGCTCTCGGGGCTGGATTCGCATCAGGCGATCGACCTGCTGATGAGCCAGCTGCGTAAGACGAAGACCAACTACGAATTCCTGGTCCAGGTCTCCAAGACGGCTCCGGGAGGGGCCTCGGACGACCTCGACTGAGTTCAGCGACAGAATCCCCCGCACGCCTACGCGTGACGGGGGATTCTGCGTTCACGGGTCTGTGCCGAAAATCGTTGGGGTGGAGGTCAACTCCGAGGTCGAAGCGCCGGCATCAGGTACCGGTCGAGGAAATCCACCAGCGCGGTGGGATTGTCGACGTCGACCTGTTCGCCGGGTACCGTCGCCAGGCTGAGCAGGTTGCGGGCCACCCACTCGCTGGCCTCGTCGAGATTGTCCGCCTCGATCTCGCCTCGATCGGCCGCCGCTTTCAGGTACGGCCGCCAGAAGGCACTCAGGTCGGGGACCAGGCCCTGGACTCCTGCCCCCGCGCACGCTGCGAACTCCTCGGGTTCGTCCAGTCGCAGCTTCATCACCAGAGCGCCGGGGGAGTCGTATGCGCGGCGGCCCAGGCGGATTCCCGCCGCGATCTGCGCCGCGAGACCCTCCACCTCGGTCAGCACCGAATGGGCCTCGCCCCAGTAGACGTCGTTGAGTCGGACGATCGCGGCACCCAGCAGCGCGGCCTTGTCGGGAAAGTGCCGATACAGCCAGCCCCGTGAGACGCCCGCCAGTTCGGCGACTTCGGACACCGTGGTGGCGCGGATTCCCTTGGTGCTCAAGCATTGTTCGGCGGCGTCGATCAGTCGATCGCGAACCGGACGCGCGGCGGCGCGGGACTGGGCTGCGGAGCCGGCGGTCACCTTGGTCAGTTCCTCATCTCACGACGACGGTTTGACCTATCTTCGCAGACACGCCGTTCGCGCCGGGTGCGATGCGGGGTGGACGAGGTAGACAGATTCCCTATTCTGTTTACAACCTTCGACGACGAGGCGGCGCCGACAGTGGCTCACGAACTTCCACCCCAGACCGTCCAGCAGCTGTTGCGGGCCCGCCGCGGCGACGACAGCCCGGCGGTCCGATTCGGTGATGCCGAGTGGACCTGGCGCCAACACCTCGACGACGCGCAGCGGCAGGCATCGACGCTGCTCACGATCGCCGACCGCGACCGGCCCCTGCACATCGGCGCGCTGCTGGGGAACACGCCGGCGATGCTCACCGCGATGGCGGCGGCGGCCCTGGGCGGCTACGTGCTGTGCGGCATCAACACCACCCGGCGCGGTACCGCCCTGCGGCGCGACATCCTGCACGCGGACTGTCAGATCCTGCTGACCGACACCGAGCACCGCCACCTGCTCGACGATCTCGACCTGCCCGGCGTCCATGTGCTGGACACCGACTCCCAGGAATGGGCCGCGCTGGTCGCCGCGGCAGGCACGCTGACGCCGCACCGCGAGGTGGGGGCCACCGACACATTCATGATGATCTTCACCTCAGGCACCAGCGGTGATCCCAAAGCCGTCCAGGTCGCACATATGACCGTGCTGTTCGCGGGACAGGCCCTCGTGGAGCGCTTCTCCATCACACCCGACGACGTGTGTTACCTGTCGATGCCGCTGTTCCACTCCAACGCGCTGCTGGCCGGCTGGGGAGTCGCCGTCGGGTCTGGGGCTGCCATGGTGCCCGCGACATTCTCGGCCTCCGGTCTGCTGCCCGACGTCCGCCGCTACGGCGCGACGTACATGAACTACGTCGGCAAACCGCTCGCCTACGTGTTGGGCACCCAGGAGGGGCCCGACGACGCGGACAACCCGTTACGGGTGGCGTTCGGCAACGAGGCCAGCGATCGGGACATCGAAGAGTTCGGCCGCCGCTTCGGGTGCACAGTGTGGGACGGGTTCGGTTCAACCGAGGGCGCGATCATCGTCACCCGGGAGGACGACTGCCCGCCAGGCTCGGTCGGCAGGGGATTTCCGGGGGTGGCCATCTACGACCCCGAGGCCGTCACCGAGTGCGCCATCGCCGAGTTCGATGCGACGGGTGCTCTGACCAATGCGGACAAGGCCATTGGTGAATTGGTCAACACCACGGGAGCCGGCCTGTTCCAGGGCTACTACAACGACGCCGACGCGACCGGCGACCGCCTGCGGCACGGCATGTACTGGTCGGGTGACCTCGCCTATCGCGACGCCGACGGCTGGATCTACCTCGCCGGCCGGACTGCGGACTGGATGCGAGTCGACGGCGAGAATATGACCACGGCCCCCATCGAGCGCGTCCTGCTGCGTCACTCCGCGGTCAACCAGGTGAGCGTGTATCCAGTCCCCGACGAACATGTCGGTGACCAGGTGATGGCGGCGATCGTGCCCGCCCAGGGCGTCGACGTCGACATGGCAGACTTCGGTGCCTTCCTGGCCGAGCAGCAGGACCTGTCACCCAAGGCGTGGCCGCGCCGGGTCTGGATCACCGATGCGCTGCCTTCGACCGCCACCAACAAGGTGCTCAAACGCGAGCTCATCGCCCGAGGCCCCGAACCGGTCGGTGGTCAGTTGTGGACCCGCCCGGCCCGGGGCACCACCTTCACGCAGAAGCACGGTCGCCGCACCGCCTGACGGCGATGCGGCGACCGTGGTGCGGGCCTGGGGGTCAGCCGACGCTGACGTTGGGCACCGGCGGGATTGGCGGCGGTGACGGAATGGCCGGCGGGGCCGGAATGGGCGGAATCGGCGGGACATTCACGTCGACGGCCGGCGGCGCGGGAATGGCCGGCGGCGCCGGGATAGCCGGTGCTGCGGGCACAGCCGGAACCGGCGGGACGTTGACGTCCACCGTCGGACTGGGCGGCGGAGGCGGCGGGTCCGCCTGTGCCAAGCCGGCACCGAGGCCGAGGGCCCCAACTCCGAGTCCAGCGGCGACGCCGCCGTGCACGAGCAGTTTCTTCAACTTCAGGGAGTTCATTGAGCGTCCTCCTTCAACGTTCTCGGTCGGCGGCTCGTGTGCCGCCATCCGTGATCTAGGCGATACCCACTGCCGTGGGGTCCGACACCGGAACGTCTCAGAATCTGAGAAATCTGCGGACATTGCGGGTTCGGGCGCCGGATTGGGCGGGGAATGCGCCGTGGTCGCCAGGCGTTTAGGACTACGGCGGTTGACCTGGCATAATGGACCGTCGACCACCTCAGGTTCCGGTTCACGTCTGTATTTCTCCAGGTCAGGAGCGGACGACCCGGCGACCTACGAATGAAGAGGACACCATGAAAACCGGCATTCACCCTGCCTACCAAGAGACCACCGTGGTCTGCGGTTGTGGACACACCTTCACCACCCGCAGCACCAAGGAGAGCGGCCACATCGTGGTCGAGGTCTGCTCGCAGTGCCACCCGTTCTACACCGGCAAGCAGAAGATCCTCGACAGCGGCGGTCGCGTCGCGCGGTTCGAGAAGCGCTACGGCAAGCGCAAGACCGCCGACAGCTAGCTGTCACGCCGGCGCCCGCTGCCGCATGCCCAGGCATGCGCGCATGTCGGGCGCCGGTTCTTTTTGTCAGGGTCCCAGACCAGCGGTGAGATGAGGAGGCTCGCGTGAGCGCCAGTGCGATCGACGCGCTGTTGACCGAGCATGCGGACCTCGAGCGGCAGTTGGCCGACCCCGAGCTGCACGCGGACGCCACCAACGCCCGTCGCGTCGGACGTCGGTTCGCGCAGATCGCGCCCATCGTCTCGACCTACCGCAAGCTGGAGTCGGCCCGTGGCGACCTCGAGGCCGCCCGAGAACTTGCCGGTGAAGACGAGTCCTTTGCGGCCGAGGTCGTCGACCTCGAGACCCGGGTCGCGGAGTTGGACCGTCAACTCACCGACCTGCTCGCACCCCGCGACCCCCACGACGCCGACAACATCGTGCTCGAAGTGAAGTCGGGTGAGGGTGGCGAGGAGTCGGCGCTGTTCGCCGCCGACCTGGCCCGGATGTACATCCGCTACGCCGAGCGCCGCGGCTGGACCGTGACGATGCTGGGGGAGACCACGTCCGACCTCGGCGGCTATAAGGACGCGACGCTGTCCATCGCCAGCAAGGGCGATTCGCTCGACGGCGTCTGGTCGCGGCTGAAGTTCGAGGGCGGCGTGCATCGCGTGCAACGCGTTCCCGTCACCGAATCCCAAGGGCGCGTCCATACTTCGGCTGCCGGTGTGCTGGTCTACCCGGAGCCTGAGGAAGTCGAGCAGGTCCAGATCGACGAGTCCGACCTGCGCATCGACGTCTACCGGTCGTCCGGCAAGGGCGGGCAGGGCGTCAACACCACCGACTCCGCGGTGCGCATCACGCACCTTCCCACCGGCATCGTGGTGACTTGCCAGAACGAGCGCTCGCAGCTTCAGAACAAGGCCCGTGCCATGCAGGTGCTCGCGGCCCGACTGCAGGCGTTGGCCGAGGAGCAGGCGCAGGCCGATGCGTCGGCGGACCGGGCCAGCCAGATCCGCACTGTCGACCGCAGCGAGCGCATCCGCACGTACAACTTTCCGGAGAACCGGATCGCCGATCACCGAATCAATTTCAAGGCCCACAACCTCGATCAGGTGCTCGACGGCGAACTGGACCCGTTGCTCGACGCGTTGGCCGAGGCCGACAAGCAGACCCGGCTTCAGCAGGCCTGATGCCCGGCGTTGGCGCGCACACCTCGCTGACCGACGCGGTGGCGGCCGCGACCCGGATTCTCGAGCAGGCCGGCGTCCACTCGGCGCGCACGGACGCGGAACTGCTGGCGGCGCACGTGCTGGGTGTCGATCGCGGCCGACTCATGCGGGCCGAGGCACCCGCCGATTTCGAATCGCGTTATCGGACCCTCGTGGAGGAGCGGTCCCGCCGCATCCCACTGCAGCACCTCACTGGTTCCGCGCCCTTCGGTCCGCTGGACCTTCAGGTCGGTCCCGGCGTCTTCATCCCGCGGCCCGAGACCGAATCGCTGCTGGAGTGGGCCATGGGCGTGCTCGATTCCCTTCCCTCGCACCATGATCCGCTGATCGTGGATCTGTGTACGGGCAGTGGCGCCCTGGCCCTCGCGGTGGCGCGGCACCGGCCGTCGGCAACCGTCGTCGCCGTCGACGACTCGCCGGACGCGCTCGACTACGCGCGGCGAAACGGCGCGGGCACCGACGTCCGGTTCCTCGAAGCCGACGTCACGACTGCCGGCCTGCTGCCCGAATTCGACGGCCGAGTCGATCTGCTGCTCTGCAATCCGCCCTACATTCCCGACGGCGCCGTGCTCGATCCCGAAGTCGCCGAACATGATCCGCACCATGCGCTGTTCGGCGGGCCCGACGGCATGCACGTCATCGACGCCGTCGTCGCGCTGGGCGGCAGGTGGCTGCGCCCCGGCGGATGGTTCGGCGTCGAGCACGACGACACCACCTCGGGGGCTACCGTTGACCTGGTCGAGCGCGCCGGTCTGTTCGACGACGTGCGGCCGCGACGAGACCTGGCCGGCCGGTTGCGGTTCGTCACCGCGACCCGGCGCACCGACACGGAGAGGAACGACCTGCCGTGAGCAATGTCTTCGACTGCAGTGACCCCGAGCAGCGAGCCACCGGGATCGCCTCGGCGGTGAGCGCTGCCAAGGGCGGCCGTCTCGTGGTGATCCCCACCGACACCGTTTACGGCATCGGCGCCGACGCCTTCGACAGCGCGGCCGTGGCGGCACTGCTGGCGGCCAAGGGCCGTGGCCGGGACATGCCGGTGCCCGTGCTCGTGGGTTCCTGGCACACCATCGAGGGCTTGGTCTACACGGTTCCGCAGTCCGCACGCGAGCTCATCCGGGCGTTCTGGCCCGGCGCGCTGAGCCTGGTGGTGCGGCAGGCGCCGTCGCTGCAGTGGGACCTCGGCGATGCCGACGGCACCGTCATGCTGCGGATGCCGCTGCACCCCGTCGCGATCGAGGTGCTGCGCGCGGTCGGTCCGATGGCCGTGTCGAGTGCGAACATCTCCGGGCATCCGCCCGCGGTGTCGGTGGACCAGGCCCGCACGCAGTTGGGGGAGCGCGTCGAGGTGTACCTCGACGGCGGCCCCGCCGAGCAGGGCTCGGCCTCAACCATCGTGGACCTCAGCGGACCCGCGCCCAGAATCCTGCGGGAGGGCCCGATCTCCGCGGACGCCATCGCGAAAGTCCTCGACGTGACGCCGGATTCGCTGCTCGATCAGCCTGCGTCTTAAGTTCTTCCAGTACGGTTCATTCGGTGTTGAGCGGAGGCGGTTCAGGCACAGTGCTGGCGCACAGTCTGCTCGCCCTGTCTGATCGCGGTGCCGGTGTGCCGCTGCGAGAGTTGGCCCTCGTGGGTCTCACCGCCGCCATCGTCACCTACTTCGCGACCAGTCCCGTGCGGGTACTGGCGACCCGGTTCGGCGCCGTCGCGGTGCCCCGCGAGCGGGATGTGCACGTCCAGCCCACACCGCGCATGGGCGGTCTGGCGATGTACGTCGGCGTCATCGCGGCCGTGTTTCTGGCGTCCCAACTGCCCGCGCTCACCCGAGGATTCGTCTACTCCAGCGGCATGCCGGCCGTCGTCGTGGCCGGCGGCCTGATCATGGTCATCGGCATCATCGACGACCGCTGGGGCCTCGACGCCCTGACCAAGTTCGCCGGGCAGATCACCGCCGCGAGCGTTCTGGTCACGATGGGCGTGGCCTGGAGCGTGCTCTACATCCCGATCGGCGGGGTCGGCACGATCGTGCTCGACCAGACCGCGTCCATCCTGCTCACGCTCGCGTTGACGGTGTCGATCGTCAACGCGATGAACTTCGTCGACGGACTCGACGGACTCGCGGCAGGCCTCGGGTTGATCACCGCCATGGCGATCTGTGTGTTCTCGGTCGGTCTGCTGCGGGACCACGGCGGCGACGTGCTGTTCTACCCGCCCGCGGTCATCTCCGTCGTGCTGGCCGGCGCCTGCCTCGGATTCCTGCCGCACAACTTCCACCGCGCCAAGATCTTCATGGGCGACTCGGGGTCGATGCTGATCGGCCTGATGCTCGCCGCCGCGTCGACGACCGCGGCGGGACCGATCTCGCAGAACGCCTACGGAGCGCGGGACGTCTTCGCGCTGCTGTCCCCGTTTCTGCTCGTGGTCGCGGTGATGCTGGTGCCCGCGCTGGACATGTTGCTGGCGATCGTGCGCCGGACCCGCGCCGGGCGCAGCCCGTTCAGCCCCGACAAGATGCACCTGCACCATCGACTCCTGCAGATCGGCCATTCCCACCGCCGGGTGGTCCTGTTGATCTACCTGTGGGTCGGCATCATCGCGTTCGGCGCGGCCAGCACGATCTTCTTCGATCCGCGCTACACCGGCGCGGTGATGCTCGCGGCGATCCTGGTGGCCATCGTCGTCACGTTGATTCCGCTGCTGCGCCGGAGCAATGACGGCTTCGACGACTATTTCGCCGGCCGTCTGGACTAGGGGAGCGCGAGCGCCGATCCGGTCGAATCGCCTGTTACGACGATTGGTAGTAGGCCCCCGTTTCGGCGTTCTACCATGTGGTACGGTTCTTCGCAGAACCCGAAAACCCTCGCGGGTTGCCGGCCCGGCCCACGGTCCTCGTGATCGATCGGCGCCGTTTGAGACCGACCGTCGACTGCTTGTCGACCGATTACAGGGAGCTACCCCGTGGGTGAGTCCAGCGCGCGCGCTGCCCTCCGATACGCTCATCGGGCACGCACCAACCGCGAGCTAGAGGAGTCGCAGTGACAACGCCAGCGCACGAAGCGCCGTTGGTGTTCCCATCCGTGGCGTTCAGGCCGATACGCCTGGCGATTGTCTGCGTCGCACTCACGGCTCTTGCTGTGCTTGCCACAGGCTTCATCGGAAGTATCGGCTACGGATTCTTTTTTGGTTTGGGACTGGCCATCGGGCTTGTCAACGCGTTGATGGTCCGCCATGCGGTCGAGTCCATCACCGCTCAGGAACATCCGCTCAAGAAGAAGATGGCCGTCAACTCGGCCATGCGCCTGCTGGTGATCTCGGTGGTCGCCCTGCTGACGGCGTACTTCTTCAAGCACATCGGCGGAATCGGCGTTCTTTTCGGACTGGCGATCTTCCAGGCGCTTCTTGTGATGAGCACCAGCATCCCGGTGCTGCGCAGGATCCGCGCCAACGGGTTGGACGTCTTGGATACGGAATCGAAGGGTTGAGCAGACCTCAATGACTCAGACGATCACTCAGGCAACGATGACTGAGACCGTTCTCGCCTCCGAGGAGGGTGGCGCCGCCATTCACGTCGGCCACCACACGATGGTGTTCGAACTGTTCGGCATGACCTTCAACGGTGACACCATCATGGCCACCGCGATCACCGCGCTGATCGTGATCGGCCTGGCGTTCGTCCTGCGGGCCAAGGTCACCTCGACCGGGGTTCCCGGTGGCGTGCAGCTGTTCTGGGAGGCGCTGACCATTCAGATGCGCCAGCAGATCGAGGGCTCGATCGGCATGAAGATCGCCCCGTTCGTGCTGCCGCTCTCGGTCACGATCTTCGTGTTCATTCTGGTGTCGAACTGGCTGGCCGTGCTGCCGTTGCAGTACGGGGGAGCCGACGGTGCCGCGGCCGAGCTGTACAAGGCGCCCGCCTCCGACATCAACTTCGTGCTGGCGCTCGCGCTGTTCGTGTTCGTCTGCTACCACGCGGCGGGGATCTGGCGGCGCGGCATCATCGGCCACCCGGTCAAGGTCGTCAAGGGCCACGTCGCCTTCCTGGCCCCGATCAACATCGTCGAAGAACTGGCCAAGCCGATCTCGCTGGCCCTCCGTCTTTTCGGCAACATCTTCGCCGGCGGCATCCTCGTCGCGCTGATCGCGATGTTCCCCTGGTACATCCAGTGGGCGCCCAACGCGATCTGGAAGACCTTCGACCTGTTCGTCGGCCTGATTCAGGCGTTCATCTTCTCGCTGCTGACCATCCTGTACTTCAGTCAGTCGATGGAGCTGGACCACGATGAGCACTGACACACACTGAGCAGCACTGCGGTAGTCCCTAGTCCCTACGACGTAACGACCACGAACTCTGGCGGCACGGCCACCAGTTATCAAGGAGGATAAAAGGAATGGAACTCGATCCCAACGCCCTCATCACGGCAGGCGCGCTGATCGGCGGCGGTCTGATCATGGGTGGCGGTGCCATCGGCGCTGGCATTGGTGACGGCATCGCGGGTAACGCCCTGATCTCCGGCATCGCCCGGCAGCCCGAGGCCCAGGGCCGGCTGTTCACGCCGTTCTTCATCACCGTCGGTCTGGTCGAGGCTGCGTACTTCATCAACCTGGCCTTCATGGCGCTGTTCGTCTTCGCCACGCCGGGCCTGCAGTAATCCATCGGCATGGGTGAACTGACTGGATCAGCGCCGGTCGCCGTGTTGGCGGCCGCAGAAGAGGGTGGGGGGACCAGTAACTTCCTGGTCCCCAACGGCACCTTCTTCGTGGTGCTGCTCATCTTCTTGATCACGCTCGGCGTGATCGCGAAATGGGTGGTGCCGCCGGTCAGCAAGGTCCTCGCCGAGCGCGAGGCCATGCTGTCCAAGACCGCGGCGGACAACCGCAAGTCGGCCGAGCAGGTCGCGGCCGCTCAGGCCGACTACGAAGAGGCCATGACCGGAGCCCGGTCAGAGGCGTCTGCCATTCGCGACGAGGCCCGAAACGAGGGTCGCCAGGTCGTCGACGCCCAGCGTTCGACGGCCAGCGGCGAAGTCGCCCAATCGGTTCGGCAGGCAGATGAGCAGTTGTCCCAGCAGCGTTCGGCGACCGAAGCAGAACTGCAGCAGTCGGTGGATGGGCTCTCGGCCACTCTGGCCAGCCGCATCCTCGGCGTAGACGTGAAATCAGGTGGGAGCGCCTAGATGTCGATTTTCATCGGCCAGCTGATCGGGTTCGCGGTGATCGCGTTCATCATCGTGAAATGGGTGGTGCCACCCGTGCGGAACCTGATGCAGAAGCAGCAGGATGCCGTGCGGACGGCCCTCGCCGAGAGCGCGTCGGCCGCGCAGAAGCTTGCGGACGCCGACGCGATGCACGCCAAGGCCCTGGCTGACGCCAACGCCGAGGCCTCTCGGGTCACCGACGAGGCCAAGCAGGACTCGACTCGCATCGCCGCCCAGCTCGAAGAGCAGGCCGGCGTCGAGGCCGAGCGCATCAAGGCCCAAGGCGCACAACAGATTCAGTTGATGCACCAGCAGGTTGTGCGGCAGCTCCGGGGTGAACTCGGTGCCGAAGCCGTGCAGAAGGCCGATGAACTCGTCCGCGCCCACCTTGCTGACTCGGCGGCACAGGCCGCCACCGTCGACCGCTTCCTCGCGGAACTTGACGAGATGGCGCCGTCCTCGGTCGTCATCGAGACCGGTGCGTCGGCCCGCCTGCGGGCCACCAGCCGCGCGGCGCTGACCGCGCTGACCTCCGAGTTCGACAGTGTCGCTGGCGGTCTGGACGCGGATCGACTCTCCAAGGTGGCTGACGAGCTGGTCTCGGTCGTCGAGCTGCTGAGGTCCGAGCAGGTTCTTGCCAAGCACCTCGCTGTGCCCTCCGACGACGCGTCGGCCAAGGCCAACCTCGCCGATCGGCTGTTCTCCGGCAAGGTCGACGAGTCCACGCTGAAGCTCGTGCGCACCGCGGTCTCGCAGCGCTGGTCCGCCGAGGCCGACCTGGTCTTGGGCATCGAGCACACCGCCCGCCTCGCGCTGCTCAAGCGGGCCGAGGTGACCGGTGAAGTGGATGCCGTGGAGGACCAGCTGTTCCGATTCGGCCGCATCCTCGACGAGGAGCCCCGCCTGGTCGGTCTGCTCAGCGACTACACCGCCCCCGCGCAGGACCGCATCGGACTGCTCGACAAGGTGCTCGGCAACAACGACGTGAATCAGACGGCCAAGGCGCTGCTGACTCAGACTGTCCGCCTGCTCCATGGCGAACGCGCCGACGAGGCCGTTCTCGACCTCGCCGAACTTGCGGTCGCTCGCCGGGGCGAGGTGGTTGCGCATGTGAGTGCGGCGGCAGATCTCTCCGACGCACAGCGCACCCGGCTGTCGGACGTGCTGGCGCGCATCTATGGGCGCCCCGTCTACGTGCAGCTCAACGTCGATCCGGAGCTGCTCGGCGGTCTGTCGATCGCCGTTGGTGACGAGGTCATCGACGGATCGATCGCATCCCGCCTGGCCGCTGCGCAAGCACAGCTGCCGGACTGACGCACCCACCCCACAGACCACCCGTTCAACGCAAGGTAGGAAGACGAAAAACCATGGCAGAGTTGACAATCTCCGCTGCTGATATCGAAGGTGCCATCGAGGACTACGTGTCCTCGTTTTCCGCCGACAGCGGCCGCGAGGAGATCGGTACCGTCGTCGACGCCGGTGACGGCATCGCCCACGTCGAGGGCCTGCCCTCGGTCATGACCCAGGAGCTCCTCGAGTTCCCGGGCGGCGTGCTGGGCGTGGCGCTCAACCTCGACGAGCACAGCGTCGGCGCCGTGATCCTCGGTGACTTCGAGAAGATCGAAGAAGGCCAGCAGGTCAAGCGGACCGGCGAGGTGCTCTCCGTCCCCGTCGGCGACGCCTTCCTCGGTCGTGTCGTCAACCCGCTCGGTCAGCCGATCGACGGCCAGGGCGACATCGCGTCCGACGCCCGTCGCGCACTCGAGCTGCAGGCGCCGTCGGTGGTGCAGCGCCAGGGCGTCTCGGAGCCCCTGCAGACCGGCATCAAGGCGATCGACAGCCAGACCCCCATCGGCCGCGGCCAGCGCCAGCTGATCATCGGCGACCGTAAGACCGGCAAGACCGCCGTCGCTGTGGACACGATCCTCAACCAGCGCGAGGCGTGGGAGACCGGTGACCCGAAGCAGCAGGTGCGCTGCGTCTACGTCGCCATCGGTCAGAAGGGCACCACGATCGCCTCGGTGAAGCGGGCCCTCGAAGAGGGTGGCGCGATGGAGTACACCACCATCGTCGCGGCCCCGGCGTCCGATGCCGCCGGCTTCAAGTGGCTGGCTCCCTACACCGGTTCGGCCATCGGCCAGCACTGGATGTACGACGGCAAGCACGTGCTGATCGTGTTCGACGATCTGTCCAAGCAGGCTGACGCCTACCGCGCCATCTCTCTGCTGCTGCGCCGCCCGCCGGGCCGCGAGGCCTTCCCCGGCGACGTCTTCTACCTGCACTCGCGCCTGCTGGAGCGTTGCGCGAAGCTGTCCGACGAACTCGGCGGCGGTTCGATGACGGGTCTGCCGATCATCGAGACCAAGGCCAACGACATCTCGGCGTTCATCCCGACCAACGTCATCTCGATCACCGACGGCCAGTGCTTCCTGGAGTCCGACCTGTTCAACCAGGGCGTTCGACCGGCCATCAACGTCGGTGTGTCGGTGTCCCGCGTCGGCGGCGCCGCGCAGATCAAGGCCATGAAAGAGGTCGCAGGCTCGCTGCGTCTGGATCTGTCGCAGTACCGCGAGCTGGAGGCGTTCGCCGCCTTCGCCTCGGACCTGGACGCCGCATCGAAGGCCCAGCTGGACCGCGGTGCCCGCCTGGTGGAGCTGCTCAAGCAGCCGCAGTACTCGCCCCTCTCGGTCGAGGATCAGGTCGTCGCGATCTTCCTCGGCACCAAGGGCCACCTGGACTCGGTACCCGTTGAAGATGTGCAGCGCTTCGAGTCCGAGCTCCTCGAGCACGTGAAGGCCAGCCACGACAGCATCCTGACGGACATCCGCGAGACCAAGAAGCTCTCGGAGGAGACCGAACAGAAGCTCGTCGACGTCATCAACGACTTCAAGAAGGGCTTCCAGGCCACCGACGGCAGCTCTGTCGTCGTCGACGAGAAGGTCGACGCGCTGAGCGAGGACGAGGTGGGCAAGGAGTCCGTCAAGGTCAAGAAGCCCGCTCCGCCGAAGAAGAAGTAGGGATCTGGAAAACAGATGGCAGCCACACTTCGCGAATTGCGCGGCCGCATCCGCTCCGCCGGGTCGATCAAGAAGATCACCAAGGCCCAGGAGCTGATCGCGACGTCGCGGATCGCCAAGGCGCAGGCCCGGGTCGAAGCGGCCCGGCCCTACGCCGAGGAGATCACCAACATGCTGACCAACCTGGCCGGCGCCAGTGCGTTGGATCACCCGCTGCTGGTGGAACGCGAGAACCCCCGGCGCGCGGCCGTGCTGGTGGTGTCGTCGGACCGCGGTCTCTGCGGTGCGTACAACGCCAACGTGCTGCGGCAGGCCGAGGAACTGCAGGCCCTGCTTCGGGATGAGGGCAAGGAGACGGTCCTCTACGCGGTGGGCCGGAAGGCTCTGGGCTACTACAGCTTCCGCCAGCGTGAGGTCGTCGAGTCGTGGACCGGCTTCTCGGAGCGGCCGACGTACGAGAACGCCAAGGAGATCGCGGACACGCTCGTCGCGTCCTTCATGTCCGGTGTCGACGATGAGGGCGACGACGCGGGTGCCGACGGCATCCTCGGTGTCGATGAACTCCACATCGTGTTCACCGAGTTCAAGTCGATGCTGTCGCAGACGGCCGAGGCGCGGCGGATCGCACCGATGGTGGTCGAGTACGTCGGCGAGGACGAGGACAAGGGTCCGCAGACCCTCTTCTCGTTCGAGCCGGATGCCGAGACCCTGTTCGGCGCGCTGCTTCCGCGCTACGTGGCCACCCGCGTGTACGCCGCTCTGCTCGAGGCCGCGGCCTCGGAGTCGGCGGCCCGACGTCGCGCGATGAAGTCCGCGAGCGACAACGCCGACGATCTGATCAAGGCGCTGACGCTCGAGGCCAACCGCGAGCGCCAGGCGCAGATCACTCAGGAAATCAGCGAGATCGTGGGCGGCGCCAACGCGTTGGCCGACGCAGCAGGCTAGACACTCCCCAGGACCCACCCCCAGTAGGAAAGCGAAAAGATATGACTGCCCCCGCAGAAGCGAAGAAGGACACCACCGGGCGCGTGGTCCGCATCACCGGCCCCGTCGTGGACGTGGAGTTCCCCCGTGGCTCGGTGCCGGCGCTGTTCAATGCCCTGCACGCCGACATCTCTTACAAGGAACTGTCGAAGACGCTGACCCTTGAGGTCGCACAGCACCTGGGCGACAGCCTGGTGCGCACCGTCTCCATGCAGCCCACCGACGGCCTGGTCCGCGGCGTCGAGGTCACCGACACCGGTTCCTCGATCTCGGTCCCGGTCGGCGACGGCGTCAAGGGCCACGTGTTCAACGCGCTCGGTGACTGCCTCGACGAGCCCGGCTACGGCAAGGACTTCGAGCACTGGTCGATCCACCGCAAGCCGCCGGCCTTCGCCGACCTCGAGCCCCGCACCGAGATGCTGGAGACCGGCCTCAAGGTCGTTGACCTGCTGACCCCGTACGTGCGCGGCGGCAAGATCGCCCTGTTCGGCGGCGCTGGCGTGGGCAAGACGGTGCTCATCCAGGAGATGATCAACCGCATCGCCCGCAACTTCGGTGGCACCTCGGTGTTCGCCGGCGTGGGTGAGCGCACCCGTGAGGGCAACGACCTGTGGGTCGAGCTCGCCGACGCGAACGTCCTCAAGGACACCGCTCTGGTGTTCGGTCAGATGGACGAGCCGCCAGGCACCCGTATGCGTGTGGCGCTGTCCGCGCTGACCATGGCGGAGTACTTCCGCGATGAGCAGAACCAGGACGTGCTGCTGTTCATCGACAACATCTTCCGCTTCACGCAGGCGGGTTCTGAGGTCTCGACCCTGCTGGGTCGTATGCCTTCGGCCGTGGGTTACCAGCCCACGCTGGCCGATGAGATGGGTGAGCTCCAGGAGCGCATCACCTCGACCCGTGGTCGGTCGATCACCTCGATGCAGGCCGTGTACGTGCCCGCCGACGACTACACCGATCCGGCGCCGGCGACGACGTTCGCCCACCTCGACGCCACCACGGAACTCTCGCGTGCGGTGTTCTCGAAGGGCATCTTCCCGGCCGTGGATCCGCTGGCCTCGAGCTCGACGATTCTGCACCCCAGCGTCGTCGGCGAGGAGCACTACCGCGTCGCGCAGGAAGTCATCCGAATCCTGCAGCGCTACAAGGATCTCCAGGACATCATCGCCATCCTCGGTATCGACGAGCTGTCGGAAGAGGACAAGGTTCTGGTGTACCGCGCCCGTAAGGTCGAGCGTTTCCTGAGCCAGAACATGATGGCTGCCGAGCAGTTCACCGGCCAGCCGGGCTCGACCGTTCCGCTCAAGGAGACCATCGAGGCCTTCGACAAGCTGACCAAGGGCGAGTTCGACCATCTGCCGGAGCAGGCCTTCTTCCTGATCGGTGGTCTCGACGACCTCGCCAAGAAGGCCGAGAGCCTCGGCGCCAAGCTGTGAGCGTGGTGACCGCAGGCCGAGCGAACGGAAAGGTGGTGCACGATGGCTGAACTTGACGTCGACATCGTCGCCGTGGAGCGGCAGATCTGGTCGGGTAAGGCCACGTTCATCTTCACCCGCACCACTGCCGGTGAGATCGGCATCCTGCCTCGCCACATCCCGTTGGTCGCCCAGTTGGTCGACGACGCGATGGTTCGGGTCGAGCGCGAAGGTGAGGACGATCTGCGGATCGCCGTGGACGGTGGCTTCTTGTCGGTCACCGAAGAGGGCGTGATCATCCTGGCCGAGTCAGCGGAGTTCGAGTCGGAGATCGATGCCGATGCGGCCAAGACCGATTCGGAGTCGGAGGATCCGGCGACGGCAGCCCGCGGTCGTGCGCGGCTTCGCGCCGTCGGGCAGCTCGACTGACTCATATGACATCGAGCACGTCCATGGCAGTGATGGTCGTGCTGGTGTGCGGGCTGTTCGTGCTCGTATTGGCGTTGTGCTACCGGCTGTGGAAGCTGCGGCAGGGCGGCACGGCGGCGATCCTTCGGGACATCCCCGCGTTCGCCGGCCACGGCTGGCGGCATGGAGTGATTCGTTATCGCGGCGGAGAGGCGGTGTTCTACCGCCTCTCCAGCCTGCGTTGGTGGCCCGATCGCCGGCTGAGCCGGCGCGGGATTGAGATCGTGGCGCGTCGTGCGCCGCGCGGCGACGAGTTCGACATCATGACCGATGAGATCGTCGTCCTGGAACTCCGTGACACCGGTGCCGAACGGCCTGATCGCCGCAGTGGTTATGAAATCGCCCTGGATCGCGGCGCCCTCACGGCGTTCCTGTCGTGGTTTGAGTCCCGGCCGAATCCGCGTTCTCGGCGCACAAGTCCCTGATCGACGCGGTTAGTCAGTCCTGCGTCGCGGGCTGGCCGCCGCCCGGCTTCCACAGCACGTCGCCCTCTGGGTTGGCGACGCGGGACAGAATGAACAGCAGATCCGACAGCCGGTTCAGATATTTCGCGGGCAGCACACTGACTGATTCCCCGTGGCTGTCGACCGCGGTCCAGGCCGAGCGTTCCGCTCGCCGGGTGACGGTGCGCGCCACGTGCAGCAGAGCTGAGAGCGCGGTGCCACCGGGCAGGATGAACGAATTCAATGCCGGCAGAGGCTCGTTGAACTCGTCGCACCACTTCTCGAGGCGATCGATGTAGGACTGCTGGATGCGCAGGGGCGGGTACTCGGGGTTCTCTACGACCGGGGTCGACAGGTCTGCTCCAGCGTCGAAAAGGTCATTCTGAATCTGTCGCAACACGTCAGCGATTTGCTGGTTCGGCGCTCCAAGGGCGAGCGCGGCACCGATCGCTGCGTTGGCTTCGTCACAGTCCGCATAGGCGATCAGCCGCGGGTCAGTCTTGCTGACACGGGAGAAATCGCTGAGTCCAGTGGTTCCGTCATCGCCGGTGCGGGTGTAGATGCGGGTCAGGTGAACGCCCATGGCCAAACCGTACCCGCGGTGTGTGGCCGAGCTGACTGACACCTGGGGTCACGCTGCTTACACTTACCGCGTGAGTGAGCGTTTCGTGGTGACCGGCGGCAACAGGTTGTCTGGGGAAGTTGCTGTCGGCGGCGCGAAGAACAGCGTGCTCAAACTGATGGCGGCCAGCCTGTTGGCCGAGGGCACGACGACGATCACCAACTGTCCGGACATCCTCGATGTTCCGTTGATGGCGGAGGTGTTGCGCGGGCTCGGTGCGACGGTCGAGCTGGACGGCGACGTCGTCCGCATCACGTCTCCCGATGAGCCGAAGTACGACGCCGACTTCGCGGCGGTAAGACAGTTCCGGGCTTCGGTGTGTGTGCTCGGCCCCCTCGTGGGCAGATGCAAGCGGGCCAAGGTCGCACTGCCCGGGGGCGACGCGATCGGCTCGCGACCCCTGGATATGCATCAGGCTGGCCTGCGACAACTCGGCGCGAAGTGCAATATCGAGCACGGGTGCGTGGTGGCCGAAGCCGATGAACTGCACGGCGCCGAGATCCAGCTGGAGTTTCCCTCGGTGGGTGCCACCGAGAACATCCTGATGGCCGCGGTTCTGGCCAAAGGGGTGACGACGATCCACAACGTGGCACGGGAGCCCGACGTGGTGGACCTGTGCAACATGCTCAACCAGATGGGGGCGCAGGTCGAGGGCGCGGGGTCGTCGACGCTGACGATCACCGGCGTCGACAAGCTGCATCCGACGGAGCACCGCGTGATCGGGGACCGCATCGTCGCGGCCACCTGGGGGATCGCTGCCGCGATGACCAGGGGAGACATCACCATCACCGGAGTGGACCCCGCGCACCTGCAGTTGGTGCTGCACAAGCTCCACGACGTGGGGGCAACCGTCACGCAGAGCGACGACGGCTTCCGGGTCGTGCAGTACGAGCGGCCCAAGGCGGTGAATGTCGCGACCCTGCCGTTCCCGGGTTTCCCGACCGATCTGCAACCGATGGCGATCGGGCTTGCGGCGATCTCGGATGGGACGTCGATGATCACCGAGAACGTCTTCGAGGCCAGGTTCCGGTTCGTCGAGGAGATGATCCGACTGGGTGCGGACGCCAGGACCGATGGTCACCATGCCGTGGTGCGGGGGATCCCGCAGTTGTCGAGTGCGCCCGTGTGGTCCTCGGACATCCGAGCCGGCGCCGGTTTGGTGCTCGCGGGCCTCGTCGCGGACGGCGACACCGAGGTGCACGACGTCTACCACATCGATCGCGGGTACCCGTTGTTCGTGGAGAACCTGGTCAGTCTCGGTGCCGAGATCGAGCGCGTAAGCTAGGTCTGTGCAACGGATTTCGCTTCAGACCGCCTCTGACCAGGCGATTTGACTTCGAAAGTCAATGCCCTCTAATGTTCTCCATGTCGCCGCGAGAGCGGAGACAGAGAAGCTTGACTCGCCGGATGAGATAGTTTAAGCTGGCAGGGTTGCCCTGAAACGGGCAAAATCAAGACGATCTGGTCTGTTGTTTGAGAACTCAATAGTGTGTTTGGTGGTTTTTGTTTGTTGTTTTTTGCCACATCTTGCACTCCCCGTGTGTGGGGTGTGGTGTTGTTTTTTTGATGCCAGTTTTTGGTGTCTTTTTGTTAGGTCAGATTTTCTCTGATTGTGAATTCACCTGTCTTTGGATGGGTTGTTTTTGTTTGGAGAGTTTGATCCTGGCTCAGGACGAACGCTGGCGGCGTGCTTAACACATGCAAGTCGAACGGAAAGGCCCCTTCGGGGGTACTCGAGTGGCGAACGGGTGAGTAACACGTGGGTGATCTGCCCTGCACTTTGGGATAAGCCTGGGAAACTGGGTCTAATACCGAATACACCCTTCTGATCGCATGGTCTGGGAGGGGAAAGCTTTTGCGGTGTGGGATGGGCCCGCGGCCTATCAGCTTGTTGGTGGGGTGATGGCCTACCAAGGCGACGACGGGTAGCCGGCCTGAGAGGGTGTCCGGCCACACTGGGACTGAGATACGGCCCAGACTCCTACGGGAGGCAGCAGTGGGGAATATTGCACAATGGGCGCAAGCCTGATGCAGCGACGCCGCGTGGGGGATGACGGCCTTCGGGTTGTAAACCTCTTTCAGCATCGACGAAGCGCAAGTGACGGTAGATGCAGAAGAAGCACCGGCCAACTACGTGCCAGCAGCCGCGGTAATACGTAGGGTGCGAGCGTTGTCCGGAATTACTGGGCGTAAAGAGCTCGTAGGTGGTTTGTCACGTTGTTCGTGAAAACTCACAGCTTAACTGTGGGCGTGCGGGCGATACGGGCAGACTAGAGTACTGCAGGGAGACTGGAATTCCTGGTGTAGCGGTGGAATGCGCAGATATCAGGAGGAACACCGGTGGCGAAGGCGGGTCTCTGGGCAGTAACTGACGCTGAGGAGCGAAAGCGTGGGGAGCGAACAGGATTAGATACCCTGGTAGTCCACGCCGTAAACGGTGGGTACTAGGTGTGGGTTTCCTTCCTTGGGATCCGTGCCGTAGCTAACGCATTAAGTACCCCGCCTGGGGAGTACGGCCGCAAGGCTAAAACTCAAAGGAATTGACGGGGGCCCGCACAAGCGGCGGAGCATGTGGATTAATTCGATGCAACGCGAAGAACCTTACCTGGGTTTGACATGCACAGGACGCTGGTAGAGATATCAGTTCCCTTGTGGCCTGTGTGCAGGTGGTGCATGGCTGTCGTCAGCTCGTGTCGTGAGATGTTGGGTTAAGTCCCGCAACGAGCGCAACCCTTGTCTCATGTTGCCAGCACGTAATGGTGGGGACTCGTGAGAGACTGCCGGGGTCAACTCGGAGGAAGGTGGGGATGACGTCAAGTCATCATGCCCCTTATGTCCAGGGCTTCACACATGCTACAATGGCCGGTACAAAGGGCTGCGATGCCGTGAGGTGGAGCGAATCCTTTCAAAGCCGGTCTCAGTTCGGATCGGGTCTGCAACTCGACCCCGTGAAGTCGGAGTCGCTAGTAATCGCAGATCAGCAACGCTGCGGTGAATACGTTCCCGGCCTTGTACACACCGCCCGTCACGTCATGAAAGTCGGTAACACCCGAAGCCAGTGGCCTAACCCCTTGTGGGAGGGAGCTGTCGAAGGTGGGATCGGCGATTGGGACGAAGTCGTAACAAGGTAGCCGTACCGGAAGGTGCGGCTGGATCACCTCCTTTCTAAGGAGCACCGATACCGAAATGGTTTCCCCCACCCCCACACCTGTGGGCTTGAGTGTGGTTGGGATATTTCAGCCGGGGGTCTGTAGTGGACGCTCGGTGGGTGCACGACAAACAGACTTGTCCAGTTCGGCGGGGAGCCGGCTGGTGCCACCAGACACACTGTTGGGTCCTGAGGCAACAGGCCCAGGGTCTGCCCGGAGCGCTCGTTGGAGTGCGATGGGGGATCGCCATCGACTTTGGTTGGTGGTTGCGTGTTGTCGCTCCATCTTGGTGGTGGAGTGTGGTGTTTGACTTGTGGATAGTGGTTGCGAGCATCAAGCCGCATGGATTTCTCGGTTCTCTTCGGAGCGCCGGGTGATCAGCCGCGGGTGAGCTGTTTGGTTCATCGTCGGTGTGTGGTTTGTTGTGGTGTAATTTTTTTCTGTATCTGGTTTTTTGTGTTGTAAGTGTTTAAGAGCGCATGGTGGATGCCTTGGCACTGGGAGCCGATGAAGGACGTTGGAGGCTGCGATAAGCCTCGGGGAGCTGTCAACCGAGCTTTGATCCGAGGATGTCCGAATGGGGAAACCCAGCACGAGTGATGTCGTGTTACCCGTCACTGAATACATAGGTGGCGGGGGGGAACGCGGGGAAGTGAAACATCTCAGTACCCGTAGGAAGAGAAAACAAAAGTGATTCCGTGAGTAGTGGCGAGCGAAAGCGGAGGATGGCTAAACCGCGTGCATGTGATACCCGGCGGGGGTTGTGTGTGCGGTGTTGTGGGGCGTTTCTTCTCAGGTCCGCCGACCTGGGCAGGAGTGAGAAACCGTTGTGTTAGTCGAAGTGGTCTGGGATGGCCTGTCGTAGAGGGTGAGAGCCCCGTAGACGAAAACTCAACGGCTCCTGTGGAATGTTCCCCGAGTAGCAGCGGGCCCGTGGAATCTGCTGTGAATCTGCCGGGACCACCCGGTAAGCCTGAATACTTCCCAGTGACCGATAGCGGACAGTACCGTGAGGGAATGGTGAAAAGTACCCCGGGAGGGGAGTGAAATAGTACCTGAAACCGTGCGCTTACAATCCGTCAGAGCCTTCGACTTGTTCGTGGGGTGATGGCGTGCCTTTTGAAGAATGAGCCTGCGAGTCAGGGACATGTCGCGAGGTTAACCCGTGAGGGGTAGCCGCAGCGAAAGCGAGTCTGAATAGGGCGTATCCCCGTGAGGGGTGTAGTGGCGTGTTCTGGACCCGAAGCGGAGTGATCTACCCATGGCCAGGGTGAAGCAGCAGTAAGATGTTGTGGAGGCCCGAACCCACTTAGGTTGAAGACTGAGGGATGAGTTGTGGGTAGGGGTGAAAGGCCAATCAAACTCCGTGATAGCTGGTTCTCCCCGAAATGCATTTAGGTGCAGCGTTGCGTGTTTCACACCGGAGGTAGAGCTACTGGATGGCCGATGGGCCCCACAGGGTTACTGACGTCAGCCAAACCCGAATGCCGGTGTGGCAGAGCGTGGCAGTGAGACGGCGGGGGATAAGCTCCGTGCGTCGAGAGGGAAACAGCCCAGATCGCCGGCTAAGGCCCCTAAGCGTGTGCTAAGTGGAAAAGGATGTGCAGTCGCAGAGACAACCAGGAGGTTGGCTTAGAAGCAGCCACCCTTGAAAGAGTGCGTAATAGCTCACTGGTCAAGTGATTGTGCGCCGATAATGTAGCGGGGCTCAAGCACACCGCCGAAGCCGCGGCAATCAGCGTTAGCTGGTTGGGTAGGGGAGCGTCCTGCATCCGGTGAAGCAGCCTAGTGATGGAGCTGTGGAGGGTGTGGGAGTGAGAATGCAGGCATGAGTAGCGATTAGGCAAGTGAGAACCTTGCCCGCCGAAAGACCAAGGGTTCCTGGGCCAGGCCAGTCCTCCCAGGGTGAGTCGGGACCTAAGGCGAGGCCGACAGGCGTAGTCGATGGACAACGGGTTGATATTCCCGTACCCGTGTATGAGCGCCCATGATGAATCATCGGTACTAACCACCCAAATGGTGGTCCACCAATCCCTTCGGGGTGCGGGGATCGCCGGCTGCGTGGGACCTTCGGTGGTAGTAGTCAAGCGATGGGGTGACGCAGGAAGGTAGCCGTACCAGTCAGTGGTAATACTGGGGTAAACCTGTAGGGAGAAACCTAGGCAAATCCGGGTTTCACATATCCTGAGAGGTGATGCATAGCCGTTGAGGCGAATTCGGTGATCCTATGCTGTCGAGAAAAACCTCTAGCGAGCACATTCACGGCCCGTACCCCAAACCAACACAGGTGGTCAGGTAGAGAATACTAAGGCGTACGAGTGAACTATGGTTAAGGAACTCGGCAAAATACCCCCGTAACTTCGGGAGAAGGGGGACCCACATGGCGTGACGGATCTTCGCGGTCCTGAGCGTGAGTGGGTGGCACAAACCAGTGAGAAGCGACTGTTTACTAAAAACACAGGTCCGTGCGAAGTCGCAAGACGATGTATACGGACTGACGCCTGCCCGGTGCTGGAAGGTTAAGAGGACCGGTTAACCCTTCGGGGTGAAGCTGAGAATTTAAGCCCCAGTAAACGGCGGTGGTAACTATAACCATCCTAAGGTAGCGAAATTCCTTGTCGGGTAAGTTCCGACCTGCACGAATGGCGTAACGACTTCTCAACTGTCTCAACCATAGACTCGGCGAAATTGCACTACGAGTAAAGATGCTCGTTACGCGCGGCAGGACGAAAAGACCCCGGGACCTTCACTACAGCTTGGTATTGGTGTTTGGTTCGGTTTGTGTAGGATAGGTGGGAGACTGTGAAGCTCAGACGCCAGTCTGGGTGGAGTCGTTGTTGAAATACCACTCTGATCGTATTGAACCTCTAACCTCGGACCGTATATCCGGTCCAGGGACAGTGCCTGGTGGGTAGTTTAACTGGGGCGGTTGCCTCCTAAAATGTAACGGAGGCGCCCAAAGGTTCCCTCAACCTGGACGGCAATCAGGTGTTGAGTGCAAGTGCACAAGGGAGCTTGACTGTGAGACTGACACGTCGAGCAGGGACGAAAGTCGGGACTAGTGATCCGGCACCCCGAGTGGAAGGGTGTCGCTCAACGGATAAAAGGTACCCGGGGATAACAGGCTGATCTTCCCCAAGAGTCCATATCGACGGGATGGTTTGGCACCTCGATGTCGGCTCGTCGCATCCTGGGGCTGGAGCAGGTCCCAAGGGTTGGGCTGTTCGCCCATTAAAGCGGCACGCGAGCTGGGTTTAGAACGTCGTGAGACAGTTCGGTCTCTATCCGCCGCGCGTCAGAAGCTTGAGGAAACCTGTCCCTAGTACGAGAGGACCGGGACGGACGAACCTCTGGTCCACCAGTTGTCCCACCAGGGGCACCGCTGGATAGCCACGTTCGGACAGGATAACCGCTGAAAGCATCTAAGCGGGAAACCTTCTCCAAGACCAGGCTTCTCACCCATTAAGTGGGATAAGGCCCCCCGCAGACCACGGGATTGATAGGCCAGACCTGGAAGCACAGCAATGTGTGCAGGGAACTGGCACTAACCGGCCGAAAACTTACAACAACCAACAACAAATCAGAAGTTGGCAGAAAGTAAGAGACGCACCGCCTCGCAACCACGAAACCACAGTGATCACATCACACTCCACCACCAAAAACACCCATCCATAAATGGAGTGAAACCTTGGGGACACCGCACCCAGTGCGACCCCCAGGGCCCCACAAAAAAATAGAGTTACGGCGGTCATAGCGACAGGGAAACGCCCGGTCCCATCCCGAACCCGGAAGCTAAGCCTGTCAGCGCCGATGATACTACCCAATCGGGTGGAAAAGTAGGACACCGCCGAACACACACATAGAAACACCCCCCACACCCGTGGGGGGCGTTTCTATTTCCAGACCCTTTTCAGTCGAACAATGTCGGACTGGCCGCACTCTTCTCCAGGTCCAGCAGTCTGGATTTCCGCTGCAGGCCGCCACCGAATCCGGTGAGACTGCCATTGGCGCCGATCACTCGATGGCACGGAACAATGACCGCTATCGGGTTATGGCCATTCGCCAGACCGACTGCCCGAAATGCTGTCGGCGTGCCGATCTGCTGAGCAATCTCGCCGTAAGAGCGGGTTTCTCCATAGGGAATTGTGCGCAGTGCATTCCACACTTTTCTCTGAAAAGCTGTGCCGGCCATTTCCAAATTCAGATCGAATTCCCGGAGTTCGCCCGCGAAGTACGCCTCCAACTGCTCGACGGCGTCGGGGAAGGCGCGGTCGTCGAGCTCCCAGTCGGCTCGATCGGGCTCATAGGTCTGGTCGACCATTCGCAGATTGGTCAGCACTGGACCGCTGCCGGCGAGGGTGAGCAGCCCGATGGGGCTGTCGATGATGCGATAGCGGGTCATGCTGCCTCCTGAGGTGGCCATTGATTGACGGGATGCTCGAGTGCGGTCCATAGATACTGCGTTGCGTAGGCCCGCCACGGTCGCCAGCGCCCGCTCAAGCTTTCCAGGCTTCGGACGTCGTCGGTCAGGCCCAAGTGCTTGGCGGCGACACGGACACCGAGATCTGCTGCGGGGAAGGCGTCGGGATCGCCGAGTGCCCTCATGGCGATGATCTCCGCGGTCCACGGGCCGATGCCCGGCAGGCTGAGCAGTTGACGCTTGGCCTGCTCCCAGTCGGAGCCAACATCCAGCGAAATGTCGTGGGTGTTCAAGGCCTCCACCAAGGCGAGCAGGGAACGCCGCCGGCTCGCGGGCATCGCCAGTCGGGAGGGGTCGATCTCGGCCAATTGGGCCGTCGACGGGAAGACGTGCGTGAGGCCGCCGCCGGGATCCTCGATTGCCGCCCCGTACTGCTGGACCAGCCTGGCAGCCAGCGTCCGTGCCGCCCTCGTGGACACCTGCTGTCCGAGGACGGCCCGGACGGCCATCTCGTTCTCGTCGGGAGTGCGTGGTACCCGCTGTCCGGGCGCCTTCTGGACCAGCGGACGCAGAGTCTCGTCGTCGGAAAGAGCGGCATCGACGGCTTCGGGGTCGGCGTCGAGGTCGAGCATCCGACGGCAGCGGGCGATCGCCACGGTCAGGTCGCGGAAGTCATCGAGCGTCAGGGTGCACTGGACGTGGCCGGGAGCCGGAGCGAGCGCCACGATCGCGTTGCCCAGCGGCAGCCGCAGCGAACGCCGAAAGACGCCGGACTTCACCTCCTCGACCCCCGGGACTGCCGTAGCCGCCAAGTGGCCGAAGACTCCCTCGAACCCGAAGGGCATGCGTGCCGGCAGGCGCAGGTGCAGTGATCCCGGTGGGGTCGTCCCCGTGCCTGTGCCGGGGGTCGACCGTCGCCGCAACTCCGTCGGCGTCACGTCGAACACCTCACGGACGGTGTCGTTGAACTGGCGGATGCTCGAAAACCCGGCCCCGAACGCGACGTCGCCGAACGGCAGCGTGGTGGTCTCGATCAGCACGCGTGCGGTCTGGGCCCTCTGCGCCCGCGCCAGGGCCAAGGGGCCAGCGCCCACCTCGGCGTTGAGCAGCCGTTCGAGCTGACGTGTGGTGTAGCCGAGCTGGCTCGCGAGGCCGGTCACGCCCATGCGGTCGACGGTTCCGTCGGCGATGAGACGCATGGCCCGGGCCACCACGTCCCCGCGGATGTTCCATTCCGGCGAACCGGGGGAGGCATCTGGGCGGCAGCGTTTGCACGATCGGAAGCCGGCCCGCTGGGCGGCCGCCGAACTGGCGTAGAAGGCGACGTTGCGGGGCAGCGGGGTCCGCGCGGGGCAACTGGGCCGGCAGTAGATGCCGGTGCTGAGCACGGCGATGACGAACCATCCGTCGAAGCGCGCGTCCTTGGACTGGACGGCGCGGTAACACCGGTCGAAGTCGTCGTGCATAACTGCCACTCTTGCACGCTGTCCGCGGCGCCACTGGCGGGAATCCGACATGGCGCTTTCGCTGGGCGATAGCCGCGGACATGACATTCGGCGCGCGAGGAATGTCGAGCTGCGTCCTTAAGGGGCGATGTTCCTCGCCTCGATTGTCGAGTGCAGTGCGGTCACAACCTCCTCGGTCGAGACCACGCCGTGGGCCAGAAAGGCATAGTTCACCAGGGCGGCCGCGTAGCCGTCACCCCACACCGGGTGCCGTGGGCCTGCAATGGCGTCGCGGACCACGTAGACCTCGAAGCCCTGTTCGAGGAGATCGCGCAGGTGCGATTCCACGCACATGTTCGCGAGCATCCCGCCCAACAGAACTGTGTTGATCCGCCGCTTGCGCAGCTGAAGAACCAGGTCGTTGGTCTGTGAGCCGAACACCTTGTGCGGGCTGACGACGACCGTGTCGGGCGCATTGATGTAGGGCTTGAACTCGTCGAGCCAGTCGGCCCCCGAGCCGGGCAGGCCGTCGAGGTTCAGCGGCCCAGGCCGGTCGAAGGTGCCGGTGCGCAGTTCGTCAGCCTCAAGGGGACCGTTGAAAAACCAACCGTGGTCGGTGGGATAGAAGTAATGCGGCGAGATGAACATCCCGAACGACGCGGCCCGCGCCGCCTCGAAGATGGCGAGCATGTGCGCGACGGTGTCGTTCTCGGTGACGCTGGCTCCGGTCGCCGCCCAGTTGCGGCCGGTGGGGCTCAGCACGTCGTTCTGTGGATCGATGAACACCACGGCGGTGTCATCCCGGTTCCAGGTCATCGGATCTCCCCATTCATCGAGGGCGGGGTGCCGCCATGTTGTCCCTACGATGATGTCGCCGATGGCGGCTGGTGTCTTCGGTGCTCGCCCCCGTCGCGGGCTGGCGCTGGCGCCACCGCTGGCTACCTGCTGGCCGGTAGGTGCGGTGCGTGACCCCATGAGACCTGTCGCTAGGTGTTGGGCAGAACCGCCACTTTGCCTGCGGGGGAGGGGAGCCAGGCGGCGGATGCCCCAGCCCAAGGCGCTGACGACGCCGCCGCTGTCGCGCTTGACCGCGGCGGACGAGGCGTCGAGCTGGCTGTGTGGTTCGAAGCTGAGACACCCCCAATAGACTTCTCCTGTGGCCGAACTCGTGCAGCGCTACCTCGATGAGATTCTGGCCGAGCATCGCGACAGCACCGAGGGCCGGTTGGCCGACTACATCCCCGAACTGGCGACGGTCGATCCGTCGGGCTTCGCGGTCTCGCTTCAGCTGACCGACGGTTTCGTCTATGAATCTGGCGACACCGCAACAGAATTCACCATCCAGTCGATCTCCAAGCCGTTCACCTACGCTCTCGCGCTTGAGCGCGCCGGATTTGACGCGGTCGATGCCCGGATTGGTGTGGAACCGACGGGCGAGGCATTCAACGAGATCAGCGTGGACCACCGGACTAAGGCGCCCAAGAACGCCATGATCAATGCCGGCGCGATCGCTGCGGCCTCCTTGATGCCCGGATCGACCCCGCAGGCGCGGTTCGAGTGCATCCTCGACTTCTACTCGGCGTGTGCGGGTCGCACCCTCGAAGTGGACGAGGACGTGTACCGCTCCGAAAAGGCCACCGGCAGTCGTAACCGCGCCATCGCGTACATGCTGCAGAGTTTCGGCATGCTCGACGGCGACCCGGACGAGGCGCTCGACGTCTACACCAGACAGTGCGCGATCAGGGTCACGAGCACCGACCTGGCCCGGATGGCCTCGACCCTGGCACGCGGCGGGAGGAACCCGCAGAGCGGTCAGCGCGTGCTCTCCGGAGCGGTGGTGCAGCGCACGCTCGCTGTCATGATGACGTGCGGGATGTACGACGCCACCGGAAACTGGGTGAGCAGCGTGGGTATGCCGGCCAAGAGCGGGGTCGGCGGCGGACTGCTGACGGTGCTGCCGGGCCAGCTTGGAATCGGTGTGTACTCGCCGCGTTTGGACGACACGGGCAACAGCGTCCGAGGGGCCAAGGTTTGCCGCAGTCTGTCGGCGCGGCTCGGACTGCACTTCCTCTCGGTCAGCCGTGAGTCCCGGTCGATCATCCGCGCCACCCGGGATGTGGCCGCCGGTGTCCGGGTCTACGAACTGCACGGCGACCTGTTGTTCACCGGCGCCGAGCAGGCGCTGCGCACCGTCGAGGAGGACAGCGCCGACATCGAGGTCGTGATCCTGGAGGTGTCAGGGGTCGACGACTCCAACGACGTCGCGCGCAGCATGCTCGCCGGCATGCGGGAATCGCTGCGGCGGGCCGGCAAAGAAGGCTGTCTGGTGGACCCCGACCGGACAGTGTTGACGGCCGGGAGTGCTTCGGATGCGGTGGTGTACTCGACAGTGGAAGAGGCGCTGGCCGCCGTGCTCGATCGCAGGGGGCGTTAGGCCGGTCGCGCCAGCAGGGTCGGTTGGCTGTGCCCACGAAGCGTCACGGTGTCACCGAACTGCCAGTGCATGCTCTCGCCCTCGGTGGCACCGCGAACCGTGTTCGAGGACGCGAGGATGTGCCCGGGCGCCGTCTTGGCAAGTTCACACAACCGGGCGGCCTCGTTCACCGGTTCACCGATGACGGTGTACTCGAACCGTTCATGAGCGCCCACATTTCCGGCCACTACGGTGCCCGCCGCGATCCCAATGCCCGCCTCGATCTCCGGCACCTCCACTCGAAGCCGGGCCGCGATGGTCCGGGCCGCTGACAGCGCCGCGTCCTCTGGGCACACCAGGTCGTTGGGAGCGCCGAAGACCGCGAGGCACCCGTCGCCCTCGAACTTGTTCAGCAGCCCCTCGTGGTCGTTGACCTCGTCGACCACCACCGTGAAGAAGCGGTTCAACAGCGTCACGACCTCCCACGCCGCCCGACTCGTGACGAGCTTGGTCGAGCCGATGATGTCGACGAAGATGACTGCGGCATGGCGCTCTTCACCGCCGAAGTTGACGTCGCCGGATTCGGCCGCCGCGGCGACGTCGCGGCCGACATGCCTGCCGAACAGGTCACGGACCCGCTCGCGTTCCCGCAGGCCCGCGACCATGGTGTTGAATCCGCGCTGAAGCTGGCCCAACTCGGTGCCGTCAAAGACGACGAGATTGGTGTCCAGGTCGCCCTCTTCGACGCGCTTGAGCGCCGCCCGCACCACGCGGACGGGCGTCGCGGTGATCCAGGCCGCCACCCACATCAGTACGAACCCGAAGATCAGGGTGACCGTGGCGGAGATGAGCACCGCGACCGCGAACTGCGTCTGAGTGAGGTTGCGCAGCAGCATCACGAACAGCGCGATCAGGCCGATGCCGATGATGGGGACGCCGGCACCGACCATCCACACGGTCATGATCCGGCCAAGGATTCCAGGGGCGAAGCGTCGGGGTGGGTCGCCGGCCTCGAGGGCCTGCGCGGCCACCGGTCGCAGGGCGAACTCGGTGAACAGATAGGCGAACGTCGCGACCATGACGCCGCAGATCCCCACGGCGAACAGGAAGCGGGGCACGAACAGGCCGTCGTAGATGCCGTAGAGCACCGCAAGAAGCACCGTGCCGACGCCCCACAGGGCCAGATGGGCGACGGCGATCCGCCAGGGCGCCATGAACGTGAGGCGCTGGTCCTCCACCGTGGGTGTGCGTTCCTCAATCGCCCACCGCAGCGAGTTGACGGTGCGGTGGGTGATCCACAGGGTGCCGACCGCCAGGCCGAGCGTGACATACGCCGGGCCGACACCGTAGGTGAGCCAGGGCGGGGCGTCGTCGAACACGCTGGGCTCGGGGAAGGCCACCGTCACCAGCAGCAGTGACACCGCCATTCCCACCACGTTGGTGGTCAGGATGAAGACCGTGAGTATCGCCTGGATACGGATGCGGCGCTTCTGGGGACCCTCGGTGACGCGGCCGAGCAGCCAGGACCCGTACTCCGAGGTCTCGGGTAACCGGCCGCTCGTCTGTGTGACGCGCTCGAGGAGTCGTCCCAGGCGCTGGGCCAGCGTCGCGTTGGCTTTCATTGGTTTTTCAGAGTAACCCGACTGCACCGCCGCGCCTCCGAAGCCGACGCACCCCTTAAGGTTGTCGGGTGCGTCTCGTGATCGCCCAGTGCACCGTGGACTACGTCGGTCGGCTGACCGCTCACCTCCCGTCGGCGCGCAGGCTCCTGTTGGTCAAGGCGGACGGTTCGGTGAGCATCCACGCCGATGATCGTGCCTACAAGCCGCTGAACTGGATGAGTCCGCCGTGCTGGACCACGGAGAACACCGAGGGCCCGACGCCCGTGTGGGTGGTCGAGAACAAGGCCGGCGAGCAGTTGCGGATCACGCTCGAGGACGTCGAGCACGATTCGGTCCACGAGTTGGGGGTGGACCCCGGTCTGGTCAAGGACGGTGTGGAGGCGCACCTGCAGGTGCTGCTGGCCGAGCACGTCGAACTGCTGGGTGTGGGCTACACGCTGGTGCGCCGGGAGTACATGACCGCCATCGGGCCGGTGGATCTGCTGTGCCGAGACGAGCAGGGACGCTCGGTGGCCGTCGAGGTCAAGCGTCGGGGCGAGATCGACGGCGTCGAGCAGTTGACCCGCTATCTGGACCTTCTGAACCGCGACAGCCTCATCGCTCCGGTCAGCGGCATCTTCGCCGCCCAGCAGATCAAGCCGCAGGCTCGAACCTTGGCGACTGACCGTGGAATCCGTTGTGTGACACTGGATTACGATCAGATGCGCGGACTGGACAGCGACGAGTACCGGCTGTTCTGATGGCCCGCAGACGCGCCAACAAGTGGCAGCTGCCGCATCGGCCACTCGGGATGGAACCCGATCGGAGCCGGGTGGAAGTGGGCGCCGACGGGTACGACTACGAAGTTCGGCCGATCGCCGGGGCGCGCGCCACCAAGACCTATCGCTGCCCGGGATGTGATCATGAAATCCGTTCCGGCACCGCGCATGTGGTGGTGTGGCCGGCCGGACTGGGGGAGTCCGCGGTCGACGACCGCAGGCACTGGCACACGCCGTGCTGGAGTAATCGGGCGAACCGGGGCCCTACGCGCACCTGGTCCTGAGGGGAATCAGTGCGGCGTGAATCGGCCGGGGCCGAAAGGGGACACAGGCCGAAAAGGCCCCGAAAGACTCAGTGCGCGTCGGCGGACGGCTCGACGAGTTCGATCAGCACGCCGCCGGCGTCCTTGGGATGGATGAAGTTGATGCGCGAGTTCGCGGTGCCGCGGCGGGGGGCTTCATAGAGCAGGCGCACACCCTGCTCGCGCAGGCGCTCCGACAGCGCGTCGATGTCGCTGGTCCGGTAGGCCAACTGCTGCAGGCCCGGGCCGCGGGTGTCGATGAACTTCGCGATGGTCGACTTCTCGTTCAGGGGTGCCAGCAGCTGGATCTGGGCGCTGCCGAGGGCAGCACCACGCACGCTCAGCATGGCCTCGACCACGCCCTGCTCCTCGTTGACCTCTTCATGCAGCACGATCATGCCCAGGTGGTCGTGATACCACTTCTTGGCGGCCTCGAGGTCAGGTACTGCGATGCCGACGTGATCGATCGCCGTCACCAGCGCGCTGGCGAGGGCGGGACGGGCATCAACCTGGTCGGCGGTCATAACGCAAAGGTAACCTAATGACGACAATTACGCCTATGCCCCAGGTCACAGTGATCTGAGAGCCCCCTGTCTTGGAGGAAGTCATGACGACGTCAGTGATCGTTGCTGGAGCCCGTACGCCGATCGGCAAGCTTTCGGGTTCGCTGAAGGACTTCTCCGGTTCGGACCTGGGTGCGATCGCGATCAAGGGCGCCCTGGAGAAGGCCGGGGTGGAGCCTTCGCAGGTGCAGTACGTGATCATGGGCCAGGTCTTGACGGCGGGCGCTGGCCAGATGCCGGCGCGGCAGTCGGCCGTCGGCGCGGGGATTCCGTGGGATGTGCCAGCCCTGTCGATCAACAAGATGTGCCTCTCGGGAATCGACGCCATCGCCCTGGCCGATCAGCTGATCCGCGCCGGTGAGTTCGACGTCGTGGTCGCCGGCGGCCAGGAGTCGATGACCAAGGCGCCGCACCTGCTCCTGGATTCGCGCAACGGGTACAAGTACGGCGACGTGGTGGTCAAGGACCACCTGGCCTACGACGGCCTGCACGACGTCTTCACCGACCAGCCGATGGGTGCGCTCACCGAGCAGCGCAACGACGTCGACAAGTTCACCCGGGCCGAGCAGGACGAGTACGCCGCGGTCAGCCACCAGAAGGCCGCCGCGGCCTGGAAGGATGGCGTGTTCGCCGACGAGGTCGTGCCGGTCGTCATCCCGCAGCGCAAGGGTGACCCGATCGAGTTCACCGAGGACGAGGGCATCCGGGCCAACACCACAGCCGAGTCGCTGTCCGGCCTCAAGGCCGCATTCCGCAAGGACGGCACCATCACCGCGGGTTCGGCGTCGCAGATCTCCGACGGCGCCTGCGCGGTGGTCGTGATGAGCAAGGAGAAGGCCACCGAGCTGGGTCTGGACTGGCTGTGTGAGATTGGCGCCCACGGCGTCGTCGCGGGCCCGGACTCCACCCTGCAGTCGCAGCCCGCGAACGCGATCAAGAAGGCCATTGCGCGCGAGGGCATCACGGTCGACCAACTCGACGTCATTGAGATCAACGAGGCGTTCGCCGCGGTCTCCCTGGCCTCGACCAAGGAACTGGGTGTCGACCCGGCCAAGGTCAACGTCAACGGTGGCGCGATCGCGGTCGGTCACCCGATCGGCATGTCGGGCGCCCGCATCACGCTGCACGTGGCCCTCGAACTCAAGCGGCGCGGTTCCGGCTACGGCGTGGCCGCTCTGTGCGGTGCGGGCGGCCAGGGCGATGCGCTTGTCCTGCGCGCCGGCTGACAACTACGGCCGGTAGTAGCCAGTCGTCGATTTCGGCACAATGGTTGCTGTGGAAAATGCGACGACAAGCTCCTTCGACATCCGAAGCACCGCGGGCCGCTTCCGGCTGGTCGCCTTGGCTGAGGCGATCAGCTGGATAGGCCTGCTGGTCGGGATGTACTTCAAGCACCTGTCCTCGGCCGGCAACGAGATCGGCGTGAAGATCTTCGGACCCGCGCACGGAGCGGTCTTCGTGGCCTTCCTCGGTGTGGCCCTGTTGGCTGGTATCGCGTTCAAGTGGAACCTCTGGACGTGGCTGATGGCGTTGCTGGGCAGCATTGTCCCTCTGGGAAGCGTGATCTTCGTCATATGGGCTGATCGGACCGCCAAGCTGGGCGTACCGCGTCCGACCGCGGCCGGACAACCGTTGGCAGCAAGGACAGGCGGGCCGGTTCCCGAGTCGACATGACAGACTTGTCTACGTGACACGACCGCGTTCTTCAGGTCCTGCTGGTCTTGCGATGGCCGCCTCCATGGCCGGTGCCGTCGATCTGTCCGGCCTCAAGCGGCCACCGGCCCCCGCCGGCGGCGCCCCCGAAGGTGCCGCGGCGCCGCCCGGGGTGGTTGAGGTCACCGAGGCCAACTTCGAGGCCGAGGTGCTCGTCCGCTCGGGTCAGGTCCCCGTCGTGGCGGTGATGTGGTCGCCCCGCAGCGACTCGTCGGTGCAACTCATCGAGGTGCTTGCCGCGCTTGCCGAGCAGGACAACGGCACATGGGCGTTGGCCACGGTCAACGTCGACACGACTCCGCGGGTGGCGCAGGCGTTCGGCGTCCAGGCGATCCCCACCGTGGTCGCGCTGGCTGCCGGGCAGCCGCTGGCCAACTTCCAGGGCATGCAACCGCCGGAGCAGTTGCGCCGGTGGGTCGATTCACTGCTCGATGCCACCGCGGGCAAGCTGTCCGGTGCATCCGGCGACGACAAGGCCGAACGGGTCGACCCCGCTCTCGAGCAGGCGCGGGCTCACCTCGAGTCCGGTGACTTCGACGCCGCGAAGGCGGCCTACGAGGCGATCCTGGCGGGTGATCCCGGCCATGAGGAGGCCAAGGGCGCGGTGCGGCAGATCGGCTTCCTCTCGCGTGCCACCGCACACCCCGCCGATGCCGTCGCCGTGGCCGACGCGGACCCCAGCGACATCGACGCGGCCTTCGCGGCCGCCGACGTGCAACTGCTCAACCAGGACGTCGCAGCCGGTTTCGACCGCCTGATCGCTCTGGTCAAGAAGACCGCCGGTGACGACCGCGCCCGGGTGCGCACGCGGCTCATCGAACTGTTCGACCTGTTCGACCCCGCTGACCCCGACGTGGTCGCGGGGCGGCGGAATCTGGCCAACGCCCTCTACTGAGACGCGGTGAAGGCCAGGTGGGTCAACGCGGAGTTCATGAAGTCGCGGAAGTACAACCATCGACCTTCCCGCAACGTGATGATGTGCGCGAACTCTGATTCCCAAACCTGGCCGGTCTCGACTCGGCGAAAACGTTGCCGACCCCACGCCGCCAGATCATCGCCCTGTGCGATGAACTTCCAGGCCTGCATCTCCACGATCTCTATCGCTTCGCCGACGGCGGTGAAGAACGCCACGGCCTGGTCGATGCCGCGATAGTCCCCGGCATAAGGGATCGCATCGGTCCCGTAGTAGGTGATGCGGATCTGCGGGTCAAGCAGACTCAACGCCGCGTCGAGATCACCAGCCGGCACCGCGGCGTAGATCGCCTGGGTTGTGGCGATGTTGAGGTCTTCGACGGTGGTGCTCACGGGATCATCCGCAACGGCAGGCGAACGTAGGCGTGAGTCAGCAGGCTGGCGGTCTGCTTATCGCCGGGATCGTCGGTGAGTTCGACCGTGGCGTACCGGTCCAGAATCGCGTTGAGCACCGCCGTCACCTCGAGGCGCGCCAATGGCGCCCCCAGACAGAAGTGCACGCCGTGGCCCAGCGAGAGTTGCTGACGGCTGTTCGCCCGATCGAGGTCGAACCGGTCTGGATCGGGGAAAACCGCAGCATCGCGATTGGCTGCGCCGAAGAACAGGGCCACCCAGTCGCCACGCCGGATGGTGACCCCGTCCATCTCGACATCGCGGGTGGCGATGCGGAACAACCGCTGCGGCGGACCGTCGAGGCGCATTGTTTCATCGATGAACGCGGGCAGTAGCGAGCGGTCGGCCCGGATGCGTTGTGTCGCTGCCGGTTCAGAAGCCACCTTGTGCAACAGATTGCCGATCAGATACGTGGTCGTCTCGGTGCCGGCCACCACCAGCGTCACGCAGAACCGCACGATCTCCTCGGGGGTCAGGCGCTGACCGTCGACCTCCGCGCGCAACAACGCCGAGATCAGATCCTCGGCGTCGTCGACATCACCGGTGGGAGCGCACTCCGCCAACTGCGCCGTGTGCTGCACGAGCCGATGGGTGAAGGCCTCGACCATCTCCTGGTTGCTGGCCATCCGCTGCTCCGGTGTGAGCTCCGACGACAGCATGAAAGCGTTGGCCCATCGCTTGAACCGCACGTGGTCGCCCTCGGGTAGGCCGAGGAGTCGCACCATCGCCCGCGCGGGGACCTCCGCGGCGAAATGCATGACATCGACGATGTCGCCGCGCGCTTCGCGGTCCACTTCGGCGAGTAACTCCGGAACCAATGCGGCCAGCCAACCCTCGAGGCGTTTCACCCGCCGCGGTGAGAAGGCCTGGCCGATCAGCTTCCGCTCGGCGGTGTGGTGCGGCGGGTCGGTGTTGACCAGCATCAGGCTCGGCGCTGTGGAGGCTTCCTGAATGGGGTCGCGGGACGAGAACGTCTCGTTGTCGCGCGCGGCGGCGAAGACCTGGTCGTACCGGAACAGGGCCCACGCGGTGACCGGGTCATCGGCACCGGGCACCGTGCCTGGCGGCCAGTCCCGATAGCCGGGGACGGGCGAACTGGCGCGCAACTGGTCGTAGAGCGGATACGGGTTCGAGACCCCCGCGGGAGATGTCAGCATTTCCAGGGCGGAGCTGGTGGTTGATGGCATGGGGACCAGCCTGTCGGCGGTCAGAGCGCGGGTCGATCCCCCCTCGGAGCGCACTTGGTCTCCCGTCCGGGTGGATTCGGCTCCCGCTCGGAGATTCCGATGAGACGATCGAACGGCGATGACCACCTTCGATCAACTGCCGGATATCCCGGGCCCGACGGCGCTCAGCGGCGGCGGCCACCCCGGCTGGAACTCCCGGGCGCCGCGACCGACCCCCGCGCAGCGCCGCTATCTCGAGGCCTGCGAGCTGGGCGCCGTCGAAGCCGGTGATGATCCGCGACGCGCCGTCGCGGAGGCCGTGGACGCCCACAGCGCAACGGTGCGCGGCGTGCTTGAGGAGCTTGGGGATCTGCATTCCCTGGCTGCGTTGGAGGCGGTGTTGGACCTGTCGCTGTTGGAGCGTGAACTCCTTGAGGACGATGCTCGGCGGCGCACCGTAGCCCTGCTGCGCGTGCAGGAGGCGCTGAGCAAGCTGCGTGCCGTCGGTGCCGTCGATGCCATCGTGGACCGCGCGCCGCGCGAACTGGTCCAGTCCTGCGGCTTCGATCGAGCGGTGTTGTTTCGTGTGCACGAGGGCCGAATGGTCATGGAGGCGGCCTATTTCGGTGAGGACGAGATGGGTGCCGAGAAGATGGTTGCGTTCGCCCAGTCGGTTGCGCCCCCGCTCGATCACATGCTGCTCGAAACCGAGATGATCCGCCGGCGCGCACCCGCCATCGTGCGAGATGCCCGCAATGATCCACGGGTCAACCGGCCCATTGTGGACTTCTCGCTCACGCGTTCCTACGTGGCCGCGCCGGTGATGCCGACCGGGCAGGTGATCGGTTTTCTGCACGCGGACCGGTTGTACTCCGGGCAGACCGTCGACGAGATCGACCGAGACATCGTGTGGGCCTTCGCCGAGGGATTCGGCTATGCGTTCGAACGCACGGTGCTGCTGGAGAGGATGCGGCGTCAACAGGCCGAGGTGCGCCGAGCGCTGGCTTCGGCGGAAGCGGCGGCCA
Organism: Mycolicibacterium confluentis; assembly: GCF_010729895.1. NCBI lineage: Bacteria > Bacillati > Actinomycetota > Actinomycetes > Mycobacteriales > Mycobacteriaceae > Mycobacterium > Mycolicibacterium confluentis. The sequence goes on from NZ_AP022612.1 coordinate 1,101,963, forward strand.
AGGCGCTCCAGGATGCTGACCTGGACCTGCGCAAGGTGGAGCCGGTGGAGCAGAGCCCTGCGGCCCGGCTACTGGCCGAACCCCAGTCGCGGATCCACACCGTGCTGACCAGGCGCGAGGTCGAGGTTCTGCGGCTGATGGCCGCCGGTCGAACGAATCAGCAGATCGCGGTCGAGCTCGTCATCTCGACCGGAACGGTCAAATCCCACGTCAAGCGCGTCCTGCGGAAACTGCAGGCCACTAATCGCGCCGAGGCGGCATCCACCTACGTGCGGATGGCCAGCCAGCCCGAGTCCTGGTGGCCCGGGGGCAGCTGAGCGGCTACTCGGGGGCCAGCCAGATGGCCGAGGTCGGCGGCAGCACCAGCGCGGCCGACGCGGGGCGGCCATGCCAGGGATCGGCAGTGGCCTCGACCCCGCCGAGGTTGCCAGCGCCCGCACCGTCGTACGTCGTCGCATCGGTGTTGAGCACCTCGCGCCAGCGGCCCGTGTGCGGCAACCCGACGCGGTAGCTGCTGTGCTCGTTTCCGGCGAAGTTGAACACGCACGCCAACACCGAACCGTCGCTGCCGAAGCGCAGGAAGCTCAGCACGTTGTTGCCGGAGTCGTTGGCGTCGATCCAGGAGTAGCCCTCGGGCTTGGTGTCCTGGCTCCACAGCGCGGGCGTCTGCACGTAGATCTCGTTGAGGTCGCGCACCATCCGCTGGATCCCTGACGAGAAGCTGTGCTCGTCGAGTTGGAACCAGTCCAACCCGCGTTCCTCGGACCACTCGGCGCGCTGCCCGAACTCCTGGCCCATGAACAGAAGCTGCTTGCCGGGGTGGGCCCACTGGTAGGCCAGCAGGCTGCGCAACCCCGCGGCCTTGATGTGGTCGTTGCCGGGCATCCGGCCCCAAAGCGTGCCCTTGCCGTGCACCACCTCGTCGTGGCTGATGGGCAGCACGTAGTTCTCGCTGAACGCGTAGAGCATCGAGAACGTCATCTCGTGGTGGTGGTAGCTGCGGTGGATCGGGTCACGCTTCATGTAGTCGAGCGTGTCGTTCATCCAGCCCATGTTCCATTTCATGGAGAACCCGAGGCCGCCGAGGCTGGTAGGTCGCGTGACGCCGGGCCAGGAGGTGGACTCCTCGGCGATGGTGACGATGCCAGGGGCGGTGCGGTGCACCGTGGCGTTCATCTCCTGCAGGAACTGAACCGCCTCGAGGTTCTCGCGGCCCCCGTAGATGTTGGGCGTCCAGCCGCCCTCGGGGCGCGAGTAGTCGAGGTAGAGCATCGAGGCCACGGCGTCGACCCGCAGGCCGTCGATGTGGTACTCCTGCAGCCAGTACAAAGCGTTGGCGACCAGGAAGTTTCGCACCTCCGGGCGGCCGAAGTCGAAGACGTAGGTGCCCCAGTCGAGTTGTTCGCCGCGCCGCGGGTCGGCGTGCTCGTAGAGCGGGGTGCCGTCGAAGCGGCCCAGTGCCCAGGCGTCCTTCGGGAAGTGCGCGGGCACCCAGTCGACGATGACGCCGATGCCGGCTTCGTGCAGTCTGTCCACCAGGTGCCGGAACTCGTCGGGACTGCCGAACCGCGAACTGGGCGCGTAGTACGACGTGACCTGATAACCCCAGGACCCGCCGAAGGGGTGCTCGGCGACGGGGAGCATCTCGACGTGCGTGAAGCCTTGCGCCACCACGTATTCGGTCAGCTGGTCGGCCAGTTCGCGATATGACAGGCCGGGCCGCCAGGAGCCCAGATGCACCTCGTAGGTGCTCATGGGCTCGAACACCGGGTTCCGCTGTGTCCGCTGTTGCATCCAGTCGTCGTCGGACCACACGTACTCGCTGGCGAACACACGTGACGCGGTCTGGGGCGGCACCTCGGTGGCGAACGCTACGGGGTCGGCACGATCGACCACATTGCCGTCGGCACCGTGCACGCGGAACTTGTAGAGCCCGTCTTGGGGGAAGTCCGGCCAGAACAGTTCCCACACGCCGGTGGACCCCAGCACACGCATCGGCGCGTCGGTACCGCTCCAGTGGTTGAAGTCTCCGATCAGGCTGACGCCCTGGGCATTCGGAGCCCACACGGCGAAGGAGACACCCTCGACCACGCCATCGGCGGTGGTGAACGACCTGGGATGGGCGCCGAGCACCTCCCACAGGCGCTCGTGGCGGCCCTCGGCGAACAGGTGCAGGTCCACCTCGCCCAGCGTGGGCAGGAAGCGGTAGGCGTCCGCGCTCGTCAGGCCGTACTCACCACCGTCCTCTGTCGGGTAACCGACCTCCAGCCGGTAGTCGATCAGATCCGTGAAGGGCAGCGCCACCGCGAACAATCCGGAATCGATGTGCTGCAACGGGTGTCGCTCGCCGCCGATGAGAGCGGTGACCTTCGCCGCGTGCGGACGGTACGCGCGGATCACCGTGTGGCCGCCATACTCGTGCGCCCCGAGGACCGAATGCGGATCGTGGTGTGTGCCTGCGACCAGGCGGTGCAGATCGGATGGGTCTGGGGCGAGGTGCTTGCTGATGATCTCAGTGCCAGTCATCGGACGACTCCTCTCATTCCCGGCGAAGCAGCGGACCGCGAGCGTCGGCCGGGATCAGTGGCATATTCACGATGTGTGCCACCGCGCGGGCCGGATCGATGCGAATGTAGTTCGCCTGGCCCCATTGGTATTCCTCTCCGGTGATCTCGTCGCGCACCCAGAACCGGTCGTAGTCGTGCTTGCCCAGTGCCGCCATGTCCAGCCAGAGCGTGGCCTCCTCGGTGCCGAACGGGTTGAGCGTCACCACCACCAGCACGCAGTCGCCGGTGATCGGATCGAACTTGCTGTAGGCCAGCAGAGCGTCGTTGTCGAGGTGATGGAACTTGATGGTGCGCATGTCCTGCAGAGCGGGATGCAGGCGACGAATCTCATTGAGGCGTGTGATGAACGGTTCCAGCGACTCGCCACGCACCAGGGCGCCCTCGAAATCCCGCGGTCGCAGTTCGTACTTCTCGGAGTCCAGGTACTCCTCGCTGCCTTCCCGAACGGACTGATGCTCAAACAACTCGAACCCGGAGTAGACACCCCACAGCGGGCTCAGCGTCGACGCGAGCACGGCTCGGATGGCGAACATCCCCGGCCCGCCGTGCTGCAGGCTCTCGTGCAGGATGTCGGGAGTATTCACAAACAGGTTGGGGCGAGCCTCATCGGCATGCGCGGCGATCTCCTGGCCGAACTCGGCGATCTCCCACTTCGCCGTGCGCCACGTGAAGTAGCTGTACGACTGCGTGAAGCCGAGACGGGCCAGGCCGTAGAGGCGGGCCGGGCGGGTGAACGCCTCGGACAGGAACAGCACGTCGGGATCGACGCGTTTGACCTCGGCGATCAGCCAGGCCCAGAAGTTGGGCGGCTTGGTGTGGGGGTTGTCGACGCGAAACACCTTGACGCCGTGTGAGATCCAGTGCTTGACCACGCGCAGCACCTCGTAGTACAGGCCCGCGGGATCATTGTCAAAGTTCAGCGGGTAGATGTCCTGGTACTTCTTGGGCGGGTTCTCGGCATAGGCGATGGTGCCGTCGGGCAGTTCGGTGAACCACTGCCGGTGGTCCTTGGCCCACGGATGGTCGGGCGCGCACTGCAGGGCCAGATCCAGCGCCACCTCCATACCGAGATCCTTTGTGGCCGAAACGAAGTCGTCGAAATCTTCGATGGTGCCCAAATCCGGGTGGACGGCGTCATGGCCGCCCTCGACGCTGCCGATCGCCCATGGTGAGCCGACATCCCCGGGGGCTGCGGTGACGGTGTTGTTGCGGCCCTTGCGATGCACCCGCCCGATGGGGTGGATGGGCGGCAGGTACACCACGTCGAAGCCCATCTTGGCGATCCGCGCCAATGCCTTGGTGGCCGTGGTGAAGGTGCCGTGCTGCGGTTCGCCCTCGGCGTTCCAGCCGCCGGTGGAGCGCGGGAACATCTCGTACCACGACGCGAACCGGGCCGCGGGACGGTCGACCCAGATCCCGAACGGCTCGCCGCGGGTCACCAACTCTCGCAGGGGGTGCTGCGCCAGAAGCGCGGTCACATCGTCGGACAGCGCGCGGGCGGCGCGATCGGTCGGATCGCCCGGCTCACGCAGTGCCGCGGCCGCCTCGATCAGCGGATAACGGTTCTGCCGCGGCACGCCGCCCGCGGCGCGTTCCAGCAGTTGGGCGCCGACGAGCAGGTCGTTGGACAGTTCGGTCTCGCCCTGACCCGCCTCGAGCTTGGCGACGACGGCATGGCGCCACGTCGTGATCGGGTCGCCCCAGCCGTCGACTCGGAACGTCCAGAGTCCGACGGCGTCGGGCACGAACTGACCGTGGAAGACATCAGGGGTGTGGCCCGGGCCCATCGGCAGCTGCACGGGCTTGCGACGCGCAGGCGCTGCCGCAGCGGCGGGCCCGGCCGGCGGCACGGCATCGGGCGGCGCGGCGGGGCCCGTGACCAGCTTGGGGTAGGTGGGGCCGTGGTACCGCAACACCAGCGTCGCCGCCACGGCGTCGTGGCCTTCGCGCCACACAGTGGCGCTGATGGGGATGACCTCACCCACGACCGCCTTGGCAGGAAACCTGCCACCGGATACTGCGGGGGCGACATCGTCGATCTCGATGCGACCGGGCACTCGAGCGCTCCTTTTAGTTTCGGCGTTCTGCTGGTCGTGTCCTGTTGGTGATAGCCACTTCTGTCTCACTTCACACCGTAGTGGTGTTCGACGGCGGTGGAGCGGCAAGACGAGCGCAGCCGCCCGCGCGGCCACGAATCGTCAGTAAGCTCTCAACGTGTGAAAGCACTCCGCAGGTTCACAGTCCGTGTCCATCTGCCGGAGCGGCTCGCAGCACTGGAGCAGCTTTCGGTGAACCTGCGCTGGTCCTGGGACAGACCGACGCAGGATCTGTTCGCCTCGATCGATGACACCCTCTGGCAGCGCACCGGAGGTGATCCGGTGGCACTGCTCGGTGCGGTCAGCCCACACCGCCTCGACGAGCTCGCGGCTGACCAGGACTTCCTCAGCAGGCTCGACGCGGCCGACGCCGATCTGCAGCAGTACCTGACCCAATCCCTGTGGTACCAGCAACAGCCCGCCGAGCAGATGCCGACGGGCATTGCGTACTTCTCGATGGAGTTCGGCGTTGCGACCGTGCTGCCCAACTACTCAGGCGGGTTGGGCATCCTGGCCGGCGATCACCTCAAGTCCGCCTCCGACCTCGGCCTGCCGCTGATCGCGGTCGGCCTGCTCTACCGGTCCGGCTACTTCCGCCAATCGCTGACCGCCGACGGTTGGCAGCACGAGACCTACCCGGCCCTGGATCCGCAGGGCCTGCCGCTGCGCCTGCTGGCCCACGCCGACGGCCGCCCGGCCCTGGTGGACCTCACGATGCCCGAGGGCGCGCAACTGCGCGCCCGAATCTGGGTCGCTCAGGTCGGACGTGTGCCGCTGCTGTTGCTGGACTCCGATATCCCCGAGAACGACCACGACATGCGCGGCGTCACCGACCTGTTGTACGGCGGAGACCAGGAACACCGCATCAAGCAGGAGATCCTGGCCGGCGTCGGGGGAGTCCGGGCGATCCGCGCCTTCACCGAGATCGAGAATCGCCCGGCGCCCGAGGTGTTCCACATGAACGAGGGCCACGCCGGGTTCCTCGGCGTCGAACGCATCCGTGAGTACATCGCGAGTGCAGGGCTGGACTTCGACACCGCGCTGACGGTGGTCCGTTCGAGCACGGTGTTCACCACGCACACCCCGGTGCCCGCGGGCATCGACCGGTTTCCGACCGACATGGTGCGCCGGTACTTCGACGACGGCCGTCCAAACCCGCTGCTGCCCGGCGTCCCGCTGGAGCGGGTGATCCAGTTCGGCGCCGAGGACGACCCCGACAAGTTCAACATGGCCCACATGGGGCTTCGCCTCGCGCAGCGCGCCAACGGCGTCTCGCTGCTGCACGGCGAAGTCAGTCGCGACATGTTCAGCGAGCTGTGGCCCGGTTTCGACGCGGCCGAGGTGCCGATCGGATCGGTCACCAACGGCGTGCACGCCCCCACGTGGGTCGCGCCGCCGTGGATCGATCTGGCACGCGACGTCCTGGGCGACTCGTTGAACGAGCTCCGCGACCCGGCCACCTGGCTGCGCCTGCAGGAGGTCGACGCCGAGCGGCTGTGGAGCATCCGATCGCAGCTTCGGGCCCAGTTGATCGAGGACGTCCGCGACCGGCTGCGTCGATCCTGGCTGGAACGCGGTGCCACCGACGCCGAACTCGGCTGGATTGCAACGGCGTTCGACGACGATGTGCTCACCATCGGCTTCGCCCGCCGCGTCCCGACGTACAAGCGGCTCACGCTCATGCTGCGCGACCCGAAACGACTCGAAGCGCTGCTCCTCGACGAGGACCGCCCCGTCCAACTGATCGTCGCGGGCAAGTCGCATCCCGCGGACGACGGCGGAAAGTCCTTGATCCAGCAGGTGGTGCGATTCGCCGATCGACCCGAGGTGCGGCACCGCATCGCCTTCCTGCCCGATTACGACATGTCGATGGCACGGCTGCTCTACTGGGGCTGCGACGTCTGGCTGAACAATCCGCTGCGCCCGTTGGAGGCCTGCGGAACCTCCGGCATGAAGAGTGCCCTCAACGGCGGCCTCAACCTCTCCATCCGAGACGGGTGGTGGGACGAGTGGTATGACGGCGAAAACGGTTGGGCGATCCCGACCGCCGACGGCGTCGCCGACGAGGCGCGGCGTGACGACCTGGAGGCCGCCGCACTCTACGACCTGCTCAGCAGCGCGGTGGCGCCGCGGTTCTACGACCGTGACGCCCGCGGCGTGCCGATCCGCTGGGTGGAGATGGTGCGCCACACCCAGCAGGTGCTGGGCCCGAAGGTGCTGGCGTCGCGGATGGTGCGGGACTACACCGAGCAGTACTACGAGCCTGCCGCGCAGTCGTTTCGGCGCACCGCCGGCACTTCGTTCGAACCGGCGCGGGAGCTGGCCGCCTATCGCGCCAAGGTGTGGGCGGCCTGGCCGAAGGTGGCCATCACCGAGGTTGACAGCGCTGGACTGCCGGACACCCCGGTGCTGGGGTCGGAGCTCACCCTGACCGCGACGGTGCAGTTGGCGGGGCTGCGGCCCGATGAGGTCGAGGTGCAGGCCGTGCTGGGCCGGGTGGACGGCACCGACCTGCTCATGGACCCCGTCACCGTACCCATGACGCACACCGCCACCGACGACGACGGGATGGCGATCTTCTCGACCACGGCGCCGTTGCCTGTGGCCGGGTCGGTGGGGTACACCGTGCGGGTGCTTCCGCATCACGCGCTGCTGGCCTCGGGCGCCGAGTTGGGTCTGGTGCGGCTGGCGTGAGCAGTGCGCTGACCGTCCCTCTGCCGGGCGGACCGTACGCGTTGGCGGCCGGACCCGACGGCCGCATGTGGGTCACCCTCGTGCACAGCGGCGAGATCGCCGCGGTCGCCGCCGACGGTGCGACGACAGTGTTCCCGGTGGCACCCGAGGCGAAGCCGTCCCTGATCGTCGCCGGTGCGGACGGGGCGATGTGGTTCACCCGGACCGGGGACGGGCAGATCGGCCGGATCACCGTCGACGGCACGCAGACCGCCTTCCCCCTGAGCGAGGGCAGTGCCCCCTACGGTCTGGTCGTTGGCCACGACGGCTGTGTGTGGTTCACCGAGATGACCCACGGCGGAATCGGCAGAATCACGCCCGCCGGTGAGGTCTCCACGGAACAGATGGTGCGCGGCGCGCCCTCGATGATCTGCTGCGGACCGGACAACGCGCTGTGGTTCACCCTCAACCAGGGCAACGCCATCGGCCGTCTGGACCCCAGCGGCGCTTACACCGTCCGCGAGGTGCCAACCCGCAACGCCGGGCCAGTCGGCATCGCCGCGACGCACGACGACGCAGTCTGGTTCACCGAGATCCGCGCCGACAAGCTGGGCCGGATCCCGGTCGACGACGCGATGCAGGAGATGCCCCTGCCGGGGAAACCGCACGCGGTGCTCGCCGACCCCGCGGGCGGCGTGTGGGTGAGCCTGTGGGGCAGCGATCAGTTGGCGCGTGTGACCGCCGACGGCGAGATCACGACGTTCGACCTGCCGCAGGGCAGCGAGCCGCACGGATTGGCCGTCGGCCTCGACGGGGCGGTGTGGGTCGCGCTCGAGTGCGGGTTCGTCCAGCGGCTGCCCGTCTGACTCGACCAACCTTGTTCGGATGGCTGTGTGACGGCGAGGTAAGTTCCCAAAAGGGGTGTCGGCGGTCACGTTGCAGCAACGCGGCGTGACGCGGGCCGACGCTCGGGGAAAGGCGAATTGTGATCCGCGTTCAACGTGCCGCTGCGGTCGCGGCGGGCGTCCTGTTGCTCACCGTCGGCGTGCCGTCTGCCGGCGCGGACCCGGGGCCCGCAGTGGAACCGGCCGTCGATGCCGTCGAGGCCGTAGCGGTCGAACCCCCTCCGGCCGACCCCGCGGCCGTCGCCGACCCTGCTCAGGCCGTGGTCGAACCCGCTGCGGCCGTCGACGACGGCGCCGTCGTCTCCAACGCGCCGGCCACCTCGACCGCACCCGACGGCTGGACCCTGACCGTGGGCGCCAAGGATGAGTTCATCAAGCCGGTCGCACCGCTGACGACGGCACTGTCGTCGCGGGACTACGAGGTCCGCGGAGTGTTCAACGGGTCCGCCGTCGGCCCGGATGGCGATGGCGAAACTCCCGAGGGCGTCCTCGAAGTCGGGTATCAGATCGGCTGCGGCATCGACATGAGCACGTCCAACGGCGTCTCGTTGACCGGCAGCGTGGGCGTCACCCCGTCGATCGGCCTGCTCGGCATCGACAGCAACGGCATCGGCATCGACGGTGTGGCGCCGGTGCTCTCGACTCCGGTCAGCGGTGGTATCGCGATCGGCCTCAAACCCGGCATCGTCAACATCGTCCCGGTCACCAAGAAGGAGTACGAGGGCGCGGATCCGTGGGTGTCCATCAACGGCTTCCACATCAAGATCGACGGCTGTGTGGGGGAGTCCTTCATTCGGTCCTACGCGGTGTTGACCCGGTCGACGAAGGTCTCCGACGCCATCCAGGCCTACTACGGCACCACCAAGAAGGTCTGAGGCTCACGGGAAGCGACGCAGGCAGCGCTCCTGATCGCCGAGCACGCCCGTCCGGAACGCGTCGATTCGGGAGAACCCGGCGGGCACCGTCTCGCCGTTGACATCGCTGGCCGCCAGACCGTTGATCAGCAGGCCGGCCACGGCCTCGTCGACATCGCCTGCGGTCAGCGCGATCGTGTTGCCCGCGGGAGTGTTGACCCGTGCGGTGAGCATTGTCGTGGCCACACCGGTCAGGCACGCCGTGCGCAGACCGGCTTCTGCGCTGTCGAGTTCCAGGCCGCGTTCGTTCTGCAGCGCCAGCACGTAGCGGGACATCAACACCGAGTAGGCCGAGTTGTCGCCGGAGAGCATCGCGGACGGGTCGTCCCCGTCACGCGGCGACCCCATCTCCTGAAGTCCGGGCAGATCGACGGCGAGCGTGTTGGTGCTCGGGCAGTAGGAGACCGGCGGGCTCGGTCTGGCGTCCTGGCACGCCGACGCCCGATCGCCGTCGAAGGTCAGGGTCGGCGGATTCTCCGGCGAGAACTTGGCGTTCATGGCGTCGACGAACGCGCGCACCGACTCCTCGGACACCGCCCATTCCCCGGTCTCGCCGCCCGCCAGCGCGACCGGCAGGTCTCCGCGCCGCTGGGCCACCTCCTTGGCGTCGATCGAGGCGCACGCCGACGGCCCGTCGGTGAAGCCGAACTGGAAGGCCGAGATCCGTTCGAACGCCGTGCCGTGTTCGTCCTCGCCTGCGCCGAAGGACCGGTCCTCCTCGGTCAGCAGCGGATCGCGGAAGGAGATCATGCTGACCAGCAGGTTGTTGAGGCCGTCGCCCGTGCTGAGGGTGAAACGGTCGGAGTTGTCCTCGGCCACCCAGCGCATGTAGGCGCCCGAGAAGCAGTCCGCCTGCTGTTCGGCGACCAGCGTGGAGACATTGCGCTTGTTCAATCGCGCCTGCTTCTGCACCGAATGCCCGTATTCGTGGGCCAGCACCATCGTGATGGCCATATCGCCGTGGGCGCGGCGCAGCGCCGGGAACAGTTCGCCGCGGTCCCACCCGATGGTGTTGTCGACGGGGCAGAATGCGGCGTTCACCAGGCCCGCGGTGAAGTCGCCGCAGAAGTTCTCCGCGTACCCATTGGAGTCCCACGACACCAGGGCGCTGACGGGCTTGAACGCCCCGGGAAACGCCTCGCTGAACGCGGCGTCCCAGTACTCCTCGATGTCACTGACGGATTGTGCGGCGATCTGGTCGATCTTGCCGCCGTCGGACTCCTCGACGTCGCGCGCGTCGAGGCTGATGCCGCTGCGCAACCCCGTGGGCCCGTCGACGGCCTGCATGCCGGCAACCTTGAACGGATCGGCGTACACCGAGACCGCACTGCCCTGCACGACCGTCGAGCATGACGCCAGCAGTGTGGCGGTGGCGGTGACCGCCACACCCGTCGCGAGTACCCGCAGCACCGTCGGCAACCTCCCCGATCCATGGCGCAGCGACGCCCCGACTTCGGCCAGACTAGTGGGTGGTGGGGCTCACTCGCCGTCGATCGCGGCGCGCAGTCTGCTCAGGGCCTTGCGCACCTGCTGCGGATCGGTGGTGGCCCAGAACGGCGGCAGTGACGCGCGCAGGTAACCGGCGTATCGCGCCGTGGCCATCCGGGAGTCCAGGACCGCGACCACACCGCGATCGTCGGCGCGGCGCAGCAGGCGGCCCGCGCCCTGCGCGAGCAGCAGCGCGGCATGGTTGGCCGAGACGGCCATGAAGCCGTTGCCGCCGCGCGCCGAGACCGAGCGCTGACGCGCGGTCAGCAGCGGGTCGTCGGGGCGGGGGAATGGGATCCGGTCGATGAGCACCAGCGACAGCGAGGGGCCCGGGACGTCGACGCCCTGCCACAACGACAGGGTGCCGAACAGGGACGTCGCGTGGTCTTGAGCGAACTGCTCGATCAGCGTCGCCGTCGACTCCTCGCCCTGGCACAGCACCGGTGTGTCGAGGCGCTCGCGCATGGCCTCCGCGGCGGCCCGGGCCGCGCGCATCGAGGAGAACAGCCCAAGGGTCCGGCCCCCGGCAGCGGTGATGAGTTCCTCGATCTCCGTGAGTTGTTCGGCCGAGCCAGTGCCGTCCCGTCCGGGCGGCGGGAGGGTCTTGGCGACGTACAGGATGCCCGACTTCTGGTGCTCGAACGGGGAGCCGACGTCGATGCCGCGCCACTTGGGTGCGGGTGCCGCGGGCGCGGGTTGGTCGCCCTCGGCCGGATCGGTCCGACGCGCGGCCAGGCCCCAGGCACCGGCCATCGCCTCGAAGTTGCCGCCGACCGTCAGCGTCGCCGACGTCAACACCGTCGTCGTGGTGGCGAACAGTCGGGTTCGCAGCAGTCCGGCCACCGACAGCGGGGCCACCCGCAGCACCGGGCGCACTGACCCACGGTTGTCCTCATGGTCGAGCCAGACCACGTCGTAGCGCTCGGTCAGCGGCGGGCCGAACGACTCGAGGATTCGCGCCGCGGTGTCGTGGATGTCGGACAGCGCGGTCACCGCTTCGGCGCGGGCGGCGGCCGCCTGCGGGTCACCGGGTGTCGGGTTGATGTCCGCACGAGCGTTGTGCGCGGCGTCCCGCAGCGCGGTCAGGTAGGTGGCCAGTTCTTCGTCGAGGTGGTCGATGCGCCCCGGTTCGGCGTCGTGGATCGCCGAGGTGAACGTCGTGGCGGCGGCCTCCAACCGGGTCGTCAGTTCCGGGCCGATGAGCCGACTGCTGCGCCGCTGCGCTGCCGCCAGAACCGCGGCGGTCAGTTCGCCGGTGGCCACCGAGGTGACCCGGTCGACGAGTTCGTGTGCCTCGTCGATGACCAGCAGGTTGTGTTCGGGCAGCACCGAGGCGTCGGCGATGGCGTCGATGGACAGCAGTGCGTGATTGGTGACGACGACGTCCGCGGCCCCGGCGATCGCTCGCGCGCGCTCGGAGAAGCAGTCGCTGCCGAACGGGCAGCGCGCCACTCCGATGCATTCCCGGGCCGAGACGCTGACCTGAGACCACGCCCGCTCGCTGACTCCGGGCTTGAGTTCGTCGCGGTCACCGGACGTGGTCTCCGACGACCACGCGGTGAGGCGCTGCACCTCGCGGCCCAACGCAGAGGCGGCGAGCGGCTCGAACAGCTCCTCCTGCGGCGCGCCCTCCTCCGCGTCTCCCGCGGACCCGTTGTGGATCTTGTTGAGACACAGATAGTTTCCGCGCCCCTTCAACAACGCGAACCGCGGCTTCCGAGGCAGCGCCCGGCTCAGCGCGTCGGCCAGGCGGGGCAGGTCGCGGTCCACCAACTGTCGCTGTAGGGCGATCGTGGCGGTCGACACGACCACAGGTCCGGATTCGGCGTCGCGGACCGCCACCGCGATCGAGGGGACCAGGTAGGCCAGCGACTTACCGGTTCCGGTGCCAGCCTGGACCGCCAGGTGCTCACCGGTGGCGAAGGCATGCGCGACCGCCTTGGCCATCTCCACCTGGCCTTCGCGTTCGCTGCCGCCCAGCGCTGTCACCGCGGTGCTCAACAACTCCACGACGCGCGCCTGATCGACTCGGCTGGTCATACGCACCGAGTCATGGGGCGACGGTACGGGTGGGGATTGCCGGTTCGCCGTGGGACAGTTTCAGGCCCTCCCACGGAATGCTGGTCAGGCCGGTGGCGACCAGCGCTCGGGCGGACGCGAGATCGACGTCGACGACGGCACGGCCCTCGCGGACCAGGGGGATCGTCAGCAGGCGCCCGGCGTCGGGTCCGGCGGGGCGCTGCCCGACCGGGAACACGACCTCCTCGGTGATGGTGCCCGTCGGCTTGGAAAGTCGCACGGCCTGCTTGGCACCGCCCTGGGACTCCTTCTGGCTGCTGCGTTTTCGCACCGGACGGCCGTCCACCTCGACCAGCTTGTAGACCATGTTGGCGGTCGGCGCCCCGGATCCGGTGACCAGCGAGGTGCCCACGCCGTAGATGTCGACGGGTTCGGCCCGCAGCGCGGCGATCGCGTACTCATCGAGGTCGCCGGACACCACAATGCGGGTGCCGGTGGCGCCGAGGTCGTCCAACTGGCGGCGGGCCTGCCGGGCCAGCACCCCGAGGTCACCCGAGTCGATGCGCACCGCACCCAGTTCGGTGCCCGCGGCGGCCACGGCGTTGGCGATGCCGGTGGTCACGTCGTAGGTGTCGACCAACAGCGTGGTGCCCACGCCGAGGGCTGCGACCTGGGCGCGGAAGGCCGCGGGTTCGTCGGGTCCGTCCGCGCCGGTGTAGAGCATGGTGAAGGCGTGCGCGCTGGTGCCGAGGGCAGGAACGCCGAACCGGCGACTGGCCTCGAGGTTGGAGGTGCCCGTGAAGCCTGCGATGTAGGCCGCGCGGGCAGCGGCCACCGCGGCCTGCTCGTGCGTGCGACGCGAGCCCATCTCGATCAGAGTCCGCTTCGCCGCGGCGCTGACCATCCGGGCCGCGGCCGAGGCGATCGCGGAGTCATGGTTGAAGATCGACAGAGCCAACGTCTCCAGCAGCACACACTCGGCGAACGTGCCGCGCACCGTGAGCACGGGGGAGTGGGGGAAGTACAGATCACCCTCGGCGTAGCCGTCGATGTCGCCCCGGAACGAGAAATCGCGCAGGAAGTCCAACGTGGCGGCATCGCAGAAGTCCGCGACCGCGGCCAGCGCGGTGTCATCGAATCTGAAGTGCGGCAGCGCTTCCAGCAGCCGCCCGGTGCCCGCGACGATGCCGAAGCGACGACCGTCGGGCAGTCGTCGGGCGAACAGTTCGAAGGTGGCCTGACGCTGCGCTGTACCGTCGCGCAGTGCCGCCGACAGCATGGTCAGCTCGTACTTGTCGGTCAGCAGCGCCACCGTCACACCGAGCTACGTTAGTCGAGCCGGGTCGGTGTCCGTCGATGGCGCGGCGCGGGCGCTCCTCTCGGCTGATTCGGGGAGCGGATCCCGCGGCCGGTATCCTGTCTTGCATGGCTGCGTCTGCACCGACCAAGCCGGGGGCGGCTGGGCAACAGCAGGTCGACACCGTCGCGTCGACTGAACGACCGTGGGTGACCATCGTGTGGGATGACCCGGTCAACCTCATGAACTACGTCACCTATATCTTCCAGAAGCTGTTCGGCTACTCCGAGCCCAAGGCCACCGAGTTGATGCTCCAGGTGCATCACGAGGGCAAGGCTGTGGTGTCCTCGGGCACGCGGGAGTCCATGGAGGTCGACGTCACCAAGCTGCATGCGGCCGGGCTGTGGGCCACCATGCAGCAGGACCGCTGACCGCGGCGTAACGAAAGGTTCCAGGGAGCGCGTGCGCAAATGGAAGCGGGTGGAGACCGATCAGGGCCCGCGGTTCCGGTCAACGCTGGCTCCCCACGAGGCCGCACTGCTGCGCAGTCTGGTGTCGTCGGTCGTCGGCATGCTCGACGACCGCGAGGCGTCCTCGCCCGCCGACGAACTCGAACAGATCACCGGCATGCGCACGGGCAACGCGACACCGCCCGACGACGCCACGATGGCTCGGCTGCTGCCCGACTTCTTCCGTCAGCAGCGTGAGCATCCCGCGGGATCGGCGGTCGCCGAAAGTCTCAACGCTGCTCTGCGCAGCCTGCACGAGCCCGAAATCATCGACGCCAAACGTGAGTCAGCGCAACAACTTCTGGAATCCTGCCCGGCCGACGGCGGCAAGTTCGAACTCACCGAGGAGCAGGCAGGAGCCTGGATCGCCGCAGTCAACGATGTGCGGCTGTCGTTGGGTGCCATGCTGCAGATCGGTCCCGAGGGCCCAGACCGACTGCCTTCCGAACATCCCCTGGCGGGACATCTCGATGTGTATCAATGGCTGACTGTGCTCCAGGAGTATCTGGTGCTTGCGCTGATGGGACAGATGTGACGATGACAGGTTCAATCACCGACGTGGCCGGAATTCTGGTCGGGCAGCATCACCGGATCGATCCGGACGCGACCCTGGGATCGGGATGGGCCGCCGGCAGCACCGTGGTGATCGCGCCACCGGGCACCGTCGGCGCGGTCGATGTCCGCGGCGGCGCCCCGGGCACCCGCGAGACCGATCTGCTGGATCCGGCGAACAGCGTCCGCTACGTCGACGCCGTGGTCCTGACCGGCGGCAGCGCCTACGGACTCGCGGTGGCCGACGGCGTCATGACGTGGCTTGAGGAGAACGGGCGCGGTGTCGCCATGCCCGGCGGCCTGGTGCCGATCGTCCCGGCCGCGGTGATCTTCGACCTGCCGGTCGGCGGCTGGGGCTGCCGGCCCAACGCGGAGTTCGGCTACCAGGCGGCTGCCGCGGCCGGAACCGAGGTGGCCATGGGCACCGTCGGCGCCGGTGCGGGTGCGCGCGCCGGCGTCCTCAAGGGCGGATTGGGCACCGCGTCGACCACGCTCGACAACGGCGTGACGATCGGGGCGATCGTCGCGGTGAACAGCGCGGGCAACGTCATCGACCCCGCCACCGGACTTCCGTGGATGGCGCACCTGATCAAGTCGCTGGGACTGCAGCCACCGCTGGCATGCGAGATCGAGGCACTGACCACACTCGACCGGGAGAACAGCCCGCTCAACACCACGATCGCCGTCGTCGCGACCGACGCGGCCCTGAGCCCGGCGGCCTGCCAGCGCCTCGCGGTTGCGGCCCACGACGGGCTGGCCCACACCATCCGGCCCGCCCACACCCCCATCGACGGGGACACGGTCTTCACGCTCGCCACCGGCGCGGTGGAGGTGCCGCCCGACGCCGACATCCCGGCGTCGATGTCACCGGAGACCAAGCTCGTGGCCAAGCTCGGGGCGGCCGCCGCCGACGTGCTGGCCAGCGCAGTCCTGGCTGGGGTGCTGGCCGCCGAGTCGATCGCCGGAATACCGGCCTACCGTGACATGTTGCCGACAGCATTCGGCGGCGCCGCAGAAAGTGAGTGAGAAGACGTGCTGGTGATTCGTGCTGACCTGGTCGACGCGATGGTCGCGCACGCGCGGGCCGACCATCCCGACGAGGCCTGCGGCGTGCTCGTCGGCCCGGAGGGCTCCGACCGCCCCGAACGATTCGTGCCGATGGTCAACGCCGAGCGGTCGCCGACGTTCTACCGGTTCGACTCCGGCGAGCAGTTGAAGGTGTGGCGCGCCATGGACGACGCCGACGAGGTCCCCGTGGTCATCTACCACTCGCACACGGCGACCGAGGCCTATCCCAGCCGCACCGACATCTCGTATGCGTCCGAACCCGACGCCCACTACGTGCTGGTGTCCACGCGGGACCCCGAACAGCACGAACTTCGCAGCTACCGCATCCTGGACGGCGTGGTCACCGAGGAACCCGTCAAGATTGTGGCGCAGTACTGAGCCGGGCCGCCGGTGAGTTTTCCATCAGAGCAACTACAGAGAGTCGAAGAGATCATGAGTGTCACCGTTTCGATACCCACCATCCTGCGCCCGCACACCGGTGGCGAGAAGCGCGTCACGGCCGACGGAGCCACCCTGGCCGAGGTGATCTCCAACCTGGAATCCAACTACGCCGGGATCTCGGAGCGCCTGATCGACGCGGGCAAGTTGCACCGCTTCGTCAACATCTACGTCAACGACGAGGATGTCCGCTTCTCCGGCGGCCTCGACACCCAGATCTCCGACGGTGACTCGGTGACCATCCTTCCCGCAGTCGCTGGAGGCTGAGCTTGACCCGCTACAACTCTTTGTTGGAGGCCCTCGGCCACACGCCGATCGTGGGCCTGCAACGACTGTCCCCCCGCTGGGACGACGGGCCCGACGGCCCGCACGTGCGGTTGTGGGCGAAGTTGGAGGACCGCAACCCGACGGGTTCGATCAAGGACCGGCCGGCGCTGCGGATGATCGAGCAGGCCGAGCGTGACGGCCTGATCAAGCCCGGTGACACGATCCTGGAACCCACCAGCGGCAACACCGGCATCTCGCTGGCCATGGCGTCGCAGCTCAAGGGCTACCGGCTGATCTGCGTGATGCCGGAGAACACCTCGGTCGAGCGCACCCAGGTGCTCGAACTCTACGGCGCACAGATCATCTTCAGCCCGGCTGAGGGCGGGTCGAACACCGCCGTCGCCAAGGCCAAGGAACTCGCGGCCGAGCACCCCGACTGGGTGATGCTCTACCAGTACGGCAACCCGGCCAACTCCGATGCGCACTACTACGGCACCGGCCCGGAGATCCTCGCCGACCTGCCGGAGATCACGCACTTCGTCGCGGGCCTCGGCACCACCGGCACGCTCATGGGCACCGGGCGGTTCCTGCGCGAGCACGTGCCGGGCGTGCAGATCGTCGCCGCCGAACCCCGCTACGGCGAGGGCGTGTACGCGCTGCGCAACATCGACGAGGGATTCGTGCCGGAACTGTACGACCCCGAGGTGCTGACGACGCGCTACTCGGTCGGTTCTTTCGACGCGGTCCGCCGCACTCGCGAACTGGTGAAGCAGGAGGGCATCTTCGCCGGCATTTCGACGGGCGCCATCCTGCACGCAGCTCTGGGCATGGGCGCCAAGGCCCTCAAGGCGGGCGAGCGGGCCGACATCGCGTTCGTCGTCGCCGACGCCGGATGGAAGTACCTGTCGACCGGCGCGTACGCCGGTAGCCTGGATGACGCGGAAGATGCGCTGGAAGGTCAGCTGTGGGCATGAGCCGAGGCGACGATTCGGCGCGAATCGCCGCCTGAGGAGCGAGGCATCAGGTCATGAGCAGCACCACGGGCTTCCCGGCCCCGCAGAAGCCGGAGAAGAAGTCGGCGTGGAAGGTCGGAGGCGCGACCATCCTCGCCTTCGTGGCGTTGCTCTACGCGATTGAGCTCGTCGACCAGCTTTTCGGCCACCGCTTGGACGCCAACGGCATCCGCCCGATGGAGGCCGACGGCCTGTGGGGCATCGTGTTCGCCCCGCTGCTGCACGCCAACTGGGCGCACCTGATGGCCAACACTGTGCCGGCCCTGGTCCTGGGCTTCCTGATGACGCTGGCCGGGATGGGCCGGTTCATCTACGCGACCGCGATCATCTGGATCCTCGGCGGCCTCGGCACCTGGTTGATCGGCAATCTGGGTGCCTGCGGTGGCCTGGCGACCAACCACATCGGTGCGTCCGGGCTGATCTTCGGTTGGCTGGCGTTCCTGATGATCTTCGGCTGGTTCACGCGCAACGCCTGGGAGATCGTCGTCGGCGTGGTGGTGCTGATCTTCTACGGCGGCATTCTCTGGGGCGCCATCCCGGAGTTGGACCGCTGCAACGGTGTCTCGTGGCAGGGGCACCTCTGCGGTGCGGTCGCGGGAATCCTCGCGGCGTATCTCCTGTCAGGTCCGGAACGTCGCGCCCGTCAGCAACGCAGGCTGCAGCGATCTCAACCGCCGTACCTGACGTCATGACGGGCCCATCCGTGGACCGCCTGGCTCCGGTCGGTGTGTTCGACTCCGGCGTGGGCGGGCTGACGGTCGCCCGAGCGATCATCGACCAACTGCCCGACGAGAACATGATCTACGTCGGGGACACCGCGAACGGCCCCTACGGTCCACTGCCTCTGGCGCAGATCCGTACGCACGCGCTGGCAATCATGGACGATCTCGTCGACCGCGGCGTGAAGGCGTTGGTGATCGCCTGCAACACGGCGTCGTCGGCGTGCCTGCGCGACGCCCGTGAGCGCTACGACGTGCCCGTCGTCGAAGTCATCCTGCCTGCCGTCCGGCGCGCCGTCGCGGCGACGCGCAACGGTCACATCGGCGTGATCGGCACGCAGGCGACCATCACCTCACGTGCCTACCAGGACGCGTTCGCCGCGGCGCGGGACACCGAGATCGCGGCGGTGGCCTGCCCCCGGTTCGTCGACTTCGTGGAGCGGGGTGTCACCAGCGGGCGTCAGGTCCTCGGGTTGGCGGAGGCGTACCTGGAACCGCTGCAGCGCGCCGGGGTCGACACGCTGGTGCTGGGCTGTACGCACTACCCGCTGCTGTCCGGATTGATCCAGCTCGCCATGGGTGACAACGTCACGCTGGTGTCGAGCGCCGAGGAGACCGCCAAGGATCTGCTCCGAGTCCTCACCGAGCGGGATCTGCTGCATCCGCACCCTGACGGCGCCGATGAAGCGGCCACGCGCGTGTTCGAGGCGACGGGGGATCCGGAGGCGTTCACGGCTCTGGCGGCGCGCTTCCTCGGGCCCGTCATCACGGGAGTCGCGAGAGTGCGGGGTCACGTCGGGACCGCGCCATGATCCGCATTCCGCAAAGTGGTGATGTTTTCGTCCAACGCGAACCGGGCATGGCAAGCTAATGGCTGTGCGGATCACGGTGCTGGGGTGCTCAGGGAGCGTAGGCGGCCCCGATTCCCCGACGTCGGGGTATCTGCTCAACGCACCGGACACACCGCCGCTGGTGATCGATTTCGGCGGCGGCGTCCTGGGTGCCCTCCAGCGCTATGCCGACCCCGGCGATGTGAACGTGCTGCTGAGCCACCTGCATGCCGACCACTGCCTGGACCTTCCCGGTCTGTTCGTCTGGCGTCGCTATCACCCGAATCCGCCCGAAGGTAAGGCGTTGATGTTCGGGCCCAGCGACACCTGGTCGCGGTTGGCGGCGGCGAGTTCTCCGCAGGGCGGCGAACTCGACGATTTCAACGACGTCTTCGACATCCGGCACTGGATCGACGGCCGTAGCGAACGCTTCGGCGCACTCGACGTGTTGCCCCGCCTGGTGTCGCATCCGACCGAGTCCTACGGGATGCGATTCACCGACCCGTCGGGTGCGGTGCTGGTCTACAGCGGTGACACCGGCGTATGCGACTCGGTGGTTGAGTTGGCGCGCGACGCGGACGTCTTCCTGTGTGAGGCGTCGTGGACGCACGATCCCGACAACCGGCCTCCGCACGTGCATCTGTCGGGCGCCGAGGCCGGGCAGATCGCGGCCAAGGCCAACGTCCGTGAGCTCCTCCTGACCCACATCCCGCCGTGGACATCGCGCGAGGACGTGATCAGCGAGGCCAAGGCCGAGTTCGACGGACCGGTGCGCGCCGTGGTCTGCGGAGAGACGTTCGAGGTCCACCGCTCCTCCTGATCGCGGAGGAGGTGGGGCGCCCCGCTAGGGTTAACCCGTGCCTCTTCGCGAAGACGGTCGTGCCGATGACGAGCTGCGACCGGTAACCATCACCCGCGGCTTCACCTCCCATCCAGCAGGTTCGGTGCTGGTGGAGTTCGGCCAGACCCGCGTCATGTGCACGGCCTCGGTGACCGAGGGCGTGCCGCGGTGGCGGAAGGGCTCTGGACTCGGATGGCTCACCGCGGAGTACGCCATGCTGCCCGCCGCCACGCACAGCCGCTCCGACCGGGAGTCGGTGAAGGGCCGGGTCGGCGGTCGCACGCAGGAGATCAGCCGCCTGGTCGGGCGCTCGCTGCGCGCCTGCATCGATCTGCGCGCGCTGGGTGAGAACACCATCGCGATCGACTGCGACGTGCTGCAGGCCGACGGCGGTACCCGCACGGCCGCGATCACCGGCGCCTACGTGGCGCTCGCCGACGCGGTGGCCTACCTCGGTGCGTTGGGCAAGCTTTCGGACCCCCGACCGCTGTCCTGCGCCATCGCGGCCGTCAGCGTGGGCGTCGTCGACGGCCGGGTGCGCGTCGACCTGCCGTACGAAGAGGACTCACGCGCCGAGGTCGACATGAACGTCGTCGCGACCGACACCGGGACCCTGGTGGAGATCCAGGGCACGGGCGAGGGCGCCACCTTCCCGCGCTCGACGCTGGACAAGATGCTCGACGCCGCGCTGGCATCCTGTGAACAGTTGTTCGCGATCCAGACCGCAGCGCTCGAAGCCCCCTATCCGGGTGGGCTTCCCGACGGGCCGGCGCCGAAGAAAGCCTTCGGCAGCTGACCACGGTTCTGGTCGCCAGCCGCAACGCCAAGAAGCTGGCCGAACTGCGTCGCGTGCTCGACGCCGCGGGTGTCGTCGGACTCGAACTCGTGTCGCTGGCCGACGTCCCGCCGTACGACGAGGCGCCCGAGACCGGCGCGACCTTCGAGGAGAATGCGCTGGCCAAAGCGCGCGACGGTTACGCCGCCACCGGATTGCCCTGCGTGGCAGACGATTCCGGCCTGACCGTGGATGCGCTCAACGGCATGCCGGGGGTGTTGTCGGCGCGCTGGTCGGGCGTCCACGGTGACGACGAGGCCAACAACCGCCTGCTCTTGGCGCAACTGAGTGATGTGCCCGAGGGGCGCCGGGGCGCGGCGTTCGTGTCGGCGTGTGCTCTGGTCGACGGCCACGGCGAGCATGTCGTGCGAGGGGAGTGGCCGGGGTCCATTGCCACGGTGCCCCGCGGCGCCGGGGGTTTCGGCTACGACCCGATCTTCGTGCCGTCGGGGTCCACACGGTCGTCGGCGGAACTGACTGCGGCCGAGAAGGATGCGGCCTCGCACCGGGGTCGGGCGCTGGCACTGCTGGTTCCTGCTCTGCGCGCCCTGGTCTAGAAACCGGGGCCGTCCCCCCGATTTGAGTAGCTGATCTAAGTGTGTACGCTGGCCGGTCATGGGCGCTCGGCAGGTGAACTCGCGTCCCGACGCCCCGCCCAGCCACTCCCGTCTTCTGGTGTCGGTGCTGTGCGCGGCGGGCGTCAGCGTCTCGCTGATGCAGACGCTGCTCATCCCGATCATTCCCGAGCTGCCTAAGCTGTTGGACACCGGCGCGTCGAACGCGTCGTGGGCCATCACTGCCACGCTGCTGACCGCCGCGGTCGCCACCCCGGTGTTCGGTCGGCTCGGTGACATGTACGGCCCCAAACCGATGCTCATCAGCTGCGCGGTGCTCCTGACGCTCGGTTCGCTGCTGGCCGCGGTCACCACGTCCCTGCTGCCGCTGATCGTCGGGCGCGGCCTGCAGGGCTTCGGCATTCCGATCATTCCGCTGGGCATCAGCGTGATGCGCTCCTGTGTGCCGCCCGAAAGAGTGGGCAGCGCAATGGGAATGATGAGTGCGTCGCTGGGAGTCGGCGGAGCCTTGGGCCTGCCGCTGGCAGCGCTGATCGCCCAGAACTACGACTGGCACGCGCTGTTCTGGTTCGGTGCCGGCCTGGGCGTCGCAGCGTTGCTGGCGTTCGTGTTCCTGGTCCCGCACCTGCCGCCGCGCTCCAACGATCGATTCGACCCCGTGGGCGCGGTGCTGCTGGCGGTGGCGCTGGTGACCCTGCTGCTGCCGATCTCCAAGGGTGGGATCTGGGGCTGGACGTCGGCGATGACGTTGATCCTGTTCGGTTGTTCGGCCGTGACGTTCGTGGTGTTCGCGGGCTGGCAACTTCGGGTGTCGGCACCGATCGTGGACCTGCGCACCACCGTTCGGCGTCCGGTGCTCACCACGAACCTGGCCTCGATCGCCGTGGCGTTCGCGATGTTCGCGATGTCGTTGGTGGCGCCGCAGGTGCTGGAACTGCCACCCAGCACGGGCTACGGGCTGGGGCAGTCCATGGTGCAGACCGGCCTGTGGCTGGCGCCCGGCGGTGTGGCAATGATGCTGACGTCCCCGGTGGCCGCACGGGTCGCGGCGCGGCGCGGCTACAAGTTCACGCTGGTGACGGGGTGTCTGATCATCGCGGCGGCGTATCTGATGGGCCTGAAGCTGCTGGAGACGGCGCCTGGCGTGCTCGTACTGAATTTCCTGGTCGCGGTGGGTGTCGGGTTCGCATTCGCCTCCATGCCGGCCTTGATCAACGCCGCGGTGCCGATGTCGGAGACGGCGGCCGCCAACGGCATCAACTCCCTGGCGCGCTCGTTCGGGACGTCGGTCGCGAGCGCGGTGATTGGTGCGGTGCTGGCGGGGATGACGGTGACGGTGGCCGGACACGAGGCGCCGACGCTGGCGGGCATCCAGGTTGCGCTGCTGATCGCGGCCGGTGCGGCCGTGGTCGCCGCGGGGCTGACGCTGTTGATCCCGACGGACAGACCGGCCGCGGTCGAGCCCGCTCCCGAACCGGCGGCGACCGTCAGAGGTTGAACTGCGCCTTGAGCTTCTTGGTCTGGAAATGCTCGACGATCACGCCCAGCAGCGGGATCGTCCCCGCCAGGAGGATGCCGATCGTCTTGCCGATGGGCCAGCGCACCTTCACCGCGAGATTCGCGGTGAAGAGCAGGTAGACGAAGTACACCCAGCCGTGGATCGGGGCGATCAGATCCATCCAGCCGGGCAGGTCCTCGACCTTGACGATGTACTTGACCACCATCTCGTAGGTCAGGGCGATCAGCCAGATACCCGTCGCCCAAGCCATGATCCGATAGCCCTTCAACGCCTTCCTGATGGCGTCGATCGGGGCGGCGCCGGCCGGGATCGCGGACGTTTCGGGCGTGGTCATGCGGTGGTCCTGTCCTGTTTGTCTTTATCCGCCAGTTCGGCGAGATAGGCGTTGTACTCCCGCAGCGCGGGGTCGTCGACGGTCTGGGATGCCGTCGGGCGCTGCGGCAGCAGGTCGGGGGGGATCTCAGCGGGCTCGTCTGGGTTGGGAAGCGGGGCCTCACCGTCCTCGAGACGGACGAACTTGCGGTAGGCGTAGACGCAGAAGCCGGCGAAGAACGGCCACTGCAGCGCGTATCCCAGGTTCTGGAAGGTGCCACCGGCAGATTCGTAGCGGGTCCACTGCCACCAGCCGAGTGCGAGGCAGCCACCGGCGGCGATGATCACCAGCATGATCAACGCCCATCTCCGACGGTGTGTAGTGGACACCCCTCGAAGGTACCGCCTAGCAGCGGCGAAGCAGGAATCCGAGTGACTCAGGCAACCAGTGGTGGGCGCGCAGCAGACTTTGGTCCGACGAACTGGTCCATTCGAGCCGTCGCCGCCTTGCGGTATACCGCAATGGTGTCGGCACGGTTTCGGGTCCACGGTATGCCGAGGTGATCCAACGCGGCGGTGAACAGGTTCAGGATGTCATCCGATTTGTTCGAGAAGTGGTACCGGACGCTGCGCACACCGCGGTCATTGGCGACGACGCGGCATCCATCGCTGTCGATGAGACCTCGGACGAAGTCTTCGGTGGCTATGTCTACAAGTGTCTGTTGCCAGGGTTCCAAGCGGATGGGTCGGGTGTGTTTGGGACCTGGGCCACGCTGAGGGAACAGGCAGGGCCAGTGTTTGGAGTAGTGCGAGACGTCCGAGCATCCGGTGCGCCGAGGATGCACAGCAGCACGTTGAGTCGGCATCAGGATATCGATCGCTTCGCGGCACGCATCGATGATCCCCGGATACTTCTTGTCGAGGCTGACCCTGAGGTGCCACACGCGTTGCGCCTTGGAGATACATCCGTCGCCGAGGTACATCCCCAGCAGGTATGCGTAGGCTCGAGTCGGCAGGTGTGCGTAGTCGTGGACAACTCCGCAACTCGACGCCTCCGTCGGGCGTGGCCGCCGATCGGCCTGAGTCTCCAGCCTCGCACCGTGCTGCGCGGGACACCAGTCAGTCCTGCGATCGCGCAGTCGTTCACGCCCGCACGAATAAGCAACTGCACCTCTTCGAACTGTTCGCTCGATCGCACGATCTGCGGCCCTCCCGTTGGGTGAGTCGCCCACTTACGGGTTGTTGGCCGTCGGGCGCTGCGGGCGGACCGTTAGAATCGGCATCTATGCGGGCGTGGCGTAACTGGCAGCCGCGCGGTCTTTAGGTGTCCGTGCTCGAAAGAGCGTGGGGGTTCGAGTCCCTCCGCCCGCACTTTTCGCGTATTAGGTGTCGATCCAATGTCCTGGCGACACCATAAGCGCAGCCACCGACATTTAGCTTTGGAGTGTGAGTTCGCGGGCGGGCCGAACGTCCGACTGGGACGCGTGGTGATCCCTGTGATTTGAGTGGTCCGCTCGCGAGCTCGGTGTCTGGTCGAGCGGTGTCCTTGTTCGGGAACTTGGAGCCAGCCGGACGGTGTGGACTCCTGCTTAGAGAATGTCTGGGCCACAGCCGCGATGGTCAGCCACCTGGGTGAATAGGGATTGATGGCTGACAGGAGCACACAACGATGGCGTGGACATTAGGGATCGACGTAGCGGTGCGCGCGGCGCATCAAGCGACGCTGGCCCGCGACGGGACCACGGTATGGCGGGGGGGAAATTCTCGACCCGGCCGGCGGACCTGGAGCGGTTGTGGGCCGATCTGTTCCTGGCCGACGCCACGGACGTGACCGTGGTGGTGGAGCCGACCCGTAACGCGTGGATCGTGCTGGCCGAGTGGTTCCGCCGCCGCGGCGCCCGGGTGGTGATGGTGCCTACAACCCAATCGGCGGATCTGCGCAAGTACTACTCCAAGCACACCAAGAACGATCGGATCGACTCCGAGCTGCTGGCCCGGCTGCCGCTACTTCATCCCGAAGGGTTGCGCGAGTATTCCGGCCAGGGACCGGCAGACCCGTTGCGGCGCTTGGTCAAACAGCGCTCCACCATGATCAAACGCCGGGTTGCGGTGTATTCCCGGCTCGATGCGCTCGTTGAGCTCCTCGGGCCAGCGTGGTATGCGGTGCTCGGTTCGAACTACGGCAACGCGGCGTTGGAATTCCTGGCTCGTTATGCCGATCCGAATACGGTGATTCGACTCGGCCAGGGACGTCTGAGCCGGTTTCTGATCGCCCGCTCCCGCGGCGCGTGGCGTGAGGACCACGCCGCCGGACTCATCGTCGCAGCCAAGGAAACCCTCATGCTGTGGGGACCGGACGGGATGAACTTCGCCGAACTGGGCGACGATATCGCCCACGAGGCCGAACAGGCGCTGTTTTTGACCCGGCAGATCAAGCAGATCGATGAACGGGTCGCGAACCTCTACGCAGACGCCGACCCCGAGGGAATCGTGGCTTCTGCTCCCGGCGTCGGACCCGTCATCAGCGCCGTGATCGCCGGGCGCATCGGAGATCCCCACCTGTTCACCTCACTGGCCGCGATCCGCGCCTACACCGGACTGGTCCCCAAGGTCAGCCAGTCCGGGCTGAGCAGGGTCGAATCCTCGATCACCAAGGCCGGCGACCCCCTGCTGCGCGAAATGCTCTGCACCGCCGCTGATCAAGCCCGCAAGATCGACCCGCAGATCGCTGCGAAATACCAGCGATTGATGGCCGGCGACCGCCACCACGACTCGGCGATCTGCCACCTGGCCACCCTGCTGGTCACCCGGATCGCCACCTGCATGCGCAACGGCCAGCCCTACGTCCTGCGCGATGTCGACGGCACCCCGATCACCGACGCTCAGGGCCGCAACATCGTCAAAGAGCGCTATCAGATCGAGCCCCGGCGCCGCGACAACATCCGTCACCAACGCATGCGCGACCGCCGCAAACAGGCGGCGGGCCAGGAGTCACAGGAGTCGCCAAGCGCTCCAACATCCAGGCCCGCCAAACACGAGCCTACGAGCCCACACGTCGCTTGACATCCGTTAGGAACTCAAGTTGCGCTGAGAACCTGCCTGCGGCAGCAGCGCCAGCACGGCGATGTGGCCCTGCGTGGGCGCCGCGTCGGGATAGCCGGCTCGGAGGAATTGCACGGCCTTGAACAGGGGCTTCGCGGCGTTCTTCACCATCGGGGACATCAGACCGGAGACTCCTTCGCCACGGCCCGGTAGCTTCGGGCGCCCGCACGGTCGACCGCAGCCTTCACCAGTCCAAACACCAGGCCCTGGAGTGCCGCGCCCGACAACGCCTTGGCTCCCGACCGATTGAGGTCCTTGGGATCGGGCGGGGGTTCCTGTGTGTCGTCGATGCGCTTCCAGACCTGGGTGAACAGCGCACCGGCGAGTAGGCCACCGCCCACGCTTGTGGCGAGCGACAGCGGCATGTAGAGAAGCTTCGACGTTCGGCTCACTAGCACCTCCTCGACGACGCGCAATGTTGCGTCGGGAGTACCCCGAAATCCGCGCTTCACACCGACCACAGTGACGGCGATTCACCTGCAGTTATCAGGTTAGGTGAGCAGTGCCGAACGTGCGCTCCGAGCAGTTACGGCGATATGAAATCGAGTCGGATCCGTTGCACGCCAGGCCCGGAGACAGCTGTGGCCCGACCCCATAAGGGGATCGGGCCACACTGCTCAGTCCGTTACTGGTTGGACTTCTGCCGTTCCTCGGCGACGCCGGCAGCGCCTCGTGCCGATTCGGCCTCGGCTTCCTTCTTGGCGGCATCGCGCTGTGCTTCAGCCTTGTCCTGCTGGGCCTTGCCCTCCTCGGTCAGGTCGTCACGACCGGTGACGGTGCCCACGACCTCCTTGGCCTTGCCCTTGACGTCTTCGACGACGCCCTTGATGCCTTCTTCGGGACCGCTGTTCTTCTCAGTCATCGCGTCCTCTCTGGTATCTGCTGGATTTCAGCGGGCCAGGTGCTTGACCCACCGTCGTTCGGGTTCCCGGACTGCTCGTCGCCAAACGCCGCCGTCGGTGTGAAACAGGCGACAGAACTGATGACGTCTTCATGACGTCGGAAATCACGATCAATTAAGAGCTGAACCCTTTTTCTAAAGAATGGCCGGGGATCTGGCTGGACTCTCACCGATTTGCCGCCGAATGAGGCTGATTTCACTGCCTTCCACTGTAACGCCCGGCGGTTTCGGCTCTGCGCGAAATCGGCAGCTCAGGCGGACGAAAATCGCTTGCGTACTTTGGTTTTCGGGACGGGGAGAAGCAGTACAGCAACACACGCGAAAGAAGAGATGATGATGGAATTTCATGCTGACACCACGCGTCGCCGCGTCGCCGGCATCGCAGCAGGTTGTGTCCTCGGGGGAGCAGTCGCCGCCACCGTCGCTGCCCCGGCAGCGTTCGCGGCGCCCGACTGCAGTCCCGCGGGCATTGCGGGAACCGTGAGTTCGGTGACCGGATCAGCGCAGTCCTACCTGAATGCGCATCCAGGCGCGAACCAAGCTGTGACGGCGGCCTACAACCAACCGCGCGCCGCGGCCTCGCAGAACCTGCGCGCCTACTTCACCTCGAACCCGGGCGAATACCGCGATCTGCGTGGCATTCTCTCGCCGATCGGGGAGACGCAGCGGCAGTGCAACGTGACGGTTCTTCCGCCGGAGATGGCATCGGCCTACTCCGAGTTCATGGCGGGATAGCAGCTGGCTGGCGGAGGCGAGTCGCGGGCCCTTCCGATGGCGACCGACCCACCTCCGCCAGTCCTGCAGTGTCCCTGGGTGACTGGGCCAGGGTTTGATTCTCGGCGCGGCTGGGCAGTCTGAGTGGGACGCCCGCCGCCGCGGGCGAGATAACCGACGCAACCGAAGGGAAGAGCCATGGCAGACCAGAACAGCGGGCCCGCCGAAGCCGTCAAGGGCGTCGTCGAGGGCGTGAAGGGCAAGGCCAAGGAGGTCGTCGGAGCCGTCGCCGGCCGCGACGACCTGCAGCGTGAGGGCCAGGCCCAGCAGGACAAGGCCGATGCGCAGCGCGAGGCCGCCAAGAAGGAGGCCGAGGCCGAAAGCGCACGTGCGGCGGCCAAGACCAACGAGGCACGCCAACGGGCCGAGCAGGACTCCTGACGTAACCCCGATGATGCCCGGTTCCGCGCTGCGGGGCCGGGCATCACTGCGTGGTACGCCGTGCGGTTTCGCCCAGCGGGCGGGCGGGCACTCAGTGACGGGAACGCTCATGGAGCGTTCCTGTCGACGGCTTGGAGGTGACGGCGATGCCGAACGCGTCGATCAAGGACGAGAAGATGTACGAGGATCTGCGAGAGCAGGGCAACTCGAAGGAGAAGGCGGCCCGCATCTCGAATGCCGCCGCAGCCCGCGGCAAATCCTCGGTCGGGCGTAAGGGCGGCGAAGCCGGCTCCTACGACGACTGGACCGTTCCGGAGCTGAAGAAGCGAGCAAAAGAATTGGGCATGTCCGGATATTCGGGACTCACCAAGAGCAAGCTGGTGGCCAAGCTCCGCAACCACTGACGCCCACCACGCCGTGGCCAGTGCGCCGGGGCGGGTGGGTCCTCAGCGTGTACGAGAATTCCCTCGCCGCAGCGTTTTTCGTGTTGTTCTTCGCCTCCTGGAGTCTGCACGCACTCGGCGGTGTCGCTGCCTACAACGCAGAGCAGGCCGAACACGGCCAGGCCGCGATCTCGGTGTGGCAGTACCTGATCACCTCGCGGTTCTGGTTCGAGCCAATGCAGAACTGGCAGAGCGAGTTCATTGCCGTTGCTGCCATCGTCGGGCTGTCGATCTTCCTGCGCCAACGCGGATCCGCGGAATCCAAACCGGTCGCAGATGCCCATCGCGACACCAGCGCGTGACCGCTCGCGCTGACGGTTTGGCCGCCGAACCCCGCGGGTAGGCAACTCGATGCCGGTCAACTCGCCTCCGATGCGGGCCGTCGCACCGGTCTGCACGGTGACGCCTGAGCCTGGCGCCGCGCACTTTGGCGCGTCAACTGAAGTCGGCGCAGTGAGCCCTACCGCTGAGGAGGAATCATGGGTGACAGTCATTCAGATCCGGTCGATCATGTGCGCACCACCCGCCCGCATGCCGGTGAGACTTTCAAGAACGGCGCCAACGCACCCGGGTTGATCTCCGGTGCGGTCGCGGTCGTGGCGCTGGTGGCCGGTATTTTCGCGTTCGCTGCCGGTCATGCGACGGTGGGCATTGTGGGCGTCGTGATCGCGGTGATCCTCGGCGTGGTCGCCGGAGTGTGGTTGTTCGTCAGTCACAGGAAAGTCCGGGCCGCCGAACGGGATTGGCTTGCCAAGCATCCCGAGGCACCGGCCCAGCCGCCGTCGAGCTGATCTCAGATCATGTCGTTGTTGGTCAACCACCGCATGATGGGCCAGCCGACGAACACCGGCAGCCAGCAGGTGAGGACGCGATAGAGGAGCACCGCCGGAAACGCGATGGCGGCAGGCACGCCGAACGCCGCCAGGCCGCCAATGAGCGCGGCCTCCACGGCGCCGACCCCGCCGGGGGTGGGCGCCGCCGAGGCGAGTGTGCCGCCGATCATCGTCACGACGGTGACGGTGACGAACGAGACGTCGCCTCCGAACGCCTCGACGCTCGCCCACAGCGCCAGCGCGGCGCCGAGAGTCGTTCCGGCAGCGCCCAAAACGATCAGCGCGAGCCGTTTTGGTTCGCGCGCCACCTCTACGAGGTCGGTGGCCACCTCTTTGAGCTTCGGCCGGACCGCGGTGCCCAACCACCGGCGCAGCTTGGGCACGAACAGGAATGCCCCGAGAAGTCCGAGTGCTACACCGCCAATGAGGTACAGCACCGTCGCTGACGGCACGAAGTGGGACAGGTTGGCGGACGCGCCTGCGGCGGTACTGAACACGATGAGCAGCAGCACGTGCACGATCACCTGGACGGACTGCTGGAGCGCGACGGCCGTTGTGGCGCGTACCGCGCCGAGTCCGCCCTTCTGCAGGAACCGGGTCGACAACGCCAGGCCGCCGACGCCTGCCGGTGTGGTGGTCGCCGCAAAGGTGTTGGCCACCTGCATGATCGTCAGGTTGCGGAAGCTGACGAGGCCGTCGGCGCACGCCCACAGCGCCGCGGCGGCCCCGACGTACGTGAGCGCCGAGACCGTCAGGCCAAGCAGGGCCCACCACCAGTTCGCGGTGCGCAGTTCGGTGAAGAACGTGGGCGCGGTGCTCAGGAACGGATAGGCGACGTAGACCAGTGCGACGAGCAGCACCAGTTGGATGACCTGGGTCCGGGTGAACCGGGTGATGGTCTCGGCCTGGATCTGGTCGGCGCCGGTCTGCTTCTGGACCTCGTCCCGCGCGGCCGTCAGCACGACCCCGGCGTCGTCGACACTGTCGCGGATCCGGGCTGGCATGGCCGACTTGGTCAACCGGCGCGACGCGGTCAGGACGGTGTCCTTGCCGAATGTTTCGATCGCGGCCGTCACCGCGGGTCCCGCGCCGTAGAGGTCGGTGGTGGTGAGCAGCAGTTGCGCGATGTCGGCCTGGAGCAGTTCGTCGGTGGCGCCGAACTCGGCGTAGCCGAAACCGCCGAACAGCACCGACCCGTCGGCGACCGTGATCTCCCGGCTGCGCAGATCGCCGTGGGAGAACTGGTGGTGGTGCAGCACCGAGAGCACCTGCCAGATCTGCTCCACCGGGGTGTCCTCGGCGACGTCGTGCAGCGCCTCGCCGCGGGCCGGGGTGTGGGCGTACATGGTCCACCCGCGGTCCAGAGCTGACATCGACAGCATGTTGGTGTTGGCCAGGCCCAGATCGCCGATGGCCATCGCGAGCAGGCAGCGATGTTCGACGGCGCGCCGCATGGACGTCTGCAATGGCGCTGTCTCGCTGGCGCGCAGGCGCAGTTTGCGCCAGAACTGTCTCAGGGCACCGCCGCTGCGTTGATTGGGACCGTACAGCTCGACGACCGCGGTCGAGTCGGGTTCGTCGGTGGTCGCCGACAGCAGCAGTGGGCCGGGGCCGGCGGGCCGCATGACGGCCAGGGCTTGGGGTTCGAATCCACGCCGGCGCATGGCGCGCACCGCGCCGTCCAGGGGCACCTCCAGTGCCGGTGTCCCGACGACGAGCACCACCAGGGCGCCGACGAACCACCCGACGGCAAGGCCCATCAGCGACCGTGCGGGCACCACGGCGCTGACGACCAGGTGGATCGGCACGAAGGCCAACAGCAGCGTCCACCACCACCGGCGCCACCGTGCGGGCAGTCCCGATCCCGACACCGTGAGCATTGCCGCCAGCATCGCGATCCAGCGCGGGTCGTCGAGGAACTGCGACAGCACGCTGTCGAGCCGTTCGGACAGGTCGAAGTGCCAACTCGGGGCCGCGATGCCGTTGCCGGTGATCGACAGCGCCAGCACGGCCGTCAAACCGGCCGCGACGTACGCCCCGAGCAGCTTCCACTGCCTGGCCGCCAGCAGTCCGATCAGGATCGCGAACGGCAGCGCCAGGATCGCGATGCCGTACGCCAGGTAGACCAGGTTGGACTGGGTCGGGGTGAGTACGCCGACGATCTCCGAGATGGATTTCTCGAGCGTGACCCACTCGTACCGGGTGATCAGCGAACTGGTGATCACGGCCGCCAGGAAGGCGGCGGAAAGCGCCAACCGAATGATGTCGTTGGTGCGTTTCGTCATGGGTTGCAGCAGCTTGCCCGTGACGGTGATGTCCCGCCCGTCAACTCGCATGTTGTTGGATCTTCCGCCCCGCCGTCCGTCGCTGTTCCCGGGACAACATAACCGCACTGCTGTCCCGAAGTCCGCAGCGAGGGTTTGAAGTCGCGGGGTGGTGGGAACAAAGCGTGCGGGGTGGTGAGAGCTCACCACTCGAAGCGGCGCGAAACCGGCCAGCCGACTAACCGCAGACTTGATCCCTGAGAGGCCCGGTCCCTGAATAAGGGGCCGGGTCTTTCGATCAGTTGGATGTGGTGCCGCTAGTCGTCGTCGGCCACGGACGCGGCGATGATCCGGTCGATCTCCGTCGGGCGCGGGATGGCCTCGCCCGTGCCGAGGGCGCACGACACCAGCGCGTCCACCAGTCCGTCGGCGAGCGCGTAGACGCCGTCGGGGGACCCGCCGGCCGGCGCCATGGTCTGCTGGATCGAGACGATGCCGTGCAGGCCGGTCCACAGCGTGTGCGCGCACTGGTGCAGGGGCAGCGCCAGGTGGTGGCCAGCTTCGGCGCATTCGGTGAGGGCGCGCCGCAGGCGTCCCGACACCTGACGCGAGGGGTGATGGCCCCGCTTCCCGGCGTCCAATGCGGGTTGGCGAACCTGGTACATCAGCCGGTAGTGGCCGGGGTGTTCCAGGGCGAACCGGCAGTAGGCGTGCACTTGGGCCAGCAGACGGTCGCGCGGACCGCCGTCGGTCGCCTCGGCGGCGGTCCGCATCACGTCGGCGAGTTGGGCGTACTTGTCGGCCAGCGCGGCCCACACGAGCTCGGACTTGTCGGCGAAATGGAGGTAGATGCTGGGCGCCGCGACTCCGACCTCCTCGGCGACGGCGCGCATGGTCAGCTTCTCGTC
Source organism: Mycolicibacterium confluentis (assembly GCF_010729895.1). NCBI lineage: Bacteria > Bacillati > Actinomycetota > Actinomycetes > Mycobacteriales > Mycobacteriaceae > Mycobacterium > Mycolicibacterium confluentis. The sequence continues at coordinate 1,135,006 of NZ_AP022612.1, forward strand.
GCTGCCCCACTCGTCCAGCAGACGGTTGACGGCCTCGAGGATCTCGGCGCGCAGTTGGTCGCCGTGTCCGCGCCGACTGCGTGGCCGGCTCGATTTCCCTTGTCCTGTTGCGGCGCGTCGCACACTTCACCTCCAGATGTGCTGAGAATCACCAGGTTAGAGCCCTGCCCGAGGGTCGATAGTGAGACTAAGCTTCAGGTAACTGAACATTGTTAGTTTACGTGATGGAGGTCGCAATGACTGCGAGTCCCGACGAATTGGTTGCTCCCCTCGCGGGCGCCGACCGCGAGGCCGTCGAGGACCGCGGCCCGGTCGGTGCCGGGATCGCACCTCGGGCCGGCGTCATCGGCCTCGGCATGATCGGCGGCGGTGTTGCGGTGAGCCTCGAGGCTCGTGGCCGGATCCCGGTGGTCTACGACATCCGCCCCGAGGCGGCCGAGGATCTGGGGCTGGCCTTGGCGGCCCCGACGCCCGCCGAGGTGGCGGCCGTCAGCGACGTCGTGCTGATCGCGGTGGTCGATGCCGCGCAGGTGCGCGAGGTGCTGCGGGGGACCGACGGCGTACTCGCCGGCGCCCGGCCGGGCCTCGTCGTCGTGCTGCTGTCCACTCTCGCCGTGCCCGAGGTGCTCGACATCGCCGAGGAGTGCCGACCCTTCGGTGTGGCACTGCTCGACTGCGGTGTCACACCCGGTGATCAGGCCGCCAACAACGGAATGGTCGCCATGGTGGGCGGTGACGACGACACCGTGCGCCGGGCGATGCCGGTGCTGGCCGATTTCGCCAAGAAGGTTGTGCACTGCGGCCCGTCGGGTGCCGGCATGGCCACCAAGATCGCGCGCAACGTCCTCACCTACGGCACCTGGCGCGTCGCGCACGAGGCCGCCGAACTGGCGCGTGCCGCCGGGGTGGATCCGGAGACGCTCATCGACGTCGTCGAGGAGGCGGACCCGCAGGGTTCGACCCTCTTCACATGGCTGCGCAACCGCAGCACCAACCCCGAGATCGTCGAGCAGGCCGGCCCACAGGTGCTGCGGCTGATGACCAAGGACCTCGGCGCGGCCCAGGAGTTGGCTGCCGACAACGGGATTGTCGTTCCGGTGGTCGATGTGGCCCGTGAGCGCGCAGCCGAGACGCTCGGCGTCCGGGAGGCCGCGTCGCCGGCCGACCGCACCGAGGTCGGACTGCAGACCATGGACAAGGTGTACGGCGCCGGCCTGGCCGCTCATATGCCCGAGGACCGGTCGCCCGCGCTCGAGATGACGATCGACCACCTCTTCGGTGAGGTCTGGAGCCGCCCGGGACTGTCGCTGCGAGACCGCCGCCTGGTGGTGTTGGGTGCGACGGCGATGCTGGGCCGCGCCGACCTGATCGAGGTGCAGGTGCGTGGCGCGCTCATCAACGGTGAGCTCACCGAAGACGAGTTGGAAGAGATTGTGCTGCAACTGCATTACTACGCGGGCTGGGGTAACGGCACGGCCGTGCAGGCGGGTGTGAACGCGGCGCTGGCGAGCTGGAAGAACGGTTTTGTCGCGCCGGGCGATCAGGGCTCGAGCGGGCGGTAGAGCTCGGTCGGGACGCCACGTCCGCGCAGCACCTCGGCGCCGACCGATGCCCACCGTGCGGCTTCATCGCATTGGGCGCGGTCTCGGATGGTGCCCGAACACAGCACCCGGGTGGTGTCGCTCTTCGCTCGGTCGGCGAGGCGGGCCGCCTCGTTGACCGCGTCGCCGATCACGGTGTACTCGAAGCGGTTCTCCGCGCCGACGAATCCGGCGAACACCCGTCCCGCTGACACTCCGATCCCGTAGTCCAGGCGGACTCTGTGCGGCAGTCGCAGGGACAGCTCGCGAGCGGTGGCCAGGGCGTCGTCTGCGGGGGCGGCGGTGTGTACGGGCGCTCCGAACACCACGAGGGCGGCGTCACCCTGGAACTTGTTGATGAATCCGGTGCTGGCGTCCACGACGTCCACGATCGCGCGGAAGAAGTCGTTGAGGGTGTCGGCCACCACTTCTGGGGGCTGACTGGCGGCGAACTGCGTCGAGCCCGCGAGGTCGACGAACAGCACAGCCACCTCTCGCACGTCGCGGTACAGCGACACCTCGCGATCGACGAGCACCCGGACCACGTCGTCGCCGACGTGCCTGCCGAAGAGGTCGCGAATCCGGTCGCGTTCGCGGAGTCCCGCCACCATGCGGTTGAAACGGCTCTGCAGCAGCCCGATCTCGGAGCGCTCGTAGATGTTGACGCGCCGGTTGATGTTGCCCTGCTCGACGTCGGCCATGGCGTCGATGACCTCGCGCAGGGGATCCGAGATTGAGCGGGAGACCAGAATCATGCCGCGCAGTCCCCACAGCACCGCGACGCCGCTGAGCACCAGGACCGGGATCTCCACCGACGACGTCGTGTCGATGATCCAGCCCCGACTGCGGATCAGGATCAGCAGCGCGATGCCGATGCTGGGCAGTGCGCAGCACAGCACCCACATCATCAGCAGTCGGGCCAGCACGCCGGGTGCGGTGTCGCGGCGCACCGCGTACGGCCCCGCGGCCGCGCTGAGGGGATGCAGGGTGCGCACCGTCAGCAGCAGTGCGGTGCACACCGCCGCCGTGGCGCCGAAGAACACCGCCGGTCCCACCAGCACGGCAACGGCGAACCCCGATTCCAGGTTGGCCAGCACCACGATCAGCCCGCTGCCCACCCATGTCCAGGTCAGCAGCAGGCTGGCTCGGCGCGCGACACGCAGCGCCGAACGGCGTTGTCGTGGAGTGGGTTCGGTGCCGGTGACGTACCACCGAAGCGACGGCAGCACGATGGCGACACTGCCCACCGCGACGACGACGATCGCACCCACGACGAGCGCGATGATCAGCGGGTCGTTGTCGGGATTGAACGGCGGCTGATCGTCACCCAGCGTCTCGCGGCGCAGCGCGGTCATCACCAGCAGCACCTCGATGACGGCGAGCACGTGCGCGATGGTGACGCCCGCGGCGTAGCGCAGTGCCAATCCGGTGGCGTCAGAGGCCTTGGGCGCCACTGGCCTCGACTCCGATGCCGCTCAGGCAGAACTGCACGAGGTGGGTGACGTCTGCCCGGGGTGGGCGCTGCCCTGATCCCAGGTGCCGACGCAGCGTGCCCATCGTGCAGTGGAACACCGCGTCTCCGTCACGCACGGGGTCCCGGCGGCCCATGGCGGCCAGTGGATCCGTGAGCAGGGCCCGAAGGGGAGCCATGAGTTCCTCGTCGGACGCTCGGCGACCGGCGATGGCGGACAACTGCGCCACGGTGGCTCGGCACATCCTGAAGCGATGCGGGTCGGTCATCTCCTCGAGCAGGCCCTCGACCCAGCAGGCCACCTGGTCGACGGGGTCGGCGCGTCGGCACATCTCGTCGGCGATCGCAGTGGTGACCACACCGATGCCGCGCTCCATGGCCGTCATGACCAGATCGTCCTTGCCGCTGAAGTGCCGGTAGAACGTCTTGTTGCAGGTACCCGCTTCCGCAATGATGTCGCAGACTCGAAGCGTCTGAGGCGTCGAGCGGGACATCACCCGAACCGCGGCGTCGAGGATGCGCGTGACCTCTGGGCTGTAACCGGGGCGTGCGGGGGCGGCGGCCGCGGGTCTCTGCTCCGTCGTCTCCATGCCTCCCGCTCGGTCAGTCCAGCCGAGAATATCCTTCTCGGTTCGTGCGATCAGCATTTCCGCCGGATGGGGTCACGCGGGCGCTGACGGGTCGGAATCCGTCGGTCGGCCGTCGACGAGCACCCCAGCAGCGGCCTCCATGGGCTTGATCACGGCGGTGAAATCGGAGTCGGGCCCTTCGGCGGCCACGGTGTCGCTCCAGCATCTCCCGATCGCCGCCGCGATGTCCGACGGTGCCTGAAGCGAGCGCGCCTCGTCGAGGTAGAGGTCGACGTCCTTGGCCATCAGTCCGGTCGCGAATCCGTAGTCGAAGGTGCGGGGGAGCACCGCGCGCGGGAACTTGTCACGGCTGGCGTGGGTGCCGCCGGAACCGGCGTTGAGCACGTCGATCATCACGCCTGGATCCAGTCCCGCGCGCACCCCCATCACCACCGCCTCGGCCGTGGCCGCCAGTGCCGTCGCCGCGAGCATGTTGTTGACCAGCTTCATGGTCTGGGCCGCGCCAGGAGACTCGCTGACGAAGATGGGTCTGCCCAGCGCCTCCAACACCGTTCGCAGAGAGTCGAATTCGGTCCGTGGGCCCGACACCATCAACGCCAGCGTGCCCTGCTCGGCGCCGTGCACGCCGCCGCTGACCGGGCAGTCCAGCGTGCTGATGCCGTGCTCCCGCAGGCGCTCGTGGACCTGTTGGGCCGTGGTGGCGCCCACCGTGGACAGATCGACGAAGCGGCGGATGCGGGCACCGTGCCGGATGCCGCCGGACACTTCGAGGGAGGCCTGCGGGGTGGGCAGGCTCGCCAGCACCACGTCGGCGCGGTCGGCGACGTCGCGGACATCGGCGCCCGCGGCGGCGCCGGCCCGTACGGCCCCGTCGAGGGCCTCGGCGCGCGGGTCGAACGCCACCACCGGATGTCCGGCGGCGACCAGTCGGCGCAGCATGGGCGAGCCCATGTGCCCCAGGCCGATGAACCCGAGGGTGAGGTTCACGTGGCGTCCAGTTCGGCGAACAGTTCCCGTGCGATCCGGAAGCTGTCGACGGCCGCGGGTGCTCCCGCATAGACCCCGACCTGGAGGAACACCTCGCGGATCTCCTCACGAGTCACACCGTTGTTGAGCGCGCCACGCAGGTGGGTGCGCAGTTCGTGGGGCCGGTTCAGCGTCGCGATCATGGCCAGGTTGAGCATGCTGCGGATCTTGAGGGGCAGCCCCTCGCGGCCCCATACCGCACCCCAGCAGTACTCGGTGAGCAGATCCTGCAGGGGCGCCGAGAACTCGTCCACGTTCTTCGTCGCGGCGTCCACGTACGCCTGGCCGAGCACCGCGGTGCGGACTTCGCGGCCGCGTTCGTAGGTCTGCTTGTCCATGTGGGCGGCCTCCTGGCTCTGTCGCGCTGTCCCGTCAGGACTTCGGTTCGGCCGCGTCCAGGAACAGGTCGGGGATCGGGTTGTCGCCGCCACCGTAACGGGACAGATCCGTCACGCCCGCGTCGCGCAGGACGTCGGAGTCGATGAAGCACTGTCCGGTGACCTCGTCGGACGGGCGCGCCACGATGGCCGCCGCGGCATCGCCCATGATCTCGGGGCTGCGTGACGACTCCGCCAGTTCGCTGCCCGCGGCCAGCGAGGTGACGGCCGCGGTGGCGATGTAGGTCTCGGGCCACAGGCAGTTGGAGGCGATCTTCGCCTCGCGGTACTCCTCGGCCCAGCCCAGCGCCAACAGGGTCATGCCGTACTTGGACAACGTGTAGGAGGGGTGCACGCCCAGCCAGTATGGGCTCATGTTCATCGGCGGGGCGATCGTCAAGACGTGCGCATTGGGCGACTTGCGCAGGTGTGGCAGGCAGGCCTTGGTGAGCAGGAAGGTGCCCCGGACGTTGATGTCCATCATCAGGTCGAACTTCTTGGCCGAGAGTTCGTCGGTGGGGTCGGTGGAGATCGCACTGGCGTTGTTGACGCAGATGTCGACACCGCCGAACTGGTCGACAGCGGTCTCCACGAGGCGCGCGACGTCGTCCTCTTTGCGGACATCGCCGATCACCGGGACCGCGTTGCCGCCCGCGGCCTCGATGTCGGCGGCCGCGGTGTAGATGGTGCCCGGCAGCTTCGGATGGGGCTCGGCCGTCTTAGCCAGCAGCACGATGTTGGCGCCCTGTCGGGCTGCCGACACTGCGATGGCCAATCCGATCCCGCGGCTGGCGCCGGATACGACGAGGGTGCGGCCCTGAAGAGCCGTGGCGGCGGTGCTGTTAGTCATGTCTCTCCCTTGGTCATTTCCACCGTACGGTATTGGCATTCTCTTTTTTTGCAAGTACGTTATCCGGTAGCTGTTTCACGACTTGGAGACCGATGGATTACACAACTTCGACCTCGTCCGGGATCCCGCTGGACCCGGTCTATGGGCCGACAGACCCGCCGGCAACGCCGCCTGCCCCCGGGGAGTTTCCGTTCACCCGGGGCAACTTCGCCTCCGGCTACCGGGGTCGCCTCTGGACGTTCCGGCAGTACTCCGGCTTCGGCACGGCCGAGGAGTCCAATCAGCGCTATCGCTACCTGCTGGAACAGGGCGGCACCGGACTGTCGGTCGCGCTGGACCTGCCCACGCAGTGCGGCTATGACTCCGACGACGCCGAGTACGGCGAAGAGGTCGGGCGGGTCGGCGTTGCTGTCGACACCCTGGCCGACGCCGAGATCCTGTTCGACGGCATCCCCCTCGACAAGATCAGCACCAGCTTTACGATCAACGGCACCGCGGCCATCCTGTTGGCGTTCTACGTCGCGGCCGCCGAGAAGGCCGGGGTTCCTCGCGAGAAGCTCACGGGCACGATCCAGAACGACATCCTCAAGGAGTACGCGTCCCGCGGCACCTGGATCTGGCCGCCCGAGCCGTCGCTGCGTCTGATCGCGGACACCATTGAGTTCTGCGCGGCCGAGGTGCCCAGGTTCAACGCGATCTCGGTGGCGGGTGCGCACTTCCGCGACGCCGGCGCCAATGCGGTGCAGGAGATGGCGTTCACGCTGGCCGACGGCGTCACCTACTGCGACACCGTGGTCGAGCGCGGTCGCATGACGATCGACCAGTTCGCGCCGCAGATCTCGTTCTTCTTCTACACGCACGGCGACTTCTTCGAGGAGATCGCCAAGTACCGTGCAGGCCGGCGCCGGTGGGCCACGATCGTGCGCGAGCGCTGGGGTGCCAAGACCGACAAGGCCTCGATGTTCCGGTTCGGTTGTGTCTCCGGTGGTGCGTCGCTGTACGCGCCCCAGGCGCAGAACAACCTGGTGCGCGTCGCCTACGAGTCACTGGCCTCGGTGCTGGGCGGCGTGCAGTCGATGTTCACCGCGGCCTGGGACGAACCGTTCGCGCTGCCCAGTGAGGAGTCCGCGACGCTCGCGCTGCGGACCCAGCAGATCCTGGCCTACGAGACCGGCGTGACGCGCGTGGCAGATCCGTTGGGTGGTTCGTACTTCGTGGAGGCGCTCACCGACGCCACCGAGGAGAAGATCATCGAGATCATGGCCGACCTGGAGAACCACGGCGGCATGGTCCGGTCGATCGAGGACGGTTACCTGCAGGGTCTGATCGCCGACGAGGCGTACAAGATCCACCAGGAGGTCGAATCGGGCACGCGACCGGTGGTCGGTGTCAACAAGTTCGTCTCCGATGAGCCGCCACCGGACATCGACACCTACGAACTCGATGCCGAGGGCCGCGAACTGCAGCTCAAGCGGTTGGCCCGGGTCAAGGCCGAGCGCGACTCCGGCGAGGTGGCCGCCAAGCTCGCCGCATTGTCCCGCGTCGCCGAGGGCACTGACAATCTGATGCATGCTCTGATCGACTGCGCCAACGCCTACTGCACTGTGGGCGAGATGGTTTCGGCACTCAAGGCGGTCTGGGGCGAATTCCAACAACCGGTGGTGTTCTAGATGACTTCTGCAGAATCTCCCGCCCGCATCCTGGTGGCCAAGCCGGGTTTGGACGGCCACGACCGCGGGGCCAAGATCGTCGCGCGCACGCTGCGTGACGCGGGGTTCGAGGTGATCTACACCGGGATCCGACAGCGCATCGAGGACATCGTGTCCATCGCCCTGCAGGAAGACGTTGCGGTGGTGGGCCTTTCGATCCTTTCGGGGGCGCACTTGGCGCTCACGGCCCGTACCGTCGAGGCGCTTCGCGCCGCCGACGCCGGTGACATCGCCGTGGTCGTCGGCGGCACCATCCCTCAGGGTGACGTGCAGAAGGTGCTCGACGCCGGTGCCGCCGCGGTGTTCCCGACCGGGACTCCGCTGGATGTCCTGGTGCGCGACGTTCGGGCCCTGACGGGTCAGACCGTGGCCGCAGAAGGAGAAGCAAGCTGATGCGACTCGGCGTGATGATCGGTGCCGAACGGGGCGACATGACCCGCAAGGTCACCAAGTTCCTGTCCGACATCGAGTGGGCCGAGGCTGCGGGCCTGGACACGGCGTGGATGCCACAGGTGCCCGACGACTTCGACTGCCTGACCATGGTGTCGCTGATGGGTGGGCGCACCACTCGCATCGAACTGGGCACCGCGGTCGTGCCGTTGCAGGCGCAGCACCCGATCGCGCTTGCCCGCCAGGCGCTTTCGGTGCACGCGGGCACCGGTGGCCGCCTCGCGCTCGGTGTCGGGCCGTCGCACCACTGGATCATTCGGGACATGCTCGGGCTGCCGTATGAGAAGCCTGCGGCCTACACCCGCGACTATCTGGAGGTGCTCAACGCGGCGCTGAGCGGGCCCGGACCGGTCGACGTCGAGAACGACACGTTCACGGTGCACAACCCCACCGCCCTGGGCGCCGAGCCGCGCCTGCCGGTGCTCATCGCCGCGCTGGGGCCCGTGATGCTGCAGATCGCCGGTGAACTCGCCGACGGCACCGTGCTCTGGATGGCCGACGAACGTGCGATCGGCGACCACATCGCCCCGCGCATCAACAAGGCCGCCGAGAACGCCGGACGTCCCGCACCTCGCGTCGTCGCCGGTATCCCGGTCTGCCTGTGCGCGAATTCCGAGATCGACGCCGCCAAGGAGCGGGCCAACCGCATCCTCGCCGAGGCCGAGACGTCGCCGAACTACCAGAAACTTCTGGACCGTGGCGACGCTCGCAATGTCGGCGACCTCTGCGCGGCCGGCGATGAAGAGGCAATCCTGGCGCGGTTCAAGCAGTTCGCCGACGCCGGCGTGACCGACCTTTCGGTGCGACTGCTTCCGATCGGGGACACCCGCGACGAACTTGTGGCGTCGAAGTACCGCACGCGCGAGGTGATCGCCGAGCTCGCCAAAGCGATCAGATGAGCGCAGGGCCCCTCGCCGGCTTCCGCGTGCTCGAGGTCGGCACGATGCTCGCCGGTCCCTACGCGACCATGATGCTGGCTGATCTCGGCGCCGAGGTGATCAAGATCGAACCGCCGACCGGCGACATCTCGCGTCAGGTCAGCGATGACTACTTCGCGAGCCTCAACCGCGGCAAGCGCAGCATCTGTCTGGAGTTGGGCACCGACGAAGGCCAGCGCAGACTCGCCGAACTCGTCGCGGAATCCCATGCGTTACTGGTCAATCTGAAGCCGTCCGCGATCCACAAGCTGGGGCTGACGTATGAGGCGCTGCAGAAGTTCAACCCGAAGATCGTCTGCGTCGCGCTGACCGGATTCGGCCTGAACGGCGGCGACGACCCTGCCTTCGACTATGTCGTACAGGCCGCGACGGGCATTGCCGCGCTCACCGGGGATCCGGACGGACCGCCGACCCTGCCGGGGTATTCGTCGGCGGACAACTCCACGGGCCTGACCGCGGCGCTGGGTCTGCTGGCGCAGATCGTGTCCGGGCGCGGCGGTCAGATCGACGTCTCGTTGCGGGATGTGCTGTTGTCGCAGTTGAACTATCACGCCGCGGCCTACCTGAACCGGGGTGTGCACCCGCAGCGTCGTCCCAACGGGGCGCACTCGTTCTACGTGCCGGCTCAGCTGTTTCCCACCGCGGACGGACATCTGGCGCTGTTCATCACGCACGACGGGTTCTGGCGCCGCTTCAGTGCGGAAGCAGGATTGACGGGCTTCGACACCATGGCTGAGCGCTCCGAACGTCGTGACGAGGTCCTTGCCGTCGTCACGGCCGCACTCGCAGGTGACACCGCGAAGAACTGGGAGGCCCGGCTCAAACCACTGGGGATCCCGGCCGCCGCCGTGCGCACGCTTCCCGAGGCGCTCGACGCCCTGCCGGAGATGGTCGTGACGGCCGGGAACTACCGTCTGGTGGCCAGTTCGGTTCGCGTGGAGGGTTACCAGCCCGACTATCGCCCGCCGCCGGTGCTGGGGGAGTACGGGGCCTGAACGCTCGTACGCCCACACCGACCGCCCAAGAGGGGCAGCGGTCAGCAGTCGTAGTCGACGACCACCGGGCCGTCGGGTGTGGCCTGACAGGTCAGCACATAACCCTCTTCGACCTCGTCGTCGTCGAGGGCGTCGTTGACCCGCATCGACGCCGTGCCCTCGGTGAGTTTGGCCATGCAGGTGCCGCAGTTGCCGGCCTCGCAGGAGAACGGCGGGGTCAGGCCGGCGCGGCGGGCCGTCTCCAGGATGGTCTCGTCCGGTCGCGCTGACGTGGTGGCGGTCTTGCCGTCGAGCAGGATCGTCACGGTCGCCGGGGCGTCGCTGCTCTGTGACGGAGCCACTTCGGTGTCGCTGGACATCGTTACTGCCATCACCCCATCCTCTGGATCGCGGAAATTGGTATGTGTATTCTACCTCAATGAGAATAATGTTCTCATACTGAGATAGGATCTTCTCCAGTCTGCCACGCGCCCGCGTGGCTCCGCAGTCCGCCCACCGGGGTCGATGCGATGCCCCGACAGCCCTCGCCGAGGAGGACCGATGCCTGACCCGGTCGTTCTCGCGTTTGAGGGGCGCGACTACCGCCGGTCGGAGCTCGACGCCGAGATCGCGTCGTTCGCCGCGGTGCTCGCGCAGCGCGGAGTGCGGCCCGGCCAGCGCGTCGCTCTCATGTCCTCGAACCGCCCGGAGTTCGTCGTGGCCCTGTACGCGGTCTGGAGACTCGGCGCCTCCGTCGTCCTGATCAGTACGGCGTGGAAGCGTGCCGAAGTCGCGCACGCGCTGGCGTTGACGGAACCGGCGCACGCGATCGGGGACCAGGCCACGCTGGCCGAGTTGATGCCGATGGTGAGTCTCGATGAGGAGCGCGCCGCCGCACCGGCGCCAGCCGCGGTCACCCCCGATGCCGACGCGGAATCCGTCCTGGTCTTCAGTTCGGGTACCACCGGTCTGCCCAAGGCCGTGCGGCACACGTACGGATCCTTCGCGGCCGCGATCTCGGCCTGGCGCACTGCATTGCAGTTGACCGCGTCCGACCGCATGCAGATCGTCACGCCGCCCTCGCACATTCTGGGTCTGTTGAACATCGCCACGGTGCTCGAATCCGGTGGCTGGCTGCGCCTGCACCGCCGCTTCGACATCGACACCATGCTGCGGCACATCGAGACCGACCGCATCACCGTCGAGATGGCCGTCGCCCCCATCGCGCTGGCCATCGCCTCGCACCCGGCCCTGGAGGCCTTCGACCTGTCGTCGCTGCGCTACATCATGTGGTGCGCCACTCCGGTGACGGTCAGCGTGGCCGAGACCGTCACCCGGCGAACGGGCGTGGGGTGGACGACGGCGTACGGCGCCAGCGAACTGCCCGTCCTGACCTGCAACGAACTCTCCGGTGGGCCCCTCGACACCGTCGGGCGCGCGGCGGACGGGGTCCGGTTGCGCGTGGTGTCGCTCGAGGCCGGAGAGCCGCTGCCGACGGGGGAGCCCGGAGAGATTCAGGCCCAATCGAATTCGATGATGGCCGGATACCTGCCGGCCGAGGACACTGCCACCGTCGTCGTGGACGGCTGGTACCGCACCGGCGACGTCGGCTTTCTCGACGACGACGGCCACCTGCGGATCACCGACCGCGCCAAGGAGATGATCAAGGTCCGCGGCTTCCAGGTTGCGCCCGCCGAAGTCGAAGCCGTCCTGCACGGCCACCCCGACGTTTCGGACTGTGCAGTGTTCGGCGTGCCGCATGAGGCCGACGGTGAAGCCGTCGTTGCGGCGGTCGCGGTGCATCGTGAGGTCCCCGCGGCTGAACTCGTTGCGCTGGTGGGTGAGTCGCTGGCGTCCTACAAGCGTCCCGCCGAAATAGTTTTCGTCCCCGAGATCCCGCGCCTGCCCTCCGGCAAGGTGCTGCGTCGCGTGCTGAAGGAGCGCCATGGATGTACGTCTGACCACTGAACAACAACAGCTGCGTGATGCGGCCGCGAAACTGGCCGATGACCTCGGTCCCGGATCGGTCGCCGAACTCGACGACGAGAGTCGAATCGCCCGGCTGGACAAGCAGATCGCCGTCACGGGATGGCGGTCGCTGCGCTCCGACGAGGCCTCCGGCGTGGAAGTCGCGTTGGTGGCCGAGGAGTTCGGCCGCGGACTCGTTGATGCACCGTTCCTCGGCCCGGTACTCGCCGACGATGCGGCGCGTCAACTCGACGGCGTCGACGCCGTCGAGTTGACGGTCGCGGTCGGCGACCAGGCCGTCGACGCACGCGGCGCTGCCCGGGCCTTACTGCTCGACGGCACCGCGGTGGCGGTGGCGCCGGTGGGGGAGTCGGCCCCGTCGGCCGACCTGACCCGGGCCAGGGGCGTACTCGGTGCGGCCGAACCGGTGGGCACGATCTCCGAGGAGGCTGCCGTCCGGTGGCAGGCGCTGGCCTTGGTGGTCACCGCCGCGGATCTGGTCGGGGTCTCGCGCGGCACGCTGAATCTGGCCGTCGAGTACGCGAAAATCCGCGAACAGTACGGCAATACGATCGGCTCGTATCAGGCCGTGGCCCATCTGCTGGCCGAGAGTCTGACTCTGGTCGAGGGGTCGGTGAGCATCCTGCGCCACGCGGCGTGGGCGGTCGACGAACTGCCCGCCGCGGAGGCCCTGCGTGCCGCCAAGGTGGCCAAGCTGTACTGCGCCCGCACGGCTCGCACGGTGTGCGAGACGTCCATCCAGGTGCACGGCGGCATCGGCAACACCTGGGAATGCCTTGCCCATGTCTATCTGCGTCGAGCGTTGACCTCGACAGAACTGTGGCCCGTCAAGTGGGAGGAGATCGACCTTGGACTTTCGTGATTCCGCCGACGAGGCGGCATTCCGGCAACGGCTGCGCGAGTGGTTGAGCGTGCATGCCAAGGACTTTCCGACGTCCGGTGATGAGTACTGGGCGAAGGCGGGCGAGTGGCACCGCGCTCTGTACCAGGCCGGATTCTTCGGTCTGTCCTGGCCCAAGAAGTTCGGCGGACACGAACTTCCTCCGGTCTACGACGTCATCCTCGACGAGGAACTGGCGCGTGCCGGAGCGCCGGCCCGGCCCAGCCTCGGTTATCTGGTGGTGGGCCTCGGGCACCACGGGAGTGAGGAACTGCAGCAGCGTTTCCTGCCGGGAATGATCGACGGCAGTGAACGGTGGTGCCAGGGCTTCTCCGAGCCCGGTGCGGGCTCGGACCTCGCATCGCTGACCACCACGGCCACCCTCGAGGGCGACCACTGGGTGATCAACGGTCACAAGATCTGGACCAGTTACTCCGACGAGGCCGACTGGTGCCTCGTGCTGGCCCGCACCGATCCCGACGCCAAGCGACACCGCGGCATCTCGGCCTTCATCTGCTCCATGCACCAGGAGGGCATCGAACAGCGTCCGCTGCAGATGATCAGCGGTGTGACAAAGGAATTCGGGCAGGTGACATTCGACGGCGCCAAGGTCCCGGTGGAGAACATGGTCGGCGCGCCCGGTGAGGGTTGGCCGTTGGCGATGACGGTGGTCAGCCATGAGCGGGAGCCCTCGACGCTGGGCTTCGCGGCTCGCTACGACAAGATCGTGCGGTCGCTGGCAAAGCGGGCCGAGACGCCGTCCGAGGAACTGGTCTGGGCGGCCGTCGAGGTCGAGATGCTGACCCATCACGTGCGTCGCAGGCTCTCTGAACAACTCGACGGGCTCTCGCACGGCCCCAACGGGTCGATCGACAAGCTGCTGATGACGTGGGTCGAGCAGTCGGTCGGGCACGCGGCCCTCGACATCGCCGGCACCGGGGATGACGAGATGCTCGGTGCCTACATGTACAGCCGGGCGCAGAGCGTCATGGGTGGCACGTCGCAGATTCAGAAGAACATCATCGCTTCGCGCATTCTCGGATTGGGAGTTTGACATGTATGGCATGCCTGAGGAGATCGACGTCAAGGCCGAAGGCCCCCTGCGGATCATCACCCTGAACAGGCCTGACGCCCTCAACGCCGTCAACGACAACCTGCATGTCGGGCTCGCCGGTCTGTGGGATCGACTCAACGAGGACGCCGACGCGCGCGTCGCGGTGCTCACGGGGGCCGGCCGCGCGTTCTCGGCCGGTGGCGACTTCCACTACCTCGACGAACTCCGCAGGGATGAGGCGTTGCGCACCAAGACCATCAAGCACGGTCGCGACATCGTGACGGGAATGATCCGGTGCCGAATCCCGGTGGTCGCCGCGGTGAACGGTCCTGCGGTCGGCTTGGGCTGCAGCCTGGCCGCGCTGTCGGACATCGTCTACATGGCCGAGACCGCGCATTTCGCGGATCCTCATGTGCGCATCGGTCTGGTGGCCGCCGACGGCGGTCCGCTGGTGTGGCCCATGCAGATCAGCTTCCTGCAGGCCAAGGAGTTCGCGCTGACGGGCACCAAGATCACCGCGCAGCGCGCGCTGGAACTGGGCCTGGCCAATCATGTGGTGGCGGAGCCGGTGAGTGAGGCCATCGCGTGCGCCAAGAAGATCCTGGAACTGCCGCAGCAGGCCGTGGAGAGCACCAAACGCCTGATGAACATGCAACTCGAGCGCTCGGTGATGGCCTCGCTGGACTACGCCAACCTGAGCGAGTATGTGTCTTTCGGGACAGACGATTTCAACAAGATCGTCGACGGACTGGTCGCCAAGAAGTGACCCGTGGGGTGTGAGCGGCGCCGAGTGCCGCTCACACCCTCCCGGCTCACCTCGGCGGGAAGCGCAGGGCGCCGTCGAGTCGGATCACCTCACCGTTGAGGTAGTCGTTCTCGATGATCGACGCCGCCAACTGCCCGTACTCGGTAGACCGCCCCATCCGCTTCGGGAACGGGATCTGCGGCGCCCAGTAGGCCTCCAACTGGTCGGCGGCCTGACCGTAGGCCGGCGTGTTGATCGTGCCCGGTGCGATGGTCACGACCCGAATGCCCAGCGGCGACAGGTCGCGCGCGGCCACCAGAGTCATCCCGATCACGCCACCCTTGGCGGCCGAGTAGGGCAGCTGGCCGATCTGACCCTCATAGCCCGCGACCGAGGCGGTGTTGATGATGACGCCGCGCTGCCCCTCGTCGAGGGGTTCCTGCCGAGCGATCGCCGCGGCCGACAGGCGCATGACGTTGAACACGGCCGTCAGGTAGTACTCGATCGTGGTCTTGAAACCCTCAAGCCCCAGCGGGCTGCCGTCCTTGCCGACAAGGCGGCCACCGCTGGCCGGGCCACCATGCGTGTCGATCGAGATGCGCAGCGGTCCAAGCGATTCGGCCTCGGCGATGGCGGCAAGCACGCTCTCTTCGCTGGTCGCATCGGTGGGGACGTAGCGCACTCCGAGTTCGGACTCCAGTGCCTTGCCCTTGTCGTCGGCCATGTCGGCGACGACGACCTTGGCTCCGGCGCCGTGCAACCGTCGCACGGTGGCTTCGCCGAGTCCGCCGGCGCCACCCACGACGAGCGCCGAGTTACCCGTGATCTGCATGCTGTTCCCTTCCTGGAATTCAGACTCTCAGCTTCGGAGAATACTATTCTCGCCAGATCGAAGCGACCCCCAACGTCAAGGACCGATAATCAATGACTGTGACCCGGGAAATGTCCGATGTCGGTGACCTGATCGCCTCGGCTCGCGCCGGCAACGTGCGGGCCGCTGGGCGACTCCTGAGCCTGGTCGAAAGCGCCCGCCGCAACGAGGTCCTCGCGGTCCTCGACGGGCTCGACTCGGTGGACGTCCAGGTCGTCGGAATCACCGGTCCGCCGGGGGCCGGCAAGTCGACGACGGTCGCGGCGCTGGTCAGCGCGTACCGCGAGCGGGGCAACCGGGTCGCGGTCCTGGCGGTCGACCCGTCCTCGCCGTACAGCGGAGGGGCCCTGCTGGGGGACCGGATCCGGATGGCCGCCCACATCAACGACCCCGAGGTGCTGATCCGTTCAGTGGCCAGCCGGGGGCATCTGGGTGGCCTGGCCGCGGCGGTGCCCGCCGCCATTCGCCTGCTCGCGGCGCTGGGTTACGGCCTGGTGCTGCTGGAGACCGTCGGCGTGGGGCAGTCCGAGATCGAGATCGCCGCGGTGGCCGACCCCACGATCGTCGTCCTCAACCCGGGCGCCGGTGATGCCATCCAGGCCGCGAAGGCCGGCCTGCTCGAAGTCGCCGACGTCGTCGTGGTCAACAAGGCCGATCGCGACGGCGCCGATCAGACGGTCCGGGACCTGCATGCCGAGACCGCCGCGCCGATCCTCAAACTCATTGCCGCACAAGGCGATGGTGTACCGGAACTCATGGAGGCCATCGAAGCCCACCACCGATCCGACACCAGTGAGCGCCGGACCGCTCGGGCACGCGCACAGATCCTGTCGCTGGCCCAGACCCGGTTGCAGCGCCATCCGGACCTGAACCGGCTGGCGGCCGCGGTGGCCGACGGGTCTACGAGCGCCTACGCGGCCGCGGACCGCCTGGCCGGCCTGGCCGACTGAGGACACTCAGTCCAGGAAACGCACCAGGGCCTCCTGGGCGTACGAGGCCACCAACACGCCGTCGCGGGTCAGCACGTCGCCGCGCCCGAAGGTGCGTCCCCCGGCCAAGATGGGGCTGTGCTGCCGCAGCAGCAGCCAGTCGGCGGTGCGGAACGGGCGGTGGAACCACATCGAGTGGGACGTGACCGCCGAGGTGAACCGCGTGATGGTGTCGCTCTGCGAGTAGCCGTCGAGCGGACGCAGCGCTGTTCCTATTAGGGTGAGATCGGTGGCGTAGGCCGTCAGGGCCGCGTGAAGGTCGTCGGGGACGGGCGGTGTGCGCTGCCACAGTTCAAACTCCGGTGGTCCGGCGCTGCGATCCCCGAGGTCGACCGTGCTGCGGGTCTCCCAGGGGATGAAGTCGAGACCCAGGCGGTGTTCGGGGCCGGGTGGGGCCGGAACCGGTCCGCCGCAGTACGCCAAATCCTGGTGCTCGCGGCCGTTTTCGAGCGCGTGCATCGACACCGACGCGGAGCCGACCACCGCGGACGGTTGCGTGGCCGACAGCGCCAGAGTGGCGAAGGATCGGCCCTCATGCTGGCGCTGCACCGTGTAGCGGAGGGGTTCGTCGGCCTGCCCTTCGCGCGGGAAGACGCAGTGCATCGATTTCACCGATTTCTCGGGGCATGCGGCCTGCGCGGCCGCGACGAACTGCCCCAGAATCTGCCCGCCGAACACCCGGCGGTAGTCCAGCGTCAGATTGTCGGCATCGAAAAGCAGAGTCCCGTCCGCCTCATCGCCGATCCGGCGCAACCGCAGACAGGCCAACAGTTCGGTCAGAGAGACAGCCACGCGTCGAGTGTAAGTGGCGTTCTAGGACCTGAGAACGATGTTCTTGCGCTAGCTGGCGGCGAAGCCGTGAGCGCAGAACGCCCACACTTCCTCTGCTGTGATCGGGTGCACACCGTCCTCTTCGGCGGGCGCACTCGACTGTGCGGTGAACATCACAGTCTGCATCGTCATGGCCGCCATCCGGCGGGGGTTGACGCCCTCGCGCAGTCGTCCCGCCTCGCTTGCGGCCTCCATCAACTCGGTGAAGAGCGCGATGAGGGGCGCGTGCGCCACCCGCACCTCGGTTGGGTGGGAGATGAGCAGCTGGGGGGCGAAATCGGTGAACAGCGGACGCTTGGCACTGGGGTCGGGCCGAGAAAGCTCGAACAGCAACTCAATTGCGACCTTGAGCTGATCCAGTGGATCGGCCTGCCCCGACGTCGCGGCGCGGATCTGGTCGGCAGCGCGGCTGAGGGCGTCTTCGAAGAGCGCCAAGAGCAGTTCGTGCTTGCCGTCGAACTGAAGATAGAAACTGCGCAGCGACTGCCGCGAGCGATCGACGACTTCCTGGACGGTGAAATCCGTACTTCCCTTTTCGGTGATGATCGCCTGCGCCGCGTCGAGGAAGCGCTGCACCCGCTGGGCGGCGCGTAACTTGGCGGTCTTGATCGACCGCTCGACGGCGCGCTGCTTCCAGGCGGGTTCTTCGCTGGGACTGCTCATCGGGTCACCGACTCGCGGTCCTGTGGAAAGTCATGGATGAACTGTACCGGAGAACTTATCGCCGTTGTGGCGTCACACCCCTACTTTTTGAGATTCTTACTCGCAGATGGGGAGAATGATATTCTCCCAGGGTGCGACATCGTTCGCCGAGCGCAATTTCTTCATGATTCTCAATGAGAGGTACGGCCATGCTGTTGGAGCTGGATTCCGACCAGCGGTTGTGGCGCGACACCGCACGCGACGTGCTCACCAAGGAGTGCCCCGCGTCTCTGGTTCGCGCGATCGCCGAGGGACAGGACACCGACGCGGCCGGGCGGCTGTGGGCGTCATACGTCGACAACGGGTGGACCGAGCTCACCGAGGCGAGTGAGACCGTCGAACTCGGCCTGCTCGTCGAGGAGCTGGGGCGCGCCACGGACCCGACGCCTTATCTGGCGACCTTGACCCAGTTCACGCCGCTGGCCCCCGAGGCGGCCGACCCCAAGCTGGCCGGCGCCGCGGTCTACGACGGCGTCACGGCGGCGCGAGTCGCCGACGGCTGGGTGCTCGACGGCACGGCGCGTCACGTGCTCGACGGCGACCGGGCCGACCGGTTTGCGGTGTCGACCCCGGCGGGCGTGTTCGTTGTTGCGGCACAGGGTGTCTCGGCACGTCGAGTCGCGGTCTTCGACCCGGTGCTGCACGTCGCCGAGGTGACGTTCGACTCCGTCCGGGTATCCGGGAGTGACCTGGTCGCGACTGCCGCGACCGATCACGCGGCGCGTGCTCGTGACGTCGCGCTCACCGGCTTGGCGCTGACCATGGTCGGGGCCTGCCAGCGGGTGCTGGATCTCGTGCTCGAACACGTCGGCTCGCGCCAGCAGTTCGGTGTTCTCATCGGGTCGTTCCAGGCCGTTCAGCACAAGGCCGCCGACATGCACGTCGCGATCGAACGGGCCCGTGCACTGTCGCACTTCGCGGCGCTGACCATCGCGGCCGATGATCCTCGGCGCAGGCTTGCCTCAGAGATGGCCAAGGCCGCCGCGGGGGAGTGTCAGTCGCTGGTCTTCAAGCACGGCATTCAGCTTTTCGGAGCGATGGGCTTCACCTGGGAGAACGACGTGCAGTTCGCCCTCAAGCGCGCCAAGGCCGGCGAACTGCTCCTCGGCGGAGCCGCCGAGCATCGCGCTGTGATCGCTCAGATGTCGCTCGCGGGAGCCTGACCGATGCAGCTGACCTTTGACGACGACGTCGAGAAGTTCCGCGACGAGTTCATCGCATTCCTGGACGAGCATCTGCCGGATCCCGCCGCCGCCACCGAGCGCTCGCGCTCGACCGCGGACGTCCCGGAGTGGGCCCGGCAGTGGCAGCGGGTGATGTTCGACCACGGCTGGCTGGTGCCCGGCAACCCGCCGGAGTTCGGTGGCCGCAATGCCAACATCCTGCAGCAGTACGTGCACCGTGATGAACTGTCGCGGCGCCGGATCTATCAGAGCTACAACCCGCAGGGGGTCGGCATCATCGCGGCCTCGCTGCTGTCGTTCGGCACCGACGAGCAGAAGCAGAAGTGGGCGGTCCCCATTCTGCGGGCCGAGATCACCGCCGCGCTCGGGATGAGTGAGCCCGGCGCGGGCTCCGATCTCGCGTCGCTGCGCACCACCGCGATCCGCGACGGTGACCACTTCGTGGTCAACGGGCAGAAGGTGTGGACGTCGGGTGCGCACGACGCCGACGTGATCCTGACGTTCGTGCGCACCGATCCGGATGCGCCGAAGCACAAGGGAATCAGCGTGCTCGTGGTCCCGACCGACACTCCAGGTGTGGTCCGCAGGCCGTTCGCCTCGATCTGCGGGCAGGAGGATCTGGACTTCAACGAGGTCTTCTTCACCGACGCCCGGGTTCCGGCCGAGAATCTCATCGGTCCCCTCAACGAGGGATGGAAGGTGGCCAACGGGTCACTCGGTCACGAGCGCACGCTGCTGTGGCTGTCCTACGCGGACTGGCTCGAGCAGTTGATCACCGACTTCAAACCCACGACCGCCATCGAGCGGGATCAGTACGCCACGCTGCTGATGGACGCACAGGCCCTGCGACTGATGGGTTCGGTCGCCCTGGCCAAGGAGGCGCGCGGCGAGCAGGATGTGGCCGCGCTGTCGGTGCTCAAGCTGTTCGGTTCGGAGGCGTTTCAGACCGCCGTCGGCAACGCGCTGGAGGCCTCGGGTGAGGACGGCCTGAACCATCCGACGATGACGGCGCCGTTCGCGCCCTTCGGTGAGGATGCACCGACGACCAGTTGGTTCGAGCGGTACGCCCGAAGCTTCGGCGGGACCATCGCCGGCGGCACGTCGGAGATCCAGCGCAGCATCATCGCCCAACGGGTCCTGGGGTTGCCCCGCGCCTAGTCTCCATCCCGCGCCGGATCTGATCCCAAAACGCCGGCATTCGTGACCGCAACGGCAACCCACCCGTAGGCAACCGACCCATGACAGCACTCCTCAATCAGCAGGGTGTTGCATCGAGCCCTTGAAACCGCCCAGGGCGACCCGCGAACAACCCAACTCTGGGCGAACACAGTCCACCAGCGCTCATTCACGTACGGATGTCAGCCCGAATCTGTACGTGAATGGGCGCTTGCGGCATTTCCGGCCCACCCCTGCCGTACGCTCGTACAGCGATGGGCCCACGAAGTGCCGAGGAGATGCCGACTGTGACCACCTACGACTACATCATCGCCGGTGCGGGTTCCGCGGGTTGTGTTCTGGCAAACCGCCTCTCGCAAGACCCCAAGGTGACGGTGCTGCTGATCGAGGCCGGCGGCGTCGACCGCAATCCGTTCTTCACCATCCCCAAGGGTGCGGGGATGCTGTTCGAGAGCGAGAAGCACATGTGGCACTACGACACGGTGCCGTTCGGTCCCAACCCGCACGTCGAACAGTGGCTGCGGGGCAAGGTGCTCGGCGGATCAAGTTCCATCAACGGCATGATCTACAACCGGGGCAACCGGGCCGACTACGACGGCCTGGAACACCTTGGCAACAAGGGGTGGGGCTGGGATGACATGCTCCCGATCTTCAAGTCGTTCGAGGACAGCGAGTTCGGCCCGTCGCCCACCCGAGGAGTGGGCGGCCCCGTGCACATCTCGGTGCCCACCGACCCGGATCCGGTGTGTGAG
Organism: Mycolicibacterium confluentis; assembly: GCF_010729895.1. Taxonomy (NCBI): domain Bacteria; kingdom Bacillati; phylum Actinomycetota; class Actinomycetes; order Mycobacteriales; family Mycobacteriaceae; genus Mycobacterium; species Mycolicibacterium confluentis. The sequence goes on from NZ_AP022612.1 coordinate 1,156,144, forward strand.
GACATGGTCGCGGCCGGCACGGGGATCGGGCTCACCCGCGTTGAGGACATCAACGAATCGGACGCCGAGCGCATCGGCTACACGACGTCGAACATCAGAAACGGCCGTCGGGTCAGCGCTGCCACCGCATTCCTGAAGCCCGCGCGCAGCAGACCCAACCTCACGGTCGCGACCCGCACGGTCGCGCAGCGGATCCTGTTCGACAAGGGCCGCGCGGTCGGTGTCCAGGTGAGCCGCAAGGGCACTGTGTCCGAACTGCGGGCCAGTCGCGAAGTGATCGTGGCCCTCGGCAGCCTCAACAGCCCGAAGCTGCTCCAGTTGTCGGGTGTCGGCCCGCGTGACGTTCTGACGGCCGCCGGGGTGTCGATCTACCTCGAACGGGACAACGTCGGCCGACGGTTGCGCGAACATCGTTGTGCTGCCCTGCGTTTCCAGTTCAACGACGACCTGGGCTACAACAAGCAGCTGTCCGGCAGCCTGGCTCAGGCCGTGTCGGGGATGCGCTACCTCGCGACGCGCAAGGGTCCGCTCGCCGCGCCCTCGTTCGATGTGGTGGCATTCGTCAAGACCGACGCCGGTGCCGAGAGGCCCGACGCCCAGGTGATGCTCGGACCCTGGACGCTGCCGACCTACAACACCGGCGATCCGGTCAAGATCGAACGGCAGGCCGGAGCCTCGTGCCTGGGAATGGTGCTGCGTCCGACCTCACAGGGTTTCCTCGAGATCACCTCGAGCGACCCCTCGGCCCCGGTCCGGATCGACCCGAACTATCTGGGCAGCGCGGAGGACCGCGCATCGACGGCCAACCTGATGCGCAAGATGCGCAGCATCTTCGACCAGTCCCCACTGGCCGAGTTGATCAGCCACGAAACCTACCCGGGAACGCAGGCGCAGAGCGACGACGAGTTGGTCGACGTCGCCCTCGACGGCGGCTACTGCGGTTATCACGCGACCGGCACGTGTGCCATGGGGCCCAATGACGACGATGTCGTCGACGGGCGCCTGCGCGTCCGGGGAATCGAGGGCCTGCGGGTGGTCGACTGCTCGGTGATGCCGACCATGGTGGCCGGGAACCTCAACGGGCCGATCATGGCCATGGCTTGGCGTGCAGCCGATTTCATCGTGGCGGACAGGTAGACGTCCGCCACGCTGTCACATCACCGCGTGGCCGGCGTCGACGGGCAGGGCGACGCCGGTGATCTGGCGCGCCTTGTCGCTGGCCAGGAACAGCACGGAGTCGGTCACGTCGGCCGCATCGATGAACGGCACGTCGGGAAGCAGGTTGCCGCTCATCGCGCTGCCCTCGGGATTCGCGGCGAACATCGCCGCCATGTGCTCGTTGAGGATCATCGGCGTCCCGACTCCGGTCGGATGCAGCGAGTTCACCCGAATGCGATGCGGGGCATACGCGTTGGCGGCCGACCGCATGAGACCGACGACGCCATGTTTGGAGGCGGCATAAGCGAAGATCGCAGCGCTGCCATCGCCACCACGCCCGATGAGTCCCTGCATCGAACTGACCAGGATGATCGATCCACCACGAGCGCCACGGATCATGGACGGCACCGTCGCCGCGATGGTGTTCCACACGCCCTTGAGGTTGGTGTCGACGATGTCGGTGAACACCTGCTCATCGAGCGGGTCAGGCAGTCCGATGCCCACCACGCCCGCGTTGGCCACCACGATGTCGATCTCGCCGAGGGCGTCGACTCCGGAATCGACTCCTGCCCGCAGGGTGCCGAGGTCGCGAACGTCGGCGATCACCGGGTGGATGCGGGCACCCGCCGCCTCGACCAATCGGACCGTCTCGGCGAGGTCCTCCTGTGTGGCCAGCGGGTAGGGAATCGAGTCGATGTCGGCGCACCGGTCCACGGCGATGATGTCGACGCCCTGTTCGGCGAGTCCGACCGCGTGACTGCGGCCCTGTCCTCGTGCGGCGCCCGTGATCACTGCGACATGTGGCTGGTTCAACGATCTCTCCTCATCGAAGGGTCTGGTACTCAGACGAGTATTGCGCTCAGTGGCCGCGCAGCTTGTGTCGGCCGTCACTTTTCCGCTATACATGTGTACAGCAGTCTCGGTGATCACGAACAAGGAGTATGGAATTGGGTCGGACAGCGGTGGTCACCGGCGGCGGATCCGGTCTGGGTGAGGCGATCTGCACCAGGCTCGCTCAGGATGGTCACCGGGTGGCGGTCCTCGACCGCGACGGCGAGGCGGCCGAGAAGGTCGCGGCGGGTGTGCAAGCCCAGGGCGGTGACGCGATCGCGGTGGCGGTCGACGTGTCTGACGAAGACTCGCTGACGCACGCCGTCGATCTGGCGCGCAGCAGCCTCGGGCCCATCGGCATCCTCGTCACCAGTGCGGCGATCTCGGGGTTCACCCGCCTGGACAAAATCACCCTCGATGAGTGGAACCGCTATCTGGCGGTCAACCTGACCGGCACCTTCCTGAGCGTGCGCGCGGCACTGCCGGACATGGTGGAGGCCAAGTGGGGGCGCATCGTCACCATCTCGTCGGCGGCCGGTCAGCAGGGCGCCGCCCGGCAGGCGCATTACTCGGCCACCAAGGGTGGTGTGATCGCGATGACGAAGTCGATTGCGATCGACTATGCGGCGCAGGGGATCACGGCCAACACGGTGCCGCCCTTCGTGATCGACACCCCGATGCTGAGGCAACAGCAACAGGCCGGGAAGCTGCCGCCGGCCGAGTATCTGACCAAGGCCGTCCCCGCCGGACGTCTCGGCGTTGGTGACGACGTCGCCAACCTGTGTTCGTACCTGTGCTCCGAGGGGGCCGGATACGTCACGGGTCAGGTCATCGGCGTCAACGGCGGCGCGGTTCTGTAGGAATCGGAGAAGGAGTGACGGTGAAAGTCAGAGTTGAATCAGCCCGATGTCAGGGCCACACGCTGTGCGCGATGATCGCACCGGAGTCCTTTGAACTCGACGATGTCGACGGCCATGCCCACGCCGTCGCCGATGACATTCCTGAGGACCTGCGCGATCAGGTCGACGAGGCCCGGCGATCCTGCCCGGAGCAGGCGATCGTCCTCGTGGGCTCCTCTGGGGACGGGGACGCGCAGTGACCGCGCAGCCGGACGGGGCACAGGTGCCGCAGTACCACTACGACCGGCACCGCCCCGAGTACCGCGAGCAGTTCGTCGACATCACCCACGAGATGCAGCAGCAGTGTCCGCTGGCCTGGACCGACACGTACGACGGGCACTGGGTGGCCGCCGGCGGTGACGAGGTCTTCGAACTGGCCCGTTGCCCGCACGTCTCCAACGACCACGACGTCAACAACGAACGCCGCGGCTACAAGGGCATCTCCATCCCCACGATGATGGACGCCGAGAACTTCCGTGGCGGCATGCTGGAGATGGATGACCCCGAGCACCGGCACTACCGGACCGCGCTCAACCCCTACCTGTCGCCGGCCGCGGTCAAGCGATGGGAACCCTTCATCGACGCGATCGTGCACGCCTGCCTCGACGACCACATCGAGATCGGGCGCATCGACTTCGTCGATGATCTGGCCAACATCGTGCCTGCGGTGCTGACGCTCGCGATGCTCGGTGTGCCGCTTGAGAAGTGGACCATCTACAACGAGCCTGCGCACGCGTCGGTGTACACCCCGCCCGATTCGCCGGACGCCGCTCGAGTGCGCGAACTCTACATGGCGATGGCGATGGACCTGCTGACCAACTTGGTCGAGATCCGCGAGGAGCCCCGACCGGGAATCATCGACGCGCTGGCCAACGTGCGTATCGAGGGCGAAGCCCCGCCAGACATCGAACTGCTCGGGATGCTGAACCTGCTCATCGGCGGGGGATTCGACACCACCACGGCGTTGACCGCGCACGCGTTGGAGTGGCTCGCGCAGAATCCGGACGAACGCACCCGGCTCAGTGCCGAGAGGGACACCCTGCTCAATCCCGCCACGGAGGAGTTCCTGCGGTACTTCACTCCCGCCCCGGGAGATGCACGCACGATCTCCGAGGACATGAAGCTGGGCGACATCGAGCTTCGCGAGGGCGACCGCCTGTGGCTGTCCTGGGCGATGGCCAACCGTGACCCGAGTCTGTTCGACAACCCCGACGGGGTTGATCTGGAACGAAAAGGAAATCGGCACTTCAGCTTCGGCCTGGGTGTGCATCGCTGCATCGGGTCCAACGTCGCCCGCACGGTCTTCAAGTCGATGCTGACCGCGGTGCTGGACCGGATGCCGGACTACGTGTGCGATACCGAGGGTGCCGTGCACTATGACAGCATCGGCGTGGTCCAGGGCATGCGCCATCTGCCTGCCACCTTCACACCGGGGACGCGCCGCGGTCCAGGCGTCGCCGAAACCCTGGTGATGCTGCAACGCGTGTGCGACGAGCAGGGCCTGGCCCGCCCCATCACCGAACTCAAAGAGTCCGCACGGATTCCGCAGTGACATCCGCCTGAAGGCCGAAGAGAGGAGAGCCATGCCGGGCAAACCGGTGATCGCCGTGGTGACCGGGGCGAGTCGCGGCGCGGGTGCGGGCATCGCACGCGCGTTGGGCGCCCACGGTGCCGTCGTGTACGTCACGGGCCGCAGCGAGGCGAACGCCGAACCGGCCACGCCCGGGACCATTCAAGAGACCGCCGCGGCGGTGACCGCTCTTGGGGGACAGGGCATTCCGGTGCGGGTCGACCATGCCGACGACGATCAGGTGAAGGCCCTGTTCGCCCAGGTCGAGCGTGACCACGGTCGGGTCGACATCCTGGTCAACAACGCCGCGATCATCCGGGACGAGATGATGGGGCGCACCAAGTTCTGGGAGGAACCGCTCAGTGTGGTCGACACGCTGGACGTGGGTGTACGCAGCAGTTACGCCGCGACGGTCTTCGCCGCGCCCCTGATGCTGCCGCAGAAGGCCGGTCTGGTGGTGTTCACCTCGTCCTCCGGGGCGGTGCATTACGCGTTCGGTCCCGCCTACGGCGTCCCCAAGGCGGCCGTCGACAAGATGGCCGCCGACATGGCTTATGACTTCAAAGAGTTCGGTGTTGCGGCGGTGTCGATCTGGATGGGATCGCTGCTGACCGACCGGGTCCGCAAGATCATCGCGAGCAACCCCGAGAAGTTCGGTCATATCCTCGATTCGGCCGAAACCCCCGAGTTGACCGGGCACGTGATCTGGGCGCTTCACCAGGATCCCGATCTGATGATTGTCAGCGGCCAGACCCTGATCGGGGCCGAACTGGCCGTCAAATACGGAATCGCCGACGAGGACGGCCGTCAACCGCCGTCGTACCGCGACATGTTCGACGTGCATCCGCCCGCGCAGTGCGCGCACGTCATGAGATAGTCGCCCGGTGCGAATAGGGCTCACGGGCGGCGGGTCATCCGTCGAATCCATTGTGCGGCAGGCGCAGCAGGCCGAGGACGACGGCTTCTCGTCGCTGTGGTATGCCAACGGGGTGGCCGGCGACCCGCTGGTGGCGATGGCCATCGCTGGGCGTGAGACCACATCGATCGAACTGGGCACCGCGGTGCTGCAGACCTATCCGTGCCACCCGCTGCTGCAGGCCAATCGGGTGGTCGCGGCGGCCAATGCGATGGGACGCCCCGGCTTGACGCTGGGGCTGGGGCCGTCGCACCGTCCCGTCGTGGAGAACGTCCTCGGCGGTCGCTACGACCATCCCGGTCGCAGCACCGAGGAGTACGTCCAGATTGTGGCCGCCCTGCTGCGCGACGGGGACGTCGACTTCGACGGCACCGACTGGAGCACCCACAGCGGCGGCCGGATGGCAAAGGCCGATCATCCGGTGCCGTTGCTGCTGGCTGCGTTGTCACCCCGGATGCTGCGCATCGCAGGCACATTCGCCGATGGTGTGGTGCTGTGGATGGCGTCGGCGGCTGCGATCGAGACGTCGATCATGCCAAGGCTGCGTTCGGCGGCGACCGCCGCGGGGCGCCCCGAGCCTCGCGTCGTCGCGGGACTTCCGGTTGCGGTGCATGACAACCCAGAAGAGGCTCGAGAAGCGGTCGCGGCGACGGCCGTGGGGTACGGGCGGATGGCGAACTTCGAGCGGATCATCGCCGCGGGCGGCGGTGCAGAGGTCCCCGACGTGGCGATCCTCGGCGACGAATCGGCGGTGCGCACTCAACTGGAGGAGTTGGTGGCGGCGGGCACGACCGACATCTGGGCGCAGCCGGTCGCGGTGGGAGATGACCGCGAGCAGCGTCGCGCCTCGCTGCGGCGCACCCGCGATCTGCTCAGCGCGCTGGCACGCGATCAGCCTCCGCTGGGCCGGGCCCCCTCGCCGTAGACGATGTCGGCGTGGGAGGCGTCCCAGCGGTTGCGGAACACCACGTCTGCGACCGGTCGACGGCGAACCTGTCCGTGCCGCCCACGCGGCCAACCCACGACGACGTGTCCGGCGAGAAACCACTCGTCGGGAACACCGACCGACGCACGCAGCGTCTGCTCACCCTGGTATGAGGCCCAACTGGTGAAGCACGCGCCCAAGCCCTGCGCGCGGGCAGCGAGGTAGAAGTTCTGCATGGCCGGGTAGATGGACCCGGCCTGCAGGTAGTCGGATGCGAATTCGTTCTTGTATGCGGCGAACAACACCGAGGTGAGCTCGCCGGCGCGGTCGTGCAGTTCGTAGGTGGCGCGGTTGTTGCGGGCGGCACGGCTCTGGTCATCCGGTGCGGGCCGGCTCATGCCGTAGATGGACTCGATCATCTGCAGCGCCGATTGTGCTGCGTCAGCGACCGCGGCGCGCTGTTCGGGCGCGTCGAGGACGATGAACCGCCACAACTGTGCGTTCGCGCCGTTGGGTGCCCACGTCGCGGCCTCGAGGCACCGGCGCAACGTTTCGTCATTCACCGGTTCGTCGGTGAATCGGCGAATGGAGCGCGCGGTGGCCAACACTTCCCAGATGTCGTTGGTCGGCTGTGCCATGTCCTTCTCTGTACTCGACCAAAGCGGAGATGTCGAGTGTTGGACCGATTTTCGCACCAGTTCCTTTGTGTCTGGCCGCAACCCCTTCGGTGTGCTGTACAGTCGTATTGCATTGCTGGTGAATGCTACGGACGAAGGTGGGAGTTGTGGTGAACGACAGGTTCTCGTTGGAGGGCAGGGTCGCCGTGATCACGGGCGGCGGCACCGGGATCGGGCGCGCGACGGCACTCGTGCTGGCCGAACGCGGTGCAGACGTGGTGCTGGCCGGACGACGCGCCGAACCGCTCAAGGAGACGGCCAGTGCCATCGAGGCGTTGGGTCGCAAGGCGCTCGCGGTGCCGACCGACGTGACCTCGTCGGAGGAGTGCCAGGCCCTTGTCGACGCCACGCTCGCGGAGTTCGGCCGACTCGACGTCCTGCTCAACAATGCCGGCGGCGGTGAGACCAAGTCGCTGATGAAGTGGACCGACGAGGAGTGGCACCAGGTTCTGGACCTGAACCTGTCCAGCGCGTGGTACCTGTCACGCGCCGCGGCCAAGCCCATGATCGCCCAGGGCAAGGGCTCGATCGTGAACATCTCCTCGGGCGCCAGCCTTCTCGCCATGCCTCAGGCCGCCATCTATGGTGCGGCCAAGGCGGGTCTGAACAACCTGACTGGATCGATGGCGGCCGCGTGGACGCGTAAGGGCGTGCGGGTCAACTGCATCGCGTGCGGCGCTGTGCGCACGCCGGGACTGGAGGCCGACGCCGCGCGGCAGGGCTTCGACATCGACGTGATCGGGCAGACCAACGGCTCGGGTCGCATCGCCGACCCTGACGAGATCGGCTACGGCGTACTGTTTTTCGCCTCCGATGCGTCCAGCTACTGCTCGGGCCAGACCCTCTACATCCACGGCGGGCCCGGCCCCGCCGGTGTCTGAGCAACAGGAGACGACATGAGCGTGAGCCACATCGGACTGCGGGTCCGTGACCTCGACACGTCGAAATTGTTCTACGAGGCCCTCGGCTTCACCGAGGTCAATCGCCTGACCGTGCCCGACAAGATCGCGGAAGGTCTGCTCGGATTGGCGTCCCCGATCGGCTTCGAGGCGATCTATCTGCGCAAGGACGCCTTCGTCCTGCAACTGCTGACCTTCTCCGGCCACCCTGCTCCCGAGGAAGCGGAGCGGGGCATGGTCAACGGCGGCCTCACGCACCTGTCGCTCGCGGTCGACGACGTCGAAGCGGCCAAGGCCGCGGTGCGGTCCTCGGGTGGCACTGTGACCGCCGAACCTCCCGGCGGATATGCCTGCATGGTCCGCGATCCCGAAGGACAGCTCATCGAGTTGATCCACTCCAGCGTGCGACCAGTTCAGAACTGATCATCCGCGCAAATCGAAAGCGAAAGGACAGACATGTCAAACGATGACGAGCTCAAGCAACTCCGTGAGCGGGTGCAGTACCTGGAAGACCGGGCCGCGATTCTGGACTGTGTGATGAACCAGGCCCGTGGCCACGATCGTCACGACGCCGATCTGATGGGCAGCGTCTACTTCGAGGACGGTGTCGACGAGCACGGTCCCGTGATCAAGACCGGCCCCGAGTACGGTGACTGGGCCAACGCCGCGCACGAGTCGGTGTTCGAGGATCATCTGCACAACATCACCACCCACACGTGCGAGATCAACGGAGACGAAGCCCATGCCGAGAGCTACGTCATGGGCGCCATGCGGATCAAGGGCGGCAAGATCGTCTCGCTGATGGGTGGCCGTTACCTCGACCGCCTGGAGCGCCGCGACGGCGTCTGGAAGATCGCGCTGCGGCGCTGCACCGTCGAATGGATGATGAGCGGCGACTCGTCGGTGCTGGCCTCCGGTGCGGTCAAGGGCTTCATCAAGGGTAAGTGGGATCGCACCGATCCCTCCTACACGCGCCCCCTCCTGCTGGACGGCGAGCCGGTCAGTCGTTGGTAGAGAACGCCATTCAATGATTCAGCCGGGCCGGCACCGACAGGTGCCGGCCCGTGCACGTTAGGGAGAATTCATGAAGCTCAAAGATCGCGTGGCGCTCATCACCGGCGGCGGGTCCGGGATCGGCCGGGCAAGTGCACAGCGACTGGCGGCCGAGGGCATGCGGGTGTGCGTGCTCGACATCGACGGTGACACGGCCGAGGAGGTGGCGGGCTCACTCGGTGGGCTTGGGCTGCGGTGCGACGTGTCGGACGCCGAGCAGGTGGAGCGGGCGTTCGGCACCTGCGTGGCAGAGCTCGGGAGCATGGATCTCGCATTCCTCAACGCGGGCATCACCATCCACTGGACTGGGGACATCGGAACGCTCGACCTGGCGCAGTATCGGCGCTCCGTCGGGGTGAACCTGAACGGTGTCGTGTTTGGTGCGGTGGCGGCAGTCCGTGCGATGCGGGCCCGCGAGAATGCCACGGACGGCCTGATTCTGGCGACCGCGTCGCTGGCGGGCCTGCTGCCCTGGCATCCCGATCCGGTCTACTCCCTGGGCAAGCACGGAGTGGTCGGGTTCATGCGGTCGATCGCCCCGAACCTCGCCGCCGAGGGGATCGCCGCGCACACGATCTGCCCCGGCATCACCGAGACCGGCGTGCTCGGTGATCGGCGGGCACTCGTTGAACGGCTGGGCGTGCCCGTGATGGAACCCGAGGCCATCGCCGACGCGGTCCTGACAGCCGCCGGCGCACCGCTGGACGCGACGGGGTCCTGCTGGGTGGTGCAGCACGGAAAGCCGGCATGGGCAATGGAATTCGCCGACGTCGAATGCCGCGACAGCCGTCTGAACATGCCCATCGCGCGGCGCTAGCGGAACGTGCCTGCGATCGTCAGCCGACGATCGCAGGCATGCTGTCCCAGCCCCGGACCGTGGCCGTGGGGGCCCGGACCGCGTGCTCGGAATCGATCGTCCAGTCCGGCCAGCGCTTGAGGATCTCCTCCAGCGCGATTCGGCCCTCGAGGCGCGCCAACGACGCCCCCAGACAGAAGTGCGTGCCGCGGCCGAATGACAGGTGATTGGCGTTGCGGTGGATGTCGAATCGTTCGGGGTCGTCGAACTTGCGCTCGTCGCGGTTGGCAGCCCCTGCCATCAGCAGCAGCGCGCTGCCGGCCGGAATGGTCTGACCGTGGAACTCGACATCCTTGGCCACATACCGCGCGATGTGGTGCACCGGCGGTTCGTAGCGCAGCACCTCCTCGACGGCCAACGGGATCAGCGACGGGTCGGCCACCAGCTCGCGGCGCTGATCGGGGTGCTCACCCAGCAGCTTTCCCAGCCAGCCGAAGAGGCGGCCGACGGTCTCGGTGCCGGCATTGGCGATCACCCCGAGGAATACGAGCAGTTCGTCGGTGCTCAGTCGGCGCACGGTGCCGGACACGTCTTTGAATTCGACGTTGAGCAGTTCGGTGACCAGGTCGTCGGAGGGGTTCTGCTCACGCCACGCCACGTAGTCGGCGAACATGTTGCCGTTGAAGTAGTTGGTCTTGCTGACCTTCAGTGGCTTGCCGGGTTCGTTGCGCAGCCTGCGGCCCGCGATGGACCGCACGCTGCGCTGCAGAGAGTCGGGCATTCCGACCAGCATGCCGATCACGCGCATGGGCATCTCTGCGCCGAGATGCAGGGTGAAGTCGAGGCGGTCGCCCTCGGTGAGCGGATCCAGGCAGGCCGCGCAGAACGCCCGCACGTGCTCCTCGATGGCAGCCATCTTTCGCGGGGTGAACGCGCGTGACACCAGCAGCCTGTGCACGGTGTGCAGCGGAGGGTCTTCGTTGATGAACACGCCCAGCGGCATGACGGGTTCGGCCTTGACCACCTCGAGGATGTCGCCTTTGGCCGAGCTCAGGTTGTCGATGTCGCGCAGACCGGCCTCGACGTCGGCGAAGCGGCTCAGACCCCAGAAGTCGAGCCGCTCGTTGTAGTACACGGGGGCTTCGTCCCGCAGTCGGCGGTAGGTGGGGTAGGGGTCAACGTCGATCTCGATGTCGTACGGATCGTACGAGAGCTGACCGGCCCCTGACTGGTCACCGTCGAAGGCGTGCATCGTGCTCCTAAGTCCTGGTGTAAGTCCTTGTGCCGGAAGCTGACCTGGCATGCAGTACGATCGTACAGCACCCGCCGGATGGACTGAAGGAGCGGCGATGGACCTGGGCTACGTCTCGCTGAACACTCCCCGCGACATGCCGGCGGCGGTGCTGGGCGCGGAGCTGGAATCCCGTGGTTTCGAGTCACTTTGGGTCGGTGAACATCCGCAGGTGCCCGTCTCTGCCGGTGCTGCGCTGCCCAAGAGTCTGCTCGAGTCCCAGAAACAGATCCTCGACCCGCTGCTCTCGCTGGCCATGGCGGCGCAGGCCACCACGACGCTGCGCCTCGGCACGGCGGTCGCGCTGCCGCTCGAACGCGAGCTGTTCACCCTCGCCAAGCAGGTCGCCACGCTGGACCAGGTCAGCGGGGGGCGACTGCTGTTCGGTGTGGGAGTGGGGATGCGCGCCGAACTCGAGACGTCGAGGCCGATCGCGTGGTCCGACCGTTATCGGGCGCTCGCCGACATGGTCGCTGCGCTCGACGCGCTGTGGACCCAGGACGAGTCGTCGCACCATGGCGAGTTCTTCGACTTCGACCCGGTGTGGTCCTACCCCAAGCCGCATCAGCGCCCCCGTCCGCCCCTGCTGGCGTCCGCGACCGGGCCCAAGGCCGTGCGGGCCTGTGCGGAATGGGCCGACGGGTGGCTGCCGGGTGATGCCGCACTGCGTGACGTGGCCGGGGCGCTGGCCGACTTCCGCCGGGCGGCCGAGGAGGCCGGTCGCGATCCGGGCGCGCTGGACCTGACGATCATGGTGTGGGGCGAGCCCAAGGTCGAGGTGCTGGCCGGCTATCGGGACCTCGGATTCAACCGCGCAGTCGTCGGCGGTGGAAGGCGTGGTGGCAGTGACCCTGCGACGACGCTGCCTTTCCTGGACCGGTGCGCGGAGTTCGTCGACGCGTTGCGCTGATCCCGCGACGGCGCGGCGCGGCGGCGGTCCTAGGACTCCTCGAGTGACTGCAGGTACTGCTCGAAAGCCGTCGTCACCTCTTTGTGGGCGGTCTTGACCCCCACGCCCTCTTCAAGGCTCAGGAACTTCGGGATGCCCGACATCAGCAGTTGCAGTGCGGCCAGCGAGAAGTGGCCGCCCGGGCGGGCGTCCTTGCCGAACTTCGCCGCCAGCGCGTCCACCTGCACCTTGCGCATGCGCCTGGTCACCTGGGCGATCTCGGTCTGGATCGACTTGCGGTGGTTGCCCAGGGCCATGAACTCCGTCATCAGGGCGCCCGTCGCCTCACGCTGGTTGTAGCGCCACAGCGTCCGAAGCGGTTCGTCGGGGTGGGCCTCCAGCGTCTTCGTCAGGTACTCCAGGTTGGCTTCGGCGTACCGACGAATCGCCGCGACGAAGATCTCATCGAGGGTGGGGAAGTAGTACTGCACCAGGCTGGGAGTGACGCCGGCCTCCGAGGCCAGCGCGCGGTAGGTGACGCTGGCGTAGCCCTTCTCCAGCAACAACCGCTCGACGCAGTCGAGCAGGGCGTCGCGCGTCTTGGAGTTCTCGGCGCCGACGCGCCGCGGTGCTGCAGCCATGATCTCCTCACCTCTTTGAAATGCCTACAGTCTGGCACGCACCGGTCGGGTCGCAGCGCGAGCGCGCACTGCCATGGCCGAGCAGACACAGAATCGCATGAAACACCGGGATTCCACGCGATTCTGTGTCTGCTCGCCACCGGCTGTGCTATACGAGTGTATAGCCTGCGGCGATTTCGGCGTGGGATCACCCTGAGTTGGTCGGAGGATGTCGGTGCCCAAACGCATGATCTTCACGCTGTTGGTGATGAACTCCGTCGGACACAACTTCCAGGGCGGCTGGCGGCATCCGCGGGCCCGCAACCGGGAGTACAAGACCTTCGACATGTGGGTCGATCTGGCGAAGAAGGCCGAGCGGGCCAAGTTCGACGCGTTCTTCTTCACCGACGTCCTCGGAGTGCAGGGGGAGTACAACGGGTCGCGGGACATCGTCTTCGAGCAGGCGATGAACGTGCCCATCGGCGACTGCACGATGCTGCTGCCGGTGCTCGCGCACGAGACCACCGACATCGGCCTGATGTACACGAGTTCGGTGATCCAGCAGCATCCGTTCGCATTCGCACGCCAGGTTTCGACGCTGGACCAGCTCAGTGGCGGCCGCGTCGGGTGGAACATCGTCACCTCGGCCAACGAACGCGCCTTCGCCAACTTCGGCGTGCCCGGCGGGATGACCCACGACCAGCGCTATGAGTGGGCGCAGGAGTACACCGACGTCGTCTACAAGCTGTGGGAGGGATCGTGGGACGTCGACGCCGTTGTCGACGATCCCGACCGCGGGATCTACACCGACCCGACGAAGGTGCACGACATCAACCACGTCGGGGATCGCTACCGCGTCGAGGGCTACAACCTGATGGAGCCCTCGCCGCAGCGGACACCGCTGCTCGCACAGGCCGGCGGATCACCCGCGGGACTCGACTTCGCGAGCAGGCACGCCGAGGTCATGTTCCTGTCGGCGTTCACGCCCGAGGCCATCGCGCAACAGGTCGGCACGGTACGGGCCAAGGCCCGCGAGCACGGTCGCCGCGACGAGGACATCGTGTTCCTGCAGGGGCTGATGTTCGTCGTGGGCTCCACCGACGAGGAGGCCAACCGCAAGTGGATGGAACTCGAGGAGTGGCGGTCTCAGGAGGCGCAGGCGGCCTATTTCGCGAGCCTGTCCGGTATGGACCTCGGCCAATATGACCCCGAGACCCCGTTGGAGGACCTCCTCGAGTCTATGCCCGGCATCCAGGGCGCGTTCCTGTCGCTCATCAACGCCTGGCCGGCGGGCAGCAAGCCCACCATTCGGGACTTCCTCACGACGATGTCGCTGCCGCAGATGGTGGTCGGCTCACCCGAGACCATCGCGACGCGCCTGATGGAGTTCCAGGCTGCGGGTTCCGACGGCTTCCAGGTGATGAACATGCTGATGCCCGAGAGCTACGACGACTTCTTCGACCACGTCGTGCCGGTGCTGCAGGCGAAGGGTCTGATGCAGACCGAGTACCGCCCAGGAACGCTGCGGCAGAAGATCTTCGACACCGATCTTCCCCACATCAACGAGCGCCACCCCGCGCGCGGGTACCGCGGCACGCTCTCCTGAAACGCGCCGAACCCTCCTTCGCCGAGACTGCGGTGAGTGCGAAGTCGCGACCGATTTCTCGCAGCCACCGCAGTCTGGGCGCAAAGGGAGGGGGTTATAGGGGGAGGGGTTAGAGCTCCGCCAGCCTGGGCACCGAACCGCGGGCCCGCAGACCCGCGCCGACCTTGCGCGTCAGTTCCCTTGAGCTGCCGAGTAGTCCGTCGAGCACCAACACCCGCTTCACATGCACGTGCAGATCATGCTCTTCGGTGAAACCGATGCCGCCGAGCACCTGCTGGCAGTGCTTGGCCGCGGTCAGTGCGGCCTTGCCCGCCGCGGCCTTGGCCAGCATGGCGGTCAGGTCGGGGCTCTCGGTGCCGGGCAGTCCCAGTGTGGCCTCGGCGCCCTCGATCGCGACCAGCGTCTCCGCCAGGCGATGCCGGACCGCCTGGAACGACGCGATGGGCTTGCCGAACTGCACCCGGTCCAGGGCGTGCTGGCGGGCCAGCGCCAGCATCGCCCGTGCGGACCCGACGAGCCACCACCCGACTGCGCGACGAGCCTCACCCATGCGCATCAGTTCACCGTCGGGAACCCGGCGCAGCGGCAGTCCACCCAGCGTCTCATCGCCGTCGTCGGCACGGGCCCACACCACCCAACCGCCGCCCGCATACGGCATGGGAGGCGTGCCGCCCGGCAGACCGCCAATGGTCTCCAGCAGCACATCGTTGAGAACTGAAGCATGCGAACCTGTTTCGCCCAGCAGCCGGAACACCAGCGGGATCGCCACGTCGGGCATATCCGAGAGCATCTCGGCCCAGCCCAGTTCGGCGAGCGCGGCGTCCAGCTTGGTGCCGGAGGTGGTCAGCATGGTCTTGCACAGCGCGTCCTCGAGCAGTCCGAGCGATTCCGCGTCCATGGTCTCCATGCTCACTCCTTCCCCAGATCCAACAGCCGACGGGAGATGATGTTGCGCTGAACCTCGGCCGTGCCGCCATAGATCGTGGCGGCCCGCGAGTACAGGTACTCGGTGCGCCAGTCGGTGTCCTCCAGTTCGATCACGCTGGGCATCAGATCCCGTGCGGTGTCGTAGAGCAACTGCTCGGCGCCGGCCAACAGGACCTTGTCGATCGAGGTGTCCGGACCGAGTCGGTGGCCCTCCGCCAACCGGTGCTGCGTGGCGCGCGACCGGCAGCGCAGCGTGTGCAGCGCCAGGTAGACCGCACCCAGATCGCTGTCCACGGCCTGCCCATCACCCTTGACCTCACCGACCAGGGCGTCGAACCGCGAATACAGATAGGCGATCCGCTGCCAGAAGCACGTCGAGCGCTCGTAGGGCAGCAGATCCATCGCGAGTTGCCAGCCGTCGCCGGGCTTGCCCAGCATGCGACTCGCGTCGACCTCGACGTTGTCGAAGTAGACCTCGCAGAACTCGTCGACGTCGTGCATGGTGCGCAGCGGGCGTACGGAGATGCCCGGGGTGTCGACGTCGACGAAGAACGCGGTGATCGCCTGGTGGTTCGGGGTGTCCGCGTCGCCGGTGCGGGTCAGCAGGATGCAGCGCTGCGAGTGCTGGGCGAAGCTCGTCCACACCTTCTGCCCGTTGATCACCCATTTGTCGCCCTGCTGGCTCGCCCGTGTCGTGATCGACGCCAGGTCACTTCCGGAGCCGGGCTCCGAAAAGCCCTGGCACCACTGCTCTTCGCCGCGCAGCAGCTTGGGCACCATCTCAGCCGCGAGGTCGGTGGGCGCGTAGTCGATCATGGTCGGCGTCAGCACCTCGAGCATCGAGTACGGGCCCGGTTCGGCCAGCCGACGTCCGACAACCTCTTCGCCGACGATGGCCCGCAGGATCGCGGGACCACCAAGGCCGCCAGCATGCTCAGGCCAGCCGTAGCGGCCCCACCCCGCGTCGTACAGCGCCCGCTGCACGCGCCGGAACTGGGTCATGTGGCCGGCCAGCGAGTGGTCGTCCGGGGGCGTCAGGTCACACTCGTCCAGCCAGGCGCGCAACGCCTTTCGGAACTCGGCAGGCTGATGCAGATCGGTCATCCGGCCTCAGGCCTGCCGATCGCGTGGGGGCGGCCATGGTCGTGGTCACCGCTGCGCCGGATGAACGTCATGGCGCGGGTCCGCAGGCGCCACCCGTCCTCGGTGCGCACGTAGGTGTCGCGGTAGTAGCCGATGCGCATGTCGTGCTTGGAGTGCTCGATGAAGCACAGCGGTTGGGTACCCGAGGCAGTGTCGGCGCCCTCTTCGAGGTCGATGAGCGCGGTGCCGGTCATGAACAGACCCTTGGGCGCGGCATCGACGAGAACTGGAAACCGGTTGAGGGTGTAGGTCTCGCCGAAGGCGCTGTACGTGCCGTCCGGCGTGAAGACACTGACCAGGCCGTCGATGTCACCCTGGGTGATGGTGACGGCGTACTTGGCGAGCACCTGCTGGATCTCGACCAGATCCTCGATGCGGGTGGGCTTAGTTGTTGATCTCATTTTTGAAGACCTTGCCACCTTTCATGACGAAGTTGACGTTTCGGGTCACGCGTATGTCGGCCAACGGATCTCCCGGCACCGCGATGATGTCGGCCACCTGGTCCACGGCCAGCCTGCCGCGGTCGGTGACGTTGATCAGGTCGGCAGCCACCACGGTGGCGGCTCGCAGCACGGCGGCCGGCGGCAGGCCCCATTCGACCAGGGTCACCAATTCGTCGGCGTTCTTGCCGTGCGGGATCGCGGGAGCGTCGGTGCCCACCGCGATCTTCACACCGGCCTCGTATGCGGCCTTGATGGACGTACGTGCCTTGGGGAACATCTCGGCTGCTTTGGCCTGCAATTCCGGCGGGGCCTTCGAGACGTCCATGTACTCGGCGAGTCGACGGGTCGACACCAGGAAACGGTCGTGCTCGACCATCAACCTGATCGCTTCGTCGTCCATCAGGAAGCCGTGTTCGATGCAGTCGATGCCGCAGTCGATCGCGTGCTTGACGGCCTCGGCGCCGTGCGTGTGGGCCGCCACTCGCAGCCCACGGCGATGCGCCTCGTCGACGATGACGCGCAGTTCCTCATCCGAATAGTGCTGTGCGCCCGCCTCTCCGGTCAGCGACATGACGCCGCCCGAACAGCACACCTTGATCAGCTGGGCGCCATGCTTGATCTGGTAGCGCACGGCCTTGCGGATCTCGTCGACGCCGTTGGCGATGCCCTCTTCGATCGTCAGTTCCAGCACGCCCGGCATGAAGGCCGCGAACATGGTCGGATCCAGATGTCCGCCGGTGGGCGTGATCGCATGTCCGGCGGGAACGATGCGTGGCCCCTCGATCAAGCCGGCGTCGATGGCCTTGCCCAACGCGACGTCGAGCAGATAGCCGCCGGTCTTGACGAACAGGCCGAGGTTGCGCACCGTCGTGAACCCCGCCCGCAGGGTGCGGCGCGCGTTGCCGACCGCGCGCAGCACCCGGGTGGGGGGATCGTCCTGCACCTGGGACAGGCCGGGGTTCTCCCCGCGCCCACCCATGAGGAGGTTGACCTCCATGTCCATCAGGCCGGGCAGCAGGATCGAGTCGCCGAGATCCACGACCTCGGAATCGTCCGGAATCGGCCCGCCCACACCGACAATGCGGTCACCGTCGACACGGACGATGCCGGGGCGAATGATCTCCCCGGCATCGACGTCAAGCAGGCCAGCTGCTTTGAGCGTAAGCACGCTTAGACCACCGGCTCCTTGGTGATGTTCACCCACGCGGCACCGCTGTCGAGCACGCGCGGCTGCTTCCACACCTCGACCGGGAAGCTCACCATCACCACCGACTGCATCAGATGCATGAGCCGCTTGGCGTCATCGGGCATGTCGTGCAACGGGAATCGCGCGTCGAGGTACACCATGACCTCTTCGAGGCGAGCGGTGCCCGCGTCGTAGAGATCCTGCATCTCCTCCATCGAGGAGGTCAGTCGCTTGGCGTAGCGCTCGGGTTCGGTGGCCAGGATCCAGTCGCTGAAACGCTCCAGGTCAGCGAACTCAGCGGGCAGAAGGGCCTCTTTGGTGTCAGACATGTGCGGGGCTCCCGTTGGTCTTGGCGGCCTTCTCGGCCTGCTCTTCCTTGTACCTGTCGACGTACTTGTGCGCGGTGTGATGCAGATGGCGCAGCAGGACTTCCTGATCGCACAGCGGGAAGTCGGTGACCGCGCGGGTGCCGATCTGGGTCTGGGTGGCCTCCAGGGTGTTGGCGTCCTGCAGCGCGTACTCCTTGAACGTCACCGCGGCCAGTTCCTGCGAGAGCCGCTGACGGGTGTTCTTCGGCGGCACGAAGTACAGGTTGGCCTCGAAGATGTGGCTGTCCACGCCGGTGGGCCAGTAGTTGTAGGTGAGGTACCAGCCCGGAACCCACAGCAGCAGTGTCCAGTTGGGGAAGAACTCGAAGGAGTCCTGGCCCCACGTGGGCTGGCGCGCCGGGTTGACGGCCGGGGGCAGCTCGTCGGGCAGGATGCCCTTGATGTCGGGCCGGTCCCACGGGCCGAACAGGCCGGAGTGCAGGATGCGCTCGATGGGCTTGACCATGTTGAGGTCCTTGGGCGGGCTCATGCCGCCCCAGGACGAGATCATCGAGTGCTGGTCCTTGATGTCGTAGTGCAGTGCCTCGAAGCCGATCTTGGCGAGCTTCTCGGCCTCCTCCTTGGTCGCCTGCTTCATGTGCAGGATCGGCGCGTGGTAGAACTCGACGAACGCGTCGATGAACAGCTTCCAGTTGGCCTTGATCTCCGCGCGGTAGCTGTAGTGCTCGGTCATCTCGTGGAACGGGTAGCCCTTGAGACCCTGGCCGAACTCACCAAGGTAGTCCTCGAGCGGTTCGGCGTCATCGTCGAAGTTGACGAAGATGAAGCCCTCCCAGACCTCGCAACGGACCGGCTTCAGCGGGTAGTCGGCCTTGTCGACGTCGAAGAACTCGTCCTCCTGCTGGATGAAGGTCAGATCACCCTTGAGGTCGTACCGCCAGGCGTGGTACTTGCAGGTGAACTGCCGGCAGCTGCCGGAGACCTCTTCGCCGGGGTAGTCATTCCACACCAGCTTGTTGCCGCGGTGGCGGCACAGGTTGTAGAAGGCCCGAACTTCGCCTTCCTTGTCCTTGACGATGATGATCGACGTCCCGGCGCCGACCGACGGCATCTCGCGCGTGAAGTAGCTTCCGGTCTTGGGCAGCCGCTCGACCCGGCCGACCTGCAGCCACGTCTTGCGGAAGATCGCCTGCTGCTCGAGCTTCCACTGCTCCGGATCGATGGAGTCGGTGTAGTCGACCGGAGCGGTGCCGAGCTCGGGCCAATTCTCGGTCCAGCTGCCTGCCGCAGGTTTGGGGAAGTGGGCCATCAGTTAGTTCTCCTGTTCTTCCAGGCGTTCGGGGCCGTGGTCATGCGGGTGATGCGACGTCGAGGGGTCCACAGGGGCGATTGGTCGACCGGCGCCGCGGGCTGTGATCGTCATGTGCCTGTCTCCTCTCGCTCACGAGAATCATATTCTCATATCCGGATAACAGATTTCCACGAACTTCTCGTTTGGTCAACGTGTGTGTCGTCGCGGGCCTAACGGCGCGGATCGTCGACAACGCCGCCGACCTGCGCATTCGGGCCCGGCAACACGGTCCAACTCGTTTCCGGATGTTGATTCTCTCGAAGTGAGAAGCTAGTTTCCTAGTTGGGAGAACGCATTGAGCCGACGCGCCGCCGTCTGTCGTCGCCACCCGTCGACCGGCGAGGATCCTGGGATTGGGCGCCTGCATGGAAGGAAGTGCCATGAACAAGGACGACATGATTCTGATCAGCGTGGATGATCACATCATTGAGCCGCCGGACATGTTCGCCAATCATCTGCCGGCCAAGTATGTGGATGAGGCGCCGCGGTTGGTGCACAATGCCGACGGGTCGGATACCTGGCAGTTCCGGGATGTGGTGATTCCGAATGTGGCTTTGAATGCGGTGGCGGGTCGGCCGAAGGAGGAGTACGGGCTGGAGCCGCAGGGCCTTGATGAGATCCGCCCGGGTTGTTATGACCCGGGCGAGCGGGTCAAGGACATGAGTGCCGGTGGGGTATTGGCGACGATGAACTTCCCGTCGTTCCCCGGGTTCGCGGCACGGTTGTTCGCCACCGAGGATGCGGAGTTCTCGTTGGCGTTGGTGCAGGCCTACAACGACTGGCACATCGACGAGTGGTGCGGGTCGCATCCGGGGCGGTTCATTCCGATGGCGATCCCGGCGATCTGGGATCCGCAGTTGTGCGCCGATGAGGTGCGCCGGGTCAACCGCAAGGGCGTGCATTCGCTGACCTTCACCGAGAACCCGTCGACCCTGGGGTATCCGTCGTTCCATGATCTGGAGTACTGGCGGCCGTTGTGGGAGGCGCTGGTGGAGACCGACACGGTGATGAACGTGCACATCGGGTCTTCGGGCAAGTTGGCGATCACCGCCCCGGATGCGCCGATGGACGTGATGATCACGCTGCAGCCGATGAACATCGTCCAAGCCGCCGCGGATCTGTTGTGGTCGGCGCCGATCAAGGAGTTCCCGGATCTCAAGATCGCGTTGAGTGAGGGTGGGACGGGCTGGATTCCGTATTTTCTGGATCGGGTGGACCGCACCTATGAGATGCATTCGACGTGGACGCATCAGGACTTCGGCGGGAAGCTGCCCTCGGAGGTGTTCCGGGAGCATTTCATGACGTGTTTCATCTCTGATCCGGTCGGGGTGAAGAACCGGCATCTGATCGGGGTGGACAACATCTGCTGGGAGATGGACTACCCGCACAGCGATTCGATGTGGCCCGGCGCCCCCGAGGAGCTCATGGCGGTGTTTGACACCTATGACGTCACCGACGACGAGATCAACAAGATCACCCACGAGAACGCCATGCGGCTCTACCACTTCGACCCGTTCACACACATCCCCAAAGACCAGGCCACCGTCGGCGCCCTGCGCGGCAGCGTCGAAGGCCACGACGTCTCAATCCGCGCCCTCTCCCACGAGCGGGACGGCGAAAAGGCGACTTTCGCGGATTTCGCGGCCAAGGCCACCGAAATCTCCGGAGCCAGGCAGTAGTCCGCCGCCGCATACGCGACGGCAGACCGACTCGCACTGTGCTGGCGGCACAGTGCGAGTCGACAACCATGTGGAGATGAAGGGCAGAACATGTCTGGCGGAATGAGTTTCGAGCTGACCGAAGATCAGGACCTGATCCGCAAGTCGGTCGCGGAACTGGCGTCCAAGTTCGACGACCACTACTGGATGCAGAAGGACCAGGCGCACGAATTCCCGCAGGAGTTCTACGACGCCATCGCCTCGGGCGGCTGGCTCGGGATGACCATTCCCGAGGAGTACGGCGGTCACGGGTTGGGCATCACCGAGGCCACCATCCTGGCCGAGGAGGTGGCTCGGTCCGGCGGCGGCATGAACGCCGCGAGTTCGATCCACATGTCGATCTTCGGCATGCAGCCCGTCGTGGTGTTCGGCTCCGATGAGATGAAGAAGGCGACGCTGCCACGCATCGTCAACGGCGATCTGCACGTCTGCTTCGGCGTCACCGAACCCGGTGCCGGCCTGGACACTTCGCGCATCACCACGTTCGCCAAGCGGGACGGTGACCACTACGTCGTCAATGGCCGCAAGGTGTGGATCTCCAAAGCCTTGGAGTCCGAGAAGATCCTGCTGCTGACTCGCACCACACCCCGCGATCAGGTGGCCAAGCCCACCGACGGGTTGTCGCTGTTCCTCACCGACATCGACCGCGACCACGTCGACATCCGGCCGATCACCAAGATGGGCCGAAACGCCGTCAGCTCCAACGAGGTCTTCATCGACGACCTGCGGGTGCCCGTCGAGGATCGCATCGGCGAGGAGGGCAAGGGCTTCTCCTACATCCTGCACGGCCTGAATCCCGAGCGGATGCTGATCGCGGCCGAAGCGCTCGGCATCGGACGGGTCGCGCTGGACCGTGCGGTGAAGTACGCCAACGAGCGCGTCGTGTTCGACCGGCCGATCGGCATGAACCAGGGCATCCAGTTCCCGCTGGCGGATTCGCTGGCCCGGCTCGACGCCGCAGAGCTCATCCTGCGCAAGGCGACCTGGCTCTACGACAACGGGAAGTCCTGCGGCCGGGAGGCCAACATGGCCAAATACCTGTGCGCCGACGCGGGATTCGCCGCGGCCGACCGCGCCCTGCAGACCCACGGCGGGATGGGCTACTCCGAGGAGTACAACATCTCCCGGTTCTTCCGCGAGTCCCGCCTGATGAAGATCGCCCCGGTGAGCCAGGAGATGATCCTGAACTTCCTCGGCTCCAACGTCCTGGGCCTGCCCAAGAGCTACTAGGAGAATCTCCCCTCGATGAGGACCTATTTCGATCTGACCGGCCGTTCGGCACTGGTGACCGGCGCGGGCGCCGGGATCGGCGCGGCGGTGGCTGAGGCGCTCGCGGGCGCCGGCGCGACCGTGCTGGTCACCGACATCAGTGCCGACGCCGCGGCCAGGGTCGCCGAGCGGATCAACACCGCGGGCGGCAAAGCCGACAGCGCAGCCCTGGATGTCAGTGACCGGGACGCCGCGGTGGCCGCGGCCAGCCAGGCCGCTGCGCTCGGCGGGGGCAGTCTGCACATCGTCGTCAACAACGCCGGGGTGGCGTCCCCGGCGATGTTCCCGAAGCTGACGGATGAGACCTTCCGGCTCACGTTCGACATCCACGTGATGGGGACTTTCCACGTCACCCAAGCAGCGCTGCCGCACATCCCCACCGACGGCACGGGCCGCGTAATCAACGTGACCTCGTCGGCCGGGATCACCGGAACCCTTGGCCAGGTGAACTATTCGGCGGCCAAGGCAGGCATCATCGGCTTCACGAAGTCGCTGGCGCGTGAGCTGGCCGCGAAGAGCATCCTGGTGAACGCGTTGGCGCCGCTGGCCGCGACACCGATGACCGAGACCATCCGCACCAATGAGAAGTTCGCCGCCAACATGATGAATCGCATCCCGTTGAAGCGTTGGGCCGAGGCCGACGAAGTGGCCGGTGCGTTCGTGTTCCTGGCCTCCGATGCGGCGTCGTACATCACCGGGCAGGTGCTCCCGGTCGATGGCGGCATGGTTATGTGAGGCCATGACAGACACGCAGCCCGCCTCGGGCCCGCTGGCCGGCATCACGATCGTCGCGATGGAACAGGCCGTGTCCGCACCCATGTGCTCACGGGTGCTTGCCGACTTCGGCGCCCGCGTCATCAAGGTGGAGAACCCGAAGGGCGGTGACTTCGCCCGCGACTACGACGACGTCGTGAACGGCCCCGGAGGCCTTGCCGCACATTTCGTCTGGGCCAACCGGGGCAAGGAGTCGATCACCCTCGACCTGAAATCCCCTGCGGGCATTGAGATCCTGCACCAACTCCTCGACCGTGCCGATGCGCTGGTGTCCAACCTGGCGCCGGGTGCCACGGTTCGCCTGGGTATCGCCCCGGACGATCTGCGCGAGCGGCATCCGAACCTGATTCCCGTCGAGATCGACGGCTACGGTTCGGGCGGCCCGATCTCGCACAAGCGTGCCTATGACCTCCTGGTGCAGGCCGAGTCTGGAACCTGCGCTGCCACCGGCTATCCGGGGATGCCCGCCAAGCCGGGTCCGCCCGTCGCCGACATCTCGACGGGTCTGTACTCCGCTCTGTCGATCATGGCACTGCTCCTCGGCCGGGCTCGCGGGCGCACCGAGGGGCCGATGCCCGCCGTCGCCGTGAGCCTGTTCGACACCATGACCGACATCATGGGTTACCAGCTGACGTACACGCAGCACTCCGGGATCGACCAGCAGCCGTTGGGAATGAGTTCACCCGCGGTGGCGCCCTACGGCGCGTTCCCCACCAGGGACGGCCAGACCGTGGTGCTGGGCACCACCAACGACCGGGAGTGGCAGCGGGTCGCCCGCGAGATCATCAACCGGCCGGATCTGGCCGACGATCCGAAGTTCGCGACCAACAGCGACCGCTGCGCACATCGCGACGAGTTGAACGCTGCCATCGGATCCTGGTGTGCGGAGAACGATCTCGCCGACATCCAACGGATCGCCGACGCCGCCGGGATTGGCAACTCGCGTTACAACCTGCCCAGTGAGGTGGTCAAGCACGAACAACTCCGGGCACGCGACCGGTGGCGCGAGGTGGCGACGCCGAAGGGGCCGATCGACGCCCTGCTGCCCCCTCCGGTGATCGCCGGATTCGAGCAGCCCATGGGTGCGGTGCCCGGCCTCGGCGAACACACCGACGCCCTGTTGGCCGAGCTGGGCTACGCCCCAGCCGACATCGACGCGCTGCGCGCGCAGGGTGCGATCGGGCCGGCCTACCGGGCCGAAGCCCATTGACCGAGCCCATTGACCGAGCCTCACTGAACACACGGATCGAAGGACGCACATGAGAGAAACAGTGATCGTCGGTGCGGTGCGCACCCCCGTCGGAAAACGCAACGGCGGCCTGTCCGACCAGCATGCGGCGGACCTGTCCGCACTGGTGCTCAACGAACTGGCGGACCGCACCGGAGTGGACCCCGGCATCGTCGACGACGTGATCTGGGGCTGCGTGTCGCAGGTCGGTGACCAGTCGAGCAACATCGGCCGCTACTCGGTGCTGGCCGCCGGGTGGCCCGAGCACATCCCGGGCACCACGGTGAACCGCGCCTGCGGATCAAGCCAGCAGGCTGTGGATTTCGCGGTGCAGGCCGTCATGTCGGGGCAGCAGGACGTCGTGGTCGCCGGTGGTGTCGAGGTGATGAGCCGGGTCCCGCTCGGGGCGGCTCGCTCGACCGGAACGCCATACGGGCCCAAGGTTTTCGCGCGCTACGACGACTTCTCGTTCAACCAGGGCATCTCGGCCGAGATGATCGCGCAGAAGTGGGGATTCGACCGGACCCAGGTCGACGAGTACTCCGCCCGCTCGCACGAACTCGCCGCCGCCGCGCAGGACCGCGGGGCCTTTAATGACCAGATCGTGCCGGTGACCACCGAGGGTGGACCCGTCACCGCGGACGAGGGCATCCGGCGCGGAACCACCGCCGAGAAGCTCGCCGGTCTCAAGCCGGCGTTCGCCGAGGACGGTCTGATCCATGCCGGAAACTCGTCGCAGATCTCCGACGGGGCCGCGGCACTGCTCGTGACGACCGCCGAGAAGGCCGCCGAACTCGGACTGACGCCGCTGGTGCGCTACGTCGCCGGTGCGGTCACGGGCGCCGATCCGGTGCTGATGCTGACCGGACCGATCCCGGCGACAGAGAAGGTGCTGCGCAAGGCGGGCCTCGGTGTCGGGGACGTCGGCGTCTTCGAGGTCAACGAGGCCTTCGCGCCCGTCCCCATGGCCTGGCTCGCCGACACCGGCGCGGATCCGGACCGGCTCAACCCGCTCGGTGGTGCGATCGCGCTCGGTCATCCGCTGGGTGCCTCGGGTGCGGTGCTGATGACCCGGATGATCCATCACATGCGCGACAACGGAATTCGATACGGGCTGCAGACCATGTGCGAGGGCGGCGGGACCGCCAACGCCACCGTGGTCGAGCTCGTCTAGCGGGAATCAGGAGACAACTGTGCGCCGGACGCTGTTCACCGAGGACCACGAGGCGTTTCGCGAGCTTGCCCGCGACTTCATCGAGAAGGAGGTCGTGCCCGCCTACCCACAGTGGGAGAAGTCCGGCCGCATGCCGCGCGAGACGTTCGCCAAGCTCGGCGAGACCGGGATCATGGGTGTCGCGATTCCCGAGGAGTACGGCGGCGGCGGGCAGTCCGACTACCGCTACAACGTGGTGCTGCAGGAGGAGGCGGCCCGCGCGCTGGTCACGCTGTCGACGGTGCGCACCCAGCTCGAGGTGATCCTGCCGTACTTCCTGCACTACGCCAACGAGGAGCAGCGCAAGCGCTGGTTCCCCGGCCTGGCCGACGGCACGCTGCTGACCGCGGTCGCGATGACCGAACCGGGCACCGGATCCGACCTCGCGGGGGTGCGGACCACCGCGGTGCGTGACGGTGACGACTACGTGCTCAACGGCGCCAAGACGTTCATCACCGGCGGCATGCAGGCCGACCTGGTGATCGTCGTCGCGCGCACCTCGACCGACCCCGACAACCGCCGCAAAGGCCTGACGCTGCTGGTGGTCGAGGACGGGATGCCCGGCTTCGAACGCGGCCGCGAACTCGACAAGATGGGCTGCAAGGTTCAGGACACCGCCGAACTGTCGTTCACCGACGTGCGGGTGCCCGCAACCAACGTGCTGGGGGAGGAGGGCGAGGCGTTCTCCTACCTCGGCCACAACCTGGCCCAGGAACGCCTGACCGTCGCCGTCGGCTCGGTGGCGCAGTCCCGCTCGGCGATCGCGGCGGCCATCGACTACACCAAGTCCCGCAAGGCTTTCGGCACGCCGGTGGCGTCGTTCCAGAACACCAAGTTCGAACTCGCGGCATGCTCGACGGAGGTCGAGGCCGCCCAGGCGATGTTGGATCTGGCCGTCGCCGAGCATGTGGCGGGCGAGTTGTCGGGCGCCGACGCGGCGCGCGTGAAGCTGTTCTGCACCGAGATGCAGGCCCGGGTGATCGACCGCTGCCTGCAGTTGTTCGGCGGCTACGGCTACATGATGGAGTATCCGATCGCGCGGTTGTACACCGATGCACGCGTGGCCCGGATCTATGCCGGGACCTCTGAGGTGATGAAGGTGATCATCGCCAAGTCGCTCGGCCTCTAGACACGACGCCCTGGCCTTGGGCGCGAGACCCGGTGTTTCGCGCCCAGAGGTGGGCTCCGGCGTGCCCCGGGTTGCTGCGTCAGCGTGTGTTGTGGGGCTGGTGTGACGCGGCACAAAATAATCTAAAAGAGACCCTTGTCACATCGCGGGAACCAACCTACTGTATGTTCATTAAGTAGGTTCGCCGATGAGAAAGCGTCCGCCACGTGACCTCTGCCAGGCCTTATGCGACGTTGCTCGCGAAGGGTGAGGACCGGAAGATCCGAATCCTCGCCGCCGCGCAGCGTCTGCTCACCCGCAACGGGTGGCGCAACACGACCCTGTCGCAGATCGCGAAAGAGGCCGGAGTCAGCGCTGCGGGCCTGCTTCACCATTTCGACTCCAAGGAACAACTGCTCCACGCGGTCGTCGACGCCCGCGACGCCGACGACGATGCGCATGCGGACCGTTCCGGTGACCTGCTCGAGCAACTCGCGAATGTCGGCGAGCGCGTGGACCGAAACCCGGAGTTGGTCGGCACCTACTCGGTGCTGCTCGTCGAGAACCTGATGCCCGACGCCCCGCTGCACGATCGCATGTTCAACAGGCATCGGGCGGCAGTCAGGATCGTCGCCGACCTGATCCGTCGGGGTCAGGAATCCGGCCGGTATCGCTCCGACATCGACCCAGCCCTCAAAGCGGTGCAGATTGTGTCCCTCGTCAACGGAATGGAAATCTCATGGTTGCTCGATCCCTCGATCCCGCTGCAGGAAGCATTGCGCGAGTACGCGAAATCCCTCGCGCAGGAATTCGCGCCGGAGGCAACATCGTGAGGTACCGCCTGGACGTCGTCGCGCCCAGCGTGGCCGAGGCCGTGCGCGCCGCGGGCGGCTGGATGTTCGACCGTGTGATGGCCGGCTGGGATGTCCGGGTGCTGCTGCACCGCGACGAGGCCGCCGATGATCGCGCACTGCAGATCATCGGCGCCGACGCCGGTGATCTCGAGTCGGCATTGGCCATCGGGCCCAATGGGATTCGGCCACATGCCCTTGCGGTCGCGGCCGATCTGTACGAGCACGACTCGCGGATCCGGGAGGGCGTCCGCCAGGCCCTCGACAGCGGCCAAACCGAGGTGACGCTGTGGGGCGAGTCCTGGCCCGCCGAGTTGGACCACAGTGGTGTCGGTTCGGTCGAGCATCGGCTCAGCGTCGCGGCCCGCGCCTTCAAGGCTCAGGCGCTCGCTGCGCTGGACTGCCGGGACGTCCCGGCGGGTTCGGTGATCGAGACGTTCCGCAGCGGCACCCCGGCGTCGTGTCCGGTGGCCGCAGACCTGGTGCCGGCCAGCTGATTCCACACACGAAAGCGGCCACTGAGTCTGTGACTCAGTGGCCGCATTCGTGTGTCGGTCCTACTCTCGGATCGAGATCGCCTGCCGCGGGCACTGCCGCACGGCCTCGCGGATCTGCGACTCGTTCTCCGGGGTCACCTCGTGTGTAAGGACGTGCAGATAGTCCTCGTCGTCAAGGTCGAACACCTCCGGGATGATGCCCATGCACACCCCGTTGGCCTCGCAGAGTTCGAAGTCGACTTCCACTTTTCCACTCATCAGCGCAGCACCTTCACCGGAACATGGTGGTAACCAGCGACATTCTGCATGTGCACCCGCTCCAGGCCGTCCCATTGGACCTCGTAGCGAGGCATGAAATCGAGCAGCCGATCCACCGCGATCGTGGTCTCCAACCTGGCGAGCGCCGCGCCCAGACAGCTGTGGATGCCGTAGCCGAGCCCGAGGTTCTGCGACTCCGTGCGGTCGCGGTCGATGTCGAAGATGTGGGCGTCGGTGAACGCGCGCGGATCCCGGTTGGCCGCGGCGTACATCAGGAACACCGGCTTGCCCGCGGGGATGGTGGTGCCGTGCAGGTGCGCTTCCTTGAGCGTGAAGCGCACGTTGTAGTGCACCGGGCCGTCGAACCGCAGCATCTCCTCGACCGCGGCCGGAACCTTGCTGCGATCGTCCAACAGCTTCTGCCACTGCTCGGGGTTCTTGGCGAAGGTCACCATCGCGCTGCCGACGAGTTTGGTGACGGTCTCCGCTCCCGCGCCACCGAGCAGTGAGGCGAAGCCCGCGATCTCGACGTCGTCGAGTTTGCGGACCTGACCGTCCTCGGTGAGGATCTCGGCTGCCACGAGGCGGCTGAGCATGTCGTCCTGCGGATTCGCCCGTCGCTCCTGGGCCAGCTTGTAGTAGTACACGCCCGACTCGATCGCCGCGGCCATGCCGGCCTCGGTGTAGCCGATGTTGCCGGGTTCACGGGTCAGCGACGTGTCGATCCAATGCCGCACCATCTGGCGGTAGTCCTCTGGCACACCCGCCATCCGGGTGATGACCTCGACGGGGAACGGGCCGGAGAAGTCCTGGATGATGTCGAAATTATCCGGGTCGACCTGGGACAGGTAATGGTCGACGAGTTCCTCGACCGTCTCGCGCTGGGACTGGATCGCGCGCGGCGTGAACGCCTTGTTGACCAGGCTGCGCATCACGCGGTGTTCCGGCGGGTCCATGAAGATGATGGACTTCTGCGGGCCCTCCTCGGACTGCACCATGGCCAGATCGCACCCGCGCGTGGAGGAGTAGGTCTCGTGATCCTTGAGCGCCGCCGCGACGTCGGCGTGCCGGGTCAGCGCATAGAAGTCGAACTCCTCGCTGTAGTACACCGGCGCCTCGTCCTGCATGCGCAGGTAGATCTCGTAGGGATCGTTGAAGTACTCGTCCGAGAACGGATCGAAGACGACCTGGGGCTTGGTCATGGGTCCTCCGCGGGCTGAGGGGCGGAAAGTTACGGATAACAGTCGAACTGTAACGTTAACAGTAGTGCGGCCGGTACGGCCTGGGAATCGCCGGTTTCATCGACCCAAACCAGCCTCGACCAGTTGATCGAGACGCCCGAGGTCGGCACCGAGTTCGGAGGCGGTCTCCCGAACCACGGCGACGTCCTTGCCGATGAATTCCGCGACGGCGCTGATGAATGCGGCCGACGAACCGGCGCGGGCAATGTTGCCGAGGGCCCTGCTGGCACCACTGCCGTGGGGAAGCGCCTCGAGCAGAGCAGACTCCTCGATCCCGAGTGCGCCCGCCAGTCGGGCGGCCTCGGCGATCAGGCCGATCTGCGCGGCGAACAGTGTGTTGTTCACCAGCTTGATCTTCTGCCCGGTTCCGATACCGCCGACGTGCACGATCGGGTCGCCGTAGCTCTGCAGCGCCGGGCGGGCCTTGGCCACCGCGTCGTCGGCGCCGCCCACGAACAGCGTCACCTCGCCAGCCGCGATGTCGTGCGGGCCGCCGCTGACTGGGGCGTCGATGACCGCTACGCCGTTGCCTTCGGCGGCCAGCGCTTCGGCGGTGCGGGGACTGCCCGTGGTGTGCAGCACCAGAACCGATCCGGGACGCATCGCCGAGATCAGACCATCGGGACCCAGGCACAGCTGCCGAACCTGCTCGTCGGTGAACACGCACACCACGACGATGTCGGCGCCGTCGGCGACCTCACGCGGGTCGGCCACCGCACGCGCGCCGAGGCTCGTCAACGCGTCGCGCCTCTCAGCTGTGCGGCCCAGGACGACGACCTCATGACCGGCCTCGACGAGGCGCGTCACCATCGGTGTGCCCATCCGGCCTGCGCCGACGAAGCCGACCTTCATCGGCGGGAGTCCATCCGATCCAGGGCGGTGTCGGCGACGACGAACACCGTGCCCTCCTCCGCATCGGCCTTGGCTGCGAGATCCGCGGCCAGGCGAACGTCCTTCTGCAGCAACCCGCCCGCGATGGGAGCCAGGTGCTCGAGCGTGCCGCCGAACATCGCGATGCTGTTGATCGCCTTGCTGGTGCCCGACCCGCGGGTGAGCACCTCGCCCAACTTGGCGCGCTCGACGCCCAACTGCTCACCCAGTTCGAGCAGGCTGATCGCGGCACCGAGGTTCGCGCTGAACAGCAGGTTGTTCAGGATCTTGCTGACCTGTCCGGCGCCCAGTGGCCCGAGGTGCACGATCGGGTCGGCGTAGGTCTCGAACACCGGGCGGCATTTCTCGAGGTCGGCCTCGTCGCCGCCGACCATCACCAGAAGCTGCTTGGCCTCGACCGCGGGCCCACCACCGCTGACCGGCGCGTCGACGACGGAAACACCCTGTGCGGACGCCTTTTCGGCGAGTTCGCGGCAGGTGTCAGGATGCACGGTGCTGTGGATGACAATGATGCCGCCGGGCTTCAGGCCGGCGAGCAGGCCTTCGTCGCCGTAGGCCAGTTGGCGAATGTCGTCGTCGCCGATGACGCACAGGCACACGATGTCGCTCTCGGCCGCCAGTTCGGCGGGCGTGCCCGCAACCTTGGCCGCGGTGTCGGCGTACGGCTCCAGTGACGCGGGACGGCGCGCCCAGAGGGTGGTGGGGATCCCGGCGTCGACGATGGCGCGCGCCATCGGTCCACCCTGGCTGCCCAATCCAATGAATCCGACTCGCATCAACTGGCCTCCATCGTGAAATCGGTAGTGGTCCCACCGGACCCGGTACGGCGGGCTCGGCACTGCTCGGCGAACGCGGTTGCGCCGAGGTGGTACTCGGTGGCTGCGTGCCCCAGGCTCAGGTTGTGTCCGGCATTGGGCTGGCGGACGGCGGTGACATCGGGGGAGGCCGTGAACAACTCGGTGACCTCGCGCACCGCTGCCTCGTCGGTGGACCATACCCGCTCGTGCTCCGCGAGCACATAGCGCACCGGAACTCGCACGCGCGCAGCCAGTTCCGTGACGGTCTCGGCCCAGTTCGCGACGACGTCGGCCTCGTAGCCGGGGGAGATGGGGCCGGTCTTGATGCGCACCGCCGACGCGATGCCGTCGGGATAGAGTTCGGCAGGTTCCCACAGCAGGCCGCGCAGGCCGGTGGGGACGTTGGTCACTGACGCGCCCGCGAGCACGGCGCGGGCCGCATCCTGCTGACGCAGTCCGGTGCCGGAGATCTCGATGCCCAGCAGCGCCGCACCGCGCTCGTCGTCCGCCGCCATCCGCAACGCCAGTTCGGTGCCGTTGGAGTGCGCCAGCACGAACAGTCCGGCGCCGCGGTCCCGGCCCCCGAGGATCTTGTCGACTGCGGCATAGGCCATTTCGACGCGCCGCGTGGGATCGACGAACTCTTCGGCATAAAGCGCCGAAGCGCCGAAACCCGGCCGGTCCAGCGCCAGCACGGTGTACCCGTGCGAAGGTCCGAACCGCACCAGCGACAGCGCGGGATGCCCCGGGCAGTCGAAGTACGCGCTGGTGGTCGCTCCACCGTGCAGGGCCACGACGACCGCGCGCGGATTCTGCGCCTCGGCGAGCAGGCCGGACATCGGCACGCCGTCGACGAGGACCACACGCGCGGTCGGGGACGTTGCATTGCTCAATTCCGTGACTCCTTCCCCTCGGCTCCGCCTTCGGGTTCGTCGTTC
The DNA here is from genome assembly GCF_010729895.1 of Mycolicibacterium confluentis. NCBI lineage: Bacteria > Bacillati > Actinomycetota > Actinomycetes > Mycobacteriales > Mycobacteriaceae > Mycobacterium > Mycolicibacterium confluentis. The sequence goes on from NZ_AP022612.1 coordinate 1,188,436, forward strand.
ACGGGGTGTCAGTCCGCAGCAGCAGCACTCCACTCGGTGTCAGTCCACCACTGCTGGCCACCGCGACGCGGGCATTTGCGACCTGGCGTTCACCGGCCTCACCGCGGAGTTGCGTGACGGCCTCATGGATCAGACCCATCCCGTGCGTGCGGCCGTGGGACAGCTGGCCACCATGGGTGTTCAGCGGGATCACGCCGTCACGCGCGATGTTCGCGCCGCCGTCGAGGAAGTCCTTGGCCTCGCCGATGCCGCAGAACCCAAGCGCCTCAAGCCACGACAGGCAGTTGAACGTGAAGCCGTCGTACAGTTCAGCCACGTGGACATCGCTGGGCCGCAACGAGGTTCGGCTCCACAGGTGCGCGGACTGGCCGAGCACCTGTGGCTCATGGGTCAGGGTGGTCTGGTCCCAGTCGGTGCGCTCGATGATCTGCGTGCCCACCGCCTCGAAGTACACCGGCGGCTTGCGCAGATCACGGGCCACGTCGACCGCGGAGACGATGACCGCGACCGCGCCGTCGCACGGCACGTCACAGTCATAGAGGCCGAACGGCGTGGTGATCGGCCGCGCCGACAGGTAGTCCTCCATGGTCATCGGATCGCGGTAGATCGCGGTCGGGTTGATCGACGCGTTGGCCCGCTGGTTCAACGCGATCCAGCCCAGCGTCTCCCGCGTCGTGCCGTAACGGTCGAAGTGGCGCTGCGCGTTGAGCGCCAGTGTGTGCGCGGCCGACGTGGCGCCGAAGGGGGCCTGCCAGTTGGTGGTTCGCATACCGCCGGCGGGGGCGGCCTTACCCTCTTTGAGCAGTTGGTTGTAGGTGGCCTCCCACAGCGTGCGGAAGCACAGCACGTGGCGCGCCATCCCGGTCGCGACGGCCATCATCGCCGCGATCACCGAACCGCCGGGACCGAACGTGTCCATACCGCCGTTGATCCACGTCGGCCGGATGCCGAGGGCGCCCTCGAGCGCGTTGACTCCACCTTCGCCCATGCCCGCCACGTCGAGGCCGGGATAGGTGGAGAGACCGTCGATATCGGCCAGCGTCAGACCGGCGTCGGCGATCGCGGCCTCGCAGGCCTCGATGGTCAGCGAGATCGGCGGCACCATGAGACGCCGGCCGATCCGCGATATGCCGATGCCCGTGATCGCCGACTTGTCCTCGAACTTGTCCTGTCTGACCATGGGCCGGACGAACTTCGAGAACTCCTCTGGGGCGATCTCGTCGGCGGGCAGTTCGCCCACCTCTTTCGGTGTCACGGGGCGGAACAGCGGCAGGTACACGTCGGCGGCCTTCTCGAAGACCACCTCGACGACCTGACCGAGTTCCAGGTCGACACCACCGTTCTCGTCGATGTCGACCAGGATGTTGGTGGTCAGCCGGACCCGCGGATCCTCTTCGATCGCGACCTGCGCCACCACGTAGGGGGCGGGCAGCCCCGGAATGCTGAACCGGTGGTTGACCGTGAAGCCAGCCAGCACGCCCCGACCGGAGACGTCGCGCACGCCCATGTCGTGGCTGCGGCAGTACCGGCAGATGGGCTGCGGGGGATGGATCAGCGAGTGGCAGTCCTGGCATTCGCAGATCCGGAGCACGCCGTCGCCGCCCGCGGTCCAGAAGAACTCGTTGTCCAGCGTCAGCTGCGGCAGCGGGAGACGTGACTGGCTGTTGTCGGAACTCATCGCGTGAAACCCCACTCCGCTTCGTTGTCTTCGGTTTTCAGATGCGCGCCCGGGTCCTCGTCATGCTGCACCGGTGGTGCGGCAGGCGGTTCGGTGGGGCGTCGTTCGGCGATCTCCATGATCGCGTGCACCGGGCAGTCCAGGAGCGCGCGCATCACGGTATCCCGGTCGGGCTCGGGCACCACGCCGTCACCGACGAGCACCGCGTATCCCCAGTCGTCGAGCGAAAAGTACTCCGGCGCATGCTTGGCGCAGATGCCGAACCCGTCGCACAGCGTCCGGTCGAGCTTGATCCGCATCTTGTCGGTCATCCCAGCGCCTCCACTTCGTAGGGGCGGTGCGCAGCGAACGTGCCTGCGCGGCAGGCCGCGCAGTCTCCGGTCAGGTGTCGTTCGACGTTTTCCCCGAACACCGCAAGCAGGCTCGCGGCGATGTTGGTGGCCGCGTCGAGGGTCGCGCAGGCTCCGCGGCCGCGCAGCACCACCGACCACCGCTGCAGACGCGCCAGATCGTCGGCGCTCGCGGTGCCGTCGCGCAGTGCGCCCGCGGCGGCGGCCATCGCGGCGGTGCCGTTGAAACACGATCCGCACTGACCGGCGTTCTCGCGGTCGAAGTAGGCCAGCACCGAGGCGGCGACCGCGACGGGGCACTCGTCGGTGAGCACCGAGACCGCGCCGCAGCCCAGGCCGCTGCCCAGTGCCCGCAGCGACTCGTGGTCGAGTGCGGTGTCGACGACGTCGCGTCCCAGCAGGCCCGCGAAGTAGCCGCCCATCAGGGCGCCCCGAACCTGGTCCGCCGGAATTCCGTGCAGGGCAAGCAGTTCAGTGACCTTGACTCCGAGCGGGAGCTCGTAGAGGCCGGGCGGCCGTCCGCCGCCGGTGATGGTCGCCAGGAAGGTGCCCGGTGAGTCGGCGGTGCCGGCCTCGCGGTAGACGTCGGCACCGTGGCGCTGGACGAACGGCAGGTGGGCCAGGGTCTCGACGTTGCTGACCAGCGTGGGCAGGCCCCCGACCCCCTCCTCGAAGACTCGCGGTGGCTTGTCCGTCGGCTTGGCGGGCCCGCCGTTGATGGCACGCACCGCAGCGCTCTCCTCGCCCGCGACATAGCCGGGGTCTACGACGCGCACACTGACCGTCAGGTCGCCGAGAACATCGGGGGCGGTGTCGTGCAGTTCCGCCAATGCCGACGAGACACTCTGCGCCGAAGCAGGATCCGACACGTACACGTGAGCATGCTTGGCGCCGACGATCTGGGCGGCCAGGCGGGTCCCGTCGAGGACCAGATGGGGTCGGTTGCGCAGCAGCCACCTGTCCTTGATCGAGGAGGGTTCGCCCTCTTCGCCGTTGGCCACCAGCACGGTGTCGTGACCGGCCAGTGCCGCCGCGCGGACCGTCTGCAGCTTGACCGCGGTCGGGAAGGCCGCACCGCCGCGACCGCGGATCCCGGCCCGGGCCACCTCGGCCAGCAGCGCTTCGGCGTCCGACAACGCCGCATAGCCACCGGCGCTGCGGTATTCGCTGCCGGTCTCGGCCCCCTCGCGGGTGCGCAGCAGGCGTGGGGAGAGTGTGGGCCAGGCGCCGACGACGATGTCGGCCCCGGCAGTCTGGGTGGTCTTCATGGCTGACTCCTGCGAACCGGGGGCTGGGCCGGGCGGCGCCGACGGTGGTTAGGCTCGTGGACATGCGGACGGCAGTGGTGCGAGTGAAGGTCGATCCCGGCGGGAGCCTGACCGCGAGCGCAGTGACCGAGGGGATGGCGGCGCTGACCGGCATGGCCGACGCCGCGGGGGTCGAGCTGATCCAGAACGACCTTGCCGCGCTGCCGCCGAGTCGGCGCGAGGTCGAGTTCCTGATGACCGGCGCGGACCCCGCGGAACTGCAGGATGTGGCCAATGGCCTGTGCGGCAGGGCATTCGGAACCGAGCCCGTGGCCGGCGTGCTGACCTTCGTCAGCCACGGCACCGACGACGATGCGCACGGTGTGCTCGCCGGGTTCGGACTCACCGGACAGATCGAGCGGACACCCACCGGCGAGGGCTGGGACATCGTCGACGTGACGCTGTCCAAGGCCGATGTGGAACGCGTGCCGGAGAGCCGGATCCACACGGCCCTGGAGGCCTCGCTGAACTGCGAGGTCCGAATCCACACGGTGTGACCCGACGGTCATGGCCGATCCAGAAAGTCCAGGATCGCCGGTGCCGCCTGGACCCAGGTGTCGAACAGGCAGAACTTCTTTCCGCCACTGGCGGCGAACTTCTCCCCGGCCCGCTCCCAGGCGTCCTCGGGCCACGGCGGATCGATCAGTTCTGAGCCCTTGATCAGGCAGTTGACTTCGAGCGATGTCCGCTTCGGGTGGTCCCAGTCGTTTTCGCCGCCGCGGATGATCAGCGTGGGAACGGTGATGTTGTCGAACATCTCGTCGGGCACACCGGGAATGGTCTGGCCCGGCTTGGACACGAACGCGTTGAGCCACCGCAGCATGACCTTGAGGAACTCGTCGGCGTCGAGGGCCTGGATTCTGTCATGGTTGACAGGATTTTCTGCGATACGTTCTTTCCATTCGGGCACGTGCAGCAGGCCCTTGATGCCCATTCCGCGCACCGCAAGGATGCTCGGCACGATGTAGTGCCCGCCCAGGACGAACGAACCGTAGACGCCGCCGACGATGTTCCACACCACCAGCTTGGTCACCAGTTCGGGGTAGAGCATCGTGGTGATCATCGAGTCCCGGGCACCGCCGGATCCACCGGCGATGATGCACGGTCCGATCTCGAGGCGCGTGATCAGCTGCGCCAGCGTCTCGGCCCGCATATGCGACTCGCTCTGACCGTAGAACTGCACATCCGACCTGCCGCAGTTGGGCCGGTCCCACAGCAGAACCCGATATCCACCGGCGACGAGCTTGCGTGCGAGCGGCTTGAGCCCGGGGATGTCCTTGCTGAACCGGCCGCCGGGGGTCAGCGCGATGAACGGTCCCTCTTTACCGAGGATCTCGTAGACGACATTGCCGCCATTGATCTCGATCTTCTTGTTGGGCAACGCTGCTCCAATGCGGGGTCAGGCCTGTACCAGGACGTCGTTGCCGACGACCCGGACGGGGTAGGTGCGGATGCTCCACTCCGGTTTGACCGCAGTGGTGCCGGTGGCCAACTCGAACCCCCACTGGTGCCACGGACAGTAGATGTACTCCATGTCGCGCACCATCACCGCGTCGCCGGGCACGTTCTCGTCGACGATGTTGCGTCCGCGTGCCCGCCCCGAACACAGCGGCCCCCCTTCGTGCGGGCAGTAGTTCGCGATCGCGTAGAACGTCCCGTTGACGTTGTACACCCCCACACCGTGTCGCCCGATGGGCACGAGTTTGTGTGTGCCCGGCGGGATTTCGTCCACTGTCGCAACGACGTGCTCACGCCCTTGTGCAAGGCGGGACGGCTTGGTCTCGTCTGCCATGGCTCAGAACACCCGGACCTGTCCCTCGAGGGCGGGGACGGTCTCGGGCAGGTGGTAGGTGGCGATTCCGTTGCGGAACATAATGGCCTCGCGGGCGTGTTCGGGCAGGTGCTTGACCAGCCAGCGCGGGTCGTCGAAGGTCCAGTGCGGGTAGTCGCTGCTGTAGAGCAGGATCTTGTCGCACTCCATCCACTCGAACGCCCGAGACAGTTCGGTCTTGTCCTCGGGGTAGTCCAGGGGTTGGGTGGTGAATTTGATGTGGTCCTTGACGTATTCGCTGGGCTTGCGCTTGATGTCCATCCACTGCTTGCGGGCTTCGTAGATGGCGTCCATGCGCCACATCAGCGGCAGGATCCAGGTGAAGGCGTGTTCGACGAACACGATGCGCAGCGTGGGGAAGCGGTCGAAGACCCCGTCGAAGATCAGACTCATGATCTGGTTGTGGGCCAGCAGCGAGTACGTGACCATCAAATCGTGGTTGTAGCTCGGGAAACCGACCGGCGGAATCGGCAGTTCTTCATGGTGGCTGCGGGACAGGTGGCAGGACACCGTGATGTCGTGCTTGGTGGCCGCGGCCCAGACCGGGTCATACATCGGGTCACCCCAGGCTGGCCGCCGTTCGGCCTTGATCAGGACCTGCACCATGTAGGGGTGCCCGGCCCACTTCTCGATCTCGGCGGCCGCGAGCTCGGGTGCCTCGATCGAGACGCAGATGGACCCCCGCCAGCGCTGATGCCAATTGTTGTGTGAATCCAGCCAGCAGGCGTCCTGCCAGGAGTTCAGTGCCTGGCTCATGGCGTGGTCGGCCTCGGGGATCCGGCAAGGGTAGGCGCCGGGTTCCAGGACCGCGATATCGGACCCAGCCTCCATGATCAGCTGCTTGAACGCCAGATCGGGATCACTGCAGGCGAACTCGCCGTCGTCGGGAAACGAGTCGACGCGCATCGCGAACGCGTGGGCGTAGTCCGGGGCGTCGTAGTAAATCTGCTCGCCGAACTGGTGGCTCAGGAAGTACTTGCTGCGCCACGGTTCCGGGATGTGCGGCAGCAGTTGTCCGCGCTTGGGCACCGGATGCACGTCGGAATCCACGCACCTGATGGGCGTGCGTTCGATCGGCGTGGTCCGCTCGGTGGTCTGGGTGACGGCTTTGGCAGGCCCTGTCGATGTCATGGCGTGCTCCTTACTGCGCGACCGTCGGGATGGGAACGTCGATGCCGTACAACTGGGCGGCGTTGCGCCAGCAGTACTTCTCGCGCTGCTCGGTGCTGTAGGCGCTGGGCACCTTCACCTCGGTGAGGTTCCAGTGCGGATAGCTCGAACCGAACATGGTCATGTCGTCCTTGCCGGTGAAACCGAGCCATTCGCCGGCGTACTCGACGTCGCCAGGACCGTCGAACGGACCCTGGACGAAATGCACGTGGCCCGGCAGATACTCACTGGGCATCTTGGGTGCCCACGGGGTCTGCTCGAGGTGTGGGCGGCCGAAGCAGTCCATCCGCCACATGAACGGCGTGAGCGAATCACCGGCACCGTCGGCGAAGACGAACTTGAGCCCGTCGTACTTCTCGAAGACGCCCTCGGCGATCAAGTTCATCAGGTGGTAAAGGTAATTCAGCGACATGAAGCCCTGGTACTGCTCGTACGTGCGGGTGCGTCCGGACGGCGTTGGCGCAAAGCCGATTCCGGCACCGACCTCGATGTGGGTCGCGACGGGCAGGCCCGCGTCGGCCGCGGCCTCCCACAGGGGCCAGAACTGCGGCTTGCCGTAGAGCTCGCGCGACTGCAGGGGGATACCGATCTGTACCACGCGCGGATGGTTCCTGTACTTCTCGATCTCGCGCAATGCCCCGACGATGTCGTCGGGGTTGACTCGGATGGTGCCGCGGAACCGCTCACCGTACTCGTCGTGTTCGAGCCAACGGGTCACCATCATCTCGTTGTGCGCCGCGGCGATCGCGGTTCCCAGGTGCCGGTCGGGCATGACGCCCCGCGTCATCGGATGAAGCACCGCGATGTCGACGCCGCGGTCGGTGAACAGGTGCTTGGCGACGACGTCGACATCGGATCCGGGGTACTGGCCGTCTGGGCCCTTGGTGCCCTTGGCGTACTCCCCACCGGGGGCGCCGTACCAGTCCATCTCGTAGTCCGGGAACCCGCGACTGCGAAACGGTTCGTTCATGAAGTTCTGCCGCAGGTCCTTGTTGGACCCGAAGAAGATGTGCACGCTGGCGTCGATGACGGGCGTCTCGACGGCGTCGGAGCCGTCCCCGATTCGGATCATGATCGTGGCCCACCGTCGGACATGTGACTCATAGTACAACCCCGTTCTTCGAGAGCAAGAATGGAATTCTCGCTAACATCGAGTGCGTTTCCCGAGGTCTGGGCTAGGCCTCGGCGCGCGCCTGGAGACTTCGATTCCAGCATACTAGAATGATATTCTCGCAGGAAGTCCGCTCTGTGAGACACAAGGCCGAGGGAGAACACGTGCAACTCGAATTCGACACCGAGGTCGAGCAGTTTCGGGCGGAATTCGTCGCATTCCTTGATGAGCACCTGCCGGCCGAGTCGGAGACCTCCGAACGCTCGCAGACGTGTTCGCACATTCCGGAGTGGGCGCGGCGGTGGCAGGCCTGCCAGTTCGACCACGGTTGGCTGCTGCCCGGCAACCCGCCCGAGTTCGGCGGTCGCAACGCGACCGTGGTCCAGCAGTACGTCCACCGCGAGGAACTGTCGAAACGCCGGATCTACCACAGCTTCAACCCGCAGGGGGTCGGCATCGTCGCAGCGTCGATCCTGACGTTCGGGACCGACGAGCAGAAGCAGAAGTGGGCCGTGCCGATCCTGCGCGGGGAGATGACGGCCTCGGTCGGTATGAGTGAACCCGGCGCGGGGTCGGATCTGGCATCGCTGCGCACCAAGGCCGTGCTCGACGGCGACCACTTCGTCGTCAACGGTCAGAAGGTGTGGACCTCGGGCGCCCACGACGCCGACGTCCTGCTGACGTTCGTCCGCACCGATCCGGATGTGCCCAAGCACAAGGGGCTTTCGGTGCTGTTGATCCCCACCGACAGCCCGGGCCTGGTGCGCAGACCGTTCCCGACGATCTGCCACCACGACGACCTCGACTTCAACGAGGTGTTCTTCACCGACGTCCGAGTCCCCCGCGAGAACCTGGTCGGCCCGCTCAACGGAGGCTGGGGTGTGGCCAACGGTGCCTTGGGCCACGAGCGCACCATGATGTGGATGATGTACGCCGATCGGTTGCACAACCTGATCGAGGACTTCCGTCCCACCGATGCGCATGGCCGGGACCGCTACGCCACGCTGCTGATGGACTATCAGGCCCTGCGCCTGCTGGGGTCGGCCGCGATCGCCAAGGCCGCACGCGGGGAGACCGACATGACGACGATCTCGGTGCTCAAGGTGCTCGGCTCAGAAGCCGAACGCGATGCGACCGAGGCTGCGCTGGACTCCGTCGGCGAGGAGGGGCTGCGGCACCCGGCGACCACGTCGCCGTATCGCCCCTACGACCTGGACTATCTGTCGGCCAGTTGGATCGAGCGCTACTTCCGCAGCTTCGCGGGAACCATCGCCGGCGGGACGTCGGAGATCCAGCGCAACATCATCGCGCGCGGACTCGGGCTGCCGATGGGCTGAGTCAGCCCTCGTCGATGTTGATCGCGTGTTCGGGGCAGTGCTCCGCGGCCGCTCGCACCGATTCGACTGCCGCCAGCGGGATCTCGTCGGCGATCGCTTCGGCGTAGCCGTCGTCGGTCAGGGTGAAGACCGTGCCGCACGTCGCGACACAGTCGCCGTGGCCGGCGCACACGTCGGAGTCGACGTGCGCCCTCATACCGAGAACCGGATGTTGAGGTTGGTCAGCCCACGCAGGATGAAGGTCGGCAGATACCTGTAGCGCCGGTCTCCCGGCGGGCCGTGCACCTCCTCGTCGATCCAGAACTCCGACGTGCGTTCCAGCAGCCGCTTCAGACTGACGATCGCCTCGGTGCGGGCCAGCGGAGCTCCAGGACAGCTGTGTGGGCCACGGCCGAAGGCCACATGGTTGCGGGCGTTCGCGCGCTCGGGATCGAAGACGTCCGGATGCTCGAACTTGCGGGGATCGCGATTCATCGCGGCGTTGATGAGCATCACCGTGGTGCCGGCCGGGAGGTCCACCCCGCCGACGGTCACGGGCACCTTGGCGAGCCGGAAGTCGCCGCGGACCGGACTCTCGTAGCGCAGCGTCTCCTCGACGAACTTCGGCAGCAGGCTGAGGTCGGCTCGGATCTTCGCCTGCAGTTCCTGGTCCTCGGCGAGGATCCGCACGGCCGCGGTCAGCAGCCGCACCGTGGTCTCCTGGCCCGCGGCGAAGAGGTTGGCCGCCACCCGGACCGCGTCGATCACCTCCGGCATGCTGCCGTCGGGGAAGGCGGCCGAAGCCACGCCGGTCAGGACGTCGTCGCGCGGATTGGCCCGACGATCGCTGATGTACTCGGTGAACTTGCCGTACAGGTACTCCAGCGGTGAGTGCTGCAGCGAGTCACCCTTGCTGCTGCCGATCGTGCCGGTGCGGCCCTCCAGCAGGGCCCGCCGGAAATCGTCGTGGTCGCTCTCCGGTACACCGAGCAGGTCGGCGATCACGAGCATCGCGAACGGGCTGCCGTAGCCGTCGTTGTACTCGCAGCGTCCGTCGACAAGAACCTCGTCATACTGGCGGTCGGCGAGCTTCCAGATGAACTCCTCGTTCTCCTTGAGCCGCTTGGGAGTGATCATCCGCGACAGCATGGCGCGGTGCGCGGTGTGCTTGGGCGGGTCGAACGTCGGCAGCTGATCGTTGAACGGCAGTTCGTCGCGGTGCGCGTCGATTAGGGCCGAGATGTCGCTGTCGCCATGGCCTTCGAGCGACACCGGGAAACCGGGGAAGGGGCCGGTGACCGAAAGGCACGCGGAGAAGTTCTCGGTGTCGTTGTAGATCGAGACGCCCTCGTCGTACCCCGTGACCATCACGACGCCATGGTGGGGTTCGGGCAGCAGGGGAGACTGGGTCCGCATCTGAGCCAAAAACTCGTATGGGTCATGCAGGACCGTGCTGTCGGTGAAGAAGTCGCGTTCGTCGACGTCTGCTCGGTCGGACTGGGTTGTCACTCCGAGATCTCCGCTCCGTCGTAGCTGCCGAGCATGTCGAGGTTGGGCAGTGCCATCTGCAGATAGAGGTCCAAATGGCGGATTTTGTCCTCAGCCGTGAACTCGAACACCGTCAGAGAGTTGACCACCGACTCGAAGTCGCCGACCCTGCTGCGCTCCTCCAGTTCGAGGAACACCACACCGTTGACCTCGGAGACGCGTTTGAATGAGCCGTCCCATTCCGATGACGGCGCCCAGTTGGTCAGGAACTCGATGTACTCGGTCCAGTTCATGACCTCTTTGAAGTTGCCGACGCGCTCGAACTCGTCGACCGCGACCAGGGCCGCGAGATCGGCCCAACTGTCCTTTGTGAATCCGGGTTGCTTGGCGGCGTCGTTGAGGCGCTTGGTGGTCTGGGTGTACTGCAGTGCGATGAGTGATCGGCCCTGGTGGAGGGCGACGGCCGCGTCGATGTCTGACAACGTAAATCCTTCTCAGGTAGCGGTTGTGGACTCAGTTGGCGCCGGAGGCGGCCAGGTGCTTGTCGATCACGGAGTGGAAGTGGGCGATCACGACCTCCTCCTTGACCAGTGCCATGTGCTCGAGGCTGGTGTTGCGCAGCCCGATCTGCTGACGGGGCATCTGCACGTAATCCTGTTGCAGGGCTTCGAAATACTTGAAGCTGCCGGGTTCGTCGACCACGATCGGCTCGGCGATGAACGCGGCCTTGTGCTCGTCGGGCAGCCACATGTAGCTCGCGACGTGCCAGATGCACCGGTTGGGGTCGCCGTCGGGGTCTGGCATCGACATGACGATGGTCGCCTCGCCGGCGCGGATGGTCATGAAGAAGTTGGGGAACAGCACCCAGCCGTGGTTGTCGCTCATCTGGGCGTCGGTCAACCCGCTCACGTCCAGGCCCATTCCGGTGAGCGTGTCGCGGGTGGCCTGCTGCAACAGGTTTCGGGCCTTGATGCCCTCGGGGAAGGTCAGCGTGCCGTCGGCGTTGCGGTACTGCTCGACGAGCTCGGTGAACCGGGGGAGCACCGCGACCGTGGAGGGGAAGGTTTCGGGCAGCGCCATGATGCCGTCAACCTGGGCCTCGGGACTGGCGCCCACGACGTCGAAGGGCGCCATCGACACGCAGTGCTGGTCGAAGAAGCGGTATCGACTGGTCTTGGGGTCGATGTTGATGACCTGCAGCAGTTGCGGGTGGATGCCGTCGATGTGGTAGCCCTCCTGGAAGGCGTCCATCACGACCTTCCAGTTGCAGTCGATCGCCTCGGTCACGTCCATCACGGTGACCATCTCATCAAGGTGATACGGCGCCAGCATGGTCGCGACCTCGTCGCCGATGAACTCCGACAATGGCACGGCGTTCGGGTCCGGGTTGAGGAAGATGAAGCCGCCGAAGGTGTCCACCGGCACCTCGATCAGGCCGTGGGTGCTCTTGTCGATCGGGCCGGCCAGGGCCTCACGCAACATGCCTTTGAGGTTGCCCTGCAGGTCGTAGGACCACAGGTGGTACTGACACAGGAAGCCGCGCTTGGCATTTCCTCCTGCTTCCGGGCACAGCACGTTACCGCGGTGCCGGCAGGCGTTGACGAAACCGCGGATCTTGTCGTCCTTGCCGCGCACCACGATGTAGGACTGGTCGAAGAGGCGGTACTGCTTCCAGTCGGCCACCTTGGGCAGATCGTCGACCCGGCCCACCACCTGCCAGGTCTTCATCCAGATCGAATCACGCTCGCGGGCAACGAATTCCGGAGATACATAGCGTTCCGTCGGGATCTGCATGCGGTAGCGGTCGGGGGCGATGTCATCGAGGCCCGTCCCGTCCTGGTCGACCCATTCCCCGGGGCGTGTTGTCTGCATTGGCCAACCTCCTGGTCGTGGCTGTGTGTCGAACTGTGAGCGCGCGCAGGCCGTGCGCGAGCAAGTGACCCGCATCACTAATATACATAGTTGTATATAAGATTCAAGAGTGAAGATTTCAGCCCCGGCTCCCACGCGTGTGGGACCCGGGGCTGTCGAGGTGTCTGCGTGTTGAGCGAGACCGGAAGTCAGTCAAGGGGTTCGACATGGCTCATGACCATGCCGAGGAAGGGGCCGTAGAGGTCCTCGCCATCGATGTGGCTGGCCAGCGTCACGCCTTCATTCGTGGCGATGAGCACCTTGGCCAGGGTGTCGGACGGCACGCGGAGCCTGCCGCCGATCTTCTCCAGATGGGCGTCGATGTAGTCGGCCAGTGATCGCACGGTCTCCTTTCGCTGCGCTGCGACGCGCGCGCGGGCGTCCGGGTTGCGCAGCAGGAACAGCGTGAACTCATGGCCCAGTGCCGCGCGGTTCGGTGCGCCAATCGTCAACTCGCGCCACCGGTGCGAGAGCTTGTCGGCGTCGAAATCGCCCAGTGTCTCGAAGGAGTCCACGATGTCGTTGAACCCGTCGAGGAAGCGCTGAAGCTGACGCTCCATCACCGCGAGGAAGAGTTCCTCCTTGGTGCCGAAGTGTGAGTAGATCGCGCCGCGCGTGTATCCCGCGGCGTCGGCGATCACCTCCAGCGCTGCCGCGCCGAATCCGTCGCGCGCCACCACTTCTTCGGCGGCGTCGAGCAGGAGGTTGCGCGTGTGCTCGACTCGCCGTTGCCGTGTCCACCGTTCCGCCACGTTGTCATCCTCCCAGGACGGGCGGGGCACCGGCGCCGCACGGTTGCCGAATGGGCGAATCCATCCTTGTATCTAAGATACACCTCTGTATATTCGAGTGTGCGCTGCGCCACAGCTCCCGATGTCGGCGCCGCAGCGCAACTCTCGCGAAAGGAACGCAATGGAACTGGTGGACCGCATCGCCAAGCACCGCAGGATGGCCGAGAGCTACCGCGACAAGTACATACTGCAGACGGTGCAGGAGGGTGATTCGTACGACGAGTGGGAGTTCACCGACGACGCGGTCTACACCTCGCCCTACTTCGTGGCGGAGCAGGAACTGGTGCTCAAGGACGTTGCGACGTCGTTCGACACGGCCGCAACCGTCGAGGCCAAGGCGTACTCGGTGGTCTTCCCGGACTGGAAGCCCGTTGAATTCAAGTGCTGGCCGGCCGACAACGGCTTTGTCATGCGCAACCGGTGGGAGGGCACCTCGGTCGACGGAGAGACCATGGGGTTCTACTCCATCAGCTTCGTCGAGACCAATGACGAGGCCCAGATCACGCACTGGTCCACCTATGTCAACGACGAGGAGTACGGGCCGTTCCTTGAGAAGGCCATCGGGGCGCGCGGGCCGTTCCACGGGGAGGAGTACATGCAGGCGCTCGCTCGCCATTTCGAGAAGCACAGTCTGACTCTGTGAGTGGCGGAGAGGGCGCCGTGACGGCAGGGGCGACCAGGGGCCTCCTCCCCTTCGGGGTGGGTGCGCACTACTGCCTGGGCAATGCCCTGGCCCGCATCGAGGGCCGCATCGCCCTCGACGAGATGCTCAACAGGTTCCCCGATTGGGAGGTCGACATCAATTCTGCAGTGTTCTCATCATCTTCGGCCGTGCGTGGCTGGGACAGCATGCCCGCCCACACCGTGCGCGGGAACGGCTCGTGACCGCCGCGCGAGTCGCCGTGGTCACGGGCGGTGGATCTGGCATGGGGGAGTCGAGCTGTCATGAACTGGCCAAGCGCGGCAACGCGATCGCCGTCCTCGACATCAATGCGCAAGCGGCCCAACGGGTTGCCGACGAGATCAAGGCCGGTGGCGGGACGGCGATCGGAGTGGGCGTCGATGTCACCGATCGGTTCAGGGTGGAGGCGGCATTCGAGCGTGTTCGCGCGGAGTTGGGCCCGGTCGCCATTCTGGTGACCAGTGCGGGCAAGGTGGGCTTCGGGAAATTCGCGGAGATCACCGTCGAGGCCTGGCAGGACATCATTGATGTCAACCTGACCGGCACCTTCCACTGCTGTCAGGTGGCGCTGCCGGACATGGTGGCCGCGGGGTGGGGTCGCATCGTGATGATCTCGTCGTCGAGTGCGCAACGCGGGTCGCCGTATATGGCGCACTACGCCGCGGCCAAGGGTGGGGTGATCACGCTGACCCGGTCGCTGGCCAACGAATATGCCAAGAAGGGCATCACGGTCAACAACATTCCACCGTCGAGCATCGACACCCCGATGGCCAGACAGTCACAGGCCACCGGCAATCTGTTCAACCCCGAGGATCTGGCGAAGCGCATTCCGGTGGGGCACATGGGCACCGGCGAGGACATCGCGGCCGCCGTCGCATTCCTGTGCTCGGACGAGGCTGGCTTCATCACCGGTCAGGTTCTGGGCGTCAACGGCGGCGCCGTCATCTGAGCACGCATACGACAGTGGGGCCGTCATCGTGACGGCCCCACTTGTCGTTCTGCGGATCACCAGGTGATGACGGCAGCCTCCTTGCGTTCGGTGATCGGCCGGGCCAACTCCTGCTCGACGCAGATCTGCTGCAGGCGCTCCAGCGTCTCGTCGAGGCCGGGGCCCAGCTTCTTACCGGGGGTGAAGGTCGCCGGCAGATGCCGCATGCCCTGGATCACGCCGATGCTGTCGTAGTGCACGGTGCCCTCGGGATCGCACACGTAGTCGGGCATCCGGTCGAACACCGCGGTGACCATCGACTTGAACACGGTCCGTGCCACATTGGAGCCGACGCAGCGGTGCACGCCGATGCCGAAGCTGAAGTGCCGGTTGCCCTTACGGTCCAGGATGACCTCGTTGGGGCTCTCGAACACCGAGGGGTCGCGATTCGCCATCGCCCAGGACAGCCACAGCCGCTCGAACTTCTTGAACTTCTGGCCTTCGACCTCGACGTCCTCGGCGAACGTGCGGCCGTCGCCGGGGGCGGGCGTGAAGAAGCGCAGGAACTCCTCGGTGGCGGGGTTGAGCAGGGTGTCGCGCTCACGCGACAGTCGCTCCCGCTCGTCGGGATGCTCGCCGAGCCACTCCAGGGCATGCGCCGTCAGCGCTGTGGTGGTGTCGAATCCGCCGCCGATGACCAGGCCAAGGTTGCCCAGGATCTCCATATCGGGAGCGGGCTCACCGTCGATCCGCAGCTGCAGCAGTGCGTTCACCAGGCCGGGCCGCGGTGTCTCGCGGATCTCCATCATGTTGGTGATGAGGTCGAGCCCCATCTCCCGGTGCTGTTCGTTGATCTTCTCGCGGTCGGGGGAGTGCTCCGGGGTGTACACCGACGCGTGCGTGGGCTCGCTGTAGACGTTCCACTTCTTGAGCTCGATGCCCATCATCGCCAGGGTGAGCACCGCGGGCACCACGTTCGCGAGGTGCTCGACGAAGTCGATCTGTCCCGACTCGATGTGCTCATCGAGTGCGGCACGCGTGATCTCGTCGACGAAGGGTTCCCAGCGCTTGATCGCTGCGGGGGACAGGTACGGGTTCAGCGCGCCGCGGTAGGCGCTGTGCTCGGGCTCGTCCATCTCGAGGATGCCGCCGCGGACCACGGTCGCCCGGCTGGCCTTGGGGATCGTGATGCCCTGGAACGGCGTTTCACCGGAGATGTCGTGGTGATTCGACACCGCGGGGCAGCGGGCCAACTCGAACACATGCCTGCTGTCGGCGGCGACCCAGTGTCCGGCGTAGGTGTCCGTCCACGCCATGGGGCACTGGGACTGCATCTCCTCGGTGATCTTCTCGAACTGCAGCCGGTACTCCGGGGTGTGTCGATCGAAGTGATAGCGGTTCTGCTTGCGGGGGTCGTCGGTCGTGACATCGTCGATGCTCACGGCGTGGTCTCCTTGGCTGTTCAGTGGACGATCGGACGGCCGGTGCTGCGCCGCACCGTCATTCGATGACGATGGCCTGTTCGGGACAGGACTGGGCGGCTTCGCGGACGGCGTCCTGCTGGTCGTCCGGAACGATCTCGTTGACGGCCGACGCGTGCCCGTCGACGTCGTCGAGTTCGAACGAGTCGGGGGCGATCATCGAGCACAGGGTGTGGCCCTGGCACTTCTCCCGGTCAACCCAGACCTTCATCCTGTGTTCCTTCCCGGTGAATCAATGTGTGCTGCAACAGTTAAGGCGTCGACGATCAGACGTGGTAGTCGTACCACTTGAGGTAGCCGCCCGCGTCGACACGCAACTGCATGCCGGTTACGAAGCGGGACTCCTCCGAGGCCAGCCACAGCACCGCGTTGCTGACATCCTCGGGTTCGATGAAGTTGACCTTCATGGCCTGCTGCACACCGAAGACGGGCTCGGCGTCGGCGCGCGTGGGCTTCTCCAGGTCCGGGCGGAACGAGCGGTACATCGGCTCGCTCTGCAGCATGTCGGTGTTGCAGTTCGTGGGATGGATGACGTTGGCGCGGATCCCGCGGACCGCGAGTTCGGTGGCCAGGCTGTGCACGTACTCGGCGATGAGCCGCTTGGAGACCATGTACCCCATGCCGCCGGGATCGCCCCCGGGGTTGGGCTTGTTGTGCGCATCCATGAGCGCGGCCGCCGACGCCGTCGCGATGATCGAGGCACCCTCCTGAAGGTGGGGGAGTGCGACCTGGATGGCGTTGATGGTGCCGACCAGGTTGGTGTTGATGCCGTCGGTCCAGGCCTGCATCGCGGGCTGGCCCTTCATGGCGGCGACGCCCGCCTGCGCGACGACGATGTCGACCTTGCCGAACTGGGCGAGGCCCGCCTCCAGGGCGGTCTTGAGCTGGCCGGCCTCCCGGACGTCGGCCTTGGCCGTCACGATGCCCTGGCCGGTCTTCTCCACCAGGCGCGCGGTCTCCTCGAGATCCTCGGGCGTGGCCAGCGAGTAGCCGATGGTGTCGATGTTCTCGCAGATGTCGACGGCGATGATGTCGGCGCCCTCCTCGGCAAGCCGCACCGCGTGGCTGCGACCCTGGCCGCGCGCGGCTCCGGTGATGAATGCGACCTTGCCTTCAACGCGTCCCACAGGCGTTCCTTTCGTTCTGATTACACCGTGCTCGCGCCGACGTGCGGCGCCTGATCGCAGGGCGTTGAGGACGGCCGTCCCGGATGAGCGCGTGGCTGGCCGTTTCCTCCGTAAAGAATCGCCCTTTCGATTATGAGAACCGTACTCTCCCGGTCTCGCGTCCCGCAAGGATACTGCACCATTGGTCTCGAAAATCGCCTGCGCACGGCCCTCACCTGCGTGCGGTTGACAGCCCCGTGGGAGTCCTGCTTAGTTGCTTGAGTTCTCGTCTGGCGAATGTAAGATTCGCCGAAGATGAGAATGCAGTTATCACCGAGCAGGAAGGCCCTTTGATGGGATCTCCGGAGACGGCGACGATCGAATCCGCGGACGGTGCCGAACGCCCCGTGGATCGGCGCATGCTGATCGACGGCGGCCTTGTCGCGGCGGCGCGGTCCTTCCCGAGCCTCAACCCTGCGACCGGGGAGGTGTTGGGCTACGCCCCGGACGCCACGATCTACGACGCCGAACGTGCGGTCGCCGCGGCGCGGCGCGCGTTCGACGAGACCGACTGGTCAACCAACGTGGACCTGCGGATCCGGTGTCTCGAGCAGCTGCACTCGGCACTCGTCGAGCACCGGGATGAGTTGGGGCAGTTGACCACCGATGAGGTGGGCGCAACCCCGGCTCTGCTGGCGGGCGCGCAGTACGACCAGCCCGTCGAGATCGTGCGTTTCTACGCCGATCTGCTCAAGACCGTGGACCTGACCGAGGACCTCGGCAACATCGAGATCCGCGGCGGACTGCATCACCGCTGGGTAGAGAAGGAGGCGGCCGGCGTCGTCGCCGCGATCATCGCCTACAACTACCCGAACCAACTGGCGCTGGCCAAGCTCGCCCCAGCCCTGGCCGCCGGATGCACGGTGATCCTCAAGGCCGCACCTGACACCCCGCTGGTCACCCTGGCCCTCGGCGAGCTCATCGCCAATCACACCGACATCCCGGCCGGTGTCGTGAACGTCCTGTCCGGCGCCGATCCCGAGGTCGGTGCGGTGCTGACGACCAACGCTGACGTCGACGCGGTGACCTTCACGGGTTCGACCCCGACGGGCCGGCGCATCATGGCCGCCGCCAGCGACACCCTCAAGCGCGTGTTCCTGGAACTCGGCGGCAAGTCCGCGGCGATCGTCCTCGACGATGCGGACTTCAAGACCGCGGCGACGTTCTCGGCGTTCTCGATGGTGACCCACGCCGGGCAGGGCTGTGCGTTGACGTCTCGGCTTCTGGTTCCGCGCAAGCATCACGACGAGATCGTCGAACTGATCAAGACGAACTTCTCCTTCGTCCGGTACGGCGACCCCAACGACCCGAAGACCTACATGGGCCCGCTCATCAGCGAGAAGCAGCGCGACAAGGTCGACGGCATGGTGCAGCGCGCCGTGGCGGCCGGCGCCACGCTGGTCACCGGCGGCGAGAAGAAGGGGCCGGGCTACTTCTATACGCCGACCCTGCTGACCAACGTCGACCCCGACAGCGAGATCGCCCAGGAGGAGGTGTTCGGCCCGGTGCTCGCCGTCATCGCCTACGAGGACGACGACGACGCGGTCCGGATCGCCAACAACTCCATCTATGGACTGTCCGGCGCCATCTTCGGCGGCCAGGACCGCGCGCTGGCCATGGCCCGTCGCATCCGCACCGGAACGTTCTCCATCAACGGCGGCAACTACTTCAGCCCGGACGCGCCCTTCGGTGGTTACAAGCAGTCCGGCATCGGCCGCGAGATGGGGGTCGCCGGGCTCGAGGAGTTCCAGGAACGCAAGACGTTCGCGGTGCCTGTGGCCGGAGACGACAAATGAGCGCGCCACTCGAGGGCATCCGGGTGCTCGAAGTCGCGATGTACGGCTTCGTGCCGTCGGCCGGAGCGGTGCTGCGCGAGTGGGGCGCTGAGGTCATCAAGGTCGAACACGCCATCACTGGCGACCCGCAACGCGGCCTTCGTCAGACCGGACTGCTGCGGGTCGAGGGCGACCCGAACCCGAACATCGAGCACGCCAACCGCGGCAAGCGCAGCATCGGTCTGGACATGTCAGTGCCCGAGGGCAAGGAGGTGCTGCTGGAACTGGCCAAGCGCGCCGACGTGTTCCTGACGAGCTTCCTTCCCGGGCACCGGCAGAAGTTCGGCATCGATGTCGACGACATTCGCGCGGTCAACCCGAACATCATCTACGCCCGGGGCAGCGCGCTGGGCCCCCGCGGCGAGGAGTCGGTCAAGGGCGGCTACGACATGACGGCGTTCTGGTGCCGGGCTGGTACGGCCCGCACCATCACGCCGCCCGACACACCCGGCATGGTCGGACCGCCCGGACCCGCCTACGGCGACACCATCTCCGGCACCAACCTCGCGGGCGGAATCGCGGCGGCCCTGGTGAAGCGGGAGCGCACCGGCGAACCGTCGGTCGTGGACGTCTCACTGCTCGGCAGCGGCCTGTGGGCCCTGGGCCACACCGTCGCGCTGACCAATCATCTGCAGGAGCGCATGGAGGCCTTCCCGCCGGGTGCGCACGGTTCGCCGATCAACCCGCTGGTCGGGCTCTACCCGACGGCCGACGACCGGTACATCTCCTTTGTGATGATGCAGCCCACCAAGTTCTGGGCCGACGTGTGCCGGCACATGGAGATCGACCAGTACATCGACGATCCCCGGTTCGCGACGGCCGAGACCATCGCCGAGAACACCGAGGCGGCCACCGAGATCCTCACCGAGGCGATGTCCAAGCGCACGCTGCCGGAGTGGAAGGAACGCTTCGCCACGCTGGCGGGCCCGTGGGCCCCGGTGCAGGACACCCTCCAGGCGGCCGACGACGCCCAGATCCGGGCCAACGAGTACCTCGTGCAGGCCGGTGAACTCAAACTCGTGGCAAATCCGGTGCAGTTCGACGTGACCGCACCGCAGACCGGGCCTGCGCCCGGGTTCGCCGAGCAGACCGAGGAGATTCTGCTCGAACTGGGTCTGGACTGGGACCGCATCATCGAACTCAAGACGGCCGGCGCCGTCACGTAATCGCCGGGAGCACAGGGCACATGCCGACCTTCACCGCTATTGACACCCCCACGCCCGCGTGGGGGTGTGAGCGGCGTCCCACTGAATCGTGGGATGAGAGCGGCATCACAGTAGTGTGGGCGTCCGACGAAGTTGACGATTCCGTCACCGGCGTCGCGTTGATCAGCTATGAAGATCACGACTTCGCCCACGGCTTCATCGCCTGCGAACGCAAGGAGGCCCACGTGCGAATGGTGGTTCGGGGAGTCCCCGTGAACCCCACGTGCAGCCTGCGCGCCGCGGGCCCTGCGCATAATCTCAGCGGACCGACGTCTGTGTCGGCGGTCACGATCCTGGAGGGACCTGGCAGTGGCGGTTAAAGGTGCCGAGCGGTGGTCGGTGGGCATACCGAAGTTGAAGAACGCGTCGGGCGCGTTCGCTGCGGTGGGCGGGTTGTTCGCGATGGCGGCCGACGCCGCGCGGTTCGTGTTCGTGCGGCCGTTTCAGTGGCGGGAGTTCTTGGAGCAGTCGTGGTTCGTGGCGCGCGTGTCGCTCGCCCCGACCCTGCTCGTCGCCATTCCATTCACGGTGTTGGTGAGCTTCACGCTGAACATCCTTCTGCGCGAGCTGGGCGCGGCGGATCTGTCGGGAGCGGGTGCGGCGTTCGGTGCCGTTACCCAGCTGGGTCCGATGGTGACGGTGCTGATCGTGGCCGGCGCGGGTGCGACGGCCATGTGCGCGGACCTGGGGTCACGGACCATCCGCGAGGAGATCGACGCGATGGAGGTGCTGGGCATCAACCCGGTTCAGCGCCTGGTCACTCCGCGCATTCTGGCCTCCGGATTGGTTGCGCTGCTGTTGAATTCGCTTGTGGTGATCATCGGGATCCTGGGCGGTTACATGTTCTCGGTGTTCATCCAGGACGTCAACCCAGGCGCGTTCGCGGCGGGCATGACGCTGCTGACCGGAATCCCGGAGGTCTTGATCTCGTGCGTGAAGGCGTTGTTGTTCGGCCTCATCGCGGGATTGGTGGCCTGCTACCGGGGCCTGACGATCACCGGCGGCGGTGCCAAAGCGGTGGGTAATGCGGTCAACGAGACGGTGGTGTATGCGTTCATGGCGCTCTTCGTGATCAACGTGGTGGTCACCGCGATCGGCATCCGGATGACGAGCGGATAGGGGGCGCCGGAGACATGGGTACTTCAGCTGTTCTGCGGGCTCGTTTCCCGCGCCTGGTGTCCCAGGCCAGCCGGCCGATGGACTTCTTTTCGCGCATCGGTGACCACATCCTGTTCTACGGACGGGCCCTGGGCGGTGTACCGCACTCCGCCGTGCACTTCCGCAAGGAGATCATCCGCCTGATCGCCGAGATCTCCATGGGCGCGGGCACTTTGGCGATGATCGGCGGCACGGTCGTGATCGTCGGGTTCTTGACCCTGGCCACCGGCGGCGTCCTGGCGATCCAAGGCTATTCGAGCCTGGGCAACATCGGCATCGAAGCGCTGACCGGGTTCCTGTCGGCATTCATCAACGTGCGCATCGCCGCTCCCGTGGTGGCCGGCATCGGCCTGGCCGCGACGTTCGGTGCCGGTGTGACGGCGCAGTTGGGCGCCATGCGGATCAACGAGGAGATCGACGCGCTGGAGTCCATGGGCATCCGGCCGATCGAGTACCTGGTCTCGACCCGGATCGTGGCGGGCATGATCGCCATCACGCCGCTGTACTCGATCGCGGTGATCATGTCGTTCGTGGCCGCACAGTTCACCACGGTGGTGCTGCTGGGGCAGTCCGGCGGCCTCTACGACCACTACTTCTACACCTTCCTCAACCCCATCGATCTGCTGTGGTCTTTCCTGCAGGCGATCCTGATGGCGTTGACGATCCTGTTGATTCACACGTATTTCGGATACTTCGCCTCTGGGGGGCCCTCCGGGGTGGGGGCCGCGGTGGGGAACGCGGTGCGCACCTCTCTGGTCGTGGTGGTCTCGGTGACCCTGTTGGTCTCCCTGTCCATCTACGGCGCCAACGGCAACTTCAACCTCAGCGGCTAAGGGAACGGATTTGACAGACAAACTCGGCCCCGGTCCGGCCTATCGGTCAGAGACCACGAGCGGGGCGAAGCCCGTTGCCGCCAGTCCTGGCCGCAACTTCGGTGCAAGAGGCTGGGCCCGCCCCCTGGCGGGCATGGTCGCGGTGGCCGCGATCCTCGCGATCGTCGTCGTGGCGGCCGGCCTGTTCCGCGGCAGCTTCACCAAGACGGTCCCGGTGACGTTGATCTCCGACCGCGCGGGCCTGGTGATGAATCCCGACGCCAAGGTCAAGATGCGCGGGGTTCAGGTCGGCAAGGTCGGCACCATCGAGTCGCTGCCCGACGGCAGGGCCAAGCTCCACCTGGAGATGGATCCCGCTGCGCTGCGCCTGATCCCGGCCAACGTCTCGGCCGACATCGCATCGACCACGGTGTTCGGAGCCAAGTTCGTCAACCTGGTTCCGCCGGATGAGCCGTCGGCCAAGCAGATGTTCGCCGGCCAGCAGCTCGAGGGCGAGCACGTCACGGTCGAGATCAACACCGTCTTCCAGCAGCTCACCCACGTGCTGGACAAGATCGATCCGACCAAGCTCAACGAGACCCTCGGCGCGATGTCGGCGGCGTTCGGCGGCCGTGGCGAGAAGATGGGACAGACGCTCAAAGACTTCAACACCCTGCTGGCCGAACTCGAGCCCAGCCTGCCGAATCTCGGTCGGATGATGGAGCTTTCGGGACCCGTCGCGGGTGCCTACGCCGATGCCTCGCAGGACCTGGTGCACACGCTGGACAACACCAGCCGGATCAGCCAGAGCATCGTCGACGAGCAGAACAACCTCGATGCGTTCCTGCTCAGTGCCATCGGATTGGCCGACGTCGGCAACGATGTCGTCGGCGGCAATCGGGAGGCGCTGTCCACGGTCCTCGATCTGCTGGTTCCCACCACCGACCTTCTCAACGAGTACGCACCGGGCCTCTACTGCGCACTCAAGGGTATGGAGTACGTGCTGTACCAGCCGCCGTCGATGGATCCCGGTGTCATGGTGAACGTCGCGTTCACCCTCGGCATCGAGCGCTACCGCTACCCGGGCAACCTGCCGAAGGTCGCGGCCAAGGGCGGCCCCAAGTGCATGGGCCTGCCGTACATCGGATACGGGCAGAAGGCCAAGTACCTGGTCACCGACACCGACGCGAACCCGTGGCAGTACGGCAACCAGGGCATCCTGCTCAACTCCGACGGCCTCAAGCAGTTGCTGTTCGGACCGCTCGACGGACCACCGCGTAACACCGCACAGATCGGACAACCGGGATGACGCGCACTAAGAGCACGCTCGTCAAATTCACGGTGTTCGCCACCGTGATGGCGGTGCTCACCGTGTTCCTGTTCATGGCATTCGGCGAATACCGCAGCGGATCCACGTCGGGCTACTCCGCGGTGTTCAAGGACGCATCCCGGCTGAAGGAGGGCGACTCCGTGCGGGTCGCCGGCGTTCGGGTGGGTACCGTGGAATCGGTTGCACTGCAACCCGATCGCAGCGTGCTGGTGAAGTTCGACGCCGATCGGGACATCAAGCTGACCACCGGCACCAATGTCGCGGTGCGCTATCTGAACCTGGTCGGTGACCGCTACCTCGAACTGATCGACACTCCGGGATCGACGCGAATCCTGCCCACGGGCTCACGGATCCCCGAGGACCGCACGGCGGCGGCGCTCGACCTCGACCTGCTGCTGGGCGGGCTTCGCCCGGTGATCCAGGGCCTCAATCCGCAGGACGTCAACGCGCTCACCTCGTCGCTGATCCAGGTTCTGCAGGGCCAGGGCGACGCACTGGACTCGCTGATGAGCAGGACGTCGTCGTTCTCCACCACGCTGGCCGACAACAACGAGGTCATCCAGCAGTTGATCGACAACCTCAACACGGTGATGGGCACGCTGGCCAAGGACGGCGACAAGTTCGACACCACCGTCGACCGGATGGAGCAGTTGGTCAGCGGGCTGTCCCAGGACCGCAGTTCGCTCGGCGAGGCCGTCAGCGCGCTCGACGACGGCACGGCCTCGATCGCCAGCCTGCTGACGCAGGCCCGGCCGCACCTCAAGGGCGACATCGAGCAGATCAACCGCGTCGCAACGCTGTTGGACGAAGGTAAGGCGACGCTGGACCGTGGCCTGCAGAAGGGGCCGGACAACTACCGCAAGCTGGCCCGGCTCGGCTCGTACGGCAGCTGGATCATGTACTACATCTGCGGACTGTCGCTCCGCGTCACTGATCTGCAGGGCCGCACTGCGGTCTTCCCGATGATCAAACAGGAAAGCGGGAGGTGCGGGGAGCCCTGATGCTGAAATACCGCGAATCAAACCTGATCCGGGCGGGGTTCATCGGCGCCATGCTGATAGTCCTGACCATCGCCGTGGGCCTGCAGCCCGAGCGCATCACACAGTGGGCCACCTCGGTGCGACACCAGGCGCTGTTCACCGAGGCCGGCGGCATCGCCGTCGGCAACGACGTCACGATGTCCGGCATCAAAGTCGGCACCGTGACCGGTGTTTCGCTGCAGAACGGCGATGCGCTGATCACCTTCACCACCGAGGGGCGTCACCCGCTGGGGTCGCAGACCACCGCGCACATCCGCACCGGATCCCTGCTGGGCGAACGTGTTCTGACCCTGGAGTCCGAGGGCAGCGGCACGCTGCGCGCGGCCGACGTCATCCCGACCACTCGCACGTCGTCGCCGTACTCGCTGACCGACGCGGTCAGCGACCTCACCTCCAACACCAAGGGCACCGACACCGAGTCGCTGAACCAGTCGCTGGACACGCTGTCGGCAACCGTCGACCAGTTGGCTCCCCGGCTCGGGCCCACGTTCGACGGGCTGAGCCGACTGTCGAAGTCCATCAACAGCCGCAACGAGAATCTGGGCGACCTGCTCAAGAGCGCCAGCGATGTCACGGTGGTGCTGGGGGAGCGCAGCCAGCAGCTGAACACGCTGATCCTCAACGCCAATGACCTGCTGGGTGTGCTCGACGACCGGCGTCAGGCGATCGTCGACCTGCTGGCCAACACCAGTGCGGTCGCCCAGCAGCTGACCGGACTGGTGGCCGACAACGAGGCGCAGCTCGCGCCGACGCTGGACCGGCTGAACTCGGTGTCCGAGGTCCTCGAGCGCAACCGCGACAACATCACCAAGATGCTGCCGGACATGAAGAAGTTCATGCTGTCGCAGGGCGAAACCCTGGCCAACGGGCCGTATTACAACGCCTTTGTGCCCAACCTGCAGCCCGCGCAGCTCATGCAGCCGTTCTTCGATTACGCGTTCGGCTTCCGCCGCGGCGTCAATGCCGGCCAGCCCCCCGACAACGCAGGCCCGCGCGCTGAGTTGCCGCTTCCCTACAACGGCATTCCTGGAGGTACGCGCTGATGGCCCGGAAACGGTGGACGGCCGTGCTCGCGGTGGCGTTGGCCGCGTTGCTCGCAGTCGGAGGCACAGTCCTCGTGCGCCAGCAGTTCTTCGGCGCCAAGACGATGAGCGCGCTGTTCGAGACGGCGACCGGCGTGTACCCGGGTGACGAGGTCCGGGTGTCCGGGGTCAAGGTCGGCACGATCAAGTCGATCGAACCGCAGGGCACCGAGACCAAGGTGGTCTTCGAGGTCGACAACGACGTGCCGATCCCCGAGGACGCCAAGGCCATCATCGTGGCGCAGAACCTGGTGGCGGCACGGTACGTGCAGCTTGCGCCGGCCTACCGGGACAGTGGGCCCACGCTGGCCGACGGCGCCCAGATTCCTCGTGATCGGACGGCGGTCCCGGTCGAATGGGACGAGGTCAAGACCCAATTGATGCGGCTGGCCACGGAATTGGGTCCGCAGAGCGGCGTCGACGGCACCTCGGTGTCACGGTTCATCGAGACCGCCGCCAACGCGATGGACGGCAATGGGGCCAAGCTGCGCGAGACCATCACGCAGCTGTCCGGGGTGTCACGCATCCTGGCCGAGGGCAGCGGCGACATCGTCGGCATCATCAAGAATCTGCAGTTGTTCCTGACCGCACTGCGGGACAGCAACGAGCAGGTGGTGTCGTTCCAGAACCGCCTCGCGACGCTGACCAGCGTGGTCGACGGCAGCCGATCCGATCTTGACGGGGCGCTGAAGAACCTCTCGGTCGCGGTCGGGGAGGTGCAGCGCTTCGTGGCGGGCACGCGGGACAAGACCGCCGAGCAGGTGCAGCGGCTGTCCAACATCACGCAGAATCTGGCGGACAACCAGATGAACCTGAAGAACATCCTGCACATCGCGCCGAACGCGTTCATCAACGGCTACAACATCTACAACCCCGACACCGGCAGCGCGGTCGGCCAGTTCGTGCTCAACAACTTCTCCAACCCGGTGGAGTTCATCTGTGGCGCCATCGGTGCGATCGAGAACACCACCGGGCCGGAGACCGCCAAGCTGTGCTCGCAGTATCTGGGTCCGGCCCTGCGTTTGGCGAACTTCAACTTGCTGCCCTTCCCGGTCGCGCCGTACCTGATGCCCGCCGCGAGCCCGAAGAACATCGAGTACTCCGAGCCGGGACTGGCACCGGGCGGGGGTGGCGGATCGCCTAAGCCGCCGGAGACGCCGCCTGCGGTCTCCGCCTACGACGGCGCGGCGCCAGGCCCCGCACCGTTCACCGGCCGTGCGCCGGGGGTGCCGCCGCCAGGTGCGCAGCAGATGTTGCCGGGTGGCGACTTCTACCCGCCGAACACGCCGAACATGGTCAACGACCTGCTCAACCCAGCAGGCGCACCGCCGGGACCGGCTCCTGAGGGGCCGCTCGCAGCCGAAGCCCCGCCGGCCCCTGCGCCCGGTCCGGCTCCGGCAGAAGGGATGCCGCCAGCATGATCGTCAGATCAGTCCGGATGGCCGTTGCGGCGGGTTCGTGCGTCGCGCTGACCACAGTGGGATGTTCGTTCCAGGGGGTGAACTCGCTGCCGTTGCCCGGTGCCGTCGGGCGCAGCGGGGACGCGCAGGTCTTCCACGCGGAGATCGCCAATGTCGCCACACTGGAACCGAATTCGCCGGTCATGCTCAACGATGTCGTGGTCGGCAGCGTGCGCAAGATGTCGGTCAAGAACTGGCACGCCGACATCGAGTTCTCCGTGCAGCCTGATGTGGTGGTGCCGGCCAACGCGGTCGCCAGCGTCGGTCAGACCAGCCTGCTGGGTTCCATGCACCTGGCGCTCAAACCGCCGATCGGGGAACCGGCCAGCGGCGAGCTTGCGC
The DNA here is from genome assembly GCF_010729895.1 of Mycolicibacterium confluentis. Lineage (NCBI taxonomy): Bacteria > Bacillati > Actinomycetota > Actinomycetes > Mycobacteriales > Mycobacteriaceae > Mycobacterium > Mycolicibacterium confluentis. The sequence continues at coordinate 1,215,910 of NZ_AP022612.1, forward strand.
CGGGATCGACCATCGCCCTGAACAGTTCGTCGACCTACCCGTCGACCGAGCAGACGCTGTCCTCGCTGTCGACCGTGGTCAACGGCGGCGGCCTCGGTCAGATGGGCGACGTCATCCACAACTTCAGCGCCGCGTTGAGCGGCAATGAGACCGACATCCGCGAACTGCTCACGCGGTTGGATGATTTCGTCGGTGTGCTGGACGCCCAGCGGGACAACATCGTGGGCACGATCCAGTCGATGAACCGACTGTCGTCGACGTTCGCCGGTCAGCGTGATTCGCTCACGGAGGCGCTGAACAAGATCCCGCCCGCCCTGGACGTGCTGATCAAGGAGCGCCCGACGTTCACGACGGCCCTGCAGCGGCTCGGAACATTCTCTGCCACCGCGAATCAGCTGGTCAACGATTCGCAGGAGGACCTCGTCGCCAACCTGCGGAACCTGGAACCGGCGATGAAGGCACTGGCCGACGTCGGCCCGCGCCTGCCCGCCATCGTGGAGTACGCGGGGCACTTCCCGTTCACGCAGAGCTTCATGGATCGCGCGATCCGCGGCGACTATTACAACCTGTTCGCGATCATCGACCTCACCATCCCGCGGTTGAAGCGCAGCCTGTTCCTGGGCACACGGTGGGAGCAGGACGATGCGCAGTTGGTGCCCGCCCCAGGTGATCCGGCCTACCTGAACTACACCTACGACCCGCTCAAGACCGGGGCCACACCGCCTCCCGGGGCCTTCCCGCCCGAGGAGACGGGTCCGCCGCAGGCGCCGCCACCGCTGCCGGGCAACGTCGGTCCGGTGCTGCCGGTCGTGCCGCCCGCGCCGATGGCCGGGGCGCCGGTTCAGCTCGAGGCTGCCCCGGTTGAGCCCGGTCAGCCCGCGCCGATCTTCGCCGGACCGTATGCGCCACAACAGAACCCGCCTGCAGAAACCCCTGGGGGACGCTGATGCTGACACGCTTTGTCCGATCCCAGTTGATCATCTTCACCATCGCGTCGCTGGTCGGCGTGGCGGTGATGCTGTTCGCCTACATGCAGGTGCCCACACTGCTGGGGCTCGGGCGGATCACGGTCAAGATGCAGCTGCCCGCGACGGGCGGCCTGTACCAGTTCAGCAACGTCACCTACCGGGGCGTCCAGATCGGCAAGGTGACCTCGGTCGACCTGACCGCGACCGGCGCCGAGGCCACGTTGTCGCTCGAGCGGTCACCGAAGGTGCCTGCCGACCTGAAGGCCGAGGTTCGCAGCATGTCGGCGGTCGGCGAGCAGTACGTCGAACTGCTGCCCGACACCGATCAACCGCCGTACCTGGAGAACGGGTCGGTGATTCCGGTGGACCGCACCACGATTCCACAGCAGGTCGGACCGATGCTCGATCAGGTCAGTGCCCTGGTCGACACCATCCCCAGCGACAAGCTGAGCCAACTGCTCAACGAGACGTTCAACGCGTTCAACGGCACCGGATTCGACTTCGGCTCACTGTTGGACTCGGCCTCGACGATCTCGAAGGACGCGAGCGCGATCAAGGACCAGACTCGGGCCCTGCTCGACGACTCCCAGCCGTTCCTCGAGGCCCAGGCCCAGACCACCGATTCGACCCGAACCTGGGCCAGGAGCCTGGCCGGCATCACGGGGCAGGTGGCGACCAACGACAACGAAGTGCGGGCGCTGCTGCGCAGCGGACCCGGCTTCGCCCAGGAGACCTCGGCGCTGCTTCAGCAGCTCAAGCCGACTCTGCCGGTGCTGCTGGCGAACCTGACCACGATCGGTCAGATCGGCGTCACGTACAACCCGGCGATCGAACAGCTTCTGGTGCTGCTTCCGCCGTATGTCTCACAGATTCAGACCTACGCGCCGACGAACAACCCGACGGGCCTGCCCAACGGCGAATTCTCGCTGGGCCTGGGCGATCCCGCGTCGTGCACCGTGGGCTTCCTGCCGCCGTCGGCCTGGCGGTCGCCGGCCGACACCACGGTCATCGACACCCCGGACAACCTGTACTGCAAGCTGCCGCAGGATTCGCCTGTGGCGGTGCGCGGCGCGCGCAACTATCCGTGCATGAACCAGCCGGGCAAGCGTGCGCCCACGGTCGAGCTGTGCGAGGACCCCCGCGGGTATCAGCCGCTGGCGCAACGTCAGCATGTGTTGGGCCCGTATCCCTTCGACCCGAACCTGGTGTCGCAGGGTGTTCCGATCGATTCGCGAGCGCGGGCCGACGACAATATCTTCGGACCCCTCGAGGGTTCGCCGCTGCCGGTCGGTGTCGGTGCGCCGCCCGTGGCCGCGCCGCCGGAACCGCAACCGCCCGCCAGCTTCCCGGGTATGCCGCCGGGCCCGCTGCTGCCCGGTCAGCCGTTGTACCTGGAACCGCCGGTGCCTGGCCAGGCGCCGCCGCCACCCCCCAACCCGGATGCGAGTCCGCCAGCCCCGGTGGACGAACCGCGCAACCAGGTGGTGCCGGTGCCGGGTGTGGGTGACGTACCCATCGGTGAGTTCAGCGCACCGGCCGCCGCGCCGTCGGCGTTCAACGGTGCCGACGGGCCGTCGGTGGCCGTGGCGAAGTACAACCCCCGCACCGGTGAGTACATGGGCAAGGACGGCAAGCTCTACCAGCAGGCCGACCTCACCAAGCAGCCGACGTCCTGGGAGGACATGATGCCCACCTGAGGCAGGCTGAAGGACAACAGGTCTGGCCCCCGGCAGTCGCCGGGGGCCAGATCTGTCTGATGGGTGTGGCCCTTCGTGAGCAGACACAAAATCGCCCCTTTTGGGGCGATTCTCTGCGATTCCGCGTCTGCTCGCGAAAGGAACTGAGCCCTAGATCTTCTTCATGTAGAACGGGATTCGAATCACCGGCCACTGGTTGCGCCCGCACGACCCGCTGGGGCCGATGGTGCGGTCCTCGCCGGTGAACTCGTTGGTGGTGTAGGTGGGATCGAAGCGGGCGTCGCTGGACACCGGATAGAACTTGTAGGTCTGCAGACCCTCGACCGGGACGCCGTCGGCGCAGTAACGCCAGTTGGGGACCGCACGCTTGATGTACCACAGCCCGTTGGTCGTGTAGATGGGTGCCGTCCAACCCTGATCGCTGGTGACGGTGCCGGCGCAGTCGGAGGGGGAGGTGCAGGACGTGGAGATGGTCCAGGTGCTGCGTATCGACGGCTGGTCCTCGTAGCGGTCGTTGATCATCGCCCAGTCGCCGTTCGACGATGTCGCGAAGGTGCCGTTGATGCCCCACTCCTGGGCCGACGCAGGCGCGGCGCTCATCAGGCCGGCGCCGAGCAGGCCGACAGAGGCCGCCAGGGCCATGGTCTTGACACCCAAGGGGGAGGCCGACATTGAGCTGCTCCTTCGACCGGTGATAGTCACATTCTCAGAACCGGAGAATAGCACTGCCGCAGTGTCTCTCAGTGGGCATCGGCGACTTTGACGTACGACGCCTTCGAGTTGCTCAGAGGAACTCCACCTCGGAGATCTTCGGCTGGCCGCCGTCCCTGGTGAGGGTCATGGCCACGCGGAAACGCTGCGGCGCCTTCCGCTCATCCTGGGCGTTGCGGGCGACCGACTGCGCGGCCACCAGAACCACCGCGTTGTCCTCGCTCATCGACTCGACGGCCACGGCGTCGACCTTGACCTCGGTGACGACCTTGGACTGCTCCAACGCCTTGACGAGCATCTCCGACTGGGACGAGAACTCCTCTTTGAACTTCCCCGTGGAATCGTCGATGACGCGCTGCACCGACCCCTGGGCGTCGTTGAAGTCCAGCGACATGATGTTGATGGTGCCCTGCCTGGCCACCGCGGAGTACTCCGCTTCCCGCTGCCGGTCCTGGTCATGGGCGTGCCGCTGCCAGGCCATCACGCCGCTGAGTGCCAGCAGTCCGCAGATCGCGACGACGGCCACCGTGGCCAGCGCGGGCAGGGCGGCTCGCCGCCACGCGGCCGGCTTGGCCGCGGCCGGCGCATTGACCGCTTCGGCCTCGTAGTCTCGGGCCTGCTCCGACTCCTGCGCCTGCTCCGCCTCTCGCGCCTGCTCCGCCGCGACTCGGAGCTGCTCGGCGCGGGCACGGGCCTGCGCGGCCCTCTGCTCGGCGGCGCGGGCTTCGGCCAAGGCCTGTTCGGCTGCCGTGGGCTCGTGCGCCATTTCGTCCCTCTCCTCGTCGTTCAGGATGCACACTACCGTCGGGCGAAGATTCGTCGGCGACGGACCGTAGTAATCTTCTCCAAAACCGAGAGTTTCGTTTCCGCCTATGCGAAGGTGACGATGTGCGTGTGACTCGTGCTGCTGTGGCCGCAGCCGCCCCGGTGATCGTGGCTTCGATGTTGACGGCTCCGCAAGCGAATGCCGGCCCGCAGACCTGCAACGATGCGTTCTGCGTTCCAGGCATCACGCCCAACGTGGTGCTGGGTTCCTACTGTGACAACACCAGCTACTTCGTCTTCGGCACCGCGGTCGCGGGCCCGTCGATTCAGCCTGGGCGGTTGGTGTTCTGCGGTTCGCCTCGTCGTTACGAACCCCGCTGGTTCCGGTCGCCACCGATGGCGGGCATCCGCGAAGAGGGCAGCCTGTGCACCACGGAACTGAGCATGGTCGCGCAGGCACCCGATGGGCTGTTCCTGTCGTGTGTGCCGATGGCCGGTGACTCCCGCTGGCGGCGCGGCGACGCCTGACCGCTTCCACGCTTTCTCTGCGCGGCGTCATCCTCGTCGATGGCGCCGCGCAGTCATGTGGGGACCACGGTCCGTGACCGCGCTCCCGGCGGTCACGCGCCAGTCGGCGCAAGCCCGCCGCAGAAAAATGAGCAGTGCACTGCGTCGCCTGCCCTCAAGAAGGTTCAGGCGGGACGGTTTTCGGCCAAGCGCTCTACCAGGGGCGCAGCGAGCACAGCGCGCCCTTGGGCCCGCTGTCGGTGGCCACCACGACGCCGTCGACCTCGAGGGTGCAGTTGAAGGCCGGGGGTGTGAAGTTCGGCGACTCAGCGGACTGCACCGTCACCATGGCCCACATCTCCGGATCCGCCAGCGACGTCTCGAGGACCCACGGTCGGTCCGGCGCGAGGTCGACGTCGGCGCGCGGACTGAAGACGTAGGGGTTGTGGCTGTAGTCGGAGAAGACCGCGGGTTCGGTGTCGCGGTAGTAGATGTGGGACCAGATGGGGCCATCGGCGGTGACGGTGTACCGGATGTGGTGCATCACCGGGTCGGCCGCAGCCTGCGGGGCGGCGGCGAGGGCGCCGGCCATCAGGCCGAGCGCTGCAGTGGTCGCCAGGGCAGAGCGCATCGTCACATCCTCGTGAGCGTGATGGGGTAGGTGAGGCTGCCGCCGGGTGCGCCGTCGCAGCCGGCGTCGAAGGTCGAGACCATCTCGCCGGTCAGCGTGGTGGCGTCCCAGGAGTAGACGTCATGGGTGGGAATGACAGGACCGTAATAGATGTCGCCGCAGCGCAGGCCGAACGGGTCATCGATCGTCATGGTGTAGCGCCCGTCGACGAGCCACGCGTCCGCGGTGATGTAGGCCGCCTTCGCGATGGGCTGCGGGATGGTCACCACTCGGGTGCAGTCGGGGATGACGTCGGCGGCGGCGTCCTTGCAGGGCTGCACGGCCGAGAAGACCCAGGTGTGGAAGTCGCGCCGCTCCGGGATGTGCAGGTTGTAGTTGCCGAAGTACATCGCATTGGCCGGAGGGGCCACCGAGACTGCGGCCGCGGCCAGGGCGACGCTGGCCGCCGTGGTCAACACGGTCCGGATGGACTTCACGAGGCTCCTCCACGGTTGGGCTGTCCGGCTGACTATAAAACGGGATCGGAGGCCGCCGGGGCCGAAACCGGGATCCCGTCTTCGCCACACCGGAGATTGGCATTCTCGTGTGGGGAGAATAACATCATCGACCGAAGGTGAGGTGCGAGCCACTGATGCGAACGATCCCCGACGAACTCGTCCGGCGTTACCTGGAGCAGGGCTGGTGGACGTCAGACACCCTCGGCGACCTCCTGGCGCGTGAGCTGAGTGCGCAACCGCAGTTGGAGTTCCGGGTGCACTCCGCGGTGCGTCCGTACAGCGGGACGGTGGGCGAGGTCGAGAACAACGCCCGGCGCCTCGCGGCCGGGCTGCACAGGCGCGGGGTGGGGCCCGGCGACGTCGTCGCGATGCAGCTGCCCAACTGGGTGGAGGCCGCCGTGACGTTCTGGGCGTCGGCGTTCCTGGGCGCCGTTGTCGTGCCGATCGTGCACTTCTACGGCCGCAAGGAGCTGACGCACATTCTCGGCGACGCCAAGCCCAAGGTGTTCATCACCGCGGAGTCCTTCGGGCGCATGCAGTTTGAGCCTGACCTCGCCGCGGACATCGAGATCGTCGGTGTCGTGGGTGGGAACGACCCAGGTGTGGTGGGCGGTGAGAACCCGACCTTCGACGATCTGCTGGACGACGAACCGCTGCAGGGCGTCCTGCCCACTGATCCGGCCGGTCCGACGCTGTTCGCCTACACCTCGGGCACCACGAGCGCACCCAAGGGTGTGATCCACAGCCACCGCAGCCTGGTGCACGAAACGCACCAACTCGTCGGGCAGAACATGATGGACACCGGCAAGATGCTGATCGCGACACCGGTGGGGCATTTCATCGGGATGGTGGGCGCGTTGCTGATGCCGGTGCTGGCGCGGCATCCGATCCACCTCACCGACGTCTGGGATCCGGGCGTCGCGCTGAAGTTGATGCTGAGTGACGGGCTGGCGCTGGGTGGAGGACCGCCGTACTTCGTCACGAGCCTGCTCGACCACCCCGACTTCACCACCGAACACCTCGCTGGGGTGCGCACGGTCGGTCTCGGCGGTTCGACGGTCCCGATCGCGGTCACCAGGAGGCTCGCCGACCTCGGCATCAACACCTATCGCTCGTACGGCAGCACCGAGCACCCGTCGATCACCGGATCCCGTTGGGACGCAGCCGAGGACAAGCGCCTGTACACCGACGGCTGCCCGCTCTCCGGGGTGGAGGTCAAGCTCGGCGAGGATGGCGAGATCCTGTCCCGTGGGCCCGATCTGTGCCTGGGCTACACCGATGACGCCCTGACGGCCAAGGCGTTCGACGCCGACGGTTGGTACCACACGGGTGACATCGGAATCCTCGACCAGGACGGCTATCTGACCATCACCGACCGCAAGTCCGACATCATCATCCGCGGCGGCGAGAACATCAGCGCGGTCGAGGTCGAAGAGGCGCTGCTGGCGATGCCGGGAGTGGCAGAGGCGGTCGTGGTGGCCGCACCCGACCCACGGACCGGCGAGCATGCGACCGCGGTGCTGCGCATGCACTCCGGTCATGACCTCCCCTCGCTCGAGGAGGTGCGCGCGCACTTCGAGGCCTCCGGCATGGCCCGGCAGAAGTGGCCCGAGGAGCTGAAGCAGGTCGACGAGTTCCCCCGCACCGCCAGTGGCAAGGTGCAGAAGTTCAAGGTGCGCCAACTGGTCTCGAGTGGACGGTGATGTGAATGGCGGGCAGGACTGCAGCTAAGAAATTAGTGCTCGGCGCCAGCGGATTCCTCGGCTCCCATGTCACCCGTCAGCTCGTCGAGCAGGGTGACGACGTCCGGGTCATGCTGCGGAAGACGAGTTCCACCAAGGGCATCGACGATCTCGACGTCGAACGCTGCTACGGGGACCTCTACGACGACGACGCGTTGCGGGCCGCCATGTCCGGGTGCGACGTCGTCTACTACTGCGTGGTGGACGCCCGGATGTGGCTACGGGATCCGGCGCCGCTGTTCCAGACCAATGTCGAGGGTCTGCGCAACGTCCTGAACATCGCCACCGAACCCGAGATCGCGTCCGGACTGCGGAAGTTCGTGTTCACCAGCACGGTCGGCACGTTGGCGATCAGTGACTCCCGGTTGATCACCGAGGAGGACGAACACAACTGGGACGGAGGCGGCGCCTACATCGAGGCTCGCGTGGCGGCCGAGAACCTGTTGTTCTCCTACGTGCGGGAGCGCGGCTTACCCGCGGTGGCGCTGTGCATCTCGACCACGTACGGCCCGGGTGACTGGCAGCCGACACCGCACGGATCGCAGATCGCGATGATCACCGCGGGTCGCATGCCGTTCTATCCGGACATCGGCCTCGAGGTGGTGGGTATCGAGGACGCGGCACGCGCGATGCTGCTGGCCGCCGACAACGGCCGGGTCGGGGAGCGATACATCATCTCGGACCGGTTCATGACCATGGGCGAGATCCAGCGGGTTGTGGCCGAGGCCGCGGGTGTGCGCCCAGCGCGCGTCAAGATCCCGCGATCGGTCCTGCGGGTGGCCTCGCGGATCAACGACGTCGCCGCGCGCCTGCTGAACCGGGACCTGCCGTTCGCCGCGGTGGGTCAGCGGATGGTGGAACTGATGTCGCCGCTGGACCACAGCAAGGCCGAGCGCGACCTGGGGTGGAAGCCCGAGCCCGTCGAGGAGTCTCTGGTGCGGGCCGTGGAGTTCTTCAAGTCCCGCGCGGCGGGGTAGCTCAAGTCACCAACTCAGCTGACCGACTCAGCTGACTGAAGTCCCCGTGGCCGCGTGCTGCCCGGCGCGGAAGCCGAACACCATCGCGGGGCCGATGGTGCCGCCGGCACCGCCGTAGGCGCGGCCCGTGACGCCCGCCATCGCGTTGCCCGCCGCGTACAGGCCGGGGATGACCTCGCCCGACACGTGCCGCACGCGACCGTCGCGGTCGGTCCGGGGGCCGCCCTTGGTGCCCATCGCTCCCAGGGCGACCGGCACCGCGTAGTACGGCGCGGTGTCGAGAGGACCCAGCGTCTTGCCGGCGTCAGTGGTCGCGTTGGGGTCACCCCAGTAGCCGTCATAGGAGCTGCTGCCGCGGCCGAAGTCGGGATCGTGCGGATCGTCGACGTCCACGTTGCTGTTCCACGCCGCGATGGTCTGCGCGAGACCGGCGGGATCGATACCGGTCTTCTCGCCGAGTTCGGCGAGATCGCGTGACCTGCAGAACCATTCCGGGGCATCCTGGCCGGGTTCGACGCCGAGGAAGCCGTAGCGCTTGAGGTGCTGATCGTCGAACACGATCCAGGCCGGGTCGTTGACGTAGCCGTCGCGCGGGTGCAGGTATTGAAAGGCCCCGGCCATCGAGTTGTAGTCGCAGGCCTCGTTGATGAAGCGGCGTCCGGCGCGGTTGACGATGATGCTGCGGGGGCGGGTGCGCTCGAGTCGCACACTGCGACTGCGCTGGTGTCCCTCGATCGTGTCGTCGGGGATCTGCACGATCGGCACCCACCAGGCCTCACCCATGTTGGCAAGGTCGGCGCCGCGTGCCATCGCCATCCGCAGGGCGTCGCCGGTGTTGTACGGCGGTGACACGGGCCCGTGCATGGGGCCACGCAGGAACGCCTCGACCAGGCCGGTGTCCCATTCGAATCCGCCGTTGGCCAGGATCACCGCGCGCCGCGCGCCGACGTCGATGGTCTTGTCTCCGAAGTTGATTCGCACACCGGTGACGGCGCCGTCGGGTGCGGTCAACAACTCGGTGGCGCGCGCACCTGTGACGGGTTCGATGCCGGCGTCGAGCAGGCCCTTGAGCAGGCCGGCGATCAGCGCGGTGCCGGCCACCACGATGTCACCGGTGGCGTCGTCGATGTCGGCGTGCAGGCGTGCGCGGGTCTCGGCGTCGATGCCGACATTGCTGAAGTCGGGCGGGAACGACGTGATGCGGTCGCGCCACTGCGGAATCCGGTTGAGGTCGTAGGGAACCGGTCCCAGCGATCGCCCGCCGCCGGGGCGCCCTCCGGGCAGTTCCGGCTTGTAGTCGGGGAATCCCGTGGCGATCTCGAACCGCATGTCGCTGTGCGCCTCGACGAAGTCGATCATCGCGGGCCCGGTGCGGACGAACGTCTCCACCAGTTCCTCGTCCATCGCGCCGAAGGACTGCGCGCGCAGGTAGGCCATGGCGTCCTCGACCGTGAGTTCACCCTCGGGGGAGCGGTGATGCGCCGGAATCCAGGCGATGCCGCCGGAGACCGCGGTGGTCCCGCCCACGGTGTCGGCCTTCTCGTACACCGCGACCTTCGCGCCGCCGTGGACCGCCGCCAGTGCCGCGGTCAGGCCCGCGCCTCCGGTGCCCAGCACCACGACATCGGTCACTGTGTCCCAATTCCTCTGGGCGGACGAATTGCTCACGGCGCCAATCTCCTTATCGGACTGTCAGTTCAGGATCGCCGACAGTTCGTCGGCGGCGCGGATCAGCGCGTCGCGGCCACGCGCGACGACATCCTCGCGATGCGAGATCAGGTTGAGGCACGTCGGGGGTGCCGGGGGGAGGCGGGGCACCGAGACGGCCAAGCCGAACGTGTTGGGCTCGATCTCACCGTGGGTGATCACCCACCCGCGCTCGCGGGTCAGCGTCACCAGATCCCGCTCCCCGGGCCGGGGCGGCATGCTGGCCAGGAGGGCGATGCCGGCGGCGCCGCGATCAAGCGGGTGGCGACTGCCCTCGTGGAACGACAACTGGTAGGACACCTGTGTCGGCACGATCACCGCGACCGCGACCTGCTGATCACCCTCGGCCACCAGCAGCGAGACCGTCGTGGACAACTCGTCGGCGAGCGCGCGCAGCCTGGGCAGGCACAGTTGGCGCAGGTTGTTGTCGAAGGACGCCCCGAGCACCGCGAGTCCGGCCGCGGGGCGGTAACGCCCATCGCCGGCCTTGGCCACCAGTCGGTGCTGCGCCAGCGTGGTCAGCAGGCGATACGCGATGGTGCGGTGCACACCGATCCGTTCGGCCACCTGCTGGGCTGTGAGCCCACCCGGCGTCGTGGCGACCACCTGCAGCGCAGTGAGCCCGCGGGCCAACGTCTGCGAGCCCGGTGCGGTGCTGGATGCGCTCTTGGCGACCCCGTTCGTCGACTGCTCGATGACGGTGATCCTCCCTTGACATACATCACACCGAGAGTGATGCTCTATACATAGTGCACACTGGTGTCCGATATTAGCACACATCGGTTGCAGAAAAAGAGAATGACGTAATCGCAGGCAGAGGGGCATTTGTGGCCGAATTCGAGAGCATCTGGAGTGACCTGCAAGGTGTTCCGTTCTCGCAGGGATACCTGGATGTCGGCGGGGTGCGCACGCGCTACCTGCACGCCGGCGACCCCGAGAAGCCCACCCTCGTCCTTCTGCACGGATCGGGTGGTCACGCCGAGGCCTACGTGCGCAATCTCGAGTCGCACGCCGAGCACTTCTCGACCTGGTCGATCGACATGCTGGGCCACGGTTACACCGACAAGCCCGGCCACCCCCTGGAGATCAGCCACTACGTCGACCATCTGCTGGCGTTCTTCGACACGATCGGGGCCGAGCAGGTCCTGCTGTCCGGGGAGTCCCTGGGCGGATGGGTGGCATCCCGTGCGGCCTCGGACCACCCGGATCGGATCACCCGACTGGTGCTCAACACCGCGGGCGGATCGCAGGCCGACCCCGAGGTGATGAAGCGGATCATCACCTTGTCGATGGCCGCGGTCGAGGACCCGACCTGGGAGACCGTGCAGGCCCGCATCAAATGGCTCATGGCCGACAAGTCGAAGGACTACGACGACATCGTGGCCAGTCGGCAGCGCATCTACCGTCTTCCCGGGTTCACCGCCGCCATGCGGGACATCATGGCGCTGCAGGACCCCGAAATCCGCGCCCGAAACCTGATGGGCCCCAAGGAGTACGGTGCCATCACCGCGCCCACCCTGGTGTTGTGGACCAGCGACGACCCCACCGCCGACGTCAGTGAGGGCAGCCGGATCGCCTCAATGATCCCGGGCGCCCGCTTCGAGGTCATGTCGGGATGCGGCCATTGGCCGCAGTACGAGGACCCCAAGACCTTCAACCGCCTGCACATCGACTTCCTGCTGGGGAAGGAGCAATGAGCCCGAAAACCCCTGCCAACCAGCTCGACTCCGTCGACGTCGTGATCGTCGGCGCGGGCCCGGTGGGCCTGACCCTGGCCAACGTGCTGGGGCAGCAGGGTGTCTCGACACTCATCGTCGAGGAGCGCGACACGCTGATCGACTATCCGCGCGGCGTCGGCCTCGACGACGAGTCACTGCGCACCTTCCAGTCGATCGGCCTGATCGACGCCGTGCTGCCGCACACTGTCCCCAACCAGATCCTGCGCTTCTTCGACTCGCGCCGCAGGCTGCTCGTCGAGATGGCCCCGCCGGACGCACGATTCGGCTGGCCCAAGCGCAACGGATTCGTTCAGCCCATGGTGGACGCCGAACTGCTGGTCGGCCTCGACCGGTTCTCGTGTGTGCAGGTGCGGTGGGGCACCGTGATGACCGACTGCGCCGAGGACGACGACGGTGTCACCGTCCACCTCGACGGCGGCGAGACCGTCCGGGCCCGCTATGTGGTGGGCTGCGACGGTGGGCGCAGCGCCACCCGGCACCTGATGGGCGTGTCGTTCGAGGGCACCACGTCTCCGACCCGTTGGGTCGTCATCGACCTGGCGAACGACCCGCTGGGCCATCCCAACAGTGAGGTCGGCGCCGACCCCGAGCGGCCCTACGCCTCGATCTCGATTGCGCACGGAATCCGCCGATTCGAATTCATGATCCATGACGACGAATCCGACGAGATGGCCTCGGATCCCGCATTCGTGGCGAAACTGCTGTCGACGTTCGTGTCACACCCCGACAAGGTCGACATCATCCGCCACCGCGTCTACACGCACCATTCGCGCATCGCCGGGGCATTCCGCAGGGGGCGACTGCTGCTGGCGGGCGACGCCGCGCACCTGATGCCGGTCTGGCAGGGCCAGGGGTACAACAGCGGCATCCGGGACGCCGCCAACCTCGGCTGGAAACTGGCCGCAGTGGTCAACGGTGCCGCCGGTGACGCGCTGCTGGACACCTACGACGTGGAGCGCCGCAAGCATGCGCGCGCCATGATCGACCTCTCGACCATGGTCGGCCGAGTCATCTCGCCCACCAACCGGCGGGTGGCGAGCCTGCGTGACCGCGCCATCCGCGCGGCGTCGATCGTGCCCTCGCTCAAGCGGTATGTCCTGGAGATGCGGTTCAAGCCGATGCCGCGCTACGAGCAGGGCGCTGTCGTGCACGCGAGCACACCTCCCGCCCCGGGATCCGCGGTGGGCACGCTCTTCATCCAGCCTAGGGTGGACACTCGCGACGCCGCGAACGTGCTGCTCGACGACGTGATCGGCCCCGGATTCGCCGTGCTGTGCTGGAACAACGATCCGCGTCGCCTCCTGGGCGAGCAGGCCTTCGCGCAGTGGAAGTCGCTGGGCGCCAGCTTCATCGCGGCGCGCCCCATCACCCAGCTGCACTGGCGGGCCGACGACGCGGTCGAGGATCCCGACGTCATCGTGGTCGGGGACCGCACCGGCGCGCTCAAGGGATTCTTCGACGGCCAGACCGATTCGGTGCTGTTCCTGCGTCCCGACCGCTGCATCGCCGGCGCGTGCATCGCACAACGCAGCCCCGAACTGTCCGCCGCACTGTTCGACGCCCTGCACCTGTCCACCTCGACCGAGTCCGAAGGCGGTGAAACCCATGGCTCAAACGGCTCTGTGCTGCATGTCGCACAGCCCGCTTCTGAACCTTCCGGGACCGTCGGCTGACCTGCTCGCCGACATCGGCGAGAACCTGGATGCGGCCCGGGCCTTCGTTGCCGACTTCGATCCCGACCTCGTGGTGATCTTCTCGCCCGACCACTACAACGGGTTCTTCTACCGGCTCATGCCGTCGTTCTGCATCGGCACCGCCGCCAGCGGTGTCGGCGACTACGGCACGCAGTCCGGTCCGCTCAACGTCCCGCAGGACATCGCGACCGCCTGTGCCACAGCGGTTCTCGAAGCCGGCGTCGACGTCGCGATCTCGGCGGGTATGGACGTCGACCACGGCACCGTGCAACCGCTGCAGACCCTGTTCGGTGACGCGGCGGCGGTGCCCACGATCCCGGTGTTCATCAATTCGGTGGCGACGCCGCTGGGACCCGTCCGCCGGGCGCGCGCCCTCGGCGCGGCGATCGGGGAGTTCGTCGCCACACTCGACCGCCGGGTGCTGCTGCTCGGGTCGGGCGGGCTGTCGCACGACCCACCGGTGCCGACACTGGCCACGGCGCCGCCGGCGGCGCTGGACCGGATCGTCCGCGGCGTGGCGATGTCGCCCGAGCAGCGCATGGCGCGGCAGGAGGCGGTCATCGCGGCCGCCGAGCAGTTCGCACACGGTGACTCGCCGCTGCAGGCCCTCAACCCGGACTGGGACCGCGCCTTCCTCGATCTGGTGGACACCAACCGCCTCGACGAGGTCGACGGTTGGACCAACGCGTGGATCGCCGCCGAGGCCGGGAACTCGGCGCATGAGGTGCGCACCTGGGTCGCCGCGTTCGCCGCGCTGGCCGCCCAGGGGCCCTATGACACCACGACGCGCTACTACCGACCGGCGCCCGAACTGATCGCAGGATTCGCGATCCGAACGGCGTCGCCCCGATGACAGCGAAAGCACCCCGATGACAGCGAAAGGTCCCGTGAACGATTTCGATTCGAGTTTCGACGCGGAAGTGGACGTCCTCGTCGTCGGAAGCGGCGGCGGAGGTCTGACCGCCGCGCTGACCGCGCGCGCCGCATGCCTCGACACCGTGGTGGTGGAGAAGTCCCCGGCCTTCGGCGGGTCGACGGCGCTGTCCGGTGGCGGCATCTGGGTGCCGGGCGCACCGTCGCAGCGCCGCGAGGGCTACTCGCCGGACCCCGACGAGGTGTTCGGCTACCTCAAGCAGATCACCGGCGGCCTGGTCAGTGACGCACGACTGCGGCAGTACGTGGACTCCGCGCCGAAGATGATGGAGTTCCTGGAGAACAACAGTCGCTGGTTCGAGTTCGTCTGGAAACCGGGCTACGCCGACTACTACCCGGAACTCCCCGGCGGGTCCGCACTGGGCAGCACCATCAACGTGCCCGCCATAGACCTGCGCACGCTGGGGGATGAGGAGCAGAACCTGCTTGCGCCGCTGGCGCTTGCGCCGAAGGGGATCTGGTTCGCGCCCAAGGACCTTCGGCTGTTCTACCAGGTGCGGCAGAACTGGCGCGGCAAGGCCGTGCTGTTCAAGCTGATCTGGCGGATGATTCGGGCCCGGGTGTTCGGGGACCGGATGGCCGCCATCGGGCAGTCGCTGGCCGCCCGAATGAGGCTGGCGTGCAAGGAGCATGACATCCCGTTGTGGCTCAACGCGCCGATGACCGAACTGATCACCGACGGTGACGCACCGGGGGCCCGCGTCGTGGGTGCGGTCGTGCAACGCGACGGCAAGCCTATGCGGATCGGTGCGCGCGGCGGCGTCATCATCGCCTCCGGTGGCTTCGACCACGATATGGACTGGCGTCGCGAGCACCTTCCACTGCTCGAGAAGGACTGGAGCTTCGGTAATCCCGCCGCCACCGGGGACGGAATTCGGGCCGGCCAGAAGGTCGGCGCCGCGACAGAACTGCTCGACGAGGCGTGGTGGTTCCCGGCGATGTGCTGGCCCGACGGCCGTCTGCAGTTCATGCTCAACGAACGCATGATGCCCTCGCAGTTCGTGGTCAACGGTGCCGGTCGCCGGTTCATCAACGAGGCCGCGCCCTACATGGACTTCGCGCACGCGATGATCGAGGGCCAGCAGTCGGGCGTCACGCACATCCCGTGCTGGCTGATCACCGACACCCGGTCCTTCCATCGCTACGTCGTGGGCGGGCATCTGCCGATCCCGAAGATCCCGTTCGCGCCGGTGCCCACTGGTTTCAAGCTGCCCAAGGCCTGGCTCGACTCCGGGATCGTCAAGCAGGCTGACACCCTCGAAGGCCTGGCCGAGCAGATCGGCGTGCCCGCCGACGCACTGCGCGAAACCGCCACGCGGTTCAACGAACTCGCGGCCAAGGGGCATGACGACGACTTCAACCGCGGCGACAGCGCCTACGACAACTACTACGGCGATCCGACGCTGCCCAACCCCAACCTGCACCCGCTCACCAAGCCGCCGTACCTGGCGTTCCAGATCATCCTCGGCGACCTCGGCACGTCGGGCGGACTGAGCACCGATGAGCACGCCCGGGTGCTCGACACCGAGGACCGCGTCATCGACGGGTTGTACGCCGTAGGCAACGCCTCGGCCGCCGTGATGGGCCGCAGCTACGCCGGCGCCGGTGCCACCATCGGCCCCGCCATGACCTTCGGCTACGTCGCGGCGCGTCATATCGCGGCACAACGCGCCGAAGAAGTTCCGGCGCAACGCACCGAAGAAGCCCCGGCGCAGCAGACCGAAACGCACACCGTCCCGACCGCCCACGACAACGCCAGAAACGCCTGAGGAGGCAACCGATGAAGATCTCCCTGTTCTACGAGTTCCCGCTTCCGCGGCCCTGGACCGAAGATGACGAGCACAAGCTGTTCCAACACGGTCTGGACGAGGTCGAGGCGGCCGACAAGGCGGGGTTCTCCACGGTCTGGCTGACCGAGCATCACTTCCTCGAGGAGTACTGCCACTCGACGGCGCCGGAGATGTTCCTGGCCGCAGCGAGCCAGCGCACCAAGGACATTCGGCTGGGCTTCGGCGTCATGCACCTTCCGCCGCCGATCAACCACCCGGCCCGCATCGCGGAGCGCGTGGCCACGCTCGACCACCTCTCCAACGGCCGCGTCGAATTCGGCACGGGTGAGGGCTCCTCGGTCGCCGAACTCGGCGGGTTCAACATCGACCCGGCCGACAAGCGTGCGCAGTGGGAGGAGGCCCTCGAGGTCGCGATCCGCTGCATGGTCGAGGAACCCTTCAGCGGGTTCAAGGGTGAGCACGTCGAGATGCCGGCTCGCAACGTGATTCCCAAGCCGTTGCAGAAGCCGCACCCGCCGGTGTGGGTGGCCTGCACCAGGCCCGCGTCGGTGCAGATGGCCGCGCAGAAGGCGATCGGCGCCCTGAGCTTCGCCTACACAGGTCCGGAGGCCCTCAAGGACCGCGTGGACGGCTACTACAAGACGTTCGAGGAGGAGGGTGCGCCCATCACCCCGGTGATCAACCCCAACATCCTCGCGATCGGCGGCGACCTGTCGATGATGGTGGCCAAGTCCGACGACGAGGCGCTCAAGCGACTCGGAATCGGCGGCGGCTTCTTCTCGTTCGGCATCATGCACTACTACCTGACCGGCATGCACACGCCCGGCCGCACCAAGGTGTGGGAGCGCTACGAGCAGGCGGTGCAGGAGGATCCGACGCTGGCGTACGGGCCCGGCCGCGGCGCGATCGGCTCGCCGGACACCGTGCGCGAGTTCCTGCGCGGCTACGAGGCCAGCGGCGTCGACGAGATCATCCTGCTGCTCAACCCGCGCAGCCACGAGGGCACCATGGAGTCCATCGAGATCATGGGCAAGGAGATCCTGCCCGAGTTCATCGAACGCGATCAGTTGGCCGTCGCTGACAAGGCCAAGCGCCTCGCGCCGGTCATCGAGAAGGTCGAAGCGCGCCGGCAACCGTCGGACGCTCCGCTGTTCGACGAGACCTACGCATTCGGTGGGTTGCCCACCGGTCGCGGGGGTAAGTTCACCGCGGGTGAGATCCCCGAGGCGATGGCCGAGATCAACGAGGGCCGGGTCAAGGCGGCCCAAGCCGAGAAGGCCGCCCGCGAAGCCGCGAGCTGACGCAGTGGCGACAGGACTCGATGAGCTGGTGCGCTACGACGGCAGGCACGTCGTGGTCACCGGCTGCACCTCGGGTATCGGCGCGCAGCTGACTGGACAGCTGCGCGGGCTCGGAGCCCGGGTGACGGGCCTCGACGTGCGTGCCCCCGAGGACGGCCCGCACGAGTTCATTCCGGTCGATCTGTCGGACCCGCAGTCGGTCGAGGCCGCCGCCGGGTCGATCTCCGGCGGCATCGACGCGCTGTTCAACGTCGCCGGGGTCTCGTCCGGAATCGGCGATCCGGTGCTGGTGGTGCGGATCAACTTCCTGGGCATGCGGCAGTTCACCGAGTCGGTGCTCGACCGGATCTCCGCGAATGGTGCGATCACCTCGGTGTCGTCACTGGCGGCCTCGGCCTACCGCGAGAACGCCGCGGTGACCGCGGGCCTGCTGGACACCGCGTCCCCAGAGGACGGATTGGCCTGGTGCGCAGATCATCCCGAGGCCCTGGCTGACGGCGGGTACCGGCTGTCGAAGGAGGCGACGATCCTGTACAGCATGCGCAAGGCCGTCGAACTCGGTCCGCGTGGCATCCGGGTGAACTGCACCGGTCCCGGTGTCACCGAGACGCCGATCCTCGACCAACTGCGCTCGGCGTACGGTCAGCAGTTCCTCGACTCCTTCAGCACGCCGCTGGGGCGGGTGGCCACGGCGGCCGAACAGGCCCGTGTGCTGGCGTTCCTGGGCGGCCCGGCTGCCAGCTACATCACGGGGCAGGTGATCTGGGTCGACGGCGGCATCGTCGGACAGCGCGAATCTGGTGGGGAGGCCGGCGTGTCCGACTCCCTCGACACAGGACAGAGAGGTTGACGTGGCCGGTTCGATGACCGACTTCCGCAGGATGGCCGATGATGTGCGCAACTGGGGCCGCTGGGGGGACGCGGATGAACTCGGCACACTGAACTTCATCACCGCCGAGAAGGTCGCCGAGGCGGCCTCACTGGCCAAGCAGGGCAAGGTCTTCGCCCTCGGGGCCGACTTCGGCTCGTCGGGTCCGCAGGGCGCGTTCAAGTTCCGCAACAACCCGGTGCACGTGATGACGGTCGACGGCGGCGATGCCGACACCCTGGTGCAGTACGGACCGGAGTGGCTGCGCAATGCCGTCGCGGCCGACGTCAGCGCATTCTTCGCCGACAACCCGTTCCGGTTCAACGACGACATGATCGTCATGCCGCTGCAGGCCGCGACGCAGTGGGACGCGTTGAGCCACGTCTATTACGAGGACAAGCTGTACAACGGTTTTCCGGCCAACAGCGTCACCAGTTTCGGGGCCTATCACTGCGGCATCGACAAGGTCGACGCCAAGGGCATCACGTCCCGTGGTGTCCTGTTGGACGTCGTGCGGCACCGGGGAGCGGACGTGTTCTGCGAACCGGGTCAGCCGATCACGCCCGACGAGCTCGACGCCATCGCCAAGAGCCAGGGTGTGGAGATTCGTTGGGGCGACATCGTGGTGGTGAACACGGGGTGGTGGACGCGGTTCTGCGCGACGGGCGATGGCGCCGAACCGGGTTCGGGCCTGGACTGGACCTGCGCGCAGTGGTTGCACGACCATGAGGTCGCGGCCGTGGCCGCCGACAACCTCATGGTCGAAGACCCCGACCCGGCCAACGGTGTCGAGGGCACGTTCCTCCCGATGCACATGCTGTGCCTGCGTGACATGGGTCTGATGCTCGGCGAGTACTGGAACCTCACGGCGCTGTCGGCCGACTGTGCGACCGACGGCGTCTACGAATTCCAGCTCATCGCTCCGCCGCTGAGCGTCGTCGGGGCAGTGGGATCCCCGGTGAACCCGATCGCGATCAAGTGAGGTTCGTTCTCGTGCACGGCGGTGTCCACTCCACTTGGAAGTACTTTTATCACGACTGCGACGAGGTGACGGCGCGGTGGGCCTTCGACCGATTGGGCCCGGAGAGATTCGGCGACACGACCGTGACCCCGGTGTCGGTGCCGGCGTTCTGGGCCGCCGACCTACCACGCAGTTTCATTGTCTGTGAACAGGATCGGTCGATGCCGCGCTGGTTGGCCGACACCGTGGCGCAGAGGTTGGGCGTCGAGCAGTTGAGCATCGACGCGTCACACTCACCGTTCGTGAGACGCCCCCGGGAACTGGCCGAACTGTTGGTGCACGCCACCACGACATCACCCGTCGGCCCACTGATTCCGGACTGAGGGTCAGGGCGCTGATCTCTGGCCCATCGCGGCTCGGAATGGTTAACCTGTGACGCAGTATGAGTGACTCGGATGACGACGCCCGGCTGCCGGCCGAAGCGCGCGCCCGCAAGCTCATCGAAGCGCAGCTGGCCCAGGCGGGTTGGGTTGTTCAGGACAAAAAGGACCTCAACCTATTCGCGGCGCAGGGTGTCGCCGTCCGTGAGGTGGTGATGAAACCTGGGCACGGTCGTGTCGATTACCTGCTGTACGTCGACAAGGCCGTCGTCGGCGTCATCGAGGCTAAACCGGTTGGCACGCCGCTCTCCGGCGTGGAGTGGCAATCGGCGATGTACGCCGACGGTCTGCCCGCCGACGTCCGGATTGCGGCGAAGGCACGGGACGGCCGATTGCCGTTCGTGTTTGAGGCCTCCGGCGTGGAAACCCATTTCACCAACGGGTTCGATCCGGATCCGCGTGCCCGGCTGATCTTCAATGTGCCGCGGCCCGA
Organism: Mycolicibacterium confluentis; assembly: GCF_010729895.1. Taxonomy (NCBI): domain Bacteria; kingdom Bacillati; phylum Actinomycetota; class Actinomycetes; order Mycobacteriales; family Mycobacteriaceae; genus Mycobacterium; species Mycolicibacterium confluentis. Next base: position 1,236,271 of record NZ_AP022612.1, read on the forward strand.
GACACTGGCCCGTCACCTCCGTGAGGCCGAGACGAATCCGGATAACCCCACCTGGCGCGCAAAGGTCCGCAAGTTGCCCGCGCTGGACACTGATGCGCTGAGGCCGGCGCAGATCGAGGCCATCAACGGGGTTGAGCAGAGCTTGGCCAATCAGCAGTGCGACAGGTCTTTGGTGCAGATGGCGACGGGTGCGGGCAAGACGTTCACGGCGGTGACGCAGTCCTATCGACTGCTCAAGCACGGCGGCTTCGACCGGATCCTGTTCCTGGTCGATCGCAACAACCTCGCAGACCAGACGTTGGGGGAGTTCCAGAACTACCGCACACCAGATGACGGCCGACGCTTCACCGAGCTGTACAACGTCAACAAGCTTTCGAGCGCGGGTCTGCTGGGGTCCACTAAGGTCACGATCTCGACGATTCAGCGGGTGTTCCGTTTCATCAAGGCCGGCGAAGTCAGCGATGCCGATGACCCCGATATCGATGATTACATCCCGGACACGCCTGTCACTGTTTCGTACAGCGACGCGCTGCCGCCGGAGACCTTTGATCTGGTCATCGTCGACGAGGCGCATCGCAGCATCTATGGGGTGTGGCGCGGAGTGTTGGAGTATTTCGACGCGCATGTGGTCGGTCTGACGGCCACTCCGGGCAAGCAGACTTTTGCGTTCTTCCGGCAGAACCTGGTCTCCGACTACACATACCCGGAATCGGTCGCCGACGGTGTCAATGTCGATTTCGACGTCTACCGCATCCGCACGAAGATCAGCGACCAGGGATCGCACATTGATGCCGGCACCATCGTCCCCAAGGTGGATCGCCGCACCCGTGAACAGCGTCTCGAAGCACTCGATGATGATCTGGATTACGTCCCCGGGCAGCTTGACCGAGCGGTCACCGCCACGGATCAGATCCGCACTGTTCTGGAGACATTTCGCGACCGGCTGTTCACCGAGATCTTTCCCGGCCGCAGTACGGTTCCGAAGACGCTGATCTTCGCCAAGGATGACAACCACGCCGAGGAGATCGTCAAACAGGTGCGCGAAGTCTTCGGCAAGGGCAATGACTTCGCCGCCAAGATCACCTACAACGCCCGCAATGCCAAGGAACAGTTGAAGGCGTTCCGCACCAGTCCCAGTCTGCGTATTGCGGTGACGGTCGACATGATCGCGACGGGCACCGATGTCAAACCGCTGGAGTGCGTGTTCTTCATGCGCGACGTGCGTTCGGCACAGTATTTCGAGCAGATGAAGGGCCGGGGCGCACGCACCATTCCCGATGCCGACTTCCAATCTGTCACCCCGGATGCGAAGAGCAAGACCCGGTTCGTCATCGTCGACGCGATCGGTGTCACCGAACACGATTTCGTCGAACCACCGCTGAACAGGCAGCGCTCGGTGCCGTTGAAGAAGCTGCTGGAGAAGGCTGCCAATCTGACGATCACCGAGGATGAGGCGGCGACACTCGCCTCACGTCTGGCCAAACTTGAACTCGACCTGACCGATGCGGAACGGGTCGAACTCGATGAGGTGGCGGGGCAGCCGGTGCGCGACATCATCCGGTCGCTGGTGGATGCGGTCGAGCCGTCGACCACGACTCCGGAGGCCATCGAAGCGGCCCTGGTGCCGATCGCGTCAAGCCCGGAGTTGCGCAGCCGTGTCCTGGAGCTTCGGGCCGCCCACGACCGCATCATCGACGAGGTCAGCTCCGATGAGCTGATCGAAGCCGGGGGGGTGGTGGACGCCGGCAAGGCGCGGTCGATCGTGGAGTCTTGGACCGCCTATCTTGATGAGCACCGGGACGAGATCACGGCGCTGCAGTTGGGGTATGAGGCCGGTGAACGACGCATCGACTTTGGCTTCGTCGAAGGGTTGGCGGCGAGAATTGCTCGGCCGCCGCACAATTGGACGCCCGACGTCATCTGGAACGCCTATGCCGCGGTCGACGGCGAGAAGGTGCACAAGAGCGCCACGCACGCGGTGACCGACCTGGTGTCGCTCATCCGGTATGCCACCGGCGTCGACGACGAGCTGGTCCCCTACGGTGACCGGGTGCGGGAGAAGTACGCGGCGTGGTTGACGCAGCAGGAGCAGGCCGGGGTGACGTTCAGCGACACCGAGCGATGGTGGCTGGACCGAATGGTGTCGGTGATTGCGAGTTCCGCCGGCATTCGTGTCGAAGATCTCGATGATGCACCGTTCACGGAGCGTGGTGGGACCGATGGGGCGATACGGGATTTGGGTGACCGGGCGGGCGAGCTGATCGACGAGTTGAATGCGGAGCTGACGGCGTGAACTGGCAGATGGTTGCTCTCAATGCCGTGGCTGAGATCCAGGGCGGTATTCAGAAGCAGCCCAAGCGGACTCCACGTCAGAATGCTTACCCCTTCCTGCGGGTGGCGAATGTTACGAAATTCGGCCTTGAACTAGATGATCTGCACGCGATTGAACTCTTCGAAGGTGAAATTGAGCGATACCGCTTACAGCGTGGTGACCTGCTTGTAGTCGAGGGCAACGGTAGTGCCAGCCAGATCGGCAGGGCTGCAGTTTGGGACGGCTCGATTCCTGATGCTGTCCACCAGAACCATTTGATTCGCGTTCGCCCAGGCGCGCGGGTGGATCCGCGGTACCTCGGACACATATGGAACTCGCCGGCGATAAGGGGCGAGCTGTCTTGGGTGGCCAGTTCAACGAGTGGTCTGCACACCTTGAGTGTCGCGAAGCTTAAGCGGATCGCATTGCCACTGCCTTCCCTAGCCGAGCAGCGCCGCATCGTCGACCTTCTCGAAGACCATTTGTCGCGCCTCGAAGCTGCGGAAACCAACCTTGATCATGCCGCCAGACGGCTCGAACTATGGCATCAGAAGGCGGTTGATATGTCGATATGGTCGATGGAGACCACCTGCACCCCCGTGGGCGATTTGTTGCGCGAGCCAATGCGAAACGGGCGTTCGGACCGCGCTGTCAAGGGAGCCGAACCGGGAATCAGAACGTTGACGCTCACTGCGGTGACCAAAAACTCGTTCACTGAAGCGAATACGAAACTGACAATCACAACGCATGAGCGCGCCGCAGGATTGTGGCTGGAACCCGGGGATATTTATGTCCAGCGTTCAAATACTCCGGAATTGGTCGGGTCTTCTGCGCTCTACACAGGTGCGAAGGACTGGGCGATATTCCCGGATCTCCTTATTCGGTTGCGTGCGGACGAATCGAAGGTCGACCCTCGGTTCCTTGCATCGGCCCTGCAGTCCGAGCGGGGCCACGATCAGCTTCGCCGCAAGGCAAAGGGGCTCGCGGGGTCTATGCCGAAGATTGATCAGAAAGCGATTGCTGACGTCCTAGTTCCAGTTCCTGACGCGACGACTCAACGTCAGATCATCGAACGGGTCGAGCGTGTGTCCTCGGCTAGAGAAACACAGATCGAGGCAATCGGCCGTATGCGACTCAGAGTCGCGTCGTTGCGTCGGTCCCTCTTCGCCGCAGCGTTCTCCGGCCGCCTCACCAACTCGTCGAACGAACTGTTAGAAGAACTCGAATCCGTATGACGGGCAGGCAGATCAAGCTCTTCCTGGTGGACGGCAGCCCCGGAAGCCTCACGACCGCGGAGATCACCAATTGGACCGGTCACGTCCTGTCTGCGCCGAGGTCCGAACTGGCAGATCTGCTGAAACGCGATGAGGCACAGCGCACCGGTGCCTACTTGTTGCTCGGTGAGGACGAAGAGGCGGTTGGCAACACCCGGTGCTACATCGGTGAGGCCGATGTGGTGGCCGAGCGGTTGCGCCATCACCAGCGGGAGAAGGACTTCTGGGACCGCGTTGTGGTCATCACGTCCAAGGACGCGAATCTGACAAAGGCGCACGGCCGCTACCTGGAGTCACGGATCATTGATTTGGCCAGGCGTGCTGGCCGAGTGAAGGTCGAGAACGGGACGGCTCCACCACTGCCAGCACTGCCCGAAGCGGATGCCTCCGACATGGATTACTTCGTGACGCAGCTGGAGATCGTGCTCCCTGTGCTGGGCGTCAATGCGATCCGAGTTCCCTCGGCGAAGCCCGGTCCGAGTGGCAGTCGAGACGAGTCGCTCTCACCGGTTTTCCAGCTGCGCAACGGCAAGCTCGGCGTGGACGCCAGAGCCCAGCAGATCGACGGTGAATTCACCATGCTGGCCGGCTCAACTGTGGTAGGCACCTGGCAAGGTGTTGGTAAGGCGGAGAGCACTGTGAAGGCATATGCGTCCTATCGGGCTCAACATGAACACCTGGTCTCCGACGGTGCGATCGCTGTCGAAGCGGGGCGGGGCCGCGTCACTCGGAACATCCCGTTCAGCTCACCCTCGACCGCCGGCTCCATCGCATTGGGCCGATCGTGCAACGGTCGCCGGGAGTGGATCGCGGCTGATGGTTCGACGTTCGGAAGCTGGGAGAGCCGCGGCGTCGAGTAAGGGACATCTCGGTTGTCGGACGGTTCTGCGAGTATCTGAGTGGTCACTGCCTGCGAACGAGGCAGAATTGCAGGTGGTCGCTCGCAATGCAGATGGGAGGCGCCGATCATGATCAAGCAGATCGAGCTGCGTCTCGTCGATGGAGCGGCACCCAGCGGTGAGATCGCGCTGAAGGACCTGAGCGGTATCGCGGCGGCCCTGCAGGAGCTGGTGACTCGCCTCAGCAGGGAGGCCGCTGACGCGGCGGGTCCCGGCCGGTCGAAGCAGTACGTCGAAGAGTTCGCCGAACTCCGTCTGGACGGCATCACCGCAGGTAGCACCGTACTCAAAGTCAGCAAGGGGCCGACGGACAAGCTGGATGTCGACGTGCCTGGTCTCACCGAGGCCGACGAACGGCTGTGGGACATCCTGGGTGCCATCGGCGCTGATCAACGACCTGACTGGACCAGTACGTTGGTCGCCGAGTCGGTCGGCAAGCTTGCCGTCGCGCTGCGGGGAGCGGCATCGACAACGGTTGTTTCCTCGCCCGCCCGCACTGACGTGCGGATCGACTCCGCACAGATCCACCTCGAGACCTGGGCGGTCAACCGGGTCTCGGCCGCAGGCTCGGGCACCGCTGCGGGTTGGCTGGAGAAGGTGGACCTGCGCTCGCACACATTCCGGATCCGTGACGACGTCGGAAACACCGTCGAACTCCGACGGGTCATCGATGACAAGGCGGCGGGGCGGCTCGTCGGACGATGGGTGACTGCCGAGGGGGACGCGACGCTGAGCCCCTCGGGACGGGTGGTCCTGAACAACGCGCGCGTGCTCGCGACGGGCGACCCTGCGGCGGCATTCCTGAGCAGTCATGTTGTGTCCCTCGACGAGATCCTCGCGAGCGCGCCAGGCCCAGATCCAAGCGGTGGGCTCGACCTCACCGACGAGGAAGCGGCGGAGTTCCTTCGGGCCATTCGTTCATGACCGTGTTGAACGCGATCGTCGATACCGACGTCTTCAGCCGTGTCTACGTGCTCCCGAGGGGTACCGAGCCTCGCGCATCAACATGGACGGACGAGCTGGCGGATCGCCGAGTCATCATCTCGTTCCAGACGCGGGCCGAGATTCTCTCCGGCGCTCGTCAGAGTAAATGGGGTGCGCCACGGGTCACTCGGCTTCAGGAGATCCTGGCGCGCACTCCGACCATCTACTCGGATAGCGAGGTTGTCGACGCGTACGCGGTCCTCTCGGCTGAGTGCCGCGCGGCCGGCCATGCTCTCCACGAGAAGATCCACACGGCTGATCGGTGGATTGCGGCTTGTGCGATAGCAAAGGGCCTAGAACTGTTCTCTGGCGACGCCATCTTTGAAGGTGTACCGAATCTGAATGTCCACAGCTGAGCTCGAAGGAATGCATGTCTGAATCACGCCGCCTCGTCGACAAGCTCTGGTCGTACTGCAACGTCCTGCGAGACGACGGTGTCGGGGTCATCGAGTACACCGAACAGCTCACGTACCTGCTGTTCTTGAAGATGGCGCACGAGCGGGAAACCCGCAAACTGAACCCGCAGAAGATCGTTCCCGACGAGTATTCCTGGCAGAAGCTCCTCGATGCCGAAGGCACCGACCTCGAAGTTGAATACACCAATATTCTCGTCGGCTTGGCGCAGCAGCCGGGAACCCTCGGCACCATCTATCGCAAGGCACAGAACAGGGTTCAGGACCCGGCCAAGCTCAAGCGTCTCATCGTCGACCTGATCGACAAGGAGAACTGGTCCGCCTCGGGCACCGACCTCAAGGGCGACGCCTACGAGGAACTGCTCGCCAAGGGGGCGTCCGACAAGGGTTCTGGAGCGGGCCAGTACTTCACGCCGCGCGACCTCATCCGCGCCATCGTGGACGTGATCGATCCGTCGGTGGCGGACACCGTCGTGGACCCGGCCTGCGGCACCGGAGGCTTCCTTCTCGTCGCCCACGAACACGTCGCAGAGGGAGCGGGAACGCTCACCCCGACGCAACGGAACCATCTGCGGGACAAATTCGTCGCAGGGTATGAGCTCGTCGACGGCACCGCGCGTCTGGCGGCGATGAACTTGTTGCTGCATGGAATCGGAACCGCAGACGGCCCCTCGTTGATCGAGGTTCGCGATGCCTTGATAGCCGATCCAGGGCAGCGATGGTCGGTGGTGCTGTCCAACCCGCCATTCGGGCGCAAATCGTCGCTGACCATGGTCGGAGCGGACGGGCGGGAAGTGCGCGACGACGTCGAAATCGAACGCCAGGACTTCGTCGTCACCACCAGCAACAAGCAGCTCAATTTCCTACAGCACATCATGACCATCCTCGACATCAACGGTCGCGCGGCCGTCGTGCTACCCGACAACGTGCTGTTCGAAGGGGGAGCTGGGGAGACGCTGCGTCGAAAGCTGCTGGAAGACTTCGACCTTCACACCATGCTGCGGCTGCCGACCGGCATCTTCTACGCCCAGGGTGTGAAGGCGAACGTGCTGTTCTTCGACAAGAAGCCAGCCGCTGAGCAGCCGTGGACCACCAGGCTGTGGGTCTATGACCTGCGCACAAACCAGCACTTCACGCTGAAGCAGAACCCCTTGCGGCGGCACCACCTCGATGAGTTCGTCGACTCCTACCTTTCGGGAAAACCGCATGAGGAGCGCGTCGAGTCGGAGCGGTGGAAAGCGTTCACCTATGACGACCTCATCGCTCGCGACAAGGTGAACCTCGACATCACCTGGCTGCGCGACGAATCGCTGGAGGATGCTGACAACCTCCCGGCGCCGGAGGTGATCGCCCGCGAGATCGTGGAGGACCTGACCGCCGCGCTGGCTGAATTCGAAGCTGTCGCGGCCGCACTGGAGGCGTCGGCGAACGACCGGGGCTGAGCACCGCAGCCATCTCGCTGTTCGAGAATGATGTTCTCCAATTGCGAAAACATCAGTATCGTGTGGCCGTGGACTTCGAACACAAGACCGTCGTGGTCGACGGACTGGTGACCAGCTACCTGGAGGCGGGCACCGGTGACCCGGTGGTGCTGCTGCACGGCGGGGAGTTCGGTGCCAGCGCGGAACTCGGCTGGGAGCACACGATCTCGGCCCTGGCGGCTCATCACCGGGTGCTGGCCCCCGACATGCTGGGCTACGGAGGCTCGGCCAAGGTGCTCGATTTCGTCGACGGGCGCGGGATGCGGATCCGGCACATCGCGGCGTTCTGCGCGGCGATGGGGGTCACCTCGGCGCACTTCGTCGGCAACTCGATGGGGGCGATCAACCTGCTGGTGGACACCACCTCCGCGATGCCCGTGTTGCCGGTGCGGACGATGGTGGCCATCTGCGGCGGCGGCGAGATCCAGGCAGGCGACTACATGCGCGCGCTGTACGACTACGACGCGACCCTGCCGGCCATGCGCCGCATCGTCGAGGCCCTGTTCTTCGACCCGCGCTACCCGGACGACGGGGCATACGTGGCGCGCAGGCACGAATCGGCCACTGTGCCGGGCGCGTGGGAGGCGATCGCCGCGGCCCGGTTCCGTCGACCGGGGGCAGAGCCACCGTCGGCGGCCTCGAGTACCCGTGCCTACGAGCGGATCACGGTGCCGACCCTCGTCGTCGAGGGCGCCGGTGACAAACTGCTGCCAGCGGGGTGGGCCGCGGAGATCGCCGCGCAGATCGACGGTGCACGCTCGGCGGTCGTCGATGCCGCGGGACACTGCCCCCAGATCGAACAGCCACAGGTCGTCAACGACCTGCTGCTGTCCTTCTTCGCCGAACACCAGGACTCAGAACACAACGACAAGGGAGCACGCGCTTCATGAGCAGCCAGCAGGAACTCGCCGGCAAGGTCGCCGTCGTCACGGGCGGTGCGGGCGGGTTGGGCCGCGGTATCGCCGAGCGGTTCGTGGCCGAGGGCGCCAAGGTCGTGGTGGGCGACATCGCCGAGGGCGAACCACTCGGCGGGGACAGCCTTTTCGTGCCCACCGACGTCTCCGACCTCGAGCAGGTGAGCCGACTGGTGTCGACCGCGATCGAGGAGTTCGGCGGCCTGGACATCATGGTGAACAACGCGGGAGTCTCGGGCACCATGCATCGCCGGTTCCTGGACGACGACCTGGCCGACTTCCACAAGGTGATGGGGGTCAACGTGCTCGGCGTCATGGCGGGCACGCGGGACGCCGCGCGGTACATGGCCGAACACGGCGGCGGGTCCATCCTGAACCTGACCTCGATCGGTGGCATCCAGGCGGGCGGGGGGGTGCAGACCTACCGCGCCTCCAAGGCCGCCGTCATCCAGTTCACCAAATCAGCGGCAATCGAACTGGCGCACTACGAGATTCGCGTCAACGCGATCGCACCCGGCAACATCCGCACCGCGATCGTGAAGAAGTCGGCCACGGGTGAGGACCTCGAACGTCTCGAACAGTTCGAGGAGGCCATCCGCGCCCAGATGCGCGCGGACCGCCCGCTCAAGCGGGAGGGCACGGTCGAGGACGTCGCCGAGGCCGCGCTGTACTTCGCGGGCGACCGCTCGCGCTACGTCACGGGTACGGTGCTGCCGATCGATGGCGGGACGGTGGCCGGAAAGGTGATCGTCCGCAAGCCCAAGGCGGAGAAGTCCTAGCGTCCGTCGGCGCGGTCGACGTGCTCGGCCACCAACCGCGGGTACCGGGCACGGTCGGGGCGGAAGATGTCGTGCGGCGAGTCGGCGAACTCGACCAACTGCGCCGAGGGGAACAGGCGCGCGTAACGGTCCCAGACCTCGTCGGGGACGATGACGCGGGACTCGGGGCTGCGCACCGCGAGCAGCGGGATGTTCAACTCGGTCAACGGCTCCCAGAACGAGCGCTCCTGCGCGGCCTGGAACGTCAGAAGCGCGGCCTTCTCGTCAAGTCGGTCTCGCACGGGTGTGCCGCGCCACTTGCCGTCCAGCAGCCAGCGCACCGCGTCGTCTGGCACGAGCTTCTCCTCGGGCACGTAGTCGCCGATCGACAGCGACCGGACGCGGGCGGCGTTGCCCAGGGTCCACAGGACCGCGGCCGACGTGCCGCGCGAGAACGTCACGATGTGCACGGGTCCGTCGGTCACCGCGTCGACTACCGCGCCCACGTCGCCGCTGAGCGTCTCCAGGTCGTAGCCGTCGACGGGCGCGTCGCTGCGACCGTGTCCGCGCACTTCCACCACGACGGTGCGGCGACCGAACTCTGGCAGCACGGCCTCGTAGTCGTAGGCCAGGCAGGTCATCCCGGGAACGAACACGATGGGCGCACGGCGGTCATTCTCAACGGACTCTCCGCCGGAGTCGAGGTAGTGCAGGCGGACACCGTCGTGGTGGGTGAACTGTGACCTCATCGTGCGCACTCTATCGCCCGCTAAATCAAGCGCTTGACTTAAATCAGCATGAACGGTTGACTCGTGTGGTGACCGCCACAAGGCCGCTGCGTTCCGTGCGGGCGCAGAACACGCAGGAGGCCATCCTCACTGCCGCCGAGCGCCTGTTCGCCGAGAACGGCGTGTTCGCGGTGTCCAACCGCCAGGTCAGCGATCAGGCCGGGCAGGGGAACAACGCCGCGGTCGGGTACCACTTCGGCACCAAGGCGGACCTGATCCGCGCGATCGTCCGTAAGCACAACGAGCAGGTGGAGCGCCTGTGCGAGCAGATGGTCGCGCAGGTACTGGAGAAGGCCGAGGCGTCCGGCACGGCACCGGAACTGCGGGACTGGGTGCAGTGCCTGGTCCGTCCACTGGCGGCGCACCTGACGGCGCTGACGGAGGCGGACGGCACGTCCACCTACGCGCGGTTCTCGGCACAACTCATGCCGGATCCCGCGCATCGCGATCTGGTGTCCGAGGAATCGTTGTCCTCGCCCTCGGTGCTCCGGATCATCCAGGGCCTCAACAGCCGTCTGGCGGACGTGCCCGTCGACGTGCGAATCGAACGCAATGCCATGGCGCGACACCTGATCGTGCACATGTTCGCCGAGCAGGAACGCGCACTGGCGCAGGGGGATCCGATGGCCCGGCCGGGCTGGGACGGCACCGCCGACGGTCTGGTGGATGCGATCACCGGCCTGCTGCTGGCGCCGGTGACCCCGCGAGCACAGGGAGAGTCCAGATGAAAGTGACTGTCGACCAGGCCAAGTGCGTCTCCGCGGGTAACTGTGTCGCGCACGCGCCGGATGTCTTCGACCAGGACGAGGACGACGGCAGCGTGATCCTCCTCGACGAACACCCCTCCGACGATCACCTGGACGGCGTGCGCGAGGCCGTGGCGGCATGCCCGGCGTTGGCGATTCATCTCGTCGAGTGACCTCTCTGTCCCGCGCCTGACCAGAACCCAGCCCAGACCACCGCAAGGAAGAGCAGATGACCGAGATCCTCCCCGACACGCAGGTCGACATCCCCGAGTACCCGATGGAGCGCTCGGCGGCCTGCCCCTTCGCGCCGCCGCCCGGCGTGATGGAACTCGGCGCCAGGGCCCCGCTGTCGCGGGTGCGGATCTGGGACGGCAGCACGCCCTGGCTGATCACGGGCTACGAGGTCGCGCGGACGCTGTTCGCCGATTCCCGGGTCAGTGTCGACGACCGCATCGCGGGTTTCCCGCACTGGAATGAGCACATGCTGTCCACTGTGGACAAGCGACCCCGGTCGGTGTTCACCTCGGATGCCGAGGAGCACACCAGGTTCCGCCGGATGCTCTCCAAGCCGTTCACCTTCCGACGCGTGGAGGGACTGCGCCCGGTCATCCAGAAGATCACCGACGAGTGCATCGACGAGATCCTGGCCGGGCCCCAACCCGCCGACCTCGTGGACAAGCTGGCATTGCCGGTGCCGACCGTGGTGATCAGCGAAATGCTCGGCGTCCCCTACGAAGATCACGAGTTCTTCCAGGAGCACGCCAACGCCGGCCTGGCCCGCTACGCCGCGGCGGACGCCATGCAGAAGGGCGCGATGAGCCTGCACCAGTACCTGATCGACCTCATCGAGAAGAAGCAGGCCAACCCCGTCGAGGACGCGGTGTCGGATCTGGCCGAGCGCGTCAACGCCGGCGAGATCAGCGTCAAGGAGGCCGCGCAGTTGGGGACCGGCCTGCTCATCGCCGGCCACGAGACCACCGCCAACGTCATCGGCATCGGGGTGCTGGCGCTGCTGGAGAATCCCGAACAGGCCGAATTCCTGCGTAATACCGAGGATCCGAAGGTCATCGCGAACGCGGTCGAGGAGTTGATGCGCTACCTGAGCATCATCCAGAACGGTCAGCGTCGAGTCGCGTTGGAGGACATCGAGATCGCGGGTGAGACGATCAAGGCCGGCGAGGGCATCATCCTCGACCTGGCGCCCGCGAACTGGGACGGCACCGCCTTCCCGGAGCCCGACCGGCTGGACCTGAGCCGCGAGAATGCCCGCGACGAACTGGGATTCGGTTTCGGCAGGCACCAGTGTGTGGGCCAGCAGTTGGCCCGCGCCGAACTGCAGATCGTCTTCCACACCCTGGTGCGCCGCATCCCCACGCTGTGTCTGGCGATCCCGTTCGACGAGGTGCCGTTCAAGAACGATCGCCTGGCCTACGGCGTCTACAGCCTGCCCGTCACCTGGTAGCCCCAGCACCTACCGCCGAGCCTGCGGTGGCTGCGAAGATCCTTGCGGTTTCTCGCAGCCACCGCAGGCTCGCGTTGAGGCTCAGACGTCGATGACCACCTTGCCGATGGCCCTGCGGTCAGCCACATGGCGCAGTGCCGCGGCGGCCTCGGCCAGCGGATAGCGCGCACCGATGTGGGGGTGCACCCGGCCGTCGGCGAACATCTGGTCGAGTTCGGCGGTGTCGCGCGCCACCTGATCGGGATAGTCGGCGGCGAAGGTCCGAATCTCCATGCCCTTGACCGTGATTCCCTTGAGCATCACAAGATTCAGCGGAATGGCCGGGATACGGCCCGCGGCATACCCCAGCGTCACGAAGGTGCCGCCGCGGCCGAGTGCGCGAAGTGCGGGCTCGGAGTAGTCCCCGCCGACCGGATCGAGCACCACCGAAGCGCCCGCACCCTCGGTGATCTCGCGGATCCGGTCCCGCAGGTTCTCGTCTGCGTAGTTGACGACCGCGTGTGCGCCGCGACTCCGGCACACCTCAAGCTTGTCGGCGCTGGACGCTGCGGCGATGACCTTGGCGCCCATCGCGACGGCCAGGTCCACGGCCGCCAACCCGACGCCGCCGCCCGCGCCCAGCACGACCACCCAGTCACCGGGTCGCACGGGTGCCACCGTGCGCAGCGTGTAATACGCCGTGCGGTAGGTGACGCCGAACGCCGCGGCCGATGCGTAGTCGACGCCGGGCGCCAACGGCGTCAGCGCCTCGGCAGACACGACGACCTGCTCGGCGAACGCGCCCACCATGGTCGACCCCGACACCCGGTCACCCACCCGCAGCGAGACACCGTCACCGACCGCGAGAACTTCACCGGCGAACTCACTGCCCGGGGAGAACGGTGGCGGGATCTTCACCTGGTAGGACCCCGACATGAACAGCACGTCGGGAAAGTTCACCGCCGCGGCGCGCACGCGCACGACGACCTGACCCGGTCCCGGTGTCGGGTCGGGAAGGTCGGCGAGTTCGAGACTCTCCGGAGGTCCGTACTCCCGGCACAGCATGGCCTTCATCGCGCACCTTTCGTCTCTGCGGTCAATCCGCCCAGGCAGAATCGCACCAGGTGCTTGACGTCGTCGGGAAGGGGTTGGGTTCCGGACCCGACGTAGCGCCGCATGGTCGCGATGGTCAGCTGGAACACGGCCTCGGCGTCCCTGTCTGGGTCGGCGCTGCCCAACTGCGCGATGGGACCGACCAGCAGGTCGCGCATCGGGGCCATGATCCCGTCGACGGGGGAGGTCTGGGTCATCTGCTCAACGACCGCGCGACTCATGCTGATCAGGTGCGGGTCCGAAACCTGCGCCAACGCACCGGAGATCCACCGGCTGATCTTCTCGGCCGGGTCGTCGGCCTTCTCCATCTGATGCCCGAGATAGGACGCCACGATGCCGATCCCGCGTTCCATCACCGCGAGAAGCAGTTCGTCCTTACCAGCGAAGTAGCGGTAGAAGCCTTTCTTCGACGCGCCCGCCTCGGCGACGATGTCGCTGACGCGCGGCGGTTCCGGGGCGACACGCTGCATCACGGTGACCGCGGCGGCCAGGATCCGCTCAACCTCATCGGTGGCCTCGCGGTGCCGACTGTCCAGCGCGCGGTCCACCGCGCGCGCGGCGCGGGTGCTCATGGCGTCGCGGGCACCGAGGGGATGTTCTTGACCCGGTCGCCGTACTTCGCCTTGGCCGCCTCGATGCGGACCTCGCTGAACTCACTGGGCCATTCCGGATCCTCGGCCTCGTAACCCTTGAGCAGCATGCGGGCCAGGTTGACCTTGTGTGCCTCGGTGGGCCCGTCGGCGAGGCCCAGCGCCACACCGCCGAGCAGCACGTTGGCGACCGGCAACTGCTGGGTCAGGCCCATCGCGCCGTGCACCTGGATGGCGCGCATGCCGATGGACTTGAGCACCTGCGACGCCAGGATCTTGCACACGCCGATCTCCTTGCGGGCCGCGTGTTCTCCGGCGGTGTCGATCAACCAGGCGGTGTGCAGCACGGTCAACCGGAACTGCAGCAGTTCGGCGTAGGAGTCGGCGATGAAGGCCTGCACCAGCTGTTTGTCGGCCAGCTGACTGCCCTGCGTGAAACGGCTTTTCGCGCGGTGCGCCATCATGTCCAGCGCACGCTGGGCCACCCCGATCGATCGCATCGCGTGGTGGATGCGGCCGCCGGCGAGTCTGGCCTGCAGGATCTCGAAGCCGTGGCCGGGTTCACCCAGCATCGCGGTCGCGGGCACTCGGACGTTGTCGTAGTGGATCAGCGAGTGCCCGGCCTCGTGGGGGAGCGATCCCACCAGGTGATGGGTGGCCTCGATGTTCAACCCGGGGGTGCCGGCCGGGATGAGAAAGGTCGACGCACCGCGGTGCACCGGGACGTCTGGATCGGTGATGGCCACCACGATGAAGAACGAGGCGACCGAGGCGTTCGACGAGAAGTACTTGCGCCCCTTGACCACCCAGTCACCGCTGCCGTCATCGGCCGGCACGGCACGGGTGGTGAACACGCGGGGGTCGGAGCCGCCCTGGGGTTCGGTCATCGAGAAGCACGAGAAGATCTCGCCCGACAACAGGCCCTCCAGGTAGTTGTCCTTCTGCTCCTGTGTGCCGAAGCGGGCCAGGATCTCGGCGTTGCCCGTGTCGGGGGCCTGCGTGCCGAACACGATCGGGCCCCAACTGCTTCGGCCGAGGATCTCGTTGATCAGTGTCAGCTTGACCGCGCCGAAGCCCTGCCCGCCCAGTTCGGGGCCGAGATGCGGGGCCCACAGGCCGTGATCTCGGACCTGCTGTTTGAGCGGGTCGACGATCGCACGGCGCTCGTCGTCGAGGGGGAGGAACTCGCACCCCGGGAACAGCACCTCGAGTGGTTCGACCTCGTCGCGGACGAACTCGCGGATCCAGACCAGTTTCTCTTCGAATTCGGGCTCGGTGGAGAAGTCCCAGGCCATGTCAGATTCCTTTCGTTGTGCCGATCACGGGATTCCGCCGTCGGCGCGCAGGATCGATCCGGTGGTGTAACTCGAGGCGTCGGACATCAGGAACAAGGCGGCGCCGACGATCTCGGCGGGTTGTCCCGCGCGCTGCAGGGCGAAGTGCCCGAACGGATTCGCATCGCCGAAGTTCCACGCCTTGCTGATGTCGGTGAGGAACGGGCCGGGCATCAGCGTGTTCACCCGGACCGTCGGACCGAATGCGTGCGCCAAACCTTCGGTCATGGCGTTGAGCCCGGCCTTGGACGCCGCATAGGGGATGAACGACGGGTGGGGGCGCAGCGACCCGTGCGTGCTGACGTTGATGATCGCGCCGCCGCCGTCGGCCACCATGCGCTCGCCGACCAGTGCCGAAAGCCGGAACGGGCCTTTGAGATTGAGGTTGACCACAGCGTCGAACATCTTCTCGGTGACGTCGGTCTGCTTGTCGTACACCGGGGACATGCCCGCGTTGTTGACCAGGACGTCCACCTTGCCGAACCGGTCATACGCGGCTTCGACCAGTCCGTCGAGCTGATCCCAACGCCCGACGTGCACCGCGTAGGGGAGTGCGCTGCGTCCAGTCTCGGCCTCGATCTCGGCCGCGGTGGCTTCGCAGGACTCCAGCTTGCGACTCGCGATGACGACGTCCGCGCCGCAGCGCGCCGCGGCGAACGCCATCTCGCGGCCCAGGCCGCGGCTTCCTCCCGTGATCAGGACGACGCGGTCGGTCAGGTCGAAGAGCTGCTCGGGGAATGCCACGTCAGGCTCCTTGCTGGGTTCGGGCTTGGTGGGTTCGGGCTCGGTGGGATCGGCTCAGTAGGATCTCGCGAGATCGGCGGCCGTGGTCATCAGCTTCAGGACCATCGGTCCCATCGCCTCGGCGACGCGGGGATCGACCTTGGTATCGGGCGCCAGCGACGCCGCGTAGGTCTTCTCGAGCATGATGCCGAGCTTCCAGTTGGCGAGCACCAGGTAGTAGCCAATGTGCTCGGTGGACAGGCCGCTGATCGACTCGTAGTGCTCCAACAGCTCACTACGCGTGGGCATACCGGCCATGTCGAGGTAGAACCCGTCACTGGCGGGCTCCTCGCCGTCATAGCCCAGCAGCGCCCAGCCCAGATCCAGCAGCGGATCACCGATCGTTGTCATCTCCCAGTCCACGATCGCGGCGAGACGGGCAGGTTCACCGTGCGCGTACATGACATTCGCGAACTGGTAGTCGCCGTGCATGATTCCGGGCGTGTAGTGCTCGGGCCGGTTGCGCCGCAGCCACTCCGCGGCGACATCGAGACCGGGCATCTCCCGCACCTGGTACGCGGACAGGAACGTCAGCCACCGGTCGACCTGACGCTCATGGAACCCGTCGGGCCGGCCGAAACCCTCCAGGCCCTGTGCGCGCCAGTCGACGCGGCCGAGCTTGGCCGCGCCTTCGACGAGTTGGAACGCCAGGCCGCGCCGCGCCTCGAGATCGGTGTCGAACGGTGGCTGCCAGCCGCCGTTCATCGGGCTCCAGCCGTCGATCTCGGCCATGACGTAGAACGGGGCGCCCAACACCGATCCGTCGTCGTCGGCCGCGAGGAGTTCTGCGTGCGGGACGTCGGTGCCCTTGAGCGCGCGCACCAGTCGGATCTCGCGCAGCAGGCCGTCGATCCGGGCGTCGTCGGCGCGGGCGCCCGGCATGCGCAGCACCATGTGGTGCTCTCCGCGGACCACTCGATACAGCGTGTTCTGCGACCCGCCGGTCAGCAGTTCGAGTTGTGGACGCTCGCCGGCGCCCGGTGCGTCGTTGGTGTCGAGCCACCTGCCGAGCGCGTCGGCGTCGATGCCGGCGGAAGTCTGTGTCACTGCGAACCCCTCACTCTCCGATCGGAGACTAGCATTCTCCAAACCGGGACCGATAGTCCCCAGCGGGTTCGCCGAGATTGGCGAATTGAGCGTCCGCAGGCGTTGTGTGAGCGTCGACCGGACGCTGCCAGCAACCGGTTGCTGGGGGTGCGCTGAGGGCGATAAGAGAACGCATTCTGCAATAAGGAGAATGCTATTACCGCAGGAAAACCGCTCCCGAATGCGCAGCGTAAGTGGCACTTTGCTGTTCATTGCGGACATGGCCTGATAACGTCATTACCAGTCCGCGAGTGCAGCGCTCGCAAATGCGCATCCGGTCTCCCAGGAACCGGCTGGCGCACTTCGTGAAACCAGCCCGCGTGGCAGTCCCGCGCAGGCAAGCTGAAGGTCCGGAACGCCAACCGGAAGGACGGAAGGTCAACGATGTCCACTCGATCCAGCGCCGCCACCCTGTATCCACCCGGCGGCTTCGGGGCTCCGAAGAACCGCCGCGGGCACGCCGTCGGCGACTACGGGCTGCCCGCGGGCACCGAGGTGTTCTCGGCCGACAACCACATCTCGGTGGCCGACGACATCTTCTACGAGCGGTTCCCCGAGGAGCTCAAGGGCGCCGCGCCGCGGATCTGGTACGAGGACGGCGCCTACATGGTGGGCATGAAGGGCAAGGCCTGGACCGGAGGGGATTTCGGCCGGGTGCTCATGCAGTACGACGACCTCGCCGGCGCGGCCTCGAACAATATCGCCGCGCGCATCCGTGAGCTCAAAGAGGACGGCATCGATAGGGAGTTGGCGTTCCCCAATGCCGTGCTCGCGCTGTTCCACTACCCGGACAAGGCGCTGCGGGAACGTGTTTTTCGGATCTACAACGAGCACATCGCGGCCCTGCAGGAGGAGTCCAATGGGCACTTCTACGGTGTCGGGCTGATCAACTGGTGGGATCCCAAGGGCACCCGAAGCACCCTCGAGGAGCTGAAGTCGCTGGGCCTCAAGACTTTCCTGCTCCCGTTGAACCCGGGTAAGGACGACGAGGGCAACATCTACGACTACGGCAGCACCTCGATGGACGCGGTCTGGGACGAGATCGAGGCGTCGGGAATCCCGGTCAGCCACCACATCGGTGAGACGCCCCCGAAGACGCCGTGTGAGAACAACAGCGTCGTGGTCGGCATGATGGTCAACGTCGACTCGTTCCGCGAGCAGTTCGCCAAGTATGTCTTCTCCGGCATCCTGGATCGGCATCCGCAGCTCAAGATCGGCTGGTTCGAGGGCGGAATCGCCTGGGTGCCCACCGCACTGCAGGATGCCGAGCACATGCTGGCCTCCTATCAACACATGTTCAACCACCAACTGCAGCACGATGTCCGGCACTACTGGGACAACCACATGAGCGCGTCGTTCATGGTCGACCCGCTTGGACTCCGGTTGATCGACGAGATCGGTGTCGACAACGTGATGTGGTCCAGTGACTACCCGCACAACGAGAGCACCTTCGGGTACTCGGAGAAGTCACTGGCCACGGTCGTGGAGGCCGTCGGTCCGGAGAACGCGGCCAAGATCGTGTCCACCAACATCCAGCACTTCCTGGGGCTGCTGTGACGACATTCGCTCACAGGGGCGTCACGCAGATCGCCCGAACGGGTTTGACGTGGCTGGACATTCCCGAGGAACCCGACCTGAACCGGTTGCGCAGGGACGTCGGTGAGCGTCTCCACGCCGCGATGGCCGACCAGGGCGTCGACGCCCTGGTACTGCTCGGAAACAGCAACGTCATGTACGCCACCGGCATCAGTTGGCCGCTCGCCGACGCCGGACTGTCCCATGTCGAACGGCCCGTCGCGGTCGTCCTCGCAGACGACGAGCACCCGCATCTCTTCCTTCCGTTCCGTGAGGGTGCGGCGATGGAGTCGGGTCTGCTCGACGACCACCTGCACGGCCCGGTCTACCTCGAATTCGACGAGGGCGTAGCGGATTTCGCGAAGACCCTGGCGGGTCTGGTGCGAGCCGGGGCGACCGTCGCAACCGACGAGTTGACTGGGGCGATGCGCCGCGCAGGCAGTGCACTGTTCCCCGGTGGCGCGCCGGTGGACGCCGCACCCGTCGTCGGCGCGGCCAAGCTGGTCAAGACGGTCGACCAGATCTCCTGCCTGCGCCGGGCCACCCAGATCACCGAGCAGGCCGTCGCCGAAATCCAGAAGTCGCTGGCCCCGGGCGTGCGCCAGATAGATCTCTCGGCCGAATTCGTCCGCCGTGCATTCGAACTCGGCGCGACCACCAACATGTTCGACTCGATCTGGCAGGTCATGCCCGCGTCGCGGGCCGAGGGCGCCTGGACCACGACCGGGGACCTGGCCCTCCCGCTGCTGACCACCGAGCGTGAGGTCGCCCAGGGTGACGTGCTGTGGACCGACGTGTCCATCGCCTACCACGGTTACTGCTCCGATCACGGGCGCACCTGGATCGTCGGGCAGGACCCGACCCCGGCCCAGCAGGAACAGTTCGACAAGTGGCGCCAGGTGGTCGACGGCGTCTTGTCGGTGACCAAGGCCGGCGCCACCTGTGGCGACCTGGGCCGGGCCGCCACCGCGGCCGCGGGCGGTCACAAACCCTGGCTCCCGCACTTCTACCTGGGCCACGGGATCGGCACCGGCGCGGCCGAGATGCCGATGATCGGAACCGATCTCGGCCAGGAGTGGGACGACAACTTCGTCTTCCCCGCGGGCATGTTGTTGGTGTTCGAACCGGTGGTGTGGGAGGACGGCACCGGCGGTTATCGCGGCGAGGAGATCGTGGTGGTCACCGAGGGCGGTTGGATGCCGCTCACCGCCTATCCGTACGACCCGTATGAGGTGCGCAGTGGGAATTGAGATCGAGGCCGACGACCGCGCACTGCGCTTCAGCCGTCGGGAGCGTGCCCTGGCCCAGATGGAGGCCCATGACCTCGACGTGCTGGTGCTCGGCAGGCAGGCCAACGTCCGCTACATCTGCGGGGCGCCGCAGTTGTGGGTCGTGGGCACCCGGCCGTTCGGTCCGATCTGCACCTTCGTCCGCTCCACCGGTGAGATCCACCTGAACAGCACGTGGGATGAGGGCATTCCCGAGGAGATTCCGCGCGAGAATCTGTACGGCCTGGCGTGGAACCCGATGACGCTGATCGGTGTGCTGCAGAACATCAAGGGCGCCGACACCGCGCGACGCGTCGGAACCGACGCGCTGACACCGACGTTCGCCAAGCTTTTGCCGATGGCGTTCCCGCAGGCCGAACTCGTCGACGGGGAGCAGGCCATGCGGGCGGCCCGTCGGGTCAAGACAGCCGAGGAGATCGACGCGCTGGGTCATGCGCTGCGGGTCGCCGAAGGGGGTCTGGCCAAGGCCGCCGCCCAGGTGGCTCCGGGTGTCACGGAACAGGCGTTGGCCGCCGCACTGTTGGAAGCCGAGGCCGCCGGTGGAGTGAGCACCCCGGCCACCCAGGATGCGGCGTGGGTGACCTCCACCGAGCATCCATGGCGCCGCGTTGAGGGCGACGGCAGGGTGCGCGAGGGCGATCTGGTGGCCCTGTCCGCGGGCGTGCTCGCCGACGGCTATGTCGGTGAGGTGGCCCGCACGCTCTACGTCGGTGAGCCGACGGACGCCGTGCACTCGCTGTATCGGCGCCGAGATGACCTGTGGAGCAGGCTGCTCGACGCGTGCCGTCCTGGGACGGCGACCAGTGCGCTGCTTGACGCCTATGAGCAGTCGGGTGAGCCGGTTCCGGCGATGCCGGTGGCACACGGTCTCGGTTTGGGCTTCGATCCTCCGGTGGTGTCGCCGAACCTGCGGGCCACGGCCGAGGCCGACATCCTCGAGGAGGGGATGGTGCTTGCGCTGACCGGATACGTGTGGGAGCAGGGCCTGGGTGCGGTGTTCACCCGCGACGCCGTGGTGATCGGCGCCGACGGGCCGCGGGTGCTGACCGAGACACCGTCGATCGCCGCCGCCCTGGGCTGACGCCAACCCCCACGACCGCTGAATGAGTCACTGCTGCAAAGGAGTCCGTTAATGGCCGATCGGCCCTCGCCTGAGGAGATCATCCTCTACGAGAAGGATCCCAAGACCAAGATCGCCACCATCACGTTCCACCGACCGGAGTTCCTGAACGCGCCGACGTCGATGGCCCGCCTGCGCTATGCCGACGTGCTGCGGGCCGCGAACGCGGACAACGACGTGAAGGTCGTGATCATCCGAGGCGTTGGGGACAACCTGGGCAGCGGTGCCGATCTTCCGGAGTTCATGGAGGGCAACGACAATCCGGCGGTGCGCCTGGCCGAACTGAGGCTCGAGGACCCAGACATCGCAGGCGAGGGCGGTGTGAGCTATCCGCCGAAGGGCACCTTCCGCAACGGCGCCACCATCTCGTCCTGGTACGCCAACTCCCAGGCAGGCAACCGGGCACTGCAGGACTTCAAGAAGATCAGCATCGTCGAGGCCAAGGGCTACTGCTACGGCTGGCACTTCTACCAGTGCGCGGACGCCGATCTGGTGATCTCCAGCGACGACGCACTCTTCGGGCACCCGTCGTTCCGCTACCACGGGTGGGGCCCCCGGATGTGGACCTGGGTGCAGATGATGGGTCTGCGCAAGTTTCAGGAGATGGTGTTCACCGGACGCCCGTTCACGGCCGCCGAGATGTACGACTGCAACTTCCTGAACAAGGTCGTACCACGCGACGAGCTTGAGGACGAGGTGCAGAAGTATGCGCTGGCGTGCAGCCGTAACCGCCCGGTGGACACCGTGTTCCAGCAGAAGATGTTCTTCGAGATCTTCAAGCAGCAGCAGGGTGAGTACATGGGCAGCCTGCTGTCGGCGTTCTTCGAGTCGATGGGCAACGGGGTGGCCAACGACAGCGACGACGACCTCGACATGTTCGAGTCGATCGACAGCGGACTGTCGGCCGCGGTGAACGACAACGACAGCAAGTTCCCGCCGGAGTTCCGTCTGAGCAAGAAGAACCGCGCGAAGCCCTGACCGCTATGACCGCACCGCTTGACGGCGTCACTGTCGTCGATCTGTCCTCGGGAATCGCCGGGGGATACTGCACCAGGCTGCTCGCCGACGGCGGCGCCCACGTCATCAAAGTGGAGGGGCCCGAGGGGGATCCGCTGCGCACGTGGTCGGCCTCCGGTGCCCACGTGGATGCCGTCGCCGGCGGCCCGCTGTTCAGCTTTCTGGCCGGCGGCAAGCACAGCGTCGTGGTCGACCCGGCCGCCGCGGACGACCTCGCTTTCGTGGATGGTCTGCTTGCCGGCGCCGATGCGGTGATCTGGTCGCCGGGTTCGGCGCTGACCGGGTTGGCCGCACTGGATCCGCGTCAGCTGCACACCCGGCATCCGCACCTGGTGGTCACGGCCATCACACCGTTCGGCCTCGGCGGGCCGTGGAGTGACCGCGCCGCAACCGAATTCACGCTGCAGGCGTGGTCGGGGGGAGTGCTGGGAATCGGCCGGGGCGAGCAGCACCGCGCCCCCGCACACGTCGGGGGACAGGTCGGCGACTGGGTCGCGGGTGCGTACTCCGCCGCGTTCACCCTTGCTGCGCGCGCCGGCGGTGGAGGTCAACTGGTTGACCTGTCGATGCTCGAGGCGCAGATCCTGGGCCTGACCTACTATCCCGTCTCCTACTTCGAGATGCTGGGCAGGCCATGGCGGACCGAGCGCAAGCCCACCGTGCCCGGGGTGGCGCAGGCCGCGGATGGACTGGTCGCCTTGGGGTGCGGCACCGCGCAACAGTGGTGGGATCTGTGCTCGATGTCGGGCCATCAGGAGTGGATCGACGAGGCCACCACACTGACCATCACCGAGCAGGCCAACCTGCACGCGGACGAACTCTTCGAGTGGCTGCGCGGCGAGTCGGTCGATGATGTGCGCGATCTCGCGTCGGCATTCCGCATCCCCAACGCGCCGGTGGGCAACGGCGCGAACGTCGCCTCGATGGACCACTTCCAGGAACGCGGCAGCTTCACCCGCAATCCACGCGACGGATTCCTGCAGCCCACGCATCCCTACCGCCTGCACGGAGTGGAACTGCGGGCGCCTGCGGCCGCCCCCAGGCTCGGCGAGCACACCGCGATCCACCGCGCCGCCTCCTCGCAGTCTCCGGCGGGTGACGTTGCCCCGAACCCGCTGCCGTTCGCGGGTCTTCGGGTCCTCGACATGACCACGTTCTGGGCCGGCCCGTCCTGCACGCACATCCTGGCCATGCTCGGCGCCGAGGTCATCCACCTGGAGTCGACTCCGAGGCCGGACGGGACCCGCCTGATCGCCGGGATCCCGGTCAGCGAACCGCAGTGGTGGGAACAGTCGCCCATCTTCTCGGGGCTCAACACCGACAAAAAGAGCCTGACTCTCGACTTCCAGACCGAGGCGGGCCGTGAACTGCTCAACCGGTTGATCCCGACGTGCGATGTGATCGTGGAGAACTTCACGCCTCGGGTCATCGACCAACTCGGGTTGAGCTTCGAGCACGCCCGGCAACTGCGCGACGACATCGTCATGGTGCGGATGCCCGGCTTCGGCCTCGACGGGCCATGGCGGGACAACCCCGCGTTCGCCTACATCATCGAGGACGCCGCGGGACTGAGTTGGCTGACCGGTTACCCCGACCGCACACCGTATGAGCCGTACTCGGTCGGTGATCCGAATGCGGGGATCCACGCGCTGACCGCGCTGCTGCTGGCGCTCGAGCATCGGCGCCGCACGGGGGAGGGTGTGCTGGTCGAGGCCGCGATGGTCGACGCCGCGCTGAACATCGCCGCCGAACAGGTCATCGAATACAGCGCGCACGGCGCACTGCTGCAGCGCGCGGGCAACCGCGGGCCCGCCGCGGCGCCGCAGAACATCTACCAGGCCCGCGGCATCGACGAGTTCGGCCGGGACGACACCTGGGTCGCCGTCGCGGTGGCCACCGACGAACAGTGGGTGGCACTGCGCGAGGCCCTCGGCTCACCGGACTGGGCCATGGACACCCAACTGGAGACCGCTGCCGGTCGCCGCGCGCACCAGGACCTGCTCGATGAGCACCTGGCGGCGTGGTGTCGAACCAGGAGTGCCGACGAGATCGTCGAGACGCTGTGGCCCGCAGGGGTTCCCGTCGCCAAGGTGCTTCAGCCGCACCGGCAGACCGAGATTCCGCAGTTGGCCCACCGCGGCTTCTTCGAAGAGGTCGAACACCCGGTGAACCCCACGGCCCCGCACAGCACGATGCCGGTTCGACTGTCGACCGGGCCCGGTCGGGTGCATCGCATGCCCGCGCCCCTGCTCGGAGAGCACAACCGTGAGATCCTGCGCGAACTCGGACTCACCGACTCCGAGATCGCCGAACTGAAGGCCGACGGCGTGATCGGCACCGAACCCGCGATGGGCGGGCGTCGGAAAGCGGCACGCTGAGTCAGTGCCGCCAGCCCTCGGCGGCCTGCGTGTCGAACGTCGAGTCGATGCGCTCAAACCTGCGCCGGACGGACTGGCGCGCCGCCTCATGGGGCAGCACATACAGGCGGTCGGCGAGCACGGCCTCCGCGGTCAGTCGAGCGACCTCGGCGACGTCGAGCACACCGTCGCCCTCGATCAGCTGATCGGGCGCGTCATACCCGCGGGCCCGCGCTGAGGTCGAAAACAGGTTGGTGCCGACCATCATCGGGCACAGCACCGAAACCCCGAGACCGGAGTCCCTGACCTCGCGGGACAACACCTCGGCCAGCGCGACCACGCCGTACTTGGCGACACAGTAGGCGCCGAGGCCGACGTTGGGCACGAGGCCGGCGAAGGACGCCGTGAAGAGCAGGTGGCCACCCTCGCGTTGTTCGATGAGCCGCGGCAGGAACGCCTCGACGCCGTGGATGGGCCCCCACAGATCGACGTCGAGCACGAAGTGCCAGTCGTCGTGCGTCATGGCTGCCAGCGGACCGTCGATCGCCACCCCGGCGTTGCTGAAGACGACATGCACCGACCCGAGGAGTCCGAAGGCCTCGTCGGCCAGATGATTGACCGCCTCGACGTCGCGCACATCGCACGGCACGCCGTACACCTCGTGCCCGTCGGCGGTCAGGGCGGTCACGGCCTGTTCGAGCGTGGTCGCCTCCCGGTCGGCGAGCACCAGTCTGGCCCCCCGATTGGCGAACTCACGCGCGCAGGCGTAACCGATGCCGCTCGCGCCGCCGGTGATCACCACGCCGCGTCCCGCGAAGCTGTCCATCGCCCGACTCTAGGGCGGCTCAGCCGATCAGTTCACCGAAATCACTGACCTGCCACAGGTGCAGGAAGTTGGTCAGCATCAGCAGTTGGGTGCGGGCCACCTCGTTGTCGCTGATCCGTGGATCGTGGCGGGTGCACCGGCCGTCCAGGTCAGGGGCGACGGTTTCGATGTAGCCGGGCGCATCCAGCAGCCAGGTGACGCCCATCGTCACGGCGTACCGGAGGAGCATGCGTTGCAGCGCGCTCGGATCGAGAGAGGGGCCGCCGGCGGCCTCGAACTCGGCGCTGAAGTGCGCCAGCAGCCTCGGCAGCTGCAACTCCCATAGGTGCGGTTCGGCGCTGCAGAGCGCGCCCCACAGCGCCATCGTGACGTTCATCTCGCTGACGCAGCCCCAGTCGAGCAGCCCGCAGCGCAGTCGCCCGCGCGGGTCACGCCAGAACCACGCGTTGTCCACGTTGGCGTTCCAATGGCACAGCGCGACCGCGTCGGTGTCCGACGTCAACTGCGCCATCACGTTGTCCTGGGCCGCGGCGACAGCATTGACCTCGGACAGCATGCGGCGGATGAACTCCGGCGAACGCAGCCGTTCCGGCACCAGTCCGGGGTACCGCTCGCCGAACCGCGCAAGGCGTTCGACGCTGTCACTCCGCTGGGCGTCGGTGCGTACCGGCGGCGTCCCCACCCCCACGCGCGCGGGGTCGTAGGAGAAGCCTTCGGAGAACCCCGGTGCCAACCGCCCCGAACGGTGCGCCCCTGCAAGCCGCGCCACGCTCGACAGCAGCGCTTCGTAGTGACCGAGCGGGTCGGGCATCTGGTAGTCCAGGCACTTGGCGTGGTGTGGCTCCACCGGCGGGGTGCCGAACGGAATCCGTTCGGTGATCAGGATTCCCGTGCCCGATGCGCGGTGATAGTCGGCGAACACGGTCTTCGGGACGGTGATCGGCAGGCCGGCGCGGGCCAGGATCGCGAAGCGCACCTCGAGGTCCATCTGGGTGCGGCCGCGGTCCCGGCGGGGATTGTCGAAGTCGCGGGAGAACTTGACGAACAGGTCCTCGGGCAACTCGGGGGAGTGGTGGCGGTAGCGCGCGCGCATCCGCAGCTTGCGGCCGGTGCTGCCGCCCACGCATTCGGCCACGTCCGTGACGTCGGTGACGTGATTGTCCGGCTCCAGTGCGCCGAAGCGATGAAAAGCGTTGTCCAGGAACGACACGAAGTCGGACTGCAGGGCCGCTGCGTCCGCGGGCATCCTGCACCCGAACGTGTCGCCGACAACCCAGCGATCGTTCTCCATAGGTCAGAGGTCAGAGGTCAGAGGTCAACGAGCCGGGAGCCCTCCCGTACCCCCGGCTCGCTCTCCCGACCCTCTACTTCAGGCAGCTGCCCGCGTCGACGGGAAGCGTCACACCGGTGACGTAGCGGGCCTCGTCGGAGGCCAGGAACAGCACCGCGTTGCTGATGTCGCGGGCCTCGACCCACGGGATCGGCAGAGTGTGGAACATCTGGCAGATGGGCGCCATGTCGTCCGGGCCCGGGTTCTCCAGGTCGGGCCGGAACATCTTGAAGGTGCCCTCGTTGTGCAGCATCGGCGTCGCGACGTGGGTCGGGTGCACGGAGTTGACCCGAATCATGTGGTGTCCCAACTCAACCGCGAAGGTCCGCATCAGGCCGACGACACCGTGCTTGGCGGCGATGTAATTGCCGCAGTGCGGGTAGGCCTTCAGGCCGCCGACCGAGCTGGTCAGGATGATCGACCCGCCCTTGCCGCCGGCGATGATGTGGGGCACCGCGGCCTTGACCGACTTCCACACTCCGGAGAGGTTGATGTCGATCATCTCGTCCCAGTCCTGATCGCTGGTCTCGTGCAGCACGTCGCCGCCATTGCCGATGCCCGCGTTGGCGACGATGATGTCGAGCCCGCCAAGCTGTTCCACGCCGCTGTCGACGGCGGCCTTGACCGCGTCGAAGTCACGCACGTCGACCTCGGTCGTCACGATACGGCGGTTCAAACCCTTGACCAGGTCGGCGGTTTCGGCCAGATCCTGCGGGGTGGACGCGGGGATCGCCGTCTCCACACCCGGGCGGATCGGCTTACAGATGTCGACCGCGATGATGTCGGCGCCCTCTTCGGCCAAACGCACGGCATGGCTGCGGCCCTGGCCACGGGCGGCGCCCGTGACGAAGGCGATCTTGCCTTCGAGTCGTCCTGTCATTGTTTCCTCTTCCGGTGGTCAGGGGATGCGGGTGGGCATGGACGCCCATCCGCGGACGGCGGTGGTGTGGGACATTTGGGCGCTCTCGTAATCGACTTCCCACTCCGGGAAGCGCTTGAGGATCTCCTCGAGCGCGATCCTGCCCTCGAGTCGAGCCAGTGCGTTGCCCATGCAGAAGTGAGTTCCCGCGCCGAAAGTGATGTGCTGGCGGGCTTCCCGACGGATGTCGAAGACGTCGCCGTCGGGCGGGAACCGACGCGGGTCCCGGTTGGCGGCGGCCATCAGCAGCAGGACCGCATTGCCCGCGGGCAGCGTCTGGCCGTGATACTCGACGTCCTTGGTGACGTAACGCGCGACCTGCAGCGCTGGCGGTTCGAAGCGCAGGATCTCCTCGACGGCCGCGGGGATGAGGTCGGGATTGGCGACCAGATCGGCGCGCTGCTCGGGATGTTCGGCCAGGATCTTGCCGGCCCATCCGATGAGCCGGGTCGTGGTCTCGGCACCCGCCGTGGCGATGACGGTCAGGTAGAGCAGCAGTTCCTCGCGCCGAAGCGTGCGAACGGTACCCGTCTCGTCCTCGAACTCGGCATTGAGCAGGTCGGTCATGATGTCGTCCGACGGGTGCTCGGCGCGCCAGTCGAGGAACTCGGCGAAGACCTCACCTGTGGCCAGGGCGTCGACCTTCTCCTTCTGCAGGGTGGCTTCACCATGGTCGGTGATGTGCCGCTGTTCGGCCTCGGGGATGCCGAGCAGCATTCCGATGACCCGCATCGGCATCTGCTCGCCGAGATCGTTGACGAAGTCGAATCTGCCTGTCCCGACCACCGGATCCAGGCAGGCCGCGGTGAACTCGCGGATCTTGGGTTCCAGGTCCAGCACCTTGCGCGGGGTGAACATCCGCGACAGCAGGTTCCGGTGGATGTTGTGGACCGGCGGGTCCTCGAAGATCAGCGTGCCCGGCGGGATGTCCATGCCCGACTTGATGATCTCCAGCAGTGCGCCCTTGCCCGAGATGAACGTCTCGTGGTCGATGAGGGCCTTGTTGACGTCATCGAACCGGCTCAGTGCGTAGAAGTCGTGCTGCGCGTTGTAGTACAGCGGCGCCTCTTCGCGGATCCTGGCGAACATCGGATACGGATCCTTGTTCAGTTCCAGGTCGTAGGGGTCGTAGTAGACCTCAGCGGCGGTGGTGGTCACTGGCTGCTTTCTGTAGGGATCTCAGACGCTGGGGGCGTCGATGGACTTCGGCGTGAACGCGATGTTGATCTCGGTGAGACCGCGCAGGATGAACGTCGGCTCGTAGTTGAAGTTCCGGTTTCCCTCGGGACCGTGCTTGTCCTCATCGAGATGGATGTCGAGCATCCGGTCGAGAATCCGCTCGACGGACACCCGTCCCTCGACGCGGGCCAGTGGGCCGCCCGGGCAGGAGTGCGCGCCGCGGCCGAACGCCAGGTGCTCGCGCACGTTGTGGCGCTCGAAGTCGAACTCGTGTGGGTCGTCGAATCGGCGCGGGTCCCGGTTGATGGCACCGGGATTGACCATCACGACCGTCCCGGCCTTGAGGTCGACGTCGCCGAGCGTGGTGTCCTTCTTGACCAACCGGAACGCCGACTTGACCGGGCTCTCCATGCGCAGCATCTCCTCGACGAAGTTCGGGATGCGGCTGCGGTCGCTGCGGAGGCGTTCGACGATGTCGGGCCGCTCGGCGAGCAGGCGCATTGACGCGCTCAGCAGCTTCGTGGTGGTCTCCTGGCCCGCGGCGAACAGGAACGTCGCGCTCTTGACGACGTCGATGATCTCCGGCGTGTCACCCTCGGGGTACCTGGCTGTCGCCAGCCCCGTGAGGATGTCGTCGCGCGGGTTGGCGCGGCGGTCCTCGAGGTAGGCGCAGAACTTGTTCTCCAGCCACTCCAGCGGATTGTGGTCGAGGGTTTCACCTTCCAGCGAGCCGACAGTGGCGCCCGGTCGGGGTGCGCCCAGCATGGTGCGGAACTCCTCGTGATCCTCTACGGGCACCCCGAGCAGGTCGGCGATCACCAGCAGGGAGAACGGCTTGGCGTATGCGGCGAGGAATTCGCATTTCACGGTGCCGGTCTGGCTGCCGATGATCTCGTCGAGCTGGTCATCGGCGAGGCGCCACATGAACTCCTCGTTCTCCTTGAGCCGCTTGGGCGTCAGGAGGCGGTTGAGCAGCGAGCGGGCGCGGGAGTGCTGGGGTGGGTCCATGGTGACCATATGCTCGCTCATCGGCAGCTGGCTGCGGTGCGCCTCGATCTGCTCGGAGATGTCAGCACCCTCGGGCGTGAACGGCAGCGGTGGGAACGGACCGCCCACCGCGATGCAGGACGAATACAGTCCGGCGTCCTTGTAGACGACCGACGCCTCTTCATGACCCGTCACCGCGACAACGCCGTAGTTGGACGTCGGCAGGACCGGGCACTTCGACCGGAGGTGGTCGAAGTACGGGTAGGGGTCAGGGACCAGGGAGGGGTCCGTGAAGTAGTCGATCGAGTCGTATTCGGACGCATGATCGGTTTCGGGCAACACGAACCTCCTGCAATGGGCTGACATATGCTGAGCACTTGCTTAGCATGTGGTCCAGCGCACGGTCAAGATCGCGGAACCGGCAGTACCATGTCCCGGGTCAAGAAACGACGGAGGCACAGTTGATGGCAACCCCGGCCGGCACCTCGCGCAGGCTCGGCGCGCCGGACGCGAAGAATCGTGTGGTGCTGCTCAATGCCGCCGAAGAGTTGATGCGCGACGAGGGCTATGCGGCCGTCACGTCACGGCGCGTGGCCGAGAAGGCCGGGCTCAAGCCGCAGCTCGTGCACTACTACTTCCGCACGATGGACGACCTGTTCCTGGAACTGTTCCGGCGTCGCGCCGAGCAGTTGAAGGTCCATCAGAAGGCCGCGCTGAACTCATCGCAGCCGTTGTGGGCCCTGTGGGAGCTCAACACCGATCCCGCGGGCACGGCCATGACGATGGAGTTCATCGCGTTGGCCAACCACCGCAAGGTGTTGATGACCGAGATCGCCAAGTACGCGGAAGTCTTCCGGCAGGAGACCATCAAGACGCTGACCGCGGCGATGGCCCGGTACAACGTTCCGTTCGAGGAGTTCACTCCGACGGTGCTCATGGTGCTGATGACCGGTGCCACCCAGGTGCTGGTGCAGGAGGAGTTCCTCGGCATGACGCTGGGCCACCAGGAGACCCGCGCCTTCGCCGACAAGTGGCTCACCTACCTCGAGGGGCCGCGGCAGTTACCCGACAACTGGCGGCATCTCGTCGCCGAGGACGGCGGTGCTGAGGACGGCGGTGCCGCCGACGATTCAGGGAAGTCCTGACGCCCGGTCACTTCTTGGCGGACAGCACCTTGTCGGCCGCGGCCCAGTGGTCGTCGTGCACCCACAGGCGCGCGAACGCGTCGACCGCCTCCTCGGGCGTGGCGCCGCCGATGACGCGCTTGATGTCGCCGGCGGATCGGTTGGTCAGCGACCGCGCGACCGAGCGCCAGGTCTCATCGAACGTGGCGCGCGGGACCACCTGATCGACCAGGCCGACGCGCGCGGCGCCCGCGGCGTCCAGGATTGTGCCGCTGCCGGCGAGAAGCAGCGCGCGCCCGCGGCCGACGAGTGCGGCCAGCCGTTCCGCGCCGCCCCAGGCCGGCATGATCGCCAACGACACCTGGTTGAAGCCGATCTTGATGTCGTCGGCGGCGATGCGGATGTCTGCCGCCACCGCGACCTCGGCGCCGCCGCCCAGCGCGTGCCCGTTCAGTGCCGCGACGACGGGACCGGGGAAGGCTGCGATGCGATCGCAGATCCCGCGCATCCGTCGAGCCATGTCGGCGGCCTGCTCGAGGGTGCGCAGCTTGGCCAGTTCCTTGAGGTCGCCGCCCGACACGAAGGCGCGATCTCCACCACCGCGGATCGCCAGGGCCAGCGCGTCACGGGCCCGGTCCAGCGCGTCGTCCAGTTGATCCATGGTCTCCGGCGCGATGGCGTTGCGGGCCTGGGGACGGTTGATCGTGATGACTGCCAGGCCGTCTTCCAGCTCGAGGTCGACCATGAACGCGTTCTCCTATAGTGGTATTGGCATTCTCCAGTCAGGAGAATAGCACCGGGCTGCGGGCGTCGATCCGCAGGTCGGCCCCGCCGCCGAACGATAATCCCAACCCCATGTCATTGCGGTATCGGCACTCTGAGAATATGATTCTCACGAACTGGAAAGGAGAATTCCATGGGTCAGCTGTCGCATCGTGTCGACATCCCGTTTCCGCTCTTTGATGCGGACAACCACCTCTACGAGCCGCCAGAGGCGCTCCTGACGTACCTCCCCAAGGAGTACAAGGACGTCGTGCAGTACGTCGAGGTCAACGGGCGCACCAAGATCGCCATCCGCGGTCACATCAGCAACTACATTCCGAACCCCACGTTCTCTGTGGTCGCCAAGCCGGGCGCCTGGGAGGAGTACTTCAAGTTCGGTAACCCTGACGGCAAGAGCAAGCGCGAGCTGTTCGGTGAGCCCATGAAGTCCATCCCGGCCTTCTTTGAGCCCGCACCGCGTCTCGAGCTCATGAACGAGCTCGGCCTCGACCGCACGCTGATGTTCCCCACGCTGGCCAGCCTCGTCGAGGAGCGGCTGCGCGACGATCCGGTCGCCATCCACGTCCTCATCCACTCGCTCAACGAGTGGCTTAACGAGGTGTGGGGCTTCAACTACAAGAACCGCATCTTCACGACCCCGGTGATCACGCTCCCCATCGTCGACAAGGCGATCGAGGAGCTCGAGTGGGCGGTGAAGCGCGGTGCGCGTGCCATCCTGGTCCGGCCCGCGCCGGTGCCCGGCTTCCGTGGACCGCGGTCGTTCGCTCTGCCTGAGTTCGACCCGTTCTGGCAGAAGTGCGTCGAGTACGACGTCTTCGTTGGCATGCACTCCTCCGACAGCGGCTACTCGCGCTACACGTCCGAATGGGACGGCGGGGCCCAGGAGATGCTGCCGTTCCAGACCAACGCGATGTCGATCCTCAACGAGTGGCGCCCGATCCAGGACGCCGTGGCCTCCTGGGTCATCCACGGTGCGCTGTTCCGCTTCCCGAAGCTCAAGGTCGGCATCGTCGAGGCCGGCTCGAAGTGGATGTTCCCGCTGCTCGACTCCATGGCTGAGGTGTACAAGAAGGCCCCCGAGGCGTTCCTGGGCAACCCGATGGAGGAGATCAAGAACCGCATCTTCGTCAGCCCGTTCTACGAGGAGGGCATCGACGAGCTGATCAACCTGATCGGTGTCGATCAGGTGCTCTACGGTTCCGACTGGCCGCATCCTGAGGGTCTCGCCGAGCCCACTCACTATGTGACTGCGCTGGAACACCTTTCGGTCGAGGACCAGGCAAAGATCATGGGCGGCAACCTCGGTCGCCTCGTCACGGTGTGACGGACAGTCCCACCGGCAGTGCGTGGCAGACCATCCCAGAGATGGTCTTGAGCGTCGGCGACCGCTTCGGAGATTCCGAGGCGGTCGTCGACGGTTCGCTGCGCCTGACCTTCCGTCAGCTTGTCGACCGGGTCCGCGTCGCCGCGGGCACGTTCCACGAATCGGGTATCGCCAAGGGTGACCGGGTCGCGATCTGGGCCCCGAACTCCGCCGAGTGGATCATCGCCGCGTTCGGCGTTCTGACCGCTGGTGGCGTGGTGGTCCCGGTCAACACCAGGTTCAAGGCCGACGAGGCCGCCGACGTCATCACCCGCAGTGGCGCCAAGGCCGTGCTGGTGCAGAAGGGTTTCCTGGGCCAGGACTACCCCGCGCCCCCCGGTGTGCCCGTCATCGACCTGAAGTCCGATTTCCTGACCAGCGGCGCGCCGTATGAAGCGCAGATCGCCGGCACCGACATCGCCGACATCATCTACACCTCGGGGACCACAGGTAGGCCCAAGGGCGTGAAGATGAACCACCTGCAGACCCTGCGCCTCTACGAGGAGTGGTGCGATCTGGCGGATCTGCGGGAGGGTGACCGCTACCTGATCGTCAACCCGTTCTTTCACACCTTCGGGCTCAAGGCGGGCTGCATCGCCGCGATGATCCGCGGTGCGACCATTTTCCCGGTGCCGGTGTTCGACGCCGACGCCGTCGTGGATCTGGTTGAGCGGGAACGCATCACGATGCTTCCGGGTCCGCCGACGCTGTACCACTCGCTGCTACAGGTGCCCGACAAGAACCGACTGGCGAGCCTGCGCGCCGGCGTCACCGGTTCGGCCGACATCCCGGTCGAGTTGATCCGACGCGTGCACGAGGAACTGCCGTTCCAGACCCTCGCCACGGGGTACGGCCTCACCGAGTGTGGCACCGCGACCCTGTCGCGCCCGGGCGACTCCTTCGAGGACATCGCCACCACCGTCGGCGTGCCGTGCGCGGGAATCGAGGTGCGCATAGCCGACGATGGTGAGGTGCTGGTCCGCGGCTACAGCGTGATGCAGGGGTACCTCGATGATCCGGCTGCCACCGCCGAGGCGATCGATGCCGACGGATGGCTGCACACCGGCGATCTCGGTGAGTTCAACGACTCGGGCCGGCTTCGCATCATCGGCCGCAAGAAGGACATGTTCATCGTCGGCGGGTTCAATGCGTACCCCGCAGAGATCGAGGACTTCCTGCTCGAACATCCCGGCGTCGCCCAGGTCGCCGTCATCGGTGTTCCCGATGAGCGGATGGGGCAGGTGGGTCGGGCATTCGTCGTGGTGAAAGGTGCGGGCGACGCTGTCAGTGAGGCAGAGTTGATCGAGTGGAGCCGAGACCGGATGGCGGGGTACAAGGTGCCAAGATCCGTCGTTTTCCTCGACTCGTTGCCGCTGAACGCCAGCGGCAAGGTCATGAAGGACCAGCTTCGGTGAACATCGCCGAGGTGTACCGACACTCGATGGTGATCGCCTCGGACTATCGGATCCCGGACCCGTCCAAGGTCGCGCCGCTGTTGGAGAAGCGCAGAGACGCACTGGCCGAGTTGGGTGCGCACCACGTGTTGGTGTACCGATCGCTGCACGACGAGGGTCGAGTGCTGGTGATGATCGGCGTCCGCAGTCGCGAACCGGTGGTGGACCTGCTGCGATCCCGGGCGTTCTTCGACTGGTTCGACGCCGTGGGGGTCGAGGACATCCCCGCGGTGTTCGCCGGCGAGATCGCCGACCGCTACGACCTGACCGGGCGGGAGGACGACTACCCGCCCGGTGTGCTGATCTCGACGATCGTGTCGGTTGAGAACGCGGCCCTGTTCGTCAACGAACTGCATTCCGCCAAGGCCAGATTCAAGGCCGCCGGTGTGCGAAAGGTGTGGGTTTTCAAGGCATTCGACGACTCGCACGAGGTCCTGGTCCTTCAGGACATCGACACCGAGGAGAACGCTCGACGCTGGATCGGCCGCCATGACGCGGCCCCCGACTGGATGGAGGACGCCGGTGTCGGCGTCTACCCGCCGCTGTTTCTGGGTGAGTTCGTCCAGATGATGCGGATCGGCGAGGACTGAGGTCCACCGGCGTGTACGTGTGCCTGTGCGTCGGCGTGACCAGTCACACCGTGGCCGACGCGGTCGCCGACGGAGCATGCACCACCAACGACGTCGCGCAGAAGTGCGGCGCCGGTGCTGACTGCGGGCGATGTCGGCGCTCGATTCGCGCCATCATCGAGAGCGCCGATCCTTCTGTTGATTCTTCGGGTGGTCCCTCGGTCAGACGGGGTCGAAGGCCGAGATGAGCCACTTCCCGTCGACCTTGGACAGCGTCACGAGCACACTGCTGGCCGCCATCGACGGGTCCGGGCGGTCATTGCTTGTGGTGGCCTGATTGACGAAGACCAGCACCTTCGCGGTCTCGGGCCCCATCTCGGAGACCGCCGCGCGCACAACCTGCGCGGTGGTTGACACCTGCTTGTCGGCGACGGCCTTGCGGACCACCTCGTCGGTGAACTTCGTGTAGTACGACAGGAAGTCGCCGGTCATCTGAGACTTGGCGGTCTCGAGGTCCTTGTCGAGTTCCTCGGGGGAGTACGTCAGCGCGGCCACGGTGCCACTCTTGGCAGCTTCCAGCGCGGCCTGCTGCGCGGCAGCGTCGACCTTCTGATCGGGTCGGTAGCTGGTGAAGTACAACCAGATGGTGACGGCCGCCGAAGCGGCGAGCAGGACTGCGAGCGACACAACCGTGATCAGGACGCCGAGGTTGCGGCGAGATTCGGCGGCCACAGTGCCCTCGGCCACAGTGCCCTCGGTGTCGGTGGCTTCGGTGTCGGTGGTCGCGTCGGCGTCGTCCGTCTCGGCGGTCACCGTGGCGTCTGCCGCTTCGATGTCGGCCACTTCGGTGTCGGCCGCTGCGGTGTCGGTGGCTGCGGTGTCGGCCACGGTCTCGTCGGCGATCTCCGAGTCCGTCTCGACGTCCTTGGCGAGCTCATCATGGTTGGTGTTCACGGTACGAACTCCACTTTCGACATCTTGATCTGGCCATTGTCCCGTGCGACGTCGATACTCAGTCGCCATGCGCGGGGTTGTTGCTGCTTACCGGCGGTGTTCGACACCTGCGAGGTGGCAGCCACCAGAACAGTCGCGGTGTCGTCGGTCATCTTCTCCACCGCGGTGGCGCGCACATTCGCCTCGGTGACCACCTTCGACTCGTCCATGACGGCCTTGAAGGAGTCCCTGCTCTTCTCGAAGTCCGCGCGAAACTCACCGGTGGTGCTGTCGATCAGGCGCTGCAGGTCGGCGTCGCCGTTGTTGAAGTTCAGTGACATCAGATTGACGACGCCCTGCCGCGCGGCAGCGGCGAACTCGGCCTCTTGGGCGCGCTGCTCATCGGCCTGGTGTCCCGACCACATCAGGAAGCCGCTGGCGGCCACCAGTGCCACCAGGGCAACGGCTGCGACCGCCGCGCTGATGACGTGCCACAGCGCGATCTGCGGACCCTTGGTTTCTGGAAGGCCGATTTCGGAAGCGCGGTCAGCGCCCTCCAGTTGGTCGTCCAGGAGTGCCTCAACACGTGCGCGTGCCGCGGCGGCTTCGGCTTCGGCTTCCGCGGCTTCGGCTTCGGCCTGATCGGCCAGCGACAGCGCCGATTCCGGCGACTCGTCGGTCGAACTCGCTGCCATCACGCTCCTGATGTCGGCATGGTGCCCTCGCGGGCTCCGGTGGTGCGGGCCACGGATTGAGAATGACATTAATCTGCCGGGCCGCGAGGCCAGCCTATCGCACCGCTCCGAAAGCCTTTTTACTATGTTTCATCTGCGGAAATGGGATATCCGATTTCTGGATATCACGCATTCAGGCGCGGCGTCCGAGGCCTCGGGAGCCCTCTGCCGTCGGACCGGCGATGCGCAGTGCACGATGACAATGACCGTACCGTCGGGGAATGTCAAGGATGCTCGGCCGGTCAACGGGAGTTGTCGGCAACCCTCTGTGAGAACAGCCCGATGAGGTTCAGCGGCACCGTGAGGTCAGCTCGATCGGCTCCTGCAGCGGACTGCAGGGCGCCGTCGCGGGCCAGCACCACGAGGCCGTGTGCGAGCGCCCAACTGATCAACGCCAGTTCGGCGGTGCCCGACGGTGCCGCGTCCGAGGCAGCCAACTGCGTGACGGCGTCGTTGAGTACGCCGATCGAGCGTTGCCTTGCGGATGCGAGCGTGGGGTCATCGGTGTGCAGTTCGGTGGGTCGGAACATCAGGTCGAACATCGCCGGGTTGTGGAGGCCGAACTCGACGTAGGCGCGGCCCAGAGCGGCCAACCGGCCCTGGGCGCTGGGCGACTGCGCGATGGATTCCTGCAGTGCCGTGGTCAGCGCTTCGAACCCCTCGGCTGCGATGGCCGTGAGCAGGCCGCGTCGATCGCCGAAGTGATGTTTGGGCGCTGCGTGGGAGACGCCTGCGCGACGAGCCACCGCACGCAGGCTGATGCCCGCGCGGCCATGTTCGATGAGTTCAGTGCGGGCCGCCGCCAGCAGGGCTTCGCGGCCGGAGTGCTCAGTGGTGCTCATGACGAAACCGCACAGTGGTGTTCACGGCCAACCCCTCAGTGGTGTTCACGGCGAAACCCCTCAGCGGTGTTCACGGCCAACCCCCTCAGTGGTGCTCACCGCCAAATTGTCCGTGCGATCCCTTGACACTGTCAAGCGGCGGTGGCAGCCTTGAGTCCAGTTGACAGTGTCAAGGCGATTGCTTCGGGAGGGTGTCATGTCGAACGCCGCAGTGGACCGTGGAGTGCGGGTGGGGGACCGGGAGCGCGAACGGGCGGTGGAGCATCTCGGGCAGGCCATGTCGCAGGGGTATCTGACCCTCGTCGAGTACGAGGATCGGACCGGCCGAGTGATGGCCGCCGAGACCGCTGCCGGATTGCAGAGCGTCCTTGGTGATCTGCCCCTGGGGCGCATCATCCGGCAGGACCCGCGCCGCCGCGACGAGCGGAAGGCCGCCGCGCGGCGCAGCGTCGTCTGGCATGTCCGTGCCTATGTCGCCATGGTGATCATCTGCCTCACGGTGTGGTTGGCGGTCGGGTTGTCGGCGGGAGCCTGGTACTTCTGGCCGCTCTGGCCCATGCTCGGCGGGGCCATCGGCGTCGTATCCCATGCGCTTCCGGTCCGGATGTACGGCCGGCCCGCGGTATCGACGCTGGGCTGCCGCGGGTTGTACCGGTAGTTGGTCTTCTGGGGGCCCGACTTCGACTTCAACTCCGGTGCCCCGATGACACCCACGCCCGTGGCCTTTGCTGCGCCCGCCCCGGTGGCCTCGACTGCGCGAGCCTCGCCCCGGGTGGCCCCGACTGTGCCGGCCTCGCCCCGGGTGGCCTCGACTGCGCCGGGCCGCCCCGGGGTGGCCCCGGCGGCTCAGTTGCCGTCGGGGTCATCGGCTCCCGGTTGGGGTGACCCGGGCCGCCCTTCGTTGCCCTCCTGGTGGGGGTTGAGGAGGTTTTCGGGGTGGTGGTGGTCGTTGACCCGTGGTCCACCGTTGTCGAGGTGCGGTGGGGGGATCCATTCGCAGCGGCCGTCATCGCGGATCCGCGTGGTCCATTTCTCAGGTTCGGGGCCGACTTTGCGGTTGTCGGTCCCGCAGGCCAACGTGAGTTCGTTGACGTTGGTTTCTCCGCCCTCGATCCAGTCTTGGGCGGCGTGATGGACCTGGCATTGGTAGAACGAGGCGGTGCATCCGGGGGCGCTGCAGCCGCGTTCTTTGGAGAACAGGACCAGGCGTTGGGCTGGGGTGGCGATCCGCTTGGCCCGCCCCAGGTAGAGGGCTTGCCCGTCGTCGTCGAACACCGACAGGTAGTGGAAGGCGTGGGAGGCCATCCGGATCAGGTCACGCATCGGCAACAGGGATCCGCCGCCGGTGATCCCGAACCCGGCCCCGGACTGCAGTTCTTTCAAGGTTGTGGTGACGATGACGGTGACGGGCAGGCCGTTGAGTTTCCCGAGTTTCTTCGAAGCCAGGATCATGCGGCCGCCGGCGAGCAGGGCGTCGTGCTGGCGTTGAGCTTTGGTGCGGTGATCGGCCTTGATCTGCGCTTCTGAGGGCCTGCCGGTGACACACGGTGCCTCGTCGTCGGGGTTGCACATCCCGGGTGCGGCGTTTTTCGCCATCACCGGTTCCCAGACCGCCCAGGCTTCCGGGGTGAGGTGTCCACTGACTCGGATGAGCCCGTCAGCACCCTGCTTACCGAAGGTGATCCCTCGGCGGCGTTGGATGTCGGCGTCGTTGAAGGAGCCGTCGGGGTCGAGCCAGAGCAGCATCCGGTTCAACGCGGCCCGGAAGTCGGGCACGCCCAGCGTGGAGGCGTGCCCGGCCGCCAGGGATTCGGCCGCGACTCGGGCGCTGAGGTCGACGTGGTCGGGCAGGGCTTTGAAGAACTCCCGGATGCTCTTCACGTGTGCGGGCCCCACCCGGCCCTCGGCCACCTGCGCGGCCACATTGGGCATGACCGGGTCCAGCACCTCGCCGGTCATCGCCCGCCGGGGACCCAACGCCTCGGCATCGGCGACGCGTTGGCGGGCTTCCTCGGCGGAGATTCGCAACCGATGGGTCAGGACCTTGGTGACCTTGTCGCCACCCAATGCTTCGGGGCCGAGTTCCTCCAACTGGGTGATGAGTTTGTGGTCGACCGTCGCGCTGGCCCAGCTCATTTTCTGCAGGCGTTCCATCACCGTGAGCACCTGCTCTGCCGAGAGATCATCGACGGTCGCAGCGACGAGTTGGGCGTGGGTGGCCTCCAGCTCAGAGAGCAGGTCGGTCACCGAAGTCATATTCGAACACTAGTGCGAAGCACTGACATTAATCGCCGGGATGTGGCAGGAGAAACCAAAGTGGCAGAAGAAGATTCAGGGACACGTGGGATCTAGCAGAAGTCGCTCGTAGCCGGGCATTCTGGCCAGAGGTCCGAAGTCTGAGGAGGCCGCAGGCGGGAGGCGAAGGCCAGGGGCGAGAGGCGGGAGGCGACGGACAGAGGTGACGAGGCGAGAGGCCACGGAGGCCGCAGGCGGGAGGCGACGGACAGAGGCCAGGGGCCACGCCACGTGGCACGGGTCGCCGCTCGCCCGGGGTCCGGCTGCTTGAGGTACGCAATTCCCGAGAAACCGAGAGCGACGGGCGCGACGACAGCGAGACCCGTGCAGTCACAAGACCCAGCGCAACCCACCATGCCAGCTATCGTCGGCACAAGTCGAGTGCAGAGGGGCGCCACGATGACCAACCGATTCTGCGAACTCGCCGGAGTCGAGATTCCCGTCATCGGCGCACCGATGACGTATATCGCCAATGCGGAACTGGCCGCCGCAGTGTCCAATGCCGGCGGACTCGGCATCATCGAGACGACTTCGGAACAGGGTCGGGTCGACCTCACCAGAGTCCGCGACCTCACCGACAAACCGGTGGGCGCCAACATCTCCCTGTTCGTCAAACGGGATCCGGCCTTCGTCGACACACTCGTCGAGCAGGGCATCCGATTCGTCACCACTTCGGCGGGCGACCCACGACTGTTCACCGATCATCTGCGCCAGGCGGGCATCACGGTCTTCCACGTCGTGGGCACCCTGGCCGCCGCGCGCAAGGCCGTCGACGCCGGCGTGGACGGCCTCGTCGTCGAGGGTGTCGAGGGCGGTGGATTCAAGAACCGTTACGGCGCATCGAGTCTGGTGCTGCTGCCACTGGTCGCCGACAGCGTCGACGTTCCGATCGTTGCGGCGGGCGGGATCTGCGACTCGCGGTCGATGGCAGCGGCGTTCGTGCTGGGTGCCGAAGCGGTGCAGATGGGCACCAGGCTGCTGGCGTCGAAGGAGGCTGGCGTGCATGAGAACTTCAAGCGTGCGGTCGTCGACGCCGAGGAGACATCGACAGTGCTGCTGCCGCTCGGGGGAGTGCGAATGATGCGCGTGATCCGCACGGCCACAGCGGAATTGATGGACGCGGGCCACGCCGCCGAACCTGATGGTTCAGCGCTGGAGCGTGTGCGCACACTGTATTTCGACGGCGACATGGCGGCCAGCGTGGCCAATACGGGTCAGGTCGCGGGACGCATCGCAGACGTGCGACCTGCTGCCGACATCATCGCCGAAATGTGGAGCGGCTGCGGCGAAGTGCTCAGTGCCGCAGCCGCCCACATCAGACAAGAGAACTAGCTGACGAACCCGTCCGCTACGGTCAGCGCGGCGTCGAGGATGCGGAGGCCTTCGGCCACCTCGTCGTCGCTGACGTTGCACGGCGGCACCGCGTGGATGCGGTTGAAGTTCGCGAACGGCAGCAGACCGCCGGACTTCAGCGCTCCCAGCGTCGCGACCATCGCGGGGCTGTTGCCGCCGTACGGTGCCAACGGTTCCCGGGTGGCCTGGTTGGCCACCAACTCGATGGCCCAGAACACTCCGAGGCCACGGACCTCACCGACCGACGGGTGCTTGGCGGCAAGTTCGCGCAGGCCGGGGCCCAGCACGTCGGAACCGATCCGGGCCGCATTGCCGACCATGTTCTCGTCTTCCATCACGTTGATGGTCGCGACCGCGCAGGCGGTGGCCAGGGGGTGGCCCGAGTAGGTCAGGCCGCCCGGGTAGGCGCGGTCGGCGAACGTCGCGGCGATGGCGTCGTTGATCGCCACGCCGCCCAGCGGGACGTAGCCGGACGTGACGCCCTTGGCGAAGGTCATCAGGTCGGGCACAACGTCGAAATTCTGGATGGCGAACCACTTTCCGGTTCGTCCGAACCCGGCCATGACCTCGTCGGCGATCATCACAATGCCGTACTTGTTGCAGATCTCCCGGACGCCGGCCATGTACCCGGGCGGGGGCACCATGATGCCCGCGGTCCCGGGAACCGACTCGAGGATGATCGCCGCGAAGGAACTCGGCCCCTCCATCTGGATCAGCTTGTCCAGGTACTCCAGGGCGCGCTGGCTCTCCTGCTCCTCGGTCTCGGCGTTGAACGACGAGCGGTACAGGAACGGGCCGTTGAAGTGCACGACGCCGCTGTTGCCGTAGTCGTTGGGCCAGCGCCGCGGGTCACCGGTCAGGTTGATCGCGGTGTCGGTGCCGCCGTGGTACGAGCGGTACCGAGCCAGCACCTTGTAGCGACCGGTGTGCAGACGCGCCATGCGGATGGCGTGCTCGACGGCGTCGGCGCCCGCGTTGGTGAAGAACACGCGGTTCAGGTCACCGGGGGTGCGCTCGGCGATCAGACGCGCGGCCTCCGAACGCGCCGCATTGACGTGCGACGGAGCAATCGTGCACAGCTTGGCGGCCTGCTCGGCAATCGCCGCGACGACCTTCGGGTGCTGGTGGCCGATGTTGGTGTTGACCAACTGCGAGCTGAAGTCCAAGAGGCGGTTGCCCTCGCCGTCCCACACATAGGAGCCCTCGGCGGCCAGCACCGTCATCGGCTTGATCTGAGCCTGTGCGGACCACGAGTGGAACACGTGCGCGCGGTCGAGCTCGTAAGCACGCTGGCCTTCGGCGATGGCGGTGTCGAGATCCTGCCCGCTGGGCAGGATCGTGGTGGTGTCCAGAGAAGTCATGTTCGTCCTATGCGCTCAGTTGTTCTGCGGGAAGCCGAGATTGATGCCACCGTGACTCGGGTCGAGCCAGCGGGTGGTCACCACCTTGCCGCGGGTGAAGAAGTGCACGCCTTCGGTGCCGTGCGCGTGGGTGTCGCCGAACAGTGAGGCCTTCCACCCACCGAAACTGTAGTACGCCGTGGGCACGGGGATCGGCACGTTGATGCCGACCATGCCGACCTCGACCTCGTTCTGGAAGCGGCGTGCCGCGCCACCGTCGTTGGTGAAGATCGCGGTGCCGTTGCCGTAGGGGTTGGCGTTGATCAGTGCCAGGGCCTCGTCGTAGGTCTCGACGCGCACCACCGACAGCACGGGGCCGAAGATCTCATCGGTGTAGACGCTCATCTCGGGGGTGACGTGGTCGAGCAGGGTCGGGCCCAGCCAGAATCCGTCGGCGCCACCGTCAGCGGCGACGTTGCGGCCGTCGACGACGACCTTGGCGCCGTCGGCCTCGCCGGCATCGATGTAGGAGGCCACCTTGTCGCGGTGGGCCTTGGTGACCAGCGGGCCCATGTCAGCGTCGCGGGTGCCGTCACCGGTCTTCAGCGTCACGGCGCGCTCGGCGATCTTGGCGACCAGCTCGTCGGCGATCGGGCCGACGGCGACGGCCGCGCTGATGGCCATGCAGCGCTCACCGGCGCTGCCGAAACCGGCGTTGATCATGGCGTCGGCGGCCAGGTCCAGGTCGGCGTCGGGCAGGATCAGCGCGTGGTTCTTGGCGCCGCCGAGGGCCTGGACGCGCTTGCCGTGGCTGGTGCCGGTGGCGTAGACGTACTGCGCGATCGGGGTGGATCCGACGAAGGACACGGCCTTGACGGTCGGGTTGGTCAGCAGTTCGTCGACGGCGACCTTGTCACCCTGCAGCACGTTGAACACACCGGCAGGCAGGCCGGCCTCGGCCCACAGTTCGGCGATCCACAGCGCTGCCGAGGGATCCTTCTCCGAGGGCTTGAGCACCACGGTGTTGCCCGCGGCGATCGCGACGGGGAAGAACCACATCGGCACCATGGCGGGGAAGTTGAAGGGGGAGATGACGCCGACCACGCCGAGGGGTTGGCGGATCGAGGCGACGTCGACGTTGGTCGACGCGTTCTCGGTCATTCCGCCCTTGAGCAGGTGTGGGATGCCGCAGGCGAACTCGACGACCTCCTGGCCGCGGGTGACCTCGCCGAGGGCGTCGGAGAGCACCTTGCCGTGTTCGCTGGTGATGATCGCCGCCAACTCGTCCTTGCGGGCGTTGAGCAGTTCACGGAACGCGAAGAGAACCTGGCTGCGCTTGGCCAGCGAGGTGTCCCGCCACGCGGGGAAGGCCGCGGCGGCGGCGTCGATCACCGCACGCGCGTCCTCGACCGAGGCCAGCGCGACCTCACCAGTGGTCGCTCCGGTGGCGGGGTTCGTGACCGGAGCGGTCCTGTCGCTGACGCCGGAGAATTTCTTGCCGTCTGCCCAATGGCCGATGATGGGGGTGCTCGTCATGGGAATGATTGTTGCGCGGATATCGCCCACATATGACCGACAATGTGTAAGGCCGCCGACTCAGTGATTTACGCTATGTCAAATGGAGCCCACGCTTAAGGAGATTCTGGCCCTGCCGGTGCTGCAGGCCGGGCAGCCGGAGGTCGTCCTCGGTGACGACGAGGCGCTGGGCCGCCGCGTCCGTTGGGTGCACGTCAGCGAGCTGAGCGACCTGTCGAACCTCCTCGAAGGCGGCGAGCTGGTGCTGACCACTGGTCTCGCACTGACCGATGGCCGCCTGCGCGACGGCTACCTTCCCGGCCTGGCGGCGGCGGGTGCCGTCGGCGTTGTCGTCGAGTTGGGTCTGCACGTCGACGAGGTGCCTGCGTCGGTGCTGGCCGCCGGCGCCGATCTGGGCATGGCGGTCGTGGCTCTGCACCGCCCGGTGCGCTTCGTCGAAGTCACCGAAGAGGTGCACCGGCGCATCGTGGCCGATCAGTATGCGGAGGTCGACTACGCCCGCCGGGCACACGAGACCTTCACCGCGCTGAGCATGCGCCGTGCCTCGTTGGACGAGATCGTTCGGGTGGCGGCCGACATGCTCAGCGCCCCACTGGTTCTTGAGGACCTCAACCGAAAGGTGCTGGCGTACGCGGGCCATGGGATGGCCGCACCCGAACTCCTGGGCGACTGGGAGCGCCGGTCACGTCTGAACCCGGACGCCGGTCCGCAGGCGTGGCTGAGCCGACGTGTCGGTCCCTATCGTCAGGAGTGGGGTCGCCTGATCGCGCCGACGCTCACCGAGACGTCGCGCGTCGTGATGACCATCGAACGTGCGGCGCAGGCGCTGGCACTGCACCGCATGGTCGAGCAGGACCGAATGTCGTTGGAACTTCGGGCCCAGAGCGGTCTGGTCGACGATCTGCGGCACGGCCGCGTGCGTGACGAGGCGGAGGCCACGTCGCGGGCCCACGCGCTGGGACTGCGGCCGTCGCTGGCGTACGTGCCCATGACGGTGCGGTTGGCCGATTCGAAGGGGCCCGATC
Organism: Mycolicibacterium confluentis; assembly: GCF_010729895.1. Lineage (NCBI taxonomy): Bacteria > Bacillati > Actinomycetota > Actinomycetes > Mycobacteriales > Mycobacteriaceae > Mycobacterium > Mycolicibacterium confluentis. Next base: position 1,281,136 of record NZ_AP022612.1, read on the forward strand.
AGGTTGTGGTCCAGCAGCGTCGAGTCCGCACTCTCGACGCGGTGGTGCACGCAGTGCGGTCGCGGCGACACACCGTGCTGGCGGCGGCCAGAGAAGACGGCGTCATCGACCTGCTGCTGGCGCCTCGGCATTCCGTGCCGGGCGCGGACTCCGAAGCCGTCCTCGATGAGCTGTGTCTGCAGATCCGTGAGGTCGTGAAAAATATTGACGGCGTCAACGACTGCGTGATCGGTGTGGGTCCGGAGTCGACCCGGCTCGTCGAGGCTGCCGGCGGGTTGGCGGAAGCCGACCATGTCGCGGAAGTCGCTGTGGCGCTCCTCGATTCCGGACGGTCTTTCTACCGTGCCGCCGACGTGCGGCTGCGCGGCCTGCTGGCGCTGGTGCGTACGGATCCGCGGGTTCAGGCCTTCGCTGAGACCGAACTGCGTTCGGTGCTGGCCGACCGAGCCAAGCACGGGGATGACATGTTCGAACTGCTGCAGACGTATCTGGAGGTCGGTGGGAACAAGACCGAACTCGCCAAACGGCTGCACCTGTCCCGGCCGACGCTGTACGCCCGGCTCGCGGCATTGCAGCGGATGCTCGGCGTGGACCTCGAGGACGCGGAGTCGCGGACATCCCTACACGTGGCCATGCTCATCCTGCAGAGGTGATGAGATAGTGCGGTGAGCGAGCCGAGCAGACCTGACCCTGAACCAGCGGTGAGCGCGCGGGGCATCATCATGCGGGGGCCATGGGGGCCTGTCTACGGGCCCATCGACCTGGACATCGACGCCGGTGGCGTGACCGTCCTGGTGTGTCCCGCCGGGACCGGACGCACCGCGTTGCTGCTCACCGTGGCCGGCCGGATGAGTCCGATATCGGGGCAGATCTCGGTGTTCGGCCGGGCCCGCGTGGGGGAGATCTTCGCCTCGGCCGCGCTGGCGGGCATCGACGAGATCGATGCCGTCACCGAATCGGTGACGGTACGAGACCTGATCACCGAACAGCTGCGCTGGGACGCCCCGTGGTACCGGCTCGTCCGTCGCGCGGATCAGGGCGACCTCGAGACGCTGTGCGCCCCCGTGTTCGGTGAGCTGCCGCTGCCTCCGCTGACCGAGTACGTCCACGAACTCTCCGAGCTTGACCGCCTGCTGCTGCGGATCGCGCTGGCGAACACCAAGAAGCCGCCGCTGCTGGTGGTCGGCAACCTCGACCACATCACCAGCGACGCCAACCGCGCGGTCCTGATTGAGCGGCTCATCGCGTTGGGTGAACACCAGACCGTGGTCACGGCCACTGTCAACGGAACTGACGGACATGCCGTCCGCGCGCAGATCGAGGTGGCCAACACGACCCACGCCGAACTGGCCGGCGTGATGAAAGGTGATGACTGACCGTGCTTGCCGGAATGTCGTTGGGCACTGACCTCAAGCGCTACTCCCGCGGCGCGTTGCCGCGTATCGCGCTGGCGACCGTCATCGTGCTGCCGCTGCTCTACGGTGCGATGTACCTGTGGGCGTTCTGGAACCCTTTCAACGAAGTCGACAAGGTGCCCGTGGCGCTGGTCAACGAGGACATCGGCGCGCAGACGCAGGGCGAGGAACTGCGCGCCGGCGATGAGGTGGCCCAGAACCTGATCGCGTCGAAACAGTTGGATCTGCACGAGGTTTCGGCGCAGGAGGCCAAAGATGGGGTGGCCTCAGGCAAGTACTACTTCTCCGTCACTCTGCCGTCGGACTTCAGTGCCGACATCGCCTCACCGACCGGCGGGGACCCACAACAGGCCAAGATCGTCTTCACGTTCAACAACGCCAACAACTACCTTGCCTCGATCATCGGCCAGGAGGCCGCGCACCAGGTGATCAGCGAGGTCAACGCGAGCATCGGTGAGCGGACCGTGGGTACGGTGCTGACCGGGTTGACGGACGCGGGCCAGGGCCTGGTCGAGGCCGCCGACGGTGCCCAGCAGTTGGCCAGCGGTCTGGGTGCGGCCGACAGTGGCGCGGATCGGCTGGCCTCGGGAGCGGGCACGCTCGCGGCCGGTCTGGTCACCGCACGCGACGGATCCGCGCAGCTGGCGGCCGGCACTCATCAGCTCGCGGGTGCGGTCGACACTGCGGTGGACCCCCTGATCGACGTGCTGGATCGGCTCGCACCCCTGGACCTCGACCCCGACGAAGTCGGTTTGGCGGCCCAGCGGCTCAGCGGCGCCGTCCGGTCGACAACCGACCGGATCGCGGCACTCAACATCGACTACGCACAGGCTGCGGCCATCGTCGATCAGGCCGTCGGGATGCTGCGCAACAGCCCCGATCCCACGGTGCGCGATGCCGGCGAGTTTCTGGCCAGCGCGCAGCGCCTGCTGAATTCACAGGGCATCGATCCGAGGACCGACGCCGGACTGCTCAAGCTCCGGGACAGTGCGACGACACTCGAGAACGAACTCGGCGACCCGAACAGCAAGCTGCGGAAGTTCATCACCAATACCCTCAACGGCGGGCTCCGCAACGACGTGGTGAAGCTGCGCAACGGCGTCGACGAACTGAACTCCGGAGCGCAGCGGTTGAACCAGGGGCTGGTTCAACTGGCCGACGGCGGTGCAAAGTTGGCCGTCGGTGCCCGCGAACTCGCCGCAGGCACCCAGAAACTTGAGGCCGGCGGCAACGAACTGGCGGCCAAGCTGCGTGAGGGCTCGACTCAGGTGCCGTCGTGGACGCCGCAACAGCGCACCGACGTCGCACGTACGCTGGCGCAACCTGTGGCGCTGGATCTCGTGACCGACAACCCCGCGCCGACCTTCGGTACCGGATTCGCGCCGTTCTTCCTCCCGCTGGCACTGTTCATCGGTGCGCTGATCATCTGGATGTTGTTGACACCGTTGCAGTCCCGGCCCATCGTCAACGGGTTGGGTGCGCTGCGGGTTGTGCTGGCCTCGTATTGGCCTGCGTCGCTGATCGCACTGTGCCAGGTGTTGGTGATGTACATCGTGGTCCATTTCGGGGTGGGATTGCGGCCCAAGTACGCGCTGGCCACCGTCGCATTCCTGCTGTTGGTCGTCGCGGCGTTCCTGGCCCTCATCCAGGCGTTCAACGCGGTGTTCGGGGTCGCGGTGGGACGGGTTCTGACGCTGGCCTTCCTGATGTTCCAGTTGGTGTCGGCCGGCGGCATCTATCCGGTGGAGACCACCGCGAAACCGTTCCAGATCATCCACCCGTTCGATCCGATGACCTACGCCGTCAACGGTTTACGCCAGCTCACCGTGGGAGGAGTGGACTCCCGGCTGTGGGTGGCGATCCTCGTGTTGGTCGGTGTGCTGGTGGCATCGCTGGCAGCCAGCGCATGGGCAGCCCGGCGAAACCGGCAGTACACCATGGAACGCCTGTACCCCCCCATCGAGGTGTGATCCGGGATCAGTGCTGGCGGCCCACGCCCAACAGGGACTGCGCACCGCGGTTCATGAGTTGGCGCGCCACGATCAGCCGTTGAATCTCGCTGGCGCCCTCCCAGATCCGCTCGACGCGCAGTTCACGGAACATCCGTTCGGCCACGTTCTCGCGCATGTAGCCGCGGCCGCCGAAGACCTGCACGGCACGATCGGCCACCCGTCCGGCCATCTCCGAGCAGTACAGCTTGGCCATCGATGCCTGACCGTGCAGTGTCTTGCGGTCCATGCCCGCGTCGATGGACCGCGCGACCTCGTAGAGCATCGTGCGCGCGGCGAACAGTTCGGTGACGCTGTCGGCCAGCATGCCGGCGACCAGTTGGTGTTCACCGAGCGGTCGGCCGCCGACGACACGGTCCGTGGCGAACGCCGTCATCTCGTCGACGAGGCGCTGGGCCGCCCCGACGCAGCGGGCGGCGACCATGAGACGTTCGAACCGAAACCAGTCCTGGCTGAACGTCATTCCCTCACCCTCGGCACCCACCAGGTGTGTTTTCGGAACCCGGACGTCGGTGAAGGACACGATGGGGTGCTCGTCGGCGATGTGGTGGCTGTACTTCGGGGTGCGTACCACCTCTACACCCGGCCAGGGCAGATCGACCACGAGAAGCACATGTTCGCCAGCGAATTCGCCGTCGGTGAGCACGGCCTGGACGAAGACGTAGTCGGCCAGGTTGAACGACGTGACGTGCCACTTGATGCCGTTGACCACATAGTCGTCGCCATCGCGACGCGCCGTGGCGGTCAGATCGGAGACATCCGAACCGGCGAACTCCTCGGTGATCGCATAGGCCTCATGCTTCTCGCCGCGCACACCCGGCAGCAGCCATCGCTCGCGCTGGAAGTCGGTGGCCACGTCGACCCACCACTGCGGGGGAGTGTGCATCACCCAGGCCAGCCCATTGGTGACGCGGCCGACCTGCTCCTGCACCAGCACCTGCTGCAGGGCGGTGCACCCCGGACCGCCCGCAGACTTAGGGATGTTGGTGGCGTACAAACCGAGTTCGATCGCGCGGTCCTGATGTTCGGCCGTCACCTCCTTGGGCAACTGGCCTCCGGCGAGTTCGGCCTCCACCTCATGGGGGATCAGCGATTCGGCGAACTCGTAGGCGGTGTCGCGGATGCGCTGATCGTCGGCCGACAGACCGTACATGCGGCCTCCCTCTACTCTTGACTGAGCGTTCAGTCTATGCCACGGTTCCGTAGTATGACCAGCTCATCTTCGAGTGCCGACGTGGTGGTGGTCGGGGGTGGCACCGTCGGCGCATGGACGGCGGCACTTCTCGCCGAACGTGGTGTGGAGCATGTGATTCTGCTCGACTCCGCGACGCTGGGGGAGGGTGCGAGCAGCCGCGCGGCAGGTATGGTCCGCGCGCAGGGCGGCACCGAGACGGCCATCAGGCTGGGCATGCGCAGCCAGGATTTCTACCGCTCCAGCGGCCAGCGGTTTCCGCTCGACTGCGGATTTGTGGAACAGGGATATCTCATGCCGTGCTTCAGCGCAGCCGAGGTTTCTGCGGCCCACGACCGAATTGCGTTGCAGCGCAGTCTCGGGCTGGAGGTGGAGTGGCTGGCGTCGGACGATCTCGACGCGCGGGACACGGGTCTGGCGCCCGGGGTCACCATGGGCGCGTCCAATGCACCGGGGGACGGCTTCATCGACGCGCCGCGAAATGTGCTGGCCTACACCGCGGCGCTGACGGCGCACAACGTCGACGTCCGCGAGCGCTGCGCCTTCACGGGTCTGCGGACCTCCGGTGGCCGCGTGATCGGCGTCGACACCGCGGCGGGGCCCATCGACACCGACCGCGTGGTGCTTACCGGTGGTCCGCAACTCGGTGAGGTCGGTGCGCTTGCGGGAGGTCGGGTCCATGCCGGCGGCACCCGGCATCAGGTGGTGGTGACCGCCCCAGTTCCGGGCGTCGACGTCCGCACGCTGCCGATGGTCTTCGATGTCGTGTCGGGAATCTATTGGCGCCCGGGGGAATCCGGGGGTCTGCTGTGGGGGATGAGCAATCCTGACGAGGCACCGGGTGCGGCGGCCGAGTTCGACTGGCAGTACTTCGAGAAGGCCCGCCGCCGCATTGAAGAACTGTATCCGGCGGTCCGAGGACTGGGGTTGCGCCGGACGTGGGCCGCGACCATCGACTACACCCCCGACCATCTGCCGATCCTGGGACCGCTGCTGACCGATGACGGCCCAGTCGTCGGAACCGTGGTGGCCAGCCCCGCGGGTCACGGCATGATGTGGGGCCCCGCGGTTGCCGAGGTGGCGGCCGATCTCACGTGGGCGGGCCACTGCGAGTGGCTGGATCTCACCGATCTGGGCCTGGACCGCTTCGACGCGCACGGCCGCAGCAGGCTGGAACCCGAACCGATTTCACTTCCATTCCCAGAGAAGGTGTCCTCATGACCGTGCCCGTGATCACTCCCTTGCTGGCCGGTGCCGCCGACGCCGAACTCGAGGACTGGGGCCCGCTGGAAGAGGCCACCGGCGCGCCGATGGCGACTCACGGACTGGAGATGTGGGCGAAGGGTGAGCGGTCCGCCGGTGTCTGGCAGTGTGCGCCGGGGCCCTCGCGGTGGACGCTGGAGAACAACGAGGTGATCTTCCTGGTGGCGGGGCGGATGACCGTCACGCCGGATGATGGTGAGCCGATCGAGGTGGGCGCCGGCGATATGGCGGTGTTCCCGAAAGGATGGACCGGCACGTGGGACATCCACGAGACAGTCCGAAAGGTCTACAGCATCTTCTGAGCGCGCGGAAGCGTCAGAGCGTCGACCGCGACCGCGCCGGTCGGCGACACGATCACCGGATTCGCCTCGACCGCATCGAGGACATCGCCGAGTTCTGCGGCCAGGGCGGAGAATCCGACGACCACACGTACCAACGCCGCGATGTCTGCTGGAGGTTGACCACGCCACCCGTGCAACAGGGGCGCGATGCGGAGTCTGTTGAGCAGTTCGTCCGCGAGAGTCGGAGACACCGGCGGACAGGCCACCACGCGATCACCCAGTACCTCGACATGTACGCCGCCCGCAGCCACCACCACAAGCGGACCGAATGCCGCGTCACGCACAAACCCCACCGAGATCTCGACGCCCGGCGTCACCATCGCGTCGACGGTGGCGCCGGGCCCGAGAGTTTCCGTCATCGTCGAGTAGGCGGCGCTGAGCGCGGCCGGACCGGTGAGGTTCAGCACGACACCGCCGACATCGCTCTTGTGCGCGACGGCCGTGGTCTTCAATGCCACGGGGTAGCCCATCCTCTCCGCGGCGCGCAGGGCCTCGTCGAGTCCGGTGGCGGAACGGGACTCGACGACGGGAACACCGTAGTCGCGGAGCAGTTCGAACCCCCCGAGATCTCCCGCGGCGAACCGACGGCGCCATCGTTCCCGTCGGACCTCGTCGATTGCCCTCGGCGTGCGGTCGGTCGAGGATGGCCATGTCGCGAGATGTCCCAGTGCCGCAACACCGCTGCGCACACCCTCGAGCACGGCGACGCCGTTCTCCCGCAGGCGGCGTGCTGCCGCGCCGTCGATCGCCGACGGCACCGACGTCAGCACCGCCAACGGTGCGTCGGTGCGGCGTGCGACGTCGATGACGGCGTCGGGGTAGGCCGTGTCGCCGTCGAACTCGGGGACCAGATCGACCGCCAGCGCGGTGACGGCGACCGCGGGATCGTCGGCCATCTGCTGAAGGCACGCGCCGAACAGGCCGAACGTGTCCTGCCCCGTGCCCCAGACGTCGAGCGGATTGGTGGCCGACAGACCGTCGTCGAGCAGTGCGCCGATCGCGGCGGTGGTGGCGGGGGACAGATCGGCGAACTCGACGCCCGCGGCGTGCGCGATGTCGGCGCACAGGGCACGTTCGGCGCCGGAGTCGTGCACCGTCGCGATGCCGTGTCGACCGGGGCGCCTTCTCCGCCCGGCCGCGAAGAGCTCGACTGTGTCGGTGAATTCCGCCAAGTCAGTGACGCGCACAGCGCCGGTCGCAGCGCAGAACGCGGCCCATGCCTCGGTGTCGCCCGCCAAGGCCCCGGAATGCGCGGCGACCATGGCGCGTCCGCGCGGTGAACCACCGACCGTCAGGATCACCACGGGGACTTCGCGTTCAGCGGCCCGAAGCAGCGAGGACCGCAGTCGGGCCGCATCGCGTGGAGTCTCGAGCAGCAGGGCGATCAGGGCGGTCTCCGGATCGTCAAGTGCGTAGTCGATGTAGTCCGCGGTGTCGGTGACGAGTTCCTGACCCGAGGACACCGCGAGTCGGAAACCGAACCCGCGGTGGGTGCGCAGCAGCGTCGAGAACGCCGACCCGGAATGGGTCACGAGCGCGATGCCGCCCTGCGGCAGGGGGTGCGGTTCCAGGTATCCCAGGGCGCGCACGCCGGAGGCGTTGTTGATGAAACCCATGCATCCCGCACCGCACAGTGCCATGCCGGCGTCGGCTGCCACCGCGGTGACCGAATCACGCAGTCCCGGTTGATGTGCGGACCCGAACAGCACCGCTGAACGCGCACCGATCGACGCTGCCTCCGTCAACTGTCCGAGCAGAGTGGCATCGGGCACGCCCAACAGCACCAGGTCCGGCGACTCCGGCAACGCGTCCAGGCGGGGCACGCAGGCGATTCCGTCGATGGAGTCGTAGCGCGGGTTCACCAGGTGCACGCGCGCGCTCCCACGCCGGGCCTCGGTCACCATGCGGGCGCCGAAGCTGTCCTGGCGGGGACTGGCACCCACCACCGCAACCGAGCGGGCCTCGAGCATCGCCGCCACGGCGGCTCGCCGGGCGGTCGGGGCGCGGTGTGTGGTTTCGGCGGTCAGGAGCGCCTGCCCAGGGTGAGGCGGAGCCGTCGTCCCGCACGCCTGTTGTCCCGCAACGCGGCTCGCGCGGCCTGCCAGCCGGGAATGCCGCAGACGCCGCCACCCGCGTGCGTCGCCGAACTTCCGTTGTAGAGGCCTGCGATGGGTGTGCGGTAGTCGGCGAACCCCGGTGCGGGGCGCATGTGGAACAACTGCTCCAGTGACAGCTCACCGTGGAAGATGTTCCCTCCGATGAGCCCGTACTCCTGCTCCATTTCGTGGGGGCCGACGATGTCGCGGTGCAGGATCGAGGACTTGAATCCCGGTGCCACCTCGTCGTACAACTCGATCAGGCGGTCGGCGTAGGCGTCGAGTTCCTCGGTGTGCGGTGCCTGTGACCAGTCGGCGGGCACCCATTGGGTGAACAGCGACATGATGTGTGTGCCATCGGGATTCAGCGTCGGATCCAGGGTGGTGGGAATGACGCTGTCGCTGAACGGCAGGAGTGCGGGCCTGCCGTTGCGGGCGTCCTGGAAAGCCGCCTCAATGTAGTCCAGCGTGGGCGCCATCTCCACCGAACCGGTGTGGTGTTCGGCGATCCCGGTGCTGGGATCCGCGGTGAAGTTGGGCAGTTCGCCCAGTGCCAGGTTGATCTTGACGACCCCGCTGCGGCTCTTCCAGTGCTCGATGTCGTTGACGAAGTCGTCGGGCAGTTCAGAGGGCGAAATCTGGTCGAGGAACGCGATCTTGGGATGCAGCGTGGTCACCACCACCGGCGCGTGGATCTCGTCACCGTTCTCCAGGACCGCGCCCTGGACGCGACCGTTGCGGACGAGAAGACGGGACACTCGGGCGTGCGTGCGGATCTCGGCCCCGAAGCTGCGGGCCGAGCGCGCGATCGCGTCGGAGACCGCACCCATCCCGCCTTCGGGATAGCCCCAACTGCCGAGTTGACCGTCGCCCACGTCGCCGATCGAATGGTGCGCCATGACGTAGGCCGTCCCGGGCTCGCGGGGGCCGGCCCATGTGCCGATCACGCCGTTGACCGCCAAAGCGCCTTTTATCTGCGGTGATTCAAACCAGTCGTCGAGCAGGTCGGCGATGCTCATGGTCAGCAGTCGCGTGACATCGGCGGTCAGCCTGGTGGTGATGCCGCGCTGACCCCATGCCAGTTTGGCGAGGTCGACGAGGTCCCCGGGACGGTGTGATCCGATGTTCGGCGGCACCTGTGTCAGCAGGGGACCCATCACGTCGGCGATGCCCTCAAGCCAGGCGTTCCATTTGGGCCACGCGTCGGCGTCGCGCTTGGAGAATCTGGCCAACTGCTCGTGGGTTCGGGCTGGGTCGTCCTCATAGATGGTAAGCGACCCTCCCTCGGGAAAGGCCTGGTAGTAGGGCCCCATCGGGTGCACCTTGTAGCCGTGGCGCTCCAGGTTGAGGTCCCGCACGATGGTGGGCGGCATGAGGCTCATGACGTATGACAGACGAGTGACCCGCAGGTGCGGAGCCTCGGCCCAGGGGGCTTCAGTGGTGGCCGCCCCGCCCAGCGTGTGCCGGGCCTCCAGGACCAGGGTGCGGGCGCCTGACCGGGCCAGGTAGGCGGCCGAGACGAGGCCGTTGTGCCCGCCTCCGATGACCAGTGCGTCGTACTCGTTCGACATGAAGTCCCACCCTCGTCCGCGCCGATCCGAAGTTCCTGACTGACTGTTCAATCTAACCAAGTGTTAGGCTTCCGACAAGGGGCAACTCAGCCTCCGAGGAGAGGACGTGATCGATTCATGGCAGACCCAGCTCCGGCGACGGAGGGCAATGAGGCCCGCCGTACCCAGATGCTGCGCGCGGCAGCGGAACTGATCTGCGAGCGCGGTTTCGCCGACACACGCATCGCCGATGTGGCGAAGCGGGCCGGGGTCAGTTCGGCACTGGTCATCTACTACTTCGGCACCCGGGACAGGCTGCTCGTCGATGCGCTCCGGCACTCCGAGGAGTCGTTCTACAGCGCGGCCGAGCAGATGCTCGCAGAGGTCGGATCACTGCGCGAACGGCTTTCGCTGCTGATTCGATGGACCTGCGTGCCCGAGGGTGACGCGGCGGACGAGATCCCGGGCGCCTGGGGGCTGTGGTTCGACCTGTGGGCACAGGCGTTCCGGCACGACGAGGTGCGGGCCGGACGTATCGAACTCGACGCGCGGTGGCGCCGGATGATCATCGACGCCCTGGAGTCGGCGGCGCCCGGTGAGCTGCGCAGCACCGTGGACGCCAGGCTGTTCGCGCTCGAGTTCAGTGCGCTGCTCGACGGGCTGTCCATCCAGGTCGCGCTGGAGGATCCGGAGGTCGACTCCGAGATGGCCTACGACATCGCAATGCGTTTCGCCGAGCGGGAACTCGACCTGCCTCCCGCCAGGAAAGCCGCCGCCAACGGCAGCACCGCCCGCCGCCGCTAGCCCGGAGCCAGTGCGTTCTGGGGTTCGACGGCGTCCGTGGTGTGGTCGCTGACCACCGCGACCGGACTTCGGGTCAACACCCGCACCGCATCCGGGGTGCACACGCAGTGCACACGACTGCCGGGTTGGTGCGGCACCGACTGAGGCCCCGAATGATTGGGAATCTCCACCACCATGGCGTGATCCGCGCCGACGTCGACATGGACCTGCGTCGAGGCCCCGAGGTACACGACTTCGCCGACAGTGCCGGCGATCGCGTTGTGTCCAGCGGACACCGGTTCGTCGACGGACTGAAGGCTGATCCGTTCGGGGCGGATCACGATGGCCGCCGGTCCCGGCGGGCATCTAGCCGTGTCATGGGTGGCGGCCCGCAGTCGGGTGGAGACGGCTGAGCAGATCGCGGACCCGTCGGCGGATTCGACCACGTCAGCGTCAAAGATGTTGGCCGCACCGAGGAATCCGGCGACGTAGGTGGTGGCCGGCGCCGAGTAGATCTCGGTGGGGGAGCCCACCTGTTCGACCCTCCCGTTCGCCATCACCGCGATTCGGTCGCTCATGGTGAGCGCCTCCTCCTGGTCGTGTGTCACGTAGACGAACGTGATCTCGACCTCGCGCTGCACTGCGCGCAACTCCAACTGCAACTGCTTGCGCAGTTTGGCGTCGAGGGCGCCCAGAGGCTCGTCGAGCAGCAGGACGCGGGGTCGCAGCACCAACGCCCGGGCCAGTGCGACCCGCTGCTGCTGGCCACCCGACAACTGCGCCGGGCGACGCTTGGCGAAATCGGTCATGCGGACCAGGTCGAGCGCCTCGCCGACCCGTCGTCGGGTCTCCTCGCGTGAGGTCTTCTGGTAGCGCAGGCCGAAAGCGACGTTGTCCCACACCGACATGAACGGGAACAGCGCGTAGGTCTGGAAGACCGTGTTCACCGGACGTTTGTGCGGGGGGTCGCCGGCGACGTCGTGTCCGTCGAGTTCGATGCGCCCGGAGTCGGGTTTTTCGAACCCCGCGATCATCCGCAGGGTGGTGGTCTTGCCGCAGCCCGAGGCGCCGAGCAGCGAGTAGAACTGACCACCCGGAATGTCGAGGTCGATCCCCGTGACCGCGGGAACCCCGTCGAACGATTTGGCCAGCTGCAGCAGGCGGATGGCGCCCCCGGTCACCGCGGGGCCTTCCGGCTCAGTTGGCCACCGCCGCGGCCAGCGTCGCGAAATTCGCGGCGAAGCGTTCGGTGTCGACATCGTCGTGCTGAACGGACAGCAGCCATTGCTCCACCTTGCCCCATGGCGGCAGGAATACGCCTCCGTTGTGCTGGATCAACCAGTGCAGATGGCCCAACCGGTCATCGACATCCAGGAAGTCCCGGTACTCGTGCACGCGCTCCCCGCGGAAGGTCACACAGCCCTTGGCACCCACCGTGACGACATGCCAGTCCACCCCGTGCTCGGCGATCACGGCCTCGAGGCGGGACCGCAGTCCGGCCGCGAGGCGCTCCAGATGGTCATACGCCTGCGGCGTCAGCACATCGGTCAGGGTGGCGCGGGTCGCGGCCATCGCGAGCGGGTTGCCGTTGAAGGTGCCGACCTGTTCGTAGCGGCCGTCTGCGATGGCGGACATCACCGGTTCGGTGCCGCCGATGGCCGCCACGGAAATCCCGCCGCCGAGCGCCTTGGCCAGGCACACGATGTCGGGCACGACTCCGGAAAGGGCGGTCACGCCACCGGGTCCCGTCGTGAAGCCCGTCTTGACCTCGTCGTAGATCAGCAGGGCGCCCGCGGCGTGCAGGAGATCGCGGATGGCCGCCAGATAGCCGTCGTGGGGTGCGATGATGCCCGCGTTCATCATCACGGGTTCGAGGATCATGGCGGCGACCCGGCCCTGATGTTCGGCCAGTGCGCGAGCGACGGCCTCGGCGTCGTTGAAGGGGACCACCACCACCAGATCCCTGATCGCGGTGGGGATGCCGCTGTTGCCCGCAACTCCCGTCGGGTGCTCGCGCGGCCCGATCTCGTCGGCCTCCGGGAGCACCGAGACCTGCACCGAGTCGTGGTGGCCGTGATAGCAGCCCTCGACCTTGATGATCAGGTCGCGGCCTGTCACCGAGCGCGCCAAGTGCACCGCGTCCATGGTGGCCTCGGTGCCGGAGTTGGCGAACCGCCACAGCGGGAGTCCGAAGCGCCGGGACAGTTCTTCGGCTATCCAGATGGCATTCTCGGTGGGTTGGGCGAAATGTGTTCCCCGCCTGACCTGTTCGCTGACCGCCGCGACGATCGCGGGGTGGCCGTGACCCGCGATCGCCGCGCCGTAGCCGCCGTGCATGTCGACGTACTCGGTGCCGTCGACGTCATAGACCTTCGACCCGCTGCCATGGCTCATCCACACGGCCTGGGGTTCGGCGATCTGCCAGTTGGAGGTGGCGCCGCCCGCGAGGTGGCGCCGCGCGCGCTCGATGAACTCCGTGCTGCGGGGCTGCCGGCGCAGGAACACCTCCTCCTGCTTGGCGATCATCTCGGTCAGCCGCTCGGCATCCGAACAACGGTGGTCGACTGCCGATGCAGACACGGGATCCCCTCCACGGCGGCGCGGGATCCGCCCCCGCGCAGAGCGCAGGTGAAGTGCGGTTTCCTGCCTTGACTGAGCGTTCAGTCTATGCGAGAGTCCTTGCAGCGACAAGACCGCGACGGCAGGAGGCTCGTATGCCCGTTCTCCCCGGAAACGAACTGCCGCACGGTAACCCCCGATCCAGCCCCAGCCGCAGACAGTTTCTGCTCCGGACTGCGCTGCTCGCCGCCGCCGTGCCCGCACTGCCTCTGGCGCTCAGCGCGTGTTCGAAGGACGGTGCCGGGGGCGGTGGTGCAACCCCGAGTCTGACCATCGCCGCACCGAGCAGTCCGGTCACATGGGACGTTCCGTCGGACAACCAACCCATCGCCGACGCGCTGGCACCCGAGAAGGGCGCCACTCTTCAGCTTTACAGCTACGCCGACTACATCTCGCCGGATGCGGTGAAGTCCTTCGAGGACAAGTACCAGGCCAAGGTGCAGATCTCGACGTTCAACGACACCGACGAAGCCATCACCAAGATCCGGGGCGGCAACGTCGACTACGACATCTACTTTCCCAGTTACGACCAGATCAGCCGACTGGTCAACGGCGGTCTGCTCAAACCGTTGAACCACAGCTACATCCCCAACATCAGCAATGTGTGGCCGGTGTTCAGCAATCCCTGGTACGACCAGGAGTGGCGCTACACGACGCCCTACACCGTCTACACCACGGGAATCGGCTGGCGTGCGGACCAGGTGCCGGAGGATATCGGTGCACTGTCGAATCCCTATGACGCACTGTGGGATCCGAAGTACAAGAACAAGACCGCGATCATCGACGACTGGCACACGGCCATGGCGCTGGTGCTGCTGCGCAACGGCATCACCGACGTCAACACGTCGTCGGAGGCGGACCTGAAACTCGTCGGCGAGCAGTTGTCGGAGATGGTGGCGGCGACCTCGCCCAAGGTCACCATCACCATGTACAACGACATGCCCGCGGGTCAGATCGGGTTGGCCCAGATGTGGTCCGGCGACATCATCCAGGCGCTGGGATACCTGCCCGAGGACACGTCGCCGGACGTGTTGAGGTACTGGTTCCCGTCCGACGGTAAGGGGCTGGTGGACAACGACCTGATGGTGATCCTCAAGAGCGGGAAGAATCCCGTACTGGCGCACCTCTTCCTCAATCACATGCTCGATCCCGTCTCGGCGCAGCAGAACTTCACCCAGATCGGCTATCAGCCGCCGCAGAACTCGATCAACCCCGACTCACTGGTCGCCGACGGGTTCATCCCCGAGCATCTCAAGTCGGCGATCGTCCGGCCCGAGTACTTCGACGCGGGATACCGGCTGCTGGAGTTGGACGCCGCGAATGACGCTGCCTGGCACAATGTTTGGCGCGCCTTCAAGGCCGGAGGAGCCTGAGCCCCGTGGCGGTGACGGCTCCGCCGGCATCGACTCCCACACGCCCGGTCCGCCGCGAGCGCACCAACGCGCTGTGGCCGCTGCTCGCCAGCCCCGGCATCGTCTGGTTGCTTCTGTTCGTCGTCGCACCGCTGTATGTGGTGGCTTCCATCGTGTTCGGGCGAATCGACCCGATCTTCCGCACGCCGGTGCCGGTGTGGAATCCACTGCAGTGGGACAGCACGCAGTTCATGTATGTGTTGGCGCGGATCGCGCCCAATGACGTGTACGGGCCTGCCCTGATCCGAACGGCGGTCTACGTCGGGATCGCCAGCGTGCTGTGCCTGGCGATCGCGTTTCCGGTGGCCTACTACGTGGCCCGGTTGGCGGGACGTCGGCGGGGCCTGCTGCTGACGCTGCTGATCGCACCCTTCTGGATCAGCTACATGATGCGGATGTTGGCCTGGGTCAACCTTCTTCAGGACGACGGTCTGGTGAATCGGGTGCTGACGTTCGGCGGCGCGTTCGACGTCGGAGTGCATTGGCTCACCGGCCAACCGGTGGTGGTGATCCTCGGATTGGTGTACGGCTATGTGCCGTACATGATTCTGCCGCTCTACGCCGGCCTGGATCGGCTGCCGCAGTCCACGCTCGAGGCCGCCCGCGACCTCGGGGCCGACCGTCTGGGCTCGTTTTGGCGGGTGACCCTGCCGATGTGCCGGCCGACGATGGTCGCCGCCGTCCTGCTCACGTGTCTGCCGATGCTGGGGGACTACTTCACCTCGGACATGCTGTCGGCGTCTCCGAAGACCGCGATGGTGGGCAATCTGATCAACGACAGCGTGCACGCGCCCGGGCAGACCGGACAGGCAGGTGCGTTCGTGATGCTGGTGCTGATCGTGACGATCCTGCCGATGTTCTACTACGTGCGGGTGACCTCGCGTGGTGATGCGGTGGCGTCGTGAGGGGCCCCGTGGCGTGGTGGCACGACCCGTGGCGGCCCCCGCGGATTCTGGTCGGTGTAACGGTGGCCTACCTGGTGTGGTCGCTGTTGCCCGTGCTGATCGCGGTGATGTTCTCGTTCAACGACGGACGGTCGCGCACGCGGTGGGAGGGGTTCTCGTTCCGGTGGTACTGGGGCGATCCGGCGAAATCGGTGTGGCACGACGCCGCATTGCACACCGCGCTGCTTCAGACGCTGAAGCTGGGGGTCATCACGACGCTGATCACGGTTCCGCTCGGCGTTCTGTTCGCGATCGGCATCGACCGGTGGCGCGGAAGATTGCCGTCTGGCGCCAACACGCTGATGCTCATCTCCTTTGTGGTGCCCGAGGTGCTTCTGGCGGTGGCTCTGCTGTTCGTGGTGACCTCGCTGGCACTGCCGATCGGTCTGGGCACGTCGGCGCAGGTTGTCGGCCTCGTGACGTTTCAGATCGCCTACCCGGCCGTCCTCGTCCGCGCCCGATTGGCCACGATCGGAAGGCATTACGAAGAGGCGGCGATGGATCTGGGGGCGGGGCCACTGGGGGCGCTGCGGCGCGTCACGCTGCCCATGCTGATGCCTGCGATCTTCGCCAGCACCGTGCTGGTGTTCGCCGACGTGATCGACGACTTCGTGCTCGTGCGGTACCTGTCGAGCAATGCGGCCACCGAACCGGTGTCGGTGAAGATCTACAACACGGCGCGGGCCGCGCCCACGCCTGCCCTCAACGCCCTGGCGACGCTGCTGCTGCTCGCGGCCCTGGTGGCCATCGTCATCGGATTCCTGGTGTACCGCCGCATGACTCGCGGCGATGCTCTCAGTGACCGAGGCATCGCCGGGTTCGCCGGAGAGACCACGGTCCCCTGATCCGGGCCCGTAATACCCGCGAGCGTGCGCCGTCGTACGCACCACGCCGCGAATTTCTGGGCAGACACGCACGCTCGCGAGGGCTATCCTGACTGTATGTTCAAACAGCCAGGGCCCGCACCCGTTCCCGCCGGTGATCTCGCTGCGGCACTGGCACCCTTCGGGCGGTCGCGCATGCTGCCCCGCGAGGCCTACACCGACCCCGCGGTCTTCGAATGGGAACAGCAGGCGATCTTCTCGGGATGGCGCTGCGTAGGGCACGCGGGGGACATCGCCACGCCGGGTACGCAACGTGCCGTCGGATCCGGGGCGTCCGGCGTCCTGCTGGTGCGTGGAGACGACGGGACTGTCCGCGCCTTCGCCAACACCTGCAGGCACCGCGGCCACGAACTGTTGGCCTGCGGAGCGGAGGCCAAGCGCCGCACTATCGTCTGCCCTTACCACGCCTGGTCCTATCGACTCGACGGTTCTCTGCGAAATGCACCCGCCTTCAACGAGTTCGACGACTTCAACCCCGATGACTTCGGGCTCGCCGAACTTCGCTTGGTGAACTGGCACGGCTGGCTCTTCGTGGACCCCAGTGGCCAGGACTCCGACTTCGCGCAGCACGTCGCCGGTCTTGAGGACGTGGTCGCGCCGTACCGGCCCGAGGAACTCCGCATCGTCGCCCGACACTCCTATGAGTTGGCCACCAATTGGAAGGTGATCGCGGAGAACTACCAGGAGTGCTACCACTGTTCGTCGATCCATCCCGAGCTGTCCCGGATCAGCCCGCCGACCAGTGGGGAGAACCTGGAACTCGGCGGGGCCTGGATGGGCGGGTGGATGTCGATCGTGGACGGCGCCGAGACCATGTCGCTCGACGGACGGAGCAGTGGGGTGGCGATCAAGGGCTTGTCCGACCAGGAACTGCGCACCGTGATGTACCTGGTCGGCTATCCCAACCTGTTGGTCAGCCTCCATCCCGACTACGTCATGACGCATCTCATGACGCCCTTGGCCGCCGACCGCACCCACGTCGAATGTGCGTGGGCGTTCCCGAAAGAGGTCGCCGAGCGTCCGGATTTCGACCCGTCCTACGCCGTCGACTTCTGGGACCTGACAAACCGACAGGACTGGGCTGCATGCGAATCCGTGCAGCGCGGACTGTCGTCACCGCACGCGCGACCCGGACCGTTGGCCCCTGACGAGGACGGCGTCTACCAGTTCGTCACCCGGGTCGCCCGGGCCTACCTCGGCTGACCCTGCTCGGCAGGTCGGTTTCGGCAGCGCCGGCGACGGGTAATGGCATAGAGATTTGACGCAGGGGAAAGTGACCACCGATGGCGGATCCGGCGACCGCGAGTGAGAACAATGAGGTTCGCCGTATCCAGATGCTGCGCGCCGCGGCCGAACTGATCGCCGAACGGGGCTTCGCGGACACCCGAATCGCGGACGTCGCGAGTCGCGCCGGAGTCAGTGCTCCACTGGTGATCTATTACTTCGGCACTCGGGACCGACTGCTCGTCGACGCGTTGCGCCATTCGGAGGAGTCGTTCTACGCCGCGGCCGCGAAGTCGCTCGCCGATGCGGACTCCCTGCGCGCCAGGCTGGCGCTGCTGATCCGGTGGATGTGTACGCCTGACAGTGATGTCGAGGAGATTCCCGGGGCCTCGGGTCTGTGGTTGGAGCTGTGGTCCCAGGCCTACCGGAACGACGAGGTGTGGACCGGTCGTGTTGAACTCGATGAGCGGTGGCGCGGGATGATCGTCGACGCGGTGCAGGCCGCCAGGCCGGGGGAGGTGCGTGAATCCGTCGACGCAGTGGAGTTCGGCCTCGAGTTCAGCGCCCTTTTGGACGGGTTGTTCGTCCAGGTTGCGCTCGAGGATCCGGTCGTTCTGCCCGCGGTCGCCTACCGCATCGCCATGCGCTTTGCGGAACGGGAACTCGGTCTGCCGCCGGCCGGTCCCGGCAGCTGACCCTCACAGACGGAAGCGCTCCCGGCCCATGAGCCCGCTCTCGTAGTAGCTCGGGCTGCGGTGCGGACGCGGGCGGTGCGCGGGCTTCTCCGCCGCCGCGACCGTCCGATGGATCGAGGCGCTCAGCAGCCAGCCCCGAACGCGGGCAGTGGTGTGGCCGATGCTCGTGATTGCGGTCATGACGTTCCCCCTCGTCGATGCCGGATGTTCCGGCGCTGTAGTTCTGAGCGTCGGCGACGGGGATCGCGGAGTCGCGAGTAGCGCGGTACCCGTGTGCGGGCGCCAGTTACGCGGAAGTGGGGATGGAGACCAGGCTCAGCGACTCAGTTGGCGCTCGTCGAAGAACTCCAGCAGGTACTTGCTCTCGTCGATCTGTCCGATGGTTCGTCGCGCCTTGCGCCGGGTGATCAGGATCGCGACCGCGGTGATCGCCCAGATGACGTACTGAACAGACCACGCGTAGCGGAAGGCTTCGAACGAGTATCCGCCGGCCGCGCCGATGATCATGCCCATCGCCTGCATGACGAGAAGCGAGGCGATGAACCCACCCATGTTGACGATCCCGGTGGCGGTGCCCAGGGTGCGACTGGGGTTGAACGTCCTCGCGAAGTCGAAGCCGACCATCGAGCCTGGGCCGCCGACGGAGATCACCACGATCAGGACCACCAGCAGCCACAGTGGTGCGGGACCGGAGAGGGACAACACCACGGTCCAGATCGCGGCATTGCTCGCGACGATGCCCAGCACCACCCGTGAACGCCGGTGCGGATGCCGGCCCGTGACGACGCCGATGGTGATGCCGGAGAAGATGGCGGCGGCCACCGAGACCGTCAGCAGGGTGCCCGCCATGCCGCGGGACAATCCCTGCGCCTCGGTCAGATACGGCACCCCCCACATGAGCGTGAAGGCCGTGACCGAGAACTGCGTGCCCATGTGGGTGAAGAAGCCGAGACGAGTGCCCGGCCGCAGCCACACAGTCTTGACGTTGGCCAGGGTGTCGCGGACACCTATCGACCGCACCGGTTCCGCCCGGCCGTGCGGGGTGTCCCGGATCAGTGCGATGGACATGACGACGATGAGACCGCCCAGTGCCGTCACCGACACGTAGGCCGTGCTCCATCCGGCGCCGCCGAGCAGCGCCAGGAACGGCAGTGCGGAGAGCACCTGGCCGAGTTGGCCGCAGATCCCGGTCAACTGCGTGACGAGCGGGATCTCGCGTTCGCTGAACCAGTGGGGGACCAGGCGCAGCACGGAGATGAACGTGAAGGCGTCGCCGAGCCCCAACAAGGCCCGTGCGCCGATCGCGACAGGCAGGGACTCGCTGAACGCCAGGGTGAGCTGGCCCGCGGCCATCAGGGTGCCGCCCGCCACGATCATCACGCGTGACCCGAAGCGGTCCAGCAGCAGACCTGCGGGGATCTGGGCGCCGGCGTAGACGATGATCTGCAGCACGACGAATGTCGACAGCACCCCAGGGCTGGCATCGAACCGCACGGCGGCATCGAGACCGGACACGCCGAGTGTCGTGCGGTCGAGCACCGCGACGATGTACGCCAACAGGCCGACGGACCAGACGATCCAGCGCCGCACGTGCTCGCCTTTCCGTTGCTGCCGACCTGACGTCGATGATGCCAGGCAGCGGGGACTCGCGGAAATTCTTTTCTCGTGCGATGGCCGGCGTCACATCTCGTGCCCAGCGAAACGAGACGCACCCGTGACCTGTGTGACTGTCGGGTTTCATGGGGCGGCTGTCATATTCTGAGGTTCGTGTCGATATCGCGACGTGACGTGCTCAGGATGGCTGCGGTCACACCGGCGGCCGCTGTGCTCGGTGCCGGAGCGACGACCGCACACACCGCGAGTGCGGCTCCGATGGGAGTCCTGCTCGACTATGCGGCCGGCGTCATCAAGGCCAGCGACATCCGGGCATCAGGGGCGATCGGAGCCATTCGCTACGTCTCGGACCGGCGTCCCGGCGGCCAGTGGATGCTGGGCAAGCCGATTCAGCTCGCCGAAGCCCGTGACCTCTACCGCAGCGGCCTCAAGATCGTGTCGTGCTACCAGTTCGGCAAGCAGGACACCGCCGACTGGTTGGGCGGACAGCCCGCCGGCATCCAGCACGCCAAGCGCGGCTGGGAATTGCATGTCGCGGCGGGAGGTTCGTACGGCGCACCGATCTATATGTCGATCGACGACGACCCCAGCCATGAGCAGTACAAACAGCAGGTAGCGCCCTTCCTGCGGGGGTGCGAATCCGTGCTGGGGCATCAGCGGACGGGTGTCTACGCCAACTCCAAGACCATCGAGTGGGCGATCCAGGACGGCCTGGGTGCCTATTTCTGGCAGCACAACTGGGGATCTCCGGGCCGAATCGCCCATGCGGCGGCGCACCTGCACCAAGTCGAGATCGACAGCCGCAGTGTCGGGGGAGTCGGGGTCGACATCAACCACATTCTGAAGCCGCAGTTCGGTCAGTGGGACTGACCGGAAACGGCCTTCACATTACTGATCAGTAAGATTTGCCAGCAAACTTTATTTCAAAAGTCCTCCGCCGAGTGATGCACTGGCGAACCGAGCAGGTGCTTGGGCACGCCCCACGCGGGACTTTGGAAACCGGCGAATTCACAGGTTACGATTCGATAACAATCGTGCTGTGATCTGCGGAGTTATACCTACTCGGGCGTAACCACCCGCCAACAGGACGTTTGTCCTCCAGCTTGCGAGGCCTGCTTGAGCGCCGCGTTACCCACGCCACGGTTACTGCTGCGTAGAACTCGCTAGTAACCAATTGGCGGCGGAAAATGGCCATAGCTCTTATGACACTCTTAGTGCAGCCGGTTCGCACGCGAGAAGAGGTCTTCAGAGCCGACCTCGAGGACGAGCCGGTTGGTCCCATGCCGGACCACACGGTAGGCGCCGTGCGCACGGCGGGCTCACAGAAGAGCCGCCGACCAACACCTCCCGCAGAGCTGCGGGAGGTCGCGGGCCGACAAGGTGCGCAGTACAAGCAGTGAAGACGATGACGCCGCAGAGAGCTACAGGGAGACATACAAGGTGACGATTTTCGAGCACGACAACGTATCTGCCGAATACGACGGTTCAACCAACCACGATGGCAGCGCTGCCGGGCCCGCACAGTCGACTCACGCCCTGGTCGATCGACTCTCCGCCGGCGAGCCCTTCGCCGTCGCCTTCGGGGGACAGGGCAGCGCCTGGCTGGAGACGCTCGAGGAGCTGGTCTCCTCGGCAGGCATCGAGTCCGATCTCGCCACCCTGGCCGGTGAGGCCGAGCTGCTGCTCGAGCCCGTCGCCCGTGAACTCGTCGTGGTTCGCCCGATCGGCTTCGAGCCGCTGCGCTGGGTGCGCGCGCTGGCAGCCGAAGAGCCCGTGCCGACCGACAAGCAACTGACCTCCGCCGCCGTCTCCGTGCCCGGCGTGCTGCTGACCCAGATCGGTGCCGTGCGGGCGCTGGCCCGTCAGGGCCTGGATCTGGCCGCCACTCGCCCGGTCGCCGTCGCGGGTCACTCGCAGGGCGTGCTGGGCGTCGAGGCCCTCAACGCCGGCGGAGCTAAGGACGTGGAGCTGTTGGCGCTCGCGCAGCTGATCGGCGCCGCAGGCACCCTGGTGGCCCGTCGCCGCGGCATCGCGGTGCTCGGCGACCGCCCGCCGATGGTCTCGGTCACCAACGCCGACCCCGAGCGCATCTACGAACTGCTCGAGGAGTTCAGCCAGGACGTCCGGACGGTGCTGCCGCCCGTGCTGTCGATCCGCAACGGCCGCCGTTCCGTGGTCATCACCGGCACCCCCGAGCAGCTGTCCCGCTTCGAGCTCTACTGCCAGCAGATCGCGCAGAAGGAAGAGGCCGAGCGGAAGAGCAAGATCCGCGGCGGCGCCGTCTTCGCGCCGGTGTTCGACCCCGTGCAGGTCGAGGTCGGCTTCCACACCCCGCGTCTGTCCGACGGCGTCGACATCGTCGGCGGCTGGGCTGAGCAGGTCGGCATCGACGTCGAACTGGCCAAGGCGATGACCAAGGCCATCCTGATCGACCAGGTCGACTGGGTCGACGAGATCACCGCGCTGCACGAGGCCGGCGCCCGCTGGATCCTGGATCTGGGCCCCGGCGACATCCTGACCCGCCTCACCGCGCCGGTGATCCGGGGCCTCGGCATCGGCATCGTGCCCGCCGCCACGCGCGGCGGTCAGCGCAACCTGTTCACCGTCGGCGCCGTGCCCGAGGTGGCCAAGCCGTGGTCGAGCTACGCCCCCCAGGTCGTCACGCTGCCCGACGGTTCGGTGAAGCTGTCGACCAAGTTCACCCGCCTGACCGGTCGCTCGCCGATCCTGCTCGCCGGGATGACCCCGACGACGGTCGACGCCAAGATCGTGGCGGCCGCGGCCAACGCGGGACACTGGGCCGAACTCGCAGGCGGCGGCCAGGTCACCGAGGAGATCTTCGCCGGCCGCGTCGAGGAGCTCACGACGCTGCTCGAACCGGGTCGCTCCATCCAGTTCAATTCGCTGTTCCTCGATCCGTACCTGTGGAAGCTGCAGGTCGGCGGTAAGCGCCTGGTGCAGAAGGCGCGCCAGTCCGGCGCCCCGATCGACGGCCTGATCGTCACGGCGGGCATCCCCGAACTCGAAGAGGCCGTCGAACTGATCGGCGAACTCAACGACGTCGGCATCAGCCACGTGGTGTTCAAGCCCGGCACCGTCGAGCAGATCCGCTCCGTCATCCGGATCGCCAACGAGGTGCCCACCAAGCCCGTGATCGCCCACATCGAGGGCGGCCGCGCCGGCGGGCACCACTCCTGGGAGGATCTCGACGACCTGCTGCTGGCCACCTATTCGGAACTGCGTGGCCGCTCCAACATCACGGTCTGCGTCGGTGGCGGCATCGGCACGCCAGAGCGCGCCGCCGAATACCTGTCCGGCCGCTGGGCGCAGGCCTACGGCTACCCGCTGATGCCGGTCGACGGCATCCTGGTCGGCACCGCTGCCATGGCGACCCTCGAGGCCACCACCAGCCCGCAGGTCAAGCAGATGCTGGTCGAGACCAAGGGCACGGACACCTGGGTCGGCGCCGGGAAGGCGCAGGGCGGCATGGCTTCCGGCCGTAGCCAGCTCGGTGCGGACATCCACGAGATCGACAACACGGCCTCGCGCTGCGG
This sequence comes from Mycolicibacterium confluentis, assembly GCF_010729895.1. Lineage (NCBI taxonomy): Bacteria > Bacillati > Actinomycetota > Actinomycetes > Mycobacteriales > Mycobacteriaceae > Mycobacterium > Mycolicibacterium confluentis. The sequence goes on from NZ_AP022612.1 coordinate 1,304,731, forward strand.
TCGACTGCTCGACGAGGTGGCCGGTGACGCCGACGCCGTCGCCCAGCGCCGCGACGAGATCATCGCCGCGATGGCCAACACCGCCAAGCCGTACTTCGGCGACGTCGCCGAGATGACCTACGAGCAGTGGCTGAACCGCTACGTCGAACTGGCGATCGGTGACAACGATTCGACCGCCGACACCAGGCGCGAGGACTCGCCGTGGCTCGACGTCACGTGGCGGGACCGCTTCGCCGAGATGCTGCAGCGTGCCGAGGCCCGGCTCAACGCCGTCGACTCCGGTCCGATCGAAACCCTCTACGGCGCAACCGAACAGGGTGAGCGGCTGCTGGAGGACCCGCAGGCCGCGATCGCCGCGCTACTGGCCGCATACCCCGACGCCGCGACCGTCAAGCTGCACCCGGCCGACGTGCCGTTCTTCGTCCAGCTGTGCAAGACGCTGGGCAAGCCGGTGAACTTCGTCCCGGTCATCGACAAGGATGTCCGCCGGTGGTGGCGCAGCGACTCGCTGTGGCAGGCCCACGACGCGCGCTACTCCGCCGACCAGGTCTGCATCATCCCCGGCACGCAGGCCGTCGCGGGCATCACGCGGGTCGATGAACCGGTCGGTGAACTGCTCGACCGTTTCGAGCAGGCCGCGATCGACGAGGCCGTGGCCGCCGGAGCGCAGCCCAAGCCGGTGATCTCGCGTCTGCAGAACGTCACCAGCCCGCTGGCGCTGGTCCTCGACGCCCCCGACGTGCTGTGGGCCGGCCGCATCGCGACCAACCCGGTGCACCGCATCGCTGCCCCGTCCGAATGGCTTGTGCACGAGAACAAGTCCGCGACCAACCACGCCACCGGCGCTCGCCTGGAGATCGTCGGCGAGAAGGTCGTGTTGAGCCTTCCGCTGTCGGGCACCTGGATCGAGATTCCGTTCACCCTGCCGGCCACCACGGTCGACGGTGGCGCGCCCGTCGTCACCACCGAGGACGCCTCGACCGCGATGCGGTCGGTGTTGGCGATCGCGGCCGGCGTCGACGGACCCGACGCGCTGCCCGAGGTGGTCGACGGTTCGACCACCGCCACCGTCGAGTGGGATCCCGAGCGGGTCGCCGACCACACGGGTGTCACCGCGACGTTCGGTGCGCCGCTGGCGCCGACGCTCACCGTCGTCCCCGACGCGCTCGTG